>NZ_AVOP01000013.1:0-69626 GCF_000733275.2 Enterobacter sp. EGD-HP1
TCGCAGCAACAACCAGGATCGCGCCGTCCATCTGCGCAGCACCGGTGATCATGTTTTTAACATAGTCGGCGTGGCCTGGGCAGTCTACGTGTGCGTAGTGGCGAGTCGGGGTGTCATATTCAACGTGAGAGGTGTTGATGGTGATACCACGAGCTTTTTCTTCTGGTGCGTTATCGATCTGGTCGAATGCACGAGCAGAACCACCGTAGGTTTTTGCCAGAACGGTAGTGATTGCAGCAGTCAGGGTAGTTTTACCATGGTCAACGTGGCCGATAGTACCAACGTTGACGTGCGGTTTTGTACGTTCAAATTTTTCTTTAGACACGGCTATATTCCTTACTATAGTGCTCTCCCCTGTGGAGAGAGCACGGGACTTAGGTTTTAATCCTGTGGATTACTTACCACGGGCTTCAATAACGGCCTGAGCAACGTTGTTAGGCGCATCATCATACTTCAGGAATTCCATGGTGTATGATGCACGACCTTTGGTCAGAGAACGCAGCTGAGTTGCATATCCGAACATTTCAGACAGCGGAACTTCAGCGTGGATCTTAACGCCAGTTACTTCGGATTCCTGACCACGCAGCATACCGCGACGACGGCTCAAGTCACCGATAACGTCACCGGTGTTCTCTTCAGGAGTTTCTACTTCAACCTTCATGATTGGCTCAAGCAGAACTGGTTTTGCTTTCTTAAAGCCTTCTTTAAAGGCAATAGACGCAGCCAGTTTAAACGCCAGTTCAGAGGAGTCAACGTCGTGGTAAGAACCGAAGTGCAGACGAACACCCATGTCAACAACCGGATAGCCAGCCAGAGGGCCCGCTTTCAGCTGTTCCTGAATGCCTTTATCAACGGCTGGGATGTATTCGCCAGGAATTACACCACCTTTGATGTCGTTGATGAACTCGTAACCTTTCGGGTTAGAGCCCGGCTCCAGTGGGTACATGTCGATCACAACGTGACCGTACTGACCGCGACCACCAGACTGCTTAGCGTGTTTACCTTCAACATCGGTAACTTTCGCGCGAATCGCTTCGCGGTAAGCAACCTGAGGTTTACCCACGTTCGCTTCAACGTTGAATTCACGCTTCATACGGTCAACGATGATGTCCAGGTGCAGTTCACCCATACCAGCGATGATGGTCTGGTTAGATTCTTCATCAGTCCATACGCGGAATGATGGGTCTTCTTTCGCCAGACGGCCCAGAGCCAGACCCATTTTTTCCTGGTCAGCTTTGGTTTTTGGTTCAACTGCGATGGAGATTACCGGCTCAGGGAATTCCATACGCTCCAGAATGATCGGGTGATCCGGGTCACACAGGGTGTCACCAGTGGTCACGTCTTTCAGACCGATAGCTGCAGCGATGTCGCCCGCACGAACTTCTTTGATCTCTTCACGTTTGTTAGCGTGCATCTGTACGATACGGCCAAAACGTTCACGCGCCGCTTTCACGGAGTTCAGGATGGTGTCACCGGAGTTAACCACACCAGAGTAAACGCGGAAGAAGGTCAGGTTACCCACGAATGGGTCGGTAGCAATTTTGAACGCCAGTGCAGAGAATGGCTCTTCGTCGCTTGCGTGACGCTCAGCCGGAGTATCTTTACCGTCGTCCAGGATGCCGTTGATCGCAGGAACGTCAACCGGGGATGGCAGGTAGTCAACTACCGCATCCAGCATCGCCTGAACACCTTTGTTCTTGAACGCAGAACCACAGGTTACCAGGATGATTTCGTTGTTCAGAACGCGCTGACGCAGAGCTTTTTTGATCTCTTCTTCAGTCAGTTCTTCACCACCCAGGTATTTCTCCATCAGCTCTTCAGAAGCTTCAGCAGCGGATTCGATCAGGTTCTGGTGCCATTCGTCAGCCAGGTCCTGCATTGCAGCTGGGATATCTTCGTATTCGAAGGTAACGCCCTGGTCTGCATCGTTCCAGTTGATGGCTTTCATTTTCACCAGGTCGATAACACCGGTGAAGCCTTCTTCAGCACCAATTGCCAGCTGCAGCGGAACAGGGTTCGCGCCCAGACGGGATTTGATCTGACCAACAACTTTCAGGAAGTTAGCACCCATACGGTCCATTTTGTTAACGAACGCGATGCGTGGAACTTTATATTTGTTCGCCTGACGCCATACGGTTTCAGACTGTGGCTGAACACCACCAACTGCGCAATAAACCATTACCGCGCCGTCAAGAACACGCATGGAACGTTCTACTTCGATGGTGAAGTCAACGTGCCCTGGGGTGTCGATGATGTTTACGCGATGCGGTTCGTACTGCTTAGCCATACCTGACCAGAATGCAGTAGTCGCTGCGGAGGTGATAGTAATACCACGCTCCTGCTCCTGTTCCATCCAGTCCATGGTGGCTGCGCCGTCATGAACTTCACCGATTTTGTGGTTTACACCGGTGTAGAACAGAATACGTTCGGTAGTAGTGGTTTTACCGGCGTCGATGTGCGCACTGATACCGATGTTACGGTAGCGTGCGATGGGTGTTGTACGAGCCATTTGATTCCTCGTTTATATCTTTAGGCGTTCAGTTAAGTTACCCAGAGCGGGCGGCTTCTCTGAAGCGCCCGCCTGGTGACTAATACTCCGAAGGGATTACCAACGGTAGTGTGCGAACGCCTTGTTGGCTTCTGCCATACGGTGAACGTCTTCACGTTTCTTAACTGCAGTACCTTTGTTGTCTGCAGCATCAGAAAGTTCGTTCGCCAGACGCAGAGCCATGGATTTATCACCGCGTTTACGAGCAGCTTCAACGATCCAACGCATTGCCAGAGCATTACGACGAACCGGACGAACTTCAACTGGAACCTGATAAGTAGAACCACCAACGCGGCGGGACTTAACTTCTACAGTTGGGCGAACGTTGTCGAGAGCGACTTCGAAAGCTTCCAGTTCATTTTTACCAGAACGCTGAGCCAGGGTCTCAAGCGCGCTGTATACGATTGCTTCTGCAGTAGATTTTTTACCATCTACCATCAGGATATTTACAAATTTTGCCAGCAGTTCTGATCCGAATTTCGGATCTGGAAGAATTTTACGCTGACCAATGACGCGACGACGTGGCATGGGAATACTCCGTTGTTAATTCAGGATTGTCCAAAACTCAAAGAGTTTAGTTTGACATTAAGATAAATCAGTTTGGCCTTACTTAACGGAGAACCATTAAGCCTTAGGACGCTTCACGCCGTACTTGGAGCGAGCCTGCTTACGGTCTTTAACACCTGAGCAGTCGAGCGCACCACGAACGGTGTGGTAACGAACACCCGGAAGGTCTTTAACACGACCGCCACGGATCAGGATCACGGAGTGTTCCTGCAGGTTGTGACCTTCACCACCGATGTAGGAAGTCACTTCGAAACCGTTAGTCAAACGCACACGGCATACTTTACGCAGTGCGGAGTTTGGTTTTTTAGGAGTGGTGGTATATACACGAGTACATACACCACGTTTCTGCGGGCAGGCTTCCAGCGCAGGCACGTTGCTCTTTGCAACTTTGCGTGCGCGTGGTTTGCGTACCAGCTGGTTAACTGTTGCCATTAAATAGCTCCTGGTTTTAGCTTTTGCTTCGTAAACACGTAATAAATCGACCTCATACAATATGAGGACGCGAAATTTTAGGGCTACGTCGAAAAGGTGTCAAGAAATATACAGCGATCTCAGATCACCAGTTCATTTGACTGGCGTGCGCCACAGTAAGATTGACGAAATCAGTATAGCCAACCACGTCAATTTTGGCTGAAATTTGACCAGAAAGACCCCGCGCATCCAGATCGTCTTTCAGCGCAGAGACTGTTATGGGGGTATTCGTGAGAATTTCAACGAAACGACTGCCTTCCAGTGCGGCAAGCACGCCATCCTGAATCAGCAGCAGGTCATCACCTTCGCGCAGCATACTCAGTAACGCGTCGATATCACATTGCCACGGTGAATGGCTCAGAGTATGGAGCATGGTGGCCTCAGAAAGTCAGAACGGTGTCGTAGTGGGAAAGGTGTTCGCGCAATGCAGCAGAAGACAGGACTGTCACATCCAGCACGAATGGCGTTATCTCGTTTAAACCGCGCGCGGCCAAAGAGTCAGCACAAACATAGAAGGTTTCGATATCGTAAAGCGGTAACACTTTGAACGTCGCGATGTAATCACGCGCCAGAATGGCCTGAGGCTGTTGCCCCGCCAGAAGCTGGAACACCCCGTCTCCCAAAAAGAAAACACCGATATCTTCGGTCAGCGCGGAAGTCGCAAGTAACGCATCCAATCCTTCGCGGCCAGAAGCGCTGCCGTGCGGCGCAGAGGTAAAAACAAATGCCACGCGCTTCATCAGAATTGCACCACTCTGTCGCAGGTTAATGCCGCCTGTGCCAATGCACCCAGACCACTCAACGAAAAACCGGGCTGCAGGTTAGAACCCGATAAACCAAGACGCGCGGCTTCGGTTGTATCGGTCACGCCGCGGCGCAGTGCCGCCGCCACGCAGATGTGCAGTTCTACGCCCTGCTTTTCGTTTAATGCCTGCCAGGCACCCACCAGGTCGAACTCGTCACTCGCCGGTGACGTAAACTGATTCGCGTTATACACCCCTTCCCGATAGAAGAAGACGCTCGCCAGCTCATGTCCGGCCGCCAGTAGCGCATGCGCAAACTGCAGCGCGCTGCTGGCCTGCTGAGTACCGTACGCCGGGCCTGTCACCATTAACGCAAAACGCATTACTTGTCTTGTCCCAGGAAATCGCCGCTTTTGAACTGGCGAATATAGAGGTAGACCGTGTGCTTGGAGATGTTCAGACGATCGGCCACCTGGTTGATGGCGTCTTTAATATCAAAAATCCCTTTTTCATAAAGATTGAGCACGATCTGACGGTTCTTGGCGTTGTTCGAGACGTTGCGATCGGCATTCACCTCTTCAATCGTAAACTCAAGCGTCTGCGTCACCAGATCTTCAACGGAGGAGGCAAAGTTAACAGAAGAGCCCACATCCGGCGTTTCTGGTGGAATAAAGGTGCTCATGATCTGCGAGAATGGCACATCAAGGTTCATGTTGATGCACAGCAGCCCAATAACACGATGGTCGCGGTTTCGAATCGCGATGGTTTCTGATTTCATCAGCACGCCGCTTTTGGCGCGGGTGAAATAGCATTTGGAGACGCTGCTGTCCGCGCCGGTCATGTCATGCAACATACGCAATGCAAGGTCGGTAATTGGCGAACCAATTTTACGGCCAGTATGCTCACCA
This sequence comes from Enterobacter sp. EGD-HP1, assembly GCF_000733275.2. NCBI lineage: Bacteria > Pseudomonadati > Pseudomonadota > Gammaproteobacteria > Enterobacterales > Enterobacteriaceae > Enterobacter > Enterobacter sp. EGD-HP1. The sequence goes on from NZ_AVOP01000013.1 coordinate 5,238, forward strand.
TTCGCAATGCGGATAGCGGAACACTTCAGATCTTGCAGGGAGTGCAATACGATTTCGCAGTGGGAGCCAATGAGCATCGCTAACCCGTCCACTACCGCTTCATAGGATTTCAGGATATCGAAGTCGGTCTGATCGAAAGGACGTTGATCCAGCAAATCAAGTTCACTGGTTTCGTTGGTTAAAAGCGACCTGGACATGAAAAAAACACTCCTTTTCAGGAGCCTGTCGTTAGGTTTTCAGGGCAGGCTCATTATCTACACGGACAACTAAATTAATACAGCGTGCCTAACGCTTTCCAGTGTTAATTATATCTGCCCCACAATAAAAAACCGCCGCCTTAAAGGCGGCGGTTTTTTTTCAGCATTACTTCTTAGCGGCAGCGGCTTTATCGTCAGCCGGTGCGTCTGCCTTGGCATCCGCTTTTGGTGCTGGTTTGATATCCAGCAGTTCTACGTCAAAGACCAGCGTAGAGTTAGCAGGGATACCCGGAACGCCGGTTTTGCCATAGGCCAGATCCGGTGGGATAACCATCTTGATCTTGCCGCCTTTCTTAATGTTTTTCAGGCCTTCAGTCCAGCCCGGGATCACACCATCCAGACGGAAAGAGAGCGGCTCACCGCGGGTGTAAGAGTTGTCGAACTCTTTACCGTCGATCAGCGTACCCTTGTAGTTAACAACAACGGTGTCGCTGTCTTTAGGCGCATCGCCGGTGCCTTCTTTCTCAACTTTGTACACCAGGCCAGTAGAAGAGGTTTTCACGCCCTTTTCTTTAGCAAAGGTGTCGCGGTAGGCTTTGCCTTTCGCTTCGTTGTCTTTAGCGTCCGCGTCCATCTTAGTCTGCGCGGCACCCTTCACGCGCGCTTCAAACGCCTGCAGAGTCTGTTCAATTTCCTGGTCAGACAGCTTGCTCTTATCTGCAAATGCGTCCTGAACGCCCGCGATCAGCTGAGCTTTATCCAGTTTGATGCCCAGTTTCTCTTGTTCTTTCAGAGAGTTTTCCATGTAACGACCCAGAGATGCGCCCAGTGCGTAGGCGGATTTCTGGTCGTCATTTTTGAACGCCGCTTTGCTGTCTGCAGTAGCAGCAGGCTTCGCAGCAGTATCAGCAGCGAATGACAGCGGCGCGTTCAGCGCAACAGCCATCGTGGTCGCCAGCAGCGTTACTTTAAACAGTGATTTCATCCATATCTCCAGGGCCTGGGGACTCTCACCCCAGCGTTAAACGTAAATGAGTGACGTACTATAAAACGTTGCAGAAGAAATCTACAGACAGACACGTCCAATTCTCGCCTCTTTTCAGACTATTTTTGTTTAAATAAGTTTCTTGCCAAGGGCATGCGAACTGTACTTAAGGATAAACTCAGTTAAACTGCGCCGCCGCAGGGCCATTATGGCGAATCTGAAATAAACGAGGTGAATGATGAAGGATACAGCGATAGAAGCGAGAATGGCTGAACTGGAAAGCCGCCTGGCTTTTCAGGACATCACCATCGAAGAGCTAAACCAGACCGTGACCGCACATGAGCTTGAAATGGCAAAACTGCGGGATCATATGCGCTTGCTGACGGAAAAGCTGAAGGCCACGCAGCCGTCGAACATTGCCTCTCAGTCAGAAGAGACGCCACCTCCTCATTATTGAGGCGTAAAAAAAGCGGGATTATCCCGCTTTTTTATTTTCCGCATGACGGAATTAGTGGCAGCCGCAGCCGCCGTTACCGCAACCACCTTTACCGTGGTCGTGACCATGGTCGTGATCGTGGCCGTGACCACCGCAGCAGCCGTCGTGGCCGTGATCGTGGTCATGGTCGTGACCGTGCGCACCGTGAACGTGGCCATGAGCCAGCTCTTCTTCGGTCGCTTCACGAATCGCAACAACTTCTACGTTGAACTTCAGGTTCTGGCCAGCCAGCATGTGGTTGCCGTCAACCACGACGTGGTCATCTTCCACTTCGGTGATTTCAACAGGAACCGGACCCTGGTCAGTTTCAGCCAGGAAGCGCATGCCAACCTGCAGTTCGTCAACGCCCATGAATACGTCTTTAGGCACGCGCTGAACCAGGTTGTCGTCATACTGACCGTAAGCGTCGTTCGCGCCTACAGCAACGTCAAATTTGTCGCCAACTTCATGACCTTCCAGCGCGGTTTCCAGGCCAGAAATCAGGGAGCCGTGACCATGCAGGTAGTCAAGCGGCGCACTCACCGGAGACTCATCAACCAACACACCGTCTTCTGTACGTACCTGATAGGCCAGGCTGACCACCAGGTCTTTTGCTACTTTCATGATATCTCCTGAGCGTGGGAAAATTGCTGGCGCAGATTGTAGCGGAAATCTGCACCCGTGTACCCTTTAGCTTAAAAAAACTCAGGGCATATCGCTAGTCCGGATGAAAAATCCCGATAACTTGCTCTTCTTTGCGAACGTGATCGCGGGCCTCTTTATCGGCCTCACGCATCTGGTGACCGCACTTAACACACTCAACAACATCAATATTATTTTCCCGCCACATCGCCAGGGTATCTTGCGCCTGGCAGGTCGGGCATTTTGCACCCGCAATAAAGCGTTTACGTACAGCCATCTTTCGTTACCCTTTATTCAAATTCATCCCAGCCATCAAGCTGGCGTCGTTCCTGCTGCATCTCTCGCTGGAAGATCTCCTCCAGCTCGCGACGCGCTTCCCGCACGCGGGAGATCTGCGCCGTATCGGTATGAACCGGCATCAGCTCGCGCAACATCCGCATATCCAGCCGGCGGAAGTGCATCTGGGCGCGCTGCGCCTGATGCGGATGCATCCCGAGCGAGATCAGCGCCTTGCGGCCCAGCTCCAGCGCACTGGAGAACGTCTCACGGGAGAAGTGTTTCACACCCGCCTGCAACAATTCGTGAGCTTCAACACGTCCCCGCGCACGCGCCAGAATATGCAGATGCGGGAAATGCTGCTGGCACAGTTCCACCAGCTTCATCGTGTCTTCCGGATCGTTACAGGTAATCACGATGGACTCTGCCGCTTCCGCCCCCGCCGAGCGCAACAGCTCGAGCTGGGTCGCGTCGCCGTAGTAAACCTTATAGCCATATTTGCGCATCAGGTTGACCGCGCTGATGTCACGCTCCAGCACCGTAATGCGCATTTTGTTCGCCATCAACAGGCGTCCAATCACCTGTCCGAAGCGGCCAAAGCCCACCACAATCACCTGCGGCTTGTCGTCTTCCACCCACGGCGCTTCGTCTTCATCGTCAGCTGGATTCAGGCGACGCGACAGCAGTTTATCCACCAGCTTCATCAGCAGCGGCGTGGTCATCATAGACAGCGTGACCGTCACCAGCAAAAGCGCCATCTGATCGTCTTTAAACAGCTTCTGGGAGGAGGCGGTCGAGAACAGCACAAACGCGAACTCGCCCCCCTGGCTTAACACGCTGGCAAACTGCATGCGTTCCGAACTGCGCAGCCCGTAGATACGTGACATGACGTACAGCACCAGCATCTTCACCGCCACCAGGATGGCGACGCTCACGACCACCCACAGCAGATGGGTATAGAGCACACCGAGGTTGAGCGCCATCCCCACCGAAATAAAGAACAGGCCTAACAGCAGCCCTTTGAAGGGATCGATGGCAATTTCCAGCTCGTGACGATACTCACTCTCCGCCAGCAGCACCCCGGCGATAAAGGTTCCGAGCGCCATCGACAGCCCCAGCGCGTCCATAAATAACGCCGATCCCAGCACCAGCAGCAGCGTCGCGGCGGTAAACACCTCGCGAACGCCCGACGCGGCGATAAAGCGGAACACGGGACGTAACAGGAAACGACCGCCGATCAGCATGCCCGCGAAGGCCAGCACCTTCATGGCGATTTTAGCCCAGTCGAAGTGATCGTCCCCGGAGCCCGCCAGCAGCGGCACCAGCGCCAGCGCCGGGATCACCGCCAAATCCTGGAACAGCAGTACCGAAAAGCCCAGCTGACCGGCTTCGTTACGGTTCATTCCTTTGTCGCGCATCAGCTGCAGCGCCATCGCCGTGGAGGACATGGCAAGGCCTATTCCACCTATCACCGCCGCCTGCCAGGAGAAATTCGTCAGCATTAACAGGCCGCCCAGAATAGCGGCGCTGAACAGCACCTGCGCGGCGCCCACGCCAAAGATAGAGCGTCGGAGCTGCCACAATTTCGAAGGATTCAGCTCCAGGCCGATGATGAACATCAGGAACACCACGCCCAGCTCGGAGAAATGGAGAATCTCATCCACATCGCTGATGAATCCCAGTCCCCAGGGACCAATCGCGATCCCCGCCAGCAGATACCCCAGCACCGCACCGATACCAATACGTGCAGCAAGCGGCACCGCGACGACGGCCGCAAATAAAAACAGCACCCCGGCGAGGAGCAAATTCGATCCTTCCATTAACGACCTCCTGCCGGAATCGGTGACGTCAGCCATTCACCGTAGGCTCTGGCGTGGCTTGCCAGCTCTTTCGGATCCTGTCGCCGCGCCCAGTAGACAATAATCGGGCTCATCCAGTGCATACGGCACATCGCCGCCGTCAGCTCGAAGGGCCGCAGAATGTCGCTCATCGGATAGCGGTTCAGCCCGTCGTGGCGATAAGCGCTTTCGGGTTCACCGGTGGTGATCACACTACGCCAGTACTTTCCCGCCAGCTGGTTTCCCCCCACCCCGCTGGAGAAGCCCCGGCTCAGCACGCGGTCCAGCCACTCTTTGAGCAGCGCCGGACAGCTGTAGGTATAAAGCGGATGCTGGAACACAATCACGTCGTGCTGACGCAGCAGCTCCTGCTCGTAAGGGATATCAATAAAGAAATCAGGATAGTGCGCATAGAGATCGTGCACCGTCACGTTGCTGAGCTGTGTAGCCGGCTTAAGCAGCACCCGGTTTGCCACCGAGTCCTGAGATTCCGGATGGGCATACAGCAGCAGCACTTTTGCTGTCTGAGACATCATTCCCCTCCCGGTCTTGTTTCTGTTTTTGTGTATCGTTGTTGTTTTGGGCTACCATGGCGGCCCGGTGCGGAAAATGGCCCACACCTTACATTATCATAATGACAAATTAACATAGTCGGAACATACGGCGCTTCTATGATTGTTTTCTCCTCGTTACAAATTCGTCGCGGCGTGCGCGTCCTGCTGGATAACGCCACTGCTACCATCAACCCGGGCCAAAAAGTGGGCCTGGTCGGCAAAAACGGCTGCGGTAAATCCACCCTGCTGGCGCTGCTGAAAAACGAGATTAGCGCGGATGGCGGTAACTTTACCTTCCCGGGAAACTGGCAGCTCGCGTGGGTAAACCAGGAGACGCCGGCGCTGAGTGAGCCGGCGCTCGACTATGTTATCGACGGCGACCGTGAATACCGCAAGCTTGAGGCAGAACTCAACGCCGCGAACGAGCGCAACGACGGTCACGCCATCGCCACCGTTCACGGCAAGCTGGACGCTATCGACGCGTGGACCATTCGCTCCCGCGCCTCCAGCCTGCTGCACGGCCTGGGCTTCAGCAATGAGCAGCTGGAACGCCCGGTCAGCGACTTCTCCGGCGGCTGGCGTATGCGCCTCAACCTGGCGCAGGCGCTGATCTGCCGCTCTGACCTGCTGCTGCTCGATGAACCGACCAACCACCTCGATCTTGATGCGGTTATTTGGCTGGAGAAGTGGCTTAAGAGCTATCAGGGCACTCTGATTCTGATCTCCCACGACCGCGACTTCCTCGACCCGGTGGTGGATAAAATCATTCATATCGAACAGCAAACGATGTTCGAGTACACCGGCAACTACAGCTCCTTCGAGCGCCAGCGCGCGACGCGTCTTGCCCAGCAGCAGTCCATGTACGAAAGCCAGCAGCAGCGCGTGGCGCACCTGCAGAGCTTCGTGGATCGCTTTAAGGCCAAAGCCTCAAAAGCCAAGCAGGCCCAAAGCCGCATCAAGATGCTGGAACGCATGGAGATGATCGCCCCGGCGCACGTGGATAACCCGTTCCACTTTAGCTTCCGCGAGCCGGAGAGCCTGCCAAACCCGCTCCTGAAGATGGAAAAAGTGAGCGCGGGCTATGCCGAGCGCATTATTCTCGACTCCATCAAGCTCAACCTGGTCCCGGGTTCACGTATCGGCCTGCTGGGACGTAACGGTGCCGGTAAATCGACGCTGATCAAACTGCTGGCGGGCGAGCTTAACCCGGTCAGCGGCGAAATCGGCCTCGCGAAGGGCATCAAGCTGGGCTACTTCGCCCAGCATCAGCTGGAATTTTTACGCGCGGATGAATCGCCGATTCAGCACCTCGCGCGTCTGGCGCCGCAGGAGATGGAGCAAAAGTTGCGCGACTACCTCGGCGGCTTCGGCTTCCAGGGCGATAAGGTCACTGAAAACACCGAGCGTTTCTCCGGCGGTGAAAAAGCCCGTCTGGTGCTGGCGCTGATCGTCTGGCAGCGTCCGAACCTGCTGCTGCTCGATGAACCGACCAACCACCTGGATCTCGACATGCGTCAGGCGCTGACCGAAGCGCTGATCGAGTTCGAAGGCGCGCTGGTTGTGGTTTCGCACGACCGTCACCTGATCCGCTCCACCACGGACGATCTCTACTTAGTTCACGACGGCAAAGTCGAACCGTTCGACGGCGATCTGGAAGACTACCAGCAGTGGCTGACGGACGTGCAGAAGCAGGAAAACCAGCCGGAAGAGTCCGCGAAAGATAACGCCAACAGCGCGCAGGCGCGTAAAGACCAGAAGCGACGTGAAGCGGAACTACGCACCCAGACGCAGCCGCTGCGTAAAGAAATTGCCCGTCTCGAAAAAGAGATGGAAAAGCTCAACGCCACGCTGGCTATCGTTGAAGAGAAGCTCGGCGACAGCGGCCTGTATGACCAGAGCCGCAAGGCTGAGCTGACGGACTGCCTGCAAACGCAGGCGAAGACCAAATCCAGCCTCGAAGAGTGCGAGATGGCGTGGCTGGACGCGCAGGAACAGCTGGAAGCGATGCTGCAGGCCGACTAACACGCCGGGAGGGTTATGCGTTTCGATATCACGAGCGAGATTACGTTCCGCAAGCTCAGCATCTTCATGACGTTTATGGAGAAAGGGAATATCGCGCGTACCGCCGAAACTCTGGGCCTGAGCGGCGTGAGCGTTCACCGTGCGCTACACACGCTGGAAGAGAACGTGCGCTGCCCGCTTTTTACCCACAAGGGGCGCAACCTGATAGCCCTGCCTTCCGCCTGGACGCTGCTGGAATATTGCCGGGAGGTGATGCAGGTGATGGAGCGCGGGCTGGAAGAATCCCGCAAAATTGCCGGAATCGGCCAGGGGCGGCTGCGCGTGGGCACGCTCTACTCCCTGACGCTGGAAACCGTGCCGCGCCTGATTATGGGCATGAAGCTGCGCCGTCCGGATCTGGAGATGGATCTGACGATGGGCTCCAACGACACCCTGCTGCACATGCTGGATGAAGGCTCGCTGGACGCGATTCTTATCTCCATCTCCGAAAGCGATATCGATCGCAACAGCCTTGAGGTTCTGCCGCTGTTCCATGACGATATCTTCCTTGCCGCACCGGCTTCCGCCACGCTAAATACCCACGGGCCAGCGGATCTCCGCGATTATAAAGATCAGAAATTTGTCGCGCTTGCAGAAGGCTTTGCGACCTACGCCGGGTTCCAGGAAGCGTTCCATATCGCCGGGTTTGAACCAGAGATTGTTACCCGGGTGAACGACATTTTCTCAATGCTCAGCCTGGTGCAGGCGGGCGTCGGCTTTACGCTGATGCCGGGCAGGATGAAGAAGGTCTACGAGAATTCGGTGCAGCTGTTAAAGCTGGCGGAGCCGTACCAGATGCAGCAGCTGATCGCGATTGTCTTTGCCCGCAACCGCGAGCAGGATCCGAGCCTGCGGGCATTAGCCGCCGAAGGGCGGATGTATGCGCGCAGCCTGCAGGAAAGTGCGTGATACAAAACAAGACAACCAAACCCGTAGGCCCGGTAAGGCGCAGCCGCCACCGGGCAACAAAACTCACGCACGAAGCCGACCCGCCAGATGCACCGCCACGTCCACCCCGCTGCGCTCCAATGAGATGGTCTCCCCTTCCCACGCAGCCTGACGCGTCAGGCAGGTCAGTACGCCGCCGGGCGGCATTTCAATCGCCAGCCGGGCTTCACGCTCGTTAGCGGAAATCACCGCCTCCTGCCAGCGCACGGTTCGCGCCATATTCATTGCGAGATCGTCAGCGATTTTCTCCGGCTGCCAGAGCACGCGGCCGGTACTGCCGCTCAGGTACGCGCAGCGTGGACGAGCCAGCGTGACGGACTCAAATGCCGCCGCCAGCTTTTGTGCCGGTTCCGCCAGCAGTTCGCAGTGCGACGGCACGCTGACCGCCAGCCGCCTGGCCTTGTTCGCCCCTTTTGCCAGCGCGCGTGCCGCCACCTGCGCCATCCCGTCATCGCTTCCGGCAATCACGATCTGCGTTTCAGCGTTCAGGTTGGCAATATAGGTTCCGGTGCCTTCAATCAGCGTTTCCACCTGCGGCAGAGTTAAGCCCATAATCGCGGTCAGGCCGTAGCCGTGCGGGTACGCTTGCTCCATCAGATCGCCGCGAAGTGCCACCAGCCTCAGCGCGTCCGAAAAGTCCAGCGCGCCTGCAATAACCGCCGCCGGATAAGCGCCGATGGACAGCCCGCTGACGATATCCGGCGTCACGCCGCGACGCTCAAGCTCGCGCCCCCAGGCCACACCGGCAATCAGCAGCGAAAGCTGAACCGCGCGGGTATGGGTTAACGCGTCGGCGCCGTCCAGCGTATCCACTTCGGCGCCCAGCACCTCACGCGCCTGAGCCAGTTCCGATCCCGGCAGGTTTTGCAGCATGCCTTCATGCTGCGTGCCCTGCCCCGGAAAGGTAAACACTATTTTCATCACTCCTCCCTGCGCCACGGATCCGCCACCAGGCGCGGTCCGCGGCGGGTTTTCAGCAACGTTTTGCCGTCGCGCAGCCACTCCGCCAGCGCAAAGCCGCCCTCGGGGGTATCCACCTGCGTATCCGCCCGGCACAGTGCGCGGCTCAACTGCGACTGCCATGCGGTAAAAGCATCGGGGGAAATCGGCTCAGGGGCGCGGATCAGCAGATCGAGATCGCTGTCGGCATGGATCACCGGAATGCCGGTCGCCAGGGCATAGCCGGTGCTGCCGGTAATGCCCCACGTCCACGGCCATGCCTGCTGCGCCAGCTGCAGCGCCACCTGAACCGGCGGCTGGGTCACAAACGGTGAGCGCAGCAGATCGGCGGTGGCGCACAGCTCTTCAGGCGACACCACGCGCTTCACGTTTTCCGGCTTCACCCATCCGGCCGCCCGCTGGTCGCGGCGCAACCCGCGAACGCCAACGGGAATACGGCCTTCATTATCAACATCACGCCGCACCACCACCGGCAGGCCGATATGCCATGCCGCCTCCACCCAGGATTCGGTGATGCCTTCCAGCGCGTCGCGCGCGGTAAGCCAGATGAGGTCGTGCGGGCGTAATGTTGTGCTCATGATTACATTCCTGAAGTCAGCGAGATAAACAGCGGCAGCGACAGGATACACAGTACGGAGCTTAAGAGCAGCACGGCTTCAGCATCCGGCGACTGCACGCCAAAGCGGTTACCGAACACCACGCCGAAGAAGCCCGCGGAGAGCGCAATCATCAGGATAGCGGTGATCGCCACGGAGCCGTGCAGACCGAAGATCAGCACAATACCCCAGGCAATCGCTGGCTGAATCAGCAGCTTGGCGATGGTGGAGGTGATCACCATGGTGTTGATCTGCAGCTTGCGGGCAGAGAGGATCACCCCGGTCAGGAACAGCGCCGCAGCGGTCGCCGACAGCCCCAGCGGTTTAATCGCCGCAAGCACCAGCTCCGGCATTTTGATCCCGATGGCAGAAAGAATCACGCCCAGCAGCGGGCCCATCACGATCGGTTTTTTAATGGAACGCCACATCAGCACCGGCAGCATGGAGAGCGTTGAGCCGGAATTATTCCCCTCAGCGCGCGCTTTCTCACGCTCCAGAATCAGCAGGCAGAACGGGGTCATCAGCACCGAACCGCAGGCAATAGAGACCGCAACGGAAAGCGACGTGGACGATCCCTCACCCAGCACGCTGCCCAGAATCGGCAGGCCCAGCGCCGCGTAGTTCGGTAAGGCTACCGTCAGGGTCAGCACGGCCGCGTCCTGCGGGGATTTCTTAAAGACTTTAGTCGCGAGGAAGTAGATGACCGCATAGGTGATCCACATTGCCAGCGTCAGCACCAGAATCAGCGGTGACTGCGCCACGATGCCGGTCCACGGCGTTTGCACGGTGGCGCTAAACAGCGCGGCAGGGAGTGCAAAATCCATCACGAAGATATTGAGCAGGGAAACGTTTTTGTTATCGACCATCTTTGCCTTACCGGCCCAGAATCCCAGCAGCATGATGACGAAAATCGGTGCAAGAGCATGAACAATTACGTAAGTCATAAATCACCTGTAGTAAAAAAAGTTTTAGCACTGGTGCGATGTTTATTATTTTTCAGGATGCAGGCTTCCACGCGGGCGCAGCGGGCGCGCCCACGGGGGTTTGCATCTCTGGCAGGTCTTTTTTTTACTTACCAGCTGGCTCGCATACGTTCGCGTACGAGCGCCGAGCTGCGGCGGTTGTCAGCACCCAGACGGTTTTTCAGCGTGGTGTCCTGACGAGCATCGCTGATGGCCTGTTGCAGAGTGGTTTTCACCTGCGCCAGATCGTGATCGGATGGGGCATCCGGGTTGCTGATGTCCAGCAGGCTGGCGAGCAGCCCCAGCGTCGCATAGTTGCTGATGTCATACGCCATTGGCGGAATGGTCGCCGCCAGCTTTTCCAGCGCCTCGACGGTACGCAGCGTAATGCGCGCCGCAGACTCTTTGCCCATCGCGTGGATCAGCACGCCTTTGTCGTTAAAGGCGATCAGGCGGTTGGCCTGGTAGCCGTGCGCCAGGAACGCGCCGGACATCGCCTTGCCGACGATCAGGCCAATCACCGGATGACCGGCCAGCCGCGCGTTCGCATAGGCAGCAGCGGCTCCTGCCAGCGCCTGATGGATACCGAACGCCTCTTCGCGACGGCCATAGGCCTGACTTGGGACGTCAATCACCGCCACAATCGGGCGTTTGACCGGCTTATCTGCGTCAGCGGCGATGGTTTCGCTGACCACTTTCGCCAGCGTCCAGCCTTCCAGCAGGCCGACCTCACCTTTCGCCGCGCGCGGGAAGTGGTTGTTGGCATCCGGCACCACGGCCACAAAGCGCACCGCCTCACCGTTCAGCTCGCCGTCTGCCGCCTGCACGGACGGGCACAGCCCTTCGATACGTTTGGCGTTCGGGGCGAGGGTTTCCAGCCAGAGCTCGCCACGGCTTTTTGAATTACTCATCATTTCACCTCCCGGGCAAAAAGCGCGTTAATCTGTTCGGCATCGGCCTGTTTGCGGGTGTCGAAATTCGTTAAACGGTTCAGGTAATCGTCGTAGTTGTCGGTACGATGTTTCGCGGGAACGCCTTTCGCAATCGCGTCGTTCATCGCCTGTTTCACCGCGTTGATACCGTCGCCGACGAGCGCATCCACCAGCCCGCTTTGATAGCGCACTTCGCCGCCAGTCATGCTCCAGATAAATGGACGATCGCGGGAGTCGTACTCTTCGATGCCCGCCTCCTGCTCGATAACCTGCGGGCCGTTGAGGCCAAGACGCGCTTCGCGGGTCACAATCAGGTAGCTGCAGAGCGCCGCCGCAATGGACATCCCGCCGAAGCAGCCCACGGTCCCGGCCACAATCCCGATGACGGGCGTGTAGCGACGCAGGTCTACAATCGCAGCGTGGATATCGGCAATCGCCGCCAGGCCGAGGTTCGCCTCCTGCAGGCGCACGCCGCCGGTTTCGAGGCACAGCACCGCCTGAGTCGGAATGCCGTTGCGGTTATCTTCCGCCGCCAGCTCCAGCGCCGCCGCCATTTTGGCTCCGGACACCTCACCCATGCTGCCGCCCTGGAACGCACCTTCAATCGCGACGACGACCGCAGGCTGACCGTTGATGGTGCCTTTTGCGACGACCATGCCGTCATCGGCCTGCGGGACAATGCCCTGCGGCCCAAGCCACGGAGAGATAATGCCTTCAAACGGATCCAGCAGTTCGCGGTAGCTGCCGTCATCCAGCAGGGCCTGCGCGCGCTGGCGCGCTTTTAGTTCGATAAAGCTGCTGTCATCACGCATGGCTCACCCCCTCAAAAACCTGTTCGATGCGAATGCGGGCCACGCCCGGCGTCGCGCCGAAATCATGAATGGTCAGTTTGCCTGCCGGCAGGCTGCTGACCGTTTGCAGGCGGTTGAACAGCGCCTCCCAGCGGCTACGGCTGTTGTCGACTGAAGTGGTGATATCAATGGTTAGCGTCTGGCCCGGTTCCGCGGTGAAGAGCACCTCCATATCCCCGGAGCCGACGACGCCCGCCAGCGCCCTGCCGCTTAACGCGCGGCTGGCTGGCACGGTCAATGTGATTTTTTCCATAACTTCCTCTTAATGCTTTGAATAAGGCGATTCGACGCGGTCAAGAAACAGCGTGGCGGCAAGCAGATCGGCGGCGCCGCCCGGTGACGCGTTAAGCGCCAGCATCTGACGGTCTAAGTTCGCCAGCGCCTGCTGGCCCGCAGCCGTTGCACAGCCTCCGGCGTTCAGTACCGCACGGGCACCGCTCTGCATGGCGTCCAGCCCCTCCATGCCGGCGCGCGACAGCACGCAGGTATCGGTGAGCGAGGTCATGATCGCCATCAGCGCGTCGAGCCGGGCCTGCGTTTCGCTGCTGCCGTTTAGCCGGCTGAGACGAAGCTGCGGCAGCGCGCGCTGCATAACGTGCGGAAACGCCTGCTGGGCTTCTTCTCTGGCACCCGGCACGCGGTAGCGGTGCGTGGCGCGCAGGCCTTTACTGAATACCTTCGGCGCCGCATCGTCCGGCAGTTTTGCCAGCTGCGCGGCGGTGCGGGCGACGTCTTGCGCCCTGGCATCACCGCCCAGCATCGCTACCGCGCTGACCAGCAATCCCAGCGCCCAGATCGCGCCACGATGGGTATTCACCCCGTCGGTAGCGGCCATCATCTGCTGCTCGCCTTCGCGGCCAAGACGGCCAACGGTTTGCCGAAGCGCAATGTCTGCCGGCCGCTGCCAGCTCTGCTGCGCCAGCACCTGAAACGTGGGGGTCAGGCTGTGCGCGGAGCGCTCCATCAGCGCAAGGGATAAATCGTGGTGCGCGCCGTTCCCCCGACTGTCCACCAGACCGGGTTTCGGGCTTAAACGTGCTTCGTCAATCAGACACTGCGTGGCGGTTCGCGCCAGCCATTCGGCACCGCCTTCAACCTGAATCTGGGGCAGAAGTTTCATTACCAGCTCCGGAATTTCGCAGGTGGGTTATACAGACCGCCGGACCACTCGACGAGGTCAGACACGCTGCCCGCCGCCAGCAGAGAGCGGGTGGCGTCGGTGCGGCGGATCCCCATATCTTCCGGGTAGACCACTTTGCCGCTCTGACGCAGTTCCGCCACGCGCTTCGCATCAACGCCCAGACCGATGTCGGTGATACCGGCGACGGCGGCGACCATGGCACGACGCTCTTCCAGATCTTTGGCGCGATAGAGGTAAGCAATCCCCTCTTCCGTCAGCACGTGGGTCACGTCATCGCCGTAAATCATCACCGGTGCCAGCGGCATGCCGGAGGCTTTCGCCACGTCAACGGCATCAAGTTTTTCCACGAAGGTTGGCTTCACGCCCGCCTGGAAGGTTTCCACCATCTGCACGACGAGTTTTTTACCGCGCTGCATTGGGTCCGGCTCGGTGATCATGTTCAGCCAGGCCGGAGTGGCGTGGCGGCGACCGTGCGGGTCATGGCCCATGTTTGGCGCACCGCCGAAGCCGGAAAGACGACCGCGGGTCACGGTTGAGGAGTTGGCGTAGCCGTCAACCTGCAGCGTAGAGCCGATGAACATATCCACCGCGTACTGGCCTGCCAGCTGGCAGAAGGCGCGGTTGGAACGCATCGAGCCGTCGGCACCGGTAAAGAAGACGTCCGGACGGGCGCGGATGTACTCTTCCATCCCCAGCTCGCCGCCGAAGCAGTGCACGCTTTCCACCCAGCCGCTTTCAATGGCAGGGATCAGCGTCGGATGCGGGTTCAGCGTCCAGTGCTTACAGATTTTGCCCTTCAGGCCAAGCTGTTCGCCGTAGGTGGGCAGCAGCAGCTCAATCGCCGCGGTGTTAAAGCCGATCCCGTGGTTCAGGGACTGCACCTGGTGTTCCGCGTAGATGCCTTTAATCGCCATCATCGCCATCAGGATATGTTCCTGTTTGATCAGGCGCGGGTCGCGGGTGAAAAGCGGCTCGATAAAGAACGGCTTGTCCGCAACGACCACGTAGTCGATCCAGGAGCCCGGAATATCCACGCGCGGCAGATCGCACTCGTCGTCCACCAGCTCGTTCACCTGCGCGATGACGATGCCGTCGTGGAACGCGGCGGCTTCCACCAGCGCCGGGGTATCTTCGGTACTCGCCCCGGTGTAGAGGTTGCCTTTGCGGTCGGCTTTAAAACCGGCAATCAGCGCCACGTTTGGCGAAAGGTCGACGTAGAGGCGCGAGTAAAGTTCGATGTAGGTGTGAATCGCACCGATTTCGAGCTGGCCGTCTTCCAGCAGCTGCGAAATACGCAGGCTTTGCGTCCCGGAGAAGGAGAAGTCCAGCTTGCGGGCAATGCCTTTCTCGAAGATATCCAGATGCTCGCTGCGGCCGACGCTCGGCATGATCATATGCAGGTCGTGGACAATTTGCGGGTTCACTTCGGCAAGCGAGCGGGAAAGGAAATCCGCCTGCTTCTGGTTGTTACCTTCCAGAACGACCTTGTCGCCAGGCGCGATTAATTTTTCCAGCATGGCGACAAGATCGCCGGTTGGCAGTACCTTGCCCTGCACCGGTACGGAGGCCAGACGACGCGCTTTTTCGCTGCGTCGCGTGTTCCATTGCCGGGTGGGTGTTTGCCCAGATAACATTATTAACCTCCTGATTCAGCTAATCATTTTGATTTGCTTAACGTTGAGTAAAGTGTGCGCTCTGGTGAGAAAGGCATCAATTAAGCGTAGAGCGGAATCATTAGCCTGAGAGTAATAATCAAGGTAAAGATTTGTGATCGGGATCAGTTCATGTTTCGGAAAACCAGGCTAAACGGGGTACAATTCGGAAAGTACCGTAAATTTCTGACAAGAATCAGCATCGCCCTTATGACCCAAATCATTCCATCAGGCTTCGACATTGCGGCCGAAGACAGCACTGAGTTCGTGCCCATGCGCGGCGTGGCTAACCCCCACCTGCAGACCATGCTGCCGCGACTGATCCGCCGCAAGGTTCAGTTCACCCCACACTGGCAACGGCTTGACCTGCCAGACGGTGATTTTCTGGATCTCGCCTGGAGCGAAGCGCCGGAACAGGCCCGCCATAAGCCGCGTCTGGTGGTCTTTCACGGTCTGGAAGGCAGCCTGCACAGCCCGTATGCGCATGGATTAATTGAGGCGGCAAAAGCGCGCGGCTGGCTCGGCGTGGTGATGCATTTTCGCGGCTGCAGCGGCGAACCGAATCGTCAGAAACGCATTTATCACTCGGGTGAAACCGAAGACGGGACGTGGTTTTTACACTGGCTGCGGGACAACTTTGGCACCGTGCCCACCGCCGCGGTGGGCTACTCGCTGGGCGGAAATATGCTGGCCTGTCTGCTGGCCAAGGAGGGTGAAAGCGTCCCGCTGGATGCCGCCGTCATTGTCTCCGCGCCGTTTATGCTGGAGCAGTGCAGCTACCACATGGATAAAGGCTTTTCCCGCGTCTATCAGCGCTACCTGCTCAACCTGCTGAAGGCCAACGCGGCGCGTAAGCTGAAGGCCTACCCGGATACCCTGCCGGTCAGCCTGCGCCAGCTGAAAAAGGTGCGCCGTATTCGCGAGTTCGACGACCTGATCACCGCGAAAATCCACGGCTTCGCCGATGCGATTGACTATTATCGTCAGTGCAGCGCCATGCCGCTGCTCAGCAAGATCACGCAGCCGACGCTGATTATTCATGCCAAAGATGACCCGTTTATGGATCATCACTCTATCCCCGCTCAGGAATTCCTGCCCGACAACGTTCACTATCAGTTGACCGAGCACGGCGGCCACGTCGGGTTTATCGGCGGCACGCTGCGCCGCCCGAAAATGTGGCTTGAGGCGCGCATTCCTGACTGGCTGACTCCTTATCTGGAGGGTGCAAAATGATTATTCCCTGGCAGGATCTGGCTCCCGAAACGCTCGATAATCTGATTGAAAGCTTTGTATTACGTGAAGGCACCGATTATGGTGAACAGGAACGCTCGCTTGAGCAAAAGGTCAACGATGTAAAGCGCCAGCTAAAAAGCGGCGACGTGGTGCTGGTGTGGTCAGAACTGCATGAGACGGTCAATATCATGCCCCGCAACGCGTTTCACGGCTGATCTTCCACCCTTTTCAGTCAGGGAGTTGCTATGTCTGCCAGACATCCGGTTATTGCCGTTACGGGGTCGAGTGGTGCGGGAACCACTACCACCAGCCTCGCATTTCGCAAGATTTTCGCCCAGCTGAATCTCCGTGCGGCGGAGGTCGAAGGCGACAGCTTTCACCGCTACACGCGTCCGGAGATGGACATGGCCATCCGTAAGGCGCGCGATCTGGGTAAACACATCAGCTACTTCGGCCCGGAGGCCAATGACTTCGGCCTGCTGGAACAAACCTTTATCGAGTACGGTCAGAGCGGTAAAGGGCAGTCCCGCAAATATCTGCATACCTATGATGAAGCCGTTCCCTGGAATCAGGTGCCGGGAACCTTTACCCCGTGGCAGCCGCTGCCGGAACCCACCGACGTCCTGTTTTACGAAGGATTGCACGGCGGCGTGGTCACCCCTCAACACGACGTGGCGCGCCACGTGGATCTGCTGGTCGGCGTGGTCCCTATCGTTAACCTGGAGTGGATCCAGAAGCTGACGCGTGACATGAGCGAGCGCGGCCATTCTCGCGAAGCGGTGATGGACTCCGTGGTGCGCTCCATGGAGGATTACATTAACTTCCTGACGCCGCAGTTTTCCCGCACCCATATCAACTTCCAGCGCGTGCCGACGGTGGACACCTCCAACCCGTTTGCCGCCAAAAGTATCCCGTCCCTGGATGAGAGCTTCGTGGTGATCCATTTCCGCAACCTCGACGGCATTGATTACCCCTGGCTGCTGGCCATGCTGCAGGGCTCGTTTATTTCGCACATGAATACGTTAGTGGTGCCGGGCGGAAAAATGGGGCTGGCGATGGAGCTCATCATGACGCCGCTGGTGGAGCGACTGATGGAAGGGAAGCAGATCGCGTGACGTCTGTTGCCGGATGGCGCTTCGCTTATCCGGCCTACGTTCGTGCAGTTGTAGGCCCGGTAAGCGCAGCGCCACCGGGCTTTGTTTTTTAAGCCTCGATCACTTCATACGAATGCGTGATTTTTACCGCTTTCTCCAGCATTAACGCCACAGAGCAGTACTTCTCCGCAGACAGGTCCACCGCACGCGAGACCGCTGCATCCTTGAGTTCTTTACCGGTGACCACAAAGTGCAGGTTAATATGGGTGAACAGGCGTGGCGCCTCTTCGCGACGTTCTGACGTGAGTTTGACTTCACAATCCGTCACGTCATGACGACCTTTTTGCAGGATCGACACCACGTCAATTGCGCTGCATCCCCCTGCCGCCATTAGCACCATTTCCATTGGGCTTGGTGCTTTATCGCCGGAGTTACCGTCCATCAAAATCTGGTGTCCTGAAGCGGACTCGCCCAGGAACGTTAAACCTTCAACCCATTTCACGCGCGCTTGCATATTCTTAAACTCCAACGTTGCATTTTTGGTGACAGATTACGCGTGCGTTACATTTCTCGCAATGGAAGGCGACCTGCATCATGCTGAAGCGAGACACCAGGAGACACGCGGCGAAAGCTATGCTAAAACACTCTGGATGCTACAGTAATACATTGACGTTACACATGTATGCAGAGGACATCAAACTTTACTGGCTGCGAAACGTTACGGTAGCCGACTTCCCAGGGTATGGGTAAGAATTCGATTGCAACCCCAGAGTCCGGATGCATCTGATGACTCTGGTGACAGCTTATAACAGAGGATAACAGCGCATGGTGCTTGGCAAACCGCAAACAGACCCGACTCTCGAATGGTTCTTGTCTCATTGCCACATTCATAAGTACCCATCAAAGAGCACGCTGATTCACCAGGGTGAAAAAGCGGAAACGTTGTATTACATCGTTAAAGGCTCGGTGGCAGTGCTGATCAAAGATGAAGAAGGGAAAGAGATGATCCTTTCTTATCTAAACCAGGGCGATTTCATCGGTGAACTGGGCCTGTTTGAAGAGGGCCAGGAACGTAGCGCCTGGGTTCGTGCAAAGACAGCATGTGAAGTGGCTGAAATTTCTTACAAGAAGTTCCGTCAGCTGATTCAGGTTAACCCTGACATCCTGATGCGTCTTTCTTCCCAGATGGCGCGCCGTCTGCAGGTCACGTCAGAAAAAGTGGGTAACCTCGCCTTCCTGGACGTGACAGGCCGTATCGCGCAGACCCTGCTGAACCTGGCGAAACAGCCAGACGCCATGACCCACCCGGACGGCATGCAAATTAAAATTACCCGTCAGGAAATTGGTCAGATCGTCGGTTGCTCCCGTGAAACAGTGGGCCGTATCCTGAAAATGCTGGAAGATCAAAACCTGATCTCCGCCCACGGTAAAACCATCGTGGTCTACGGAACGCGTTAATTCCGCTTAAACGGCGTGCCATCGCAAGGTGTCACGCCGTTTTTGTCTCTACTCCCCATGTGGCGCAGGCTGATCTATCACCCGGAAGTTAACTACGCACTGCGACAAACGCTGGTGTTGTGCCTTCCTGTGGCCATAGGTCTGATCCTCGGACACCTCCAGCAAGGCCTGCTGTTTTCCCTCGTGCCCGCCTGCTGCAACATTGCCGGTCTGGACACGCCGCATAAGCGCTTTTTTAAACGCCTGATTATCGGTGGCTGCCTGTTTGCGGGCTGTAGCCTCGCCGTACAGCTTTTACTGGCTCGGGATATCCCGCTGCCGCTGATCCTGACCGTGCTGGCGATGACCCTCGGCGTGACGGCGGAAATCAGTTCGCTGCACGCCCGCCTGCTTCCCGCTTCGCTGATTGCGGCCATTTTCACGCTGAGCCTCGCCGGGAATATGCCGGTGTGGGAGCCGCTGCTGATCTACGCACTGGGGACATTATGGTACGGGCTGTTTAACTGGTTTTGGTTCTGGCTGTGGCGGGAACAGCCGCTGCGTGAATCCCTGAGCCTGCTCTACGTGCAGCTTGCGGATTACTGCGAAGCCAAATACACCCTGCTCACCCAGCATACCGATCCGGAGAAATCCTTACCGCCGCTGCTGACGCGCCAGCAAAAGGTGGTGGATCTGATAAGCCAGTGCTATCAGCAGCTGCATATGCTCGCCGCCAACAAGAACCACGAGTACAAGCGGCTGCTGCGCACCTTCCAGGTCGGGCTGGATCTGCAGGAGCATATCTCCGTTAGCCTGCACCACCCGCAGGAAGTGCAAAAGCTGGTCGAGCGCAGCCACGCCGAAGCGGTGATCCGCTGGAACGCGCAGACCGTCTCGGCACGCCTGCGGGTGCTGGCCGATGATATTCTCTATCACCGCTACCCGACGCGCTTTAGCATGGATAAACAGCTGGGCGCGCTGGAGAAAATCGCCCGTCAGCATCCGGATAACCCCGTCGGCCAGTTTGCCGCCTGGCACTTCAGCCGCATCGCCCGCGTGCTGCGCACCCAGCGCCCGCTTTATCCCCGCGACCTGATGGCGGATAAGCAGAAACGGCTGCCGCTACTGCCCGCCCTCAAAAGCTATCTTTCTCTTAAATCGTCCGCCCTGCGCAACGCCGCAAGGATTAGCGTGATGCTCAGTACCGCCAGCCTGATGGGCATGGCGCTGCATCTGCCGAAACCCTACTGGATCTTAATGACCGTGCTGTTTGTCACCCAGAACGGCTACGGCGCCACGCGGGTGCGTATTCTGCATCGGGCTGGCGGAACGATGGCCGGGCTGATCATCGCGGGCGTGACGCTGCACTTCCACGTGCCGGAAGGCTATACCCTGGCAGGCATGCTGGCGATTACGCTGGTGAGCTACCTGATTATCCGCAAAAACTACGGCTGGGCGATGGTGGGCTTTACGGTGACGGCGGTATATACCCTGCAGCTGCTCACGCTCAATGGCGAACAGTTTATTGTCGCCAGGCTGATTGATACCCTGATCGGCTGTCTGATTGCCTTCGGCGGCATGGTCTGGCTGTGGCCGCAGTGGCAAAGCGGACTGCTGCGCCAGAACGCCCACGACGCGCTGGAAGCCGACCAGCAGGCCATTCGCCTGATCCTGAGCGACGACCCGCAGCCCTCCCCGCTGGCGTATCAGCGCATGAAGGTCAACCAGGCGCACAACGCTCTGTTTAACTCGCTCAACCAGGCCATGCAGGAGCCGGGCTTTAACTCGCACTATCTGGCAGACATGAAGCTCTGGGTGACGCACAGCCAGTTTATCGTCGAGCACATTAACGCCATGACCACGCTGGCGCGCGAGCACACGATGCTGACGCCGGATCTGGCGCAGCGCTATTTGCAGTCGTGTGAAATTGCGTTGCAGAGGTGTCAGCAGCGTCTGGAGTATGACTCGCCGGGCGAGTCGGGAGATTCGAACATTCTGGAAGCGCCGGAGACGTTAACCCACGGGCCAATGAGCACCCTGGAGCAACATTTGCAGCGCGTTCTGGGACATCTGAACACCATGCACACCATTTCGTCGG
Organism: Enterobacter sp. EGD-HP1; assembly: GCF_000733275.2. Lineage (NCBI taxonomy): Bacteria > Pseudomonadati > Pseudomonadota > Gammaproteobacteria > Enterobacterales > Enterobacteriaceae > Enterobacter > Enterobacter sp. EGD-HP1. The sequence continues at coordinate 26,170 of NZ_AVOP01000013.1, forward strand.
TGGCATGGCGTCAGCGTCCGCATCACGGGGTTTGGTTAACGCGCGTGTTAAAGCGAACCGAGTATTAGCCTTTAACGATCTTCGCGACCGCCGCGGCAAAGCGGATTAACCCGTCTTCGATGTCTTTGTCTTCTACCACCAGCGACGGCGCAAAGCGCATCACGTCCGGCCCCGCGTTCAGCACCATCACCCCTTCGTGCGCGGCGGCGTGCAGGAAATCACGCGCGCGGCCTTTGTACTGCGGCTTCAGCTCGGCGCCAATCAACAGCCCCATCCCGCGGATTTCGCTGAACACGTCGTACTGCTCATCAATCTTTTGCAGGTGTTTTACGAACAGCTCGCGCTTTGCGCTCACGGCGTTCAACACCTCCGGCGTGTTGATAATGTCGAATGCGGCGCCTGCCACGGCGCTCGCCAGCGGGTTACCGCCGTAGGTAGAGCCGTGAGAGCCGACGTGGAACGCCGAGGCGATCTCCTGCGTCGTGAGTACTGCACTCACCGGGAAACCGCCACCGAGCGCTTTGGCGCTGGTCAGAATATCCGGCGTTACGCCGTAGTGCATATACGCGAACAGATCGCCGGTACGCCCCATCCCGCACTGCACTTCATCGAAGACCAGCAGCGCCTGATGCTCGTCGCACAGGGCGCGCAGCCCTTTCAGGAATTCCGGGGTTGCCGCGGTCACGCCGCCTTCACCCTGGATCGGCTCGACCACCACCGCGCAGGTATGGTCGTCCATTACCGCTTTCACCGCGTGCAGATCGTTAAACGGCACGTGGACGATATCGGCCGGTTTCGGGCCAAACCCGTCGGAATACTTCGGCTGGCCACCAACGGAGACGGTAAAGAAGGAGCGTCCGTGGAAGGCATTGTGGAAGGCGATGATTTTGGTTTTATACGGGCTGTGGCGCGTTGTCGCGTAGTAGCGCGCCAGCTTAAAAGCGGTTTCGTTGGCTTCGGTGCCGGAGTTCATAAACAGCACGCGCTCGGCAAACGTGGCATCAATGATCTTACGTCCCAGGCGCAGCGCCGGTTCGTTGGTGAACACGTTGCTGGTATGCCACAGGGTTTCGCCCTGGGTTTTCAGCGCCTCCACCAGCGCGGGATGGCAATGACCCAGCGCCGTGACCGCAATACCGCCCGCGAAATCCACATACTCTTTACCCTGCTGATCCCAGACGCGGCTGCCCTTTCCCTTCACCGGGATAAACTCAGCCGGTGCATAAATCGGCAGGATCACTTCATCGAATGTCGCGCGGGTAATTGCTGATTGTTCAGTTGCCATATCATGACCATCCATTTTATGTCACAGTGATTGTGAAAATATAATCACAAAATATGCATAAAAAATCACAGCAAGGCAACAGATATTCAGCGATGGAGGAAATTTGCCAGCAGCGCGTGCCCCTGCTCGCTGAGGATGCTTTCCGGGTGGAACTGCACGCCTTCGAGATCCCATTCGCGGTGGCGAATTCCCATGATCTCCTGTGTATCGCTCCAGGCGGTCGCCTCAAAGCAGGCGGGCAGCGTCGGCGGGTCAATCACCAGCGAATGGTAGCGCGTCACGGTTAACGGGTTATTGAGCCCCGTGAATACCCCGGTGCCGGAGTGCGTGACCGGAGAGGTTTTACCGTGCATCACTTTGGCGGCGCGCACGATGGTGGCACCAAACGCCTGGGCAATGGCCTGATGGCCCAGACAGACGCCCAGGATCGGCAGCTTGCCGGCATAATGCTGGATAACCTCCAGCGAAATACCCGACTCTGACGGCGTACACGGCCCCGGAGAAATCACGATTTTCTGCGGAGCCAGCGTCTCGATATCGGCGAGATCGATCTCATCGTTGCGGCGGACAACCACCTCTGCACCCAGTTCACAAAAATACTGGTAAAGGTTCCAGGTGAAGGAATCGTAGTTATCAATCAGCAGAATCATGGCGGCTCCCGAAAAAAATGCCGCCCTATTCTACTCAGATTCCCGCGCTTCGCTCACTACTTTGGCAAAGATAGCGTTTAACGCGGTTAAATCTCCCGTTGCGCCACTTTGGTTAGCCGCCACCCACTGCTCGGGATCGATATCGCGCCAGTCCAGCGCGTAGCCCGCGTGAAGCGCCAGCTGCTCGAAGAAAACGCGCTGGGCAATACCGTTGCCGCGCATGAAGGGATGCAGCATGTTGATTTCGCAGTAATAGTGGCTAACTCTGTCAACAAACGCCGCTTTCTCAAGACCCACAAGATACTTTTCGCCTTCCAGCGCCGCCATCAGCTCGTTGCCCATCTTTTCGATGTACTCAAAGTGGCAGAAGGGAATGTCTCCTTTAAAAATATCGTCGGTACGGAGCTCGCCAGCCCGCTTCATCTCGCTGCGGTACAAATGACGATGAATAAGACACAGATGGGGCAACCCGGGCGCGGAAGGCCCAAGCCCCAGCGTCTCAATATGGGGTTCTGAGGGACCATTACCTTTTTCAAGGAGACAACTGGCCTGTAAATTGACGTTACGCTGCTGCTCCCAGAGACGGGATTTTTGCTTGTCGGTGAGTTTTTTCACTTAACGCCTCCCTGAATAGTCCGTTTGCCACAAGTATAAGCAGCAAAACGCGCTTTCGCAGGGAGGGCGACATAACGCGGGCAGAAGAAGCCCGCGTTCAGAAGAATTACGGCAGAACTTTCGCGGAGAGGATAACCACAGGTTTTGACGGCACATTCTGATACGGACCGACGTCGTGAGTAGGTACCTGAGAAATCTTGTCAGCCACGTCCATCCCTTTCACAATTTTACCGAAGACCGCATAGCCAAAGTCGCGCTGGCCGTGATCCAGGAAGGCGTTATCCGCTACGTTGAGGAAGAACTGGCTGGTCGCGCTGTCTTTGTCTGCGGTACGCGCCATGGAGATGGTGCCGCGCTTGTTCAGCAGGCCGTTGTCCGCTTCGTTTTTAATAGGCGGGTTCGGCTGCTTCTGCTGCATCTGCTCGTTGAAGCCGCCACCCTGAATCATGAAGCCCGGGATCACGCGGTGGAAAGTGGTGTTGTTATAGAAACCACTGTTCACGTAGTCGAGGAAGTTTTTGACAGAAACAGGTGCTTTCTGGCTATTCAGTTCCAGCTCAATGTTCCCGGCGGAGGTGGTCAGCAGAACGTGAGGGTCCCCTTTGGCTGCCAGCGCAGCAGGGGAAACGGCAGAAAGAGCAAACACAGCTGCGACAGCCGCCAGTGTTGATTTGAGCATGAGAATTCCTTAACAAAGCGCAGTATAAAAAGCGAATGGCTTGATTCTAAAGAGCAGTATGAACGGAGACCAGCCTTTTACCTAATTTTACGAAATTGAAACAGTTGTAACCACGCAAACGGTTGGCTTTAGCACCATTTTGTGTGATCAAGATCACACAAAATGGTGCAATGAACTTCTAATTTCTCTTAAAAGATATGAATAGATCACTTTAATGTCTAAAATCTGCCCGCTCTCAGCGCCCCCGGGCGCTTTTTCTTTTTCTGAACAGGCCAGACATGACTAACAGCAATCGCATCAAGCTCACATGGATCAGCTTCTTCTCCTACGCTCTGACCGGCGCGTTGGTGATCGTCACCGGGATGGTGATGGGGAATATCGCAGACTACTTCCAGCTGCCCGTTTCCAGCATGAGTAATACCTTCACCTTCCTCAACGCCGGGATCCTGATCTCTATCTTCCTGAATGCCTGGCTGATGGAAATTGTCCCGCTGAAAACGCAGCTGCGTTTTGGCTTTGTGCTGATGATCGCCGCCGTGGCGGGCCTGATGCTGAGCCACAGCATCGCGCTGTTCTCCGCCGCGATGTTCGTGCTCGGTCTGGTCAGCGGGATCACCATGTCGATCGGTACGTTCCTGATTACCCATATGTATGAAGGCCGCCAGCGCGGCGCGCGTCTGCTGTTTACCGACTCCTTCTTCAGCATGGCCGGTATGATTTTCCCGATGGTCGCGGCCGTTCTGCTGGCGCGCAGCATCGAGTGGTACTGGGTCTATGCCTGCATTGGTCTGGTCTACGTGGCGATCTTTATTCTGACCTTCGGCTGTGAGTTCCCGGTGCTGGGCAAGAAAGCGCAAACCACCGCAGAGCCCGTTGCGAAAGAAAAGTGGGGCATCGGCGTGCTGTTCCTCTCCGTTGCCGCCCTGTGCTACATCCTGGGCCAGCTGGGTTTTATCTCCTGGGTACCGGAATACGCCAAAGGTCTGGGCATGAGCCTGAACGATGCGGGTCAACTGGTGAGCGATTTCTGGATGTCTTACATGTTCGGCATGTGGGCGTTTAGCTTCATCCTGCGCTTCTTCGACCTGCAGCGCATTTTGACCGTGCTGGCGGGCCTGGCAACCGTGCTGATGTACCTGTTCATCAACGGTTCGCCGGAGCATATGCCGTGGTTCATTCTGACCCTGGGCTTCTTCTCCAGCGCCATTTATACCTCGATCATCACCCTGGGCTCCCTGCAGACCAAAGTGGCCTCGCCGAAGCTGGTTAACTTCGTCCTGACCTGCGGCACCATCGGCACCATGCTGACCTTCGTGGTCACTGGCCCGATCGTGGCCCACAGCGGCCCGCTGGCGGCGCTGCACACCGCTAACGGTCTGTATGCCGTGGTGTTCATTATGTGCTTCATCCTGGGCTTCGTGACCCGCCACCGCCAGCACAACGCGGCGGCAGCGTCTCACTAAACCCTGCGCCCCTTTGCATTACGCAGAGGGGCTGTTTCTGGCAAAGCTTACCTCTTCTCCCCCGACGTCCGTCTGGATCCACGTCTGCGCCAGCTGCGTTGTAGCGATCACCCGTCCCTGACGAATCGACCAGCGCACCGGCACCTGGCAGCGCACCGCTTCAAACCCGCTCTCCGCAGGCAGGATAATCAGGTTCGCCGGGTTTCCGGTTTCAATGCCGTAATCGCTCAGGCCAAAGGTCCGGGCGCTGTTATGGGTGATCAGATTCAGGCCGCTGTCGATTTGCGGATAGCCCATCATCTGGCAGACGTGCAGCCCCATGTGCAGCACCTGCAGCATGTTGCCGGTGCCGAGCGGGTACCACGGGTCGAAGACGTCGTCATGACCGAAGCAGACGTTAATGCCCGCCTCCTGTAGCTCTTTCACCCGGGTGATGCCGCGGCGCTTCGGATAGTCATCAAAGCGCCCCTGCAGGTGAATATTGACCAGCGGGTTGGCGACGAAGTTAATCCCCGACATTTTCAGCAGGCGGAAGAGCCGCGAGGTGTAAGCGCCGTTGTAGGAGTGCATGGCGGTGGTGTGGCTGGCCGTCACGCGCGGGCCGAGACCTGCTTCATAAGCCAGCGCCGCCACCGTCTCGACAAACCGCGACTGCTCGTCGTCGATTTCATCGCAGTGGATATCCAGCGGACGGTCATACTTCTTCGCCAGGTCAAACGCGATATGCAGCGACTGCACGCCATACTCGCGGGTGAACTCGAAGTGTGGGATCGCCCCCACCACGTCGGCCCCCAGCCTTAACGCCTCTTCCAGCAGCGCCGCGCCGTTCGGGTAAGAGAGAATACCTTCCTGCGGGAACGCGACGATTTGCAGCGTCACCCACGGGGCAACCTCCTGCTTCACCTCCAGCATCGCCTTCAGAGCGGTGAGGGTTGGATCAGAAACATCGACGTGCGTGCGCACAAACTGGATGCCGTTGGCAATTTGCCACTTCAGCGTTTTCCAGGCGCGCGCTTTGACATCCTCATGGCTGAGCAGCACCTTGCGCTCGGCCCAGCGTTCAATACCTTCGAACAGGGTTCCGGACTGGTTCCAGTTCGGCTCCCCCGCCGTCTGGGTGGTATCGAGATGAATATGCGGCTCGATAAACGGCGGGATAGCCAGCCCACCTCGCGCGTTCAAGACTTCATAACTTTCGGCGTGGGTATCATCCATTGGTGTGATATCACCAAAACGACCGTTCTCGATGGCGATTTGCCACAGCCCTTCCCGACCCGGTAAGCGAACATTCTGGACAAGCCAAAGCGGTGTTGTAGACATACCTTTCTCCCGAAAAACACGGCTGATATTTCGGAGTACGCATTTTCAAAAAACGCACTCTATTTTGTACACAAAATCGACGAATACGAAAAGCCAGCAAATTCCATAACTTATAAAAATCCTGACAAATCAGTCGCATACCACCTAAGGGGTAGGCGAAGACGTATTTGATTTGCATCAATAAGTGCCCCTGCTGAATCGTTAAGGTAGGCAGTAATAGAAAAGAAATCGAGGCAAAAATGAGCAAAGTCAGACTCGCTATCATCGGTAACGGCATGGTCGGCCACCGCTTTATTGAGGATCTTCTCGATAAAGCCGACGCTGGCCGTTTCGACATTACCGTGTTCTGTGAAGAACCCCGCAAGGCGTACGACCGTGTGCACCTGTCTTCCTACTTCTCCCATCATACCGCCGAAGAGCTCTCTCTGGTGCGTGAAGGTTTCTACGAGAAGCATGGCGTAAAAGTGCTGGTGGGCGAACGCGCTATCACCATCAACCGTCAGGAAAAAGTGATCCACTCCAGCGCCGGACGTACGGTTTTTTACGATAAGCTGATCATGGCGACGGGCTCGTATCCGTGGATCCCGCCTATTAAAGGGTCGGAAACCCAGGATTGCTTCGTTTACCGTACCATTGAAGACCTCAACGCCATTGAATCCTGCGCACGTCGAAGCAAACGCGGCGCGGTTGTCGGCGGTGGTCTGCTGGGTCTGGAAGCAGCTGGCGCGCTCAAAAACCTCGGCGTTGAAACCCACGTTATCGAATTTGCCCCGATGCTGATGGCCGAACAGCTGGACCATATGGGCGGTGACCAGCTGCGCCGTAAAATCGAAAGCATGGGCGTGAAGGTTCACACCAGCAAGAACACTAAAGAGATCGTTCAGGAAGGGACTGAAGCACGCAAAACCATGCGCTTTGCCGACGGCAGCGAGCTGGAAGTGGACTTCATCGTCTTCTCAACCGGTATTCGTCCGCGCGACAAGCTGGCGACCCAGTGCGGTCTGGCCGTGGCGCAGCGCGGCGGGATCATGATTAACGACGCCTGCCAGACCTCCGATGCGGATATCTACGCTATAGGCGAATGCGCCAGCTGGAACAACCGCGTATACGGTCTGGTGGCGCCGGGCTACAAAATGGCGCAGGTCGCCGTTGACCACATTCTCGGCACCGAAAACGCGTTTACCGGCGCAGACATGAGCGCCAAGCTGAAGCTGCTGGGTGTGGACGTAGGCGGGATTGGCGATGCGCACGGTCGTACCCCGAATTCCCGCAGCTACGTCTACCTCGACGAAAGCAAAGAAGTCTACAAACGCCTGATCGTCAGCCAGGACAATAAAACCCTGCTCGGCGCGGTGCTGGTGGGGGACACCAGCGACTTCGGCAACCTGCTCCAGCTGGTGCTGAACGCCATCGAGCTGCCGGAGAACCCGGACGCGCTGATCCTCCCGGCGCATGCCTCCAGCGGCAAGCCGTCTATCGGCGTGGATAAACTGCCGGACAGCGCGCAGATTTGCTCCTGCTTCGACGTCACCAAAGGCATGCTGATCTCCGCCATCAACAAAGGCTGCCATACCGTGGCGGCGCTGAAAGCGGAAACCAAAGCCGGTACCGGCTGCGGCGGCTGTATTCCGCTGGTCACTCAGGTGCTGAACGCCGAGCTGGCAAAACAGGGCATCGAAGTGAACAACAACCTGTGCGAGCACTTCGCGTATTCTCGCCAGGAGCTGTACCACCTGATCCGCGTGGAAGGCATCAAATCCTTCGACGAACTGCTGGCGAAGCACGGCCAGGGCTACGGCTGCGAAGCGTGTAAGCCGACCGTAGGCTCCCTGCTGGCCTCCTGCTGGAACGAATACGTGCTCAAGCCCGAGCATACGCCGCTGCAGGATACCAACGACAACTTCCTGGCGAACATCCAGAAAGACGGTACTTACTCCGTCATTCCGCGCTCTGCCGGTGGCGAAATTACGCCGGAAGGGCTGGTCGCGGTGGGCCGTATTGCACGTGAATTTAACCTCTACACCAAAATCACCGGTTCCCAGCGTATCGGCCTGTTTGGTGCGCAGAAAGACGACCTGCCGGAAATCTGGCGTCAGCTGATTGAAGCCGGCTTCGAAACCGGTCACGCGTACGCCAAAGCGCTGCGCATGGCAAAAACCTGCGTGGGCAGCACCTGGTGCCGCTACGGCGTGGGCGACAGCGTGGGCTTCGGCGTGGAGCTGGAAAACCGCTACAAAGGCATCCGCACCCCGCACAAAATGAAGTTTGGCGTCTCCGGCTGTACCCGCGAATGCGCGGAAGCGCAGGGTAAAGACGTGGGGATCATCGCCACCGAGAAGGGCTGGAACCTGTACGTCTGCGGCAACGGCGGGATGAAGCCACGCCACGCGGACCTGCTGGCGGCGGATCTCGATCGCGACACGCTGATTCGGTACCTCGACCGCTTCATGATGTTCTACATCCGCACCGCCGATAAGCTGACCCGTACCGCTTCCTGGCTCGATAACCTGGAAGGCGGCATCGACTACCTGAAATCGGTGATCATCGACGACAAGCTGGGCCTGAACGAGCACCTGGAAGCGGAGATGGCGCGGCTGCGCGAGGCGGTGATCTGCGAGTGGACGGAAACCGTCAACACCCCGGCGGCGCAGACGCGCTTCAAACACTTTATCAACAGCACCCGGCGCGACCCGAACGTACAGGTTGTGCCGGAGCGTGAACAGCATCGTCCGGCAACGCCGTATGAACGTATTCCGGTGACGCTGGTGGAGGAAAACGCATGAGCCAGTGGATAAACATTTGCGATATTAACGACATTATCCCCGCCACCGGCGTATGTGCGCTGCTGGGCAGCGAGCAGGTCGCGATTTTCCGCCCTCGCCACGATGAACAGGTTTATGCCATCAGCAATATTGACCCGTTCTTCGAGGCCAGCGTGCTCTCCCGTGGATTGATTGCCGAGCATCAGGGTGAACTGTGGGTCGCCAGCCCGTTGAAAAAGCAGCGTTTCCGCTTAAGCGACGGGTATTGCATGGAAGATGAGAGCCGCTCTGTGAAGCACTACGATGTCCGCGTGAAGGACGGCAAGGTGCAGTTGAAAGGCTAATCCCCCGCCCTTTTAGGGATAACGGCAGGAAAGTCGTATGTTCTGTACGATCCCTGCTGTTATCCTGACGTCAATTCTTCCCCCGCCATGAATGCTGTGAGGTAACGTCGTGGATCACCTGCCGATTTTTTGTCAATTACGCAACCGCGACTGCCTGCTCGTGGGCGGCGGCGATGTGGCTGAACGCAAGGCGCGCCTGCTGTTAGAGGCGGGCGCCCGGCTGACCGTCAACGCCCTCGCCTTCGCCCCTCAGTTTGACGTCTGGGCGCAGGAAGGGATGCTCACGCTGGAACAGGGTGAGTTTAATGAATCCCTGCTGGATACCTGCTGGCTGACCATCGCTGCGACGGATAACGATGAAGTGAACCAGCGCGTTAGCGACGCCTGCGAAGAACGCCGTATCTTCTGTAACGTGGTGGATGCGCCGAAAGAGGCCAGCTTCATCATGCCGTCGATTATCGACCGTTCGCCGCTGATGATTGCGGTGTCGTCCGGCGGTCGCTCGCCGGTTCTCGCGCGTCTGCTGCGGGAAAAACTGGAAGCCATACTGCCCCAGCATCTTGGACAGATTGCGCATTATGCCGGGCAGCTGCGTTCACGCGTGAAGCAAACTTTCTCCACTGTGGGCGAGCGCCGTCGCTTCTGGGAGAAATTCTTTGTGAACGACAGGCTGGCGCAATCGCTGGCCAATCAGGACACCCAAGCCGTTGAAGAGATGACCGAACGGCTCCTGAGCGAACCGCTGGATCACCGCGGTGAAGTGGTGCTGGTGGGCGCAGGTCCCGGCGATGCAGGTTTGCTGACGCTGAAAGGTCTGCAGCAGATCCAGCAGGCCGATATCGTGGTTTACGATCGTCTGGTCTCCGATGACATCATGAACCTGGTGCGTCGCGACGCCGACCGCGTATTCGTCGGCAAACGGGCGGGCTACCACTGCGTGCCGCAGGAGGAGATTAACCAGATCCTGCTGCGCGAGGCGCAGAAAGGCAAGCGCGTGGTGCGCCTTAAGGGTGGCGATCCGTTTATCTTTGGTCGTGGCGGCGAGGAGCTGGAAACCCTGTGTGACGCGGGTATTCCGTTCTCCGTGGTGCCCGGCATTACGGCGGCGTCCGGCTGTTCAGCGTACTCTGGCATTCCGCTGACCCACCGGGATTACGCCCAAAGCGTGCGTCTGGTGACGGGCCACCTGAAGACCGGCAGCGAGCTGGACTGGCATAACCTGGCAGCCGAAAAGCAGACGCTGGTGTTCTACATGGGGCTCAATCAGGCCGCCACGATTCAGGCGAAGCTGCTGGAGCACGGCATGGAGGCAGATATGCCGGTCGCGCTGGTGGAAAACGGTACCGCTATTACGCAGCGCGTGGTGGATGGCGTGCTGACGCAGTTAGGCGAACTGGCGCAGCAGGTTGAAAGCCCGGCGCTGATTGTGGTGGGCCGCGTGGTTGAACTGCGCGACAAGCTGAACTGGTTCTCCAATCACTAACGCATATTCTCCCTTCCTGGAGTAGTCCTTAAGCGGACTACTCCCCTCATACCACTACCGATAACATACCGCCCGCATAGTGGAACTTTTCCATTTATTCCCTCGTATTACATCCATTTTTTAGACAAGGAATGCATATGTTCAAACTGGCAAAAGCCGCCGTTCTGGTTGGCCTGTTATCGACGCTGACGGCCTGCACCGGTCACGTACAGAACACCAAAAATAATTGCAGCTACGATTATCTGCTGCACCCGGCGATCTCCATTTCGAAAATCATCGGTGGTTGCGGCCCGGCAGCGCAGCAGTAAGCGTTTTACAGGCGTAAAAAAACCGGGCATTTCCCGGTTTTTTTGTTTGGGCGGTTTTTCGTCGGGTGGCGGCTTCGCCTTACCCGACCTACACGATCCCGTAGGCCGGGTAAGCGTCAGCGCCACCCGGCAACGCAGGCTTAAGGCTTACCCACAAACCCAATCGCTTCATACACTGCTTTCAGGGTTTCTGACGCGCGCGCACTGGCTTTTTCCGCGCCCTCTTTCATCACTTTCTGCAGGAAAGCTTCGTCGTTACGGTAGCGGTTATAGCGCTCCTGCAGCTCGGTCAGCATGCCGGAAACGGCGTCTGCCACTTCACCTTTCAGGTGGCCGTACATCTTGCCTTCGAAGTGCTGCTCCAGCTCAGGAATGCTCTGGCCGGTCACGCCGGAGAGGATATCCAGCAGGTTGGAGACGCCCGCTTTGTTCTGCACGTCATAACGCACAACAGGCGGCTCGTCGGAATCGGTCACCGCACGCTTGAGCTTTTTGACGACGGATTTCGGATCTTCCAGCAGGCCGATAACGTTGTTGCGGTTATCGTCAGACTTGGACATCTTCTTGGTCGGCTCCAGCAGCGACATCACTCGCGCACCGGATTTCGGAATAAACGGCTCTGGCACTTTGAACACATCGCCGTAAATCGCGTTAAAGCGCTGGGCGATATCGCGGCTCAGCTCCAGGTGCTGCTTCTGGTCTTCACCCACCGGCACCTGGTTGGTTTGATACAGCAGGATGTCCGCCGCCATCAGCACCGGATAGTCGAACAGGCCGGCATTGATGTTTTCGGAGTAGCGCGCGGATTTATCCTTGAACTGGGTCATGCGGCTCAGCTCGCCGAAATAAGTGTAGCAGTTCAGCGCCCAGCCCAGCTGCGCGTGCTCCGGCACGTGAGACTGAACGAAAATGGTGCTCTTCTCTGGATCGATGCCGCAGGCCAGGTACAGCGCCAGCGTATCCAGGGTGGCTTTACGCAGCTTCTCAGGATCCTGACGCGCGGTAATCGCGTGGAGATCGACGATGCAGTAAATGCAATGATAGTCATCCTGCATGCTGACCCACTGACGTAACGCACCCATGTAGTTACCAATGGTCAATTCACCTGAGGGCTGTGCGCCACTAAAAACGATGGGCTTAGTCATTATTCAATTCCTGATGTTCACTGTGCGAAAGCCCGAGTGCGGGCAACAAATCTTTGAAGTGGTCGAAGACCACATCCGGCTCACTTAGCGTGATGGCTTCACCGTAGTTGTAGCCATAGGTTAATCCGACGGAAGGACACCCTGCCGCTCGGGCAGCCAGAATATCATTGCGCGAATCCCCGACAAAGAGCAGCTCCGCAGGCGTTAAGGATAATTTTCCTGCCACCAGCAGCAGCGGTTCCGGATGCGGCTTTTTGTTCTGCACGTCATCACCGCCCACAATCACGGAGAAATACTTCGCGATATCCAGCGCTTCCAGCAGAGGCGCAACAAACGGCGTCGGTTTGTTGGTCACCAGCCCCAGCGGGATGCCCTTAGCGTGCAGCGCGCTCAGCGTTTCCTGAACGTCCGGGAACAGGAAGCTGCCCTCCTCGACGGTCTCTTCGTAGAAACGATCGAACAGTTTGCGCAGAATACGCAGCTGCTCATCCTTAGGAATATCAGCGTGGTCAACGCTCGGTTTACCCTGCGCGGAACGCTGTGACGCACGCTCCTGGCGAGCCCACGTCAGCGCACGCTCCATCAGAACATCGGCGCCGTTGCCAATCCACGTTACCACGCGATCTTCCCCCGCAACGGGGAGTTCAAGTGCGTACAGCGCCTGGTCTACGGCGCTCGTTAAGCCCGGCGCGCTGTCGACCAGCGTACCGTCGAGGTCGAATGCCACACCCCGAATTGCCTGCAATTTATCCATGACTTACCTTCGCCAGCTCACGGCGCATTTCATCAATGACTTTTTTGTAATCCGGTTGGTCGAAAATGGCCGAACCTGCAACGAACATATCCGCGCCGGCTGCCGCAATTTCACCAATGTTATTTACTTTCACGCCGCCGTCCACTTCCAGGCGAATATCGTAACCTGACTCATCAATACGACGGCGCACTTCACGCAGCTTATCCAGCGTGTGGGGAATGAACGACTGACCGCCAAAGCCCGGGTTAACGGACATCAGCAGAATCACGTCCAGCTTGTCCATGACATAGTCGAGATAGCTCAGCGGCGTGGCCGGGTTAAACACCAGCCCCGCTTTACAGCCGTTCTCTTTGATCAGCTGCAGCGTGCGGTCGACGTGTTCAGAGGCTTCCGGATGGAAAGTGATGATGCTGGCACCCGCTGCGGCGAAGTCAGGCACAATGCGATCGACAGGCTTCACCATCAGGTGAACGTCGATCGGCGCGGTAATGCCATAGTTACGCAATGCCTTGAGCACCATTGGACCAATGGTCAGATTCGGGACGTAGTGGTTGTCCATAACGTCGAAATGGACGACATCTGCACCAGCCGCGAGAGCTTCGGCGGTGTCTTCACCCAGGCGGGCAAAATCGGCCGACAGAATTGAGGGAGCAATCAAAAACTGTTTCATCCGCTTCTCCTTGAAATATGTTTACCGGCGGGCAAAACGGCTCAGGGGCGATAAAGAGCCAGAAGTTCGTCCACCTTTTTACGTGTGCCGCCGTTGCTGCTAATGCTACGCCGCACTTTGACCTGAAAATGCTTCGCGGCTTTGTACCATTCGCGCGTATCAGGGGTATCGTGATTCGAAATTAACACCGGAATTCTTTTGCTGACCAGCTTTTCCGCCATCTCCGCCAGACGCGCCTGTTCGGCCGGGCTGAAGCTGTTGGTGTGATAAGCGGTGAAATTCGCCGTTGCAGACAGCGGGGCGTAAGGCGGGTCACAGTAGACCACCGAGTTTACGCCTGCCAGTTCCATACACTCTTCATAGGAGAGGCAATGAAACTCTGCGTTCTGCGCTTTTTCGGCAAAGTGATACAGCTCGTCCTGCGGGAAATACGGGCGCTTATAGCGACCAAACGGCACGTTAAACTCCCCGCGCAGGTTATACCGGCACAGGCCGTTGTAACCATGGCGGTTGAGATAGAGGAACAGCAGCGCTCTGCGGAACGGATCCTGGCTCTGGTTAAACTCCGTGCGGAACTGGTAGTAAACGTCCGGGAGATTATTCTCGGGCGTAAACAGTTTGCGCGCCTCTACAACATACTCTTCGGTACGCAGCTTAACGATGTTATAGAGACTGATAAGGTCGTTGTTGATATCCGCCAGGATATAACGAGAAAAATCGGTGTTGAGGAACACCGATCCTGCGCCCACGAAAGGCTCGATAAGACACTCGCCTTTAGGCAGGTGTTTTTTAATATCATCGAGCAGGGGGTATTTCCCCCCTGCCCATTTCAGAAAAGCGCGATTTTTTTTCATGCTGACTAACTGATTACACCTTCTCCGGCTGTGGAGAAAGCTCCGACAGCATCCTGCGCTTTAAACATTACTTCAGATCGGCCTGAACCTGATGAATCGGCTTCGCCCACGGGTTTTTCGCCTGAACGTCTGCTGGCAGTGCCGCCACGGCACGTTTTGCTTCATCTTTGGAAGCATACACACCGCTCACCAGCACATACCACGGCTGACCGTTACGGGTCGTCTGATAAACCACGTAGTTTTTCAGATTTGATTTCTTCGCCCAACCGTTGAGGTTGTCATAGTTAGACGAACTGCTCAGCTGCAGCGTGTAGTTGCTGGATGGCGCAGACTTCAGCGAACCGACGTTACCTGCAGTTTTACCTGCCGCGCCGCTGGAGGCTGTTGCCGCAGGCGCAGCTGTGGCAGCCGGTGCCGTTGTGGTCGCCGTTGCTTTCGGCGCAGTCTGCGTGACTGGCGCTTTAGCAGGCTCGCTCACCGCAGCCGTTTCGGTGTGTTTCGGCTGTGCCGGTGCGGCTTTCACTTCAGGCGCTTTGACAACTGCCTGAGGTTTGGTTTCACGCTTAGGCTCAATCACCGCCTGCTTACGTTCAGGACGTGTCGCAGTTTGCGTCTGGCGCGGCTTGGTTTCCGTCGCAGCCGTTTGTGGCTGAGCATTACCACCGCGAATTGGGGCAACGGTTGCCGGCTCAGTTGGCAGCGTGGAGTTAACCACGACGTTATCAACCTGCTGCTGGTTCTGCGGCTGCGTCAGCGCATTGTTCAGGTCTCCCTGAACTTCTACGCGCTGCTGGCCTTCAGGCGTAGCAGGTGTCTGACCCTGAGCAGGGGTTGAAGAAACGGGCGGCAGAGAAACATCCTGCGGCGCTGTGGTGTTACCTGCGGTCTGCTCTGCGGAAGTTGCACCCGGTGCAGGCTGTGCGCCATTCGCCTGATTGGACGCATCGTTACCGGACAGGTTGATGCTCTTCTCAGCGGAAGCAGTTTGCTCGGTTGAGTTCGTTGACGGTGCTTTAAGCGCGGAGCCAATGCCGACAATCAGCAGCACAAGCACCAGAACGCCCAGGCCCATCATAATGTACTGGCGGGAAGCCGGTTTTGGCGCAGCGGCTTTTTTACGTTTACGCGGGCGACGCTCTACAGGCTGTTCGTCCATTGAATCTTCTTCGGACTCATAATCCTCTTCTGCTCGCTCTTCGTGCGCGTTGCGGCTGCGCGAAGGGCGACGATCGTCTGCATCCAGATCAACATCGTCAAAGTTGATCTGCGGCTCGTTATCACGTTCTGAAGATTGACGAGAACGACCAGTACGACGATCGCTGGGATCGGGTTTCAGCTCGTCTTCTGGTTTGAATTCATCCATTTAACACCCCACTCAAAGGCTTATGCTAACGACTTTGCATTTCACCTGAAGCTAAACGACCACCTGCGACAGTGGCCTGACCTTTCTAGTTGTTACGCCTGCTGACAATCAGCGATAGCGCCAAGAACGACATCGTGCGGCACTCCGCCGCGCACTTCACTCTTCCCTATTGCAAGCGGGAGTACAAGACGCATCTCGCCTGCCAATACTTTTTTATCGCGCATCATGTGGGGTAAATACGCTTGCGCCGACATCACCTGCGGTCCGGTCACCGGCAAACCTGCACGCTCAAGCAGCGCAATGATGCGTGCCGTCTCTTCCGGTGTGAACTGCCCGAGACGTTCTGAAGTACGGGCAGCCATTACCATTCCGGCCGCGACGGCTTCACCGTGCAGCCAGTTACCGTAACCCATTTCGGCTTCAATCGCGTGACCAAACGTATGCCCAAGATTCAGTAAAGCACGTAAGCCCGTTTCACGCTCGTCTGCTGCGACAACTTCTGCTTTCAGCTCACAACAACGACGGATGCAGTATGCCAGTTTAGCCTCATCCAGGCGCAGCAGCGCATCCATATTCTCTTCAAGCCAGTTAAAGAACTCGCCGTCCAGAATAATGCCGTATTTGATCACTTCCGCCAGACCAGAAGCCAGCTCGCGCTTCGGCAGGGTTTTCAGACAGTCGAGATCCACCACCACCGATGCGGGCTGGTAGAACGCGCCAATCATGTTTTTGCCGAGCGGATGGTTGACTGCCGTTTTGCCACCCACAGAGGAGTCGACCTGGGACAGCAACGTGGTCGGGATTTGAATAAAACGGACGCCACGTTGATAGCTTGCGGCCGCAAAGCCGGTCAGATCGCCCACAACACCGCCGCCCAGGGCAAGCAGTGTTGTATCGCGACCGTGCGGTTTTTGCAGCAATGCGGTAAAGACGGTATCCAGTACCGTCAGGCTTTTATACTGCTCGCCATCGGGGAGAATCACACTGTCGACTTTTACGCCCGCCTGCTCAAGCAGGTGACGTACGCGGTCGAGATAAAGCGGAGCCAGCGTCTCATTGGTGACCAGCATCGCCTGATCACCCGCTTTCAGTGGTAAAAAGGAAGCTGGGTCGTTAAACAAACCAGCCGCGATGGTGATAGGGTAACTACGTTCCCCGAGAGTAACTGTAATCCTCTCCATGACGCGACATCCACCTTTAATGCTTTTACCCGCAGGCGAGTGTATATAAAGCCAGAATCAGTTGCTTTCCAGCATATGAATAATCTGGTTTGCAACCACTTTAGCGCTCTGGTCGTCAGTACGAATGGTCACATCGGCAATCTCTTCATACAGCGGATTGCGTTCATCGGCCAACGCTTCCAGAACTTCGCGTGGTGGCGTTTCAACCTGCAGCAGCGGGCGCTTTTTATCGCGCTGCGTACGTGCCAGCTGTTTCTCGATGGTCGTCTCAAGATAGACCACTACGCCACGGGCGGAGAGACGGTTGCGGGTTTCGCGAGATTTCACAGAGCCGCCGCCTGTTGCCAGAACGATGCCCTGTTTTTCCGTGAGTTCGTTGATCACTTTTTCTTCTCGGTCACGGAAACCTTCTTCGCCTTCTACGTCGAAAACCCAGCCCACATCAGCTCCGGTTCGTTTCTCAATCTCTTGATCAGAATCGTAAAATTCCATATTGAGTTGTTGAGCTAACTGACGCCCAATAGTGCTTTTGCCGGCACCCATAGGCCCAACCAGAAAGATATTGCGTTTCTCTGCCATTTTATCGGTACTACTAAGACTATTCGTTAATGGTAATCCCCGCTGCGCAGACACTCAGCGTAGCAGGACATGAACTGAAACCTCATATGCAATAGAGCGAGAGTCAGACTAAAAATTATCTCAATACTCCGGCTTGTTTGGCAACTGATTAAATCACCGCGTCGGGCGCATAAGGTAATAAGACGTAAGTCCAACTCAAATCGGTACTCCTTGTATGCTAATTCATGCCCCACGTCAAACATCTGCAACAAACTGAATGCAAAATCATTGCGGGGATCGTCACCCGTCAGCGAATACCGACCAGACGTGGCGTAATAAACACCACTAACTCGCGCCGTTCATTATCCTTCCCATCATGGCGAAAAAGCTGCCCAAGCCAGGGGATTTTTCCCAGCCCCGGCACGCTGTCACTGCCGGTTTTGTTCTTCTGCGAAAAAATTCCGCCCAACGCCAGCGTTTCTCCACTTTTTACCTCCACCTGGGTTTCTATCTCCTGTTTGTCGATCGCCAGCGTTTCGCCGTCCGCCTGCTGCAGAACCTGTCCCGGCATATTTTCGCTGATATGTAATTTCAGGCGCACGCGCCCTCCCGGTAAAACCACCGGCGTGACCTCCATCCCTAATACCGCCTCCTTAAATTCAACGGAGGTGGCGCCGCTTTCACCGCTTGAAACCTGATACGGAATTTCACTCCCCTGCTTGATGCTGGCCGGCTGCATATGCGAGGCCAGCAGCCGCGGGCTGGCGATGATATCGACCTGCTGTTTTTGCTCCAGCGCAGAGAGCTCCAGATCCAGCAGCCGACCATTGATTCGCCCGATGTTAAAACCCACGTGGCTGGTGGCGCTAGCGACGGAAAGATCGCTGCCAAGCGTGGTGAGCTGAGCAACCTTGCCCGCGTCGGTGGCGTCGGCGAGATTCCACTTCACTCCCAGCTCACGCAGGCTTTTTTCATTCATGGTCACAATATGCGCCGCCAGCTCGACCTGTTCGACGGGAATATCCATCTGAGCGGCCCAGCTTTGCAGCGTCTCCACCACCGTCAGGTTATCCCGAATCAGCAGGCGGTTGGTGCGTTTGTCGACAGATAAACTTCCCTTTGGACTCAGGAGTTTTTCCGCGGCTTTTTGCAGCTCTCCGGCATCGGCATAGGAAAAAGGGATGCTGTGAGACACCAGCGGCGCATCAAGCTGTCGACGCGCCCGCTCCTGCTCTGAGCGTTCCTGCTGTTCACGCTGCCAGGCGGCGGTATGCACGTAAAAAATGCCGCCCTCCTCTCGCAAAACGAGGCCAGTGCTGGTGACAACCGTCTGTAACGCTTGCCGCCAGGGGACGCGCGTCAGGTTAAGCGAAAGCGAGCCGCCGACATCGGGCGATATCACCAGATTACGGTTCTCCTGTGCGGCCAGGCTCTGCAGCACCTGGACAACAGGCACGTCATCCACCACCATCGTGACCGGTTTTGGCGCGGCGGCCCACAGCGGATGGCTGAACGCCAGCAGCCACAGCATTATCCGTAAATTCATTCTTATCCGTTCCTTCTCGTTGCCACGTCCATTTTCCTGGTTCACATGTGTCACCCACATCAACAACCAGCTCCGTTTCATTGATGGCTGTTATCGTCCAGCCCGCCGGGAAGCGCTCATGCATTTTCAGCCGGTACCATCGCTTTTGCCCATCCTGTAAAATGCCGATAGCCTGCGGCCCTCCCACCATGCCGCGATAGTGCCACTGCGCCAGTTCGGCAATGGCGCAGGGATCGTCCGGCGGGCGAAACGGATCGCGCATGCCGGTCAATAGCAGCGCTGAGCAAACCAGCAGATATCGCGCGCTATTTCGCATGTTCCAGCTCCAGCCGCAGGCGCAGCGCTGTACCTTGTGGTGCAATCGCGAAAGCGGCGATCTGCACATCCCGCTGCGCCAGCCGGGAAAAAAGCGCCGGCAGCGCCTGCCACTCAAGCTCCAGCATCAGTTCCCCTCCCTTTGGCAGCGGCTTCCAGTAAACCAGCGTCGTGTTATCGCCCTGAAAATCGAGCGGAGAAAACGGCGTCAACTCTCTTGATTCCGTTGCCTTCGGACGAAACGGCCCCTTTCTGACGACAGGCCATAACGCCGCGTTAGCTCTCGCGTCCTGAATCAGCTGGCGTTGTCGTTCAGCACACTGCCTGTCTACCGGCCTGAGCAAGGTGCCCCACGCGGCCAGTCCTGCCAGGAGGCTCCCCAGACACCAGAAGAGCACCCGATTCCAGGGACGGCTTTCGCACCAGCGTTCTAACAGGAAATCCACGCGTTAACCCTCGCTTTTAAGATGAAGGGTGAACGTCCAGCGCCCCTGGCTGTCCTGCCGAAGCTCACCCGCCGTCCCGGGCGTGAAGCCGGTAATTTGTCCAAGCGCATCGCGCAGAGCAGAAAGGGCCGGCAGGGTTAGGGCATACCCGCTCAGCATCAGCGCAGGCGGCTGATAGCGAAGCTCTGCCAGCCAGACCTGGTCAGGAATGGTGCGGGAAAGCGACTCCAGCACCGGTTGCCATGCGCGTTGTTGAAGCGTCTGCGCTGGCTTCTGTGCCTGTGAGGCGAGTTTCTGCCGGGAGAGAAGCGCATGCTGCACGGTCTGCATTCCCGTCAGATCCGTTTGCAGCACGTGCAGCCTCATAAGAGGGTTCATCCGCAGACCGAACATAACCACGAACATCAACAGCACGGTGCCGACAGACATTGCGCCCCAGAAACGCAGGCATCGCGCGCGCCGCTGCTGTCGCCACGGCAGAAAATTCATGATGCTCATCCGGGCACCTCGCTCATGGCCAGCGCCAGCGCAACGGTATAATCAGCGCCGCAGTCCGGTAGCGGGGCATGGCAGCGTTTCAGGATTTCCCACGGGTCACGTCGGTTATCAAACAGCGCGATGTCATCCGGACCAAGCGCCAGCAGCGCAGACAGCTCGGCCACGCTTTCGGCTTCTGTGATAAAGCGGCGCCCCCACTGGTGGCGCATCGCCCACAGCCACTGCCGATCGTCCCGCCAGGCAACGCACGTCGCTTGCGCCACCGCAGGAAGAAGATTCGCCAGCGCGCTGGCATCCGGCGTAATGGCTACCAGCCGCAAACGCAGCGCTTTCGCCAGCGCCAGAAGGGTCTCGACCTCGTTGTTTTGCGCGGCAGTCACCTGAAAGCTATTGCTGAAGGTATCCTGCGCGTAATCGAAACAGAGCGTATCGGCAGACATCTCCAGTTCGCGCGCGAGCGCCGCGCCAAGCCATGAGAGCTGCTCGCTGTCGCGCAGCGCAACGGTCGGGCGGGGAAGCGACCGTTGCAGGGTGCGTGCTGCCGGGAAAGAGAGGTACACCCGGTGGTAGTGAGGCAGCGTTTTTCGCCAGTCGCGTAACGCATTAACCAGCTGTTCTGGCTGACAAATTTTGCCGTCACGAAGGATGCCTTCGGCCAGAGGAACCGCCCACCAGCGGCGCAAGCACCAGCCGGACTTCTCCCGAGCCAGCGCAACGATCAGCACCCTATCCTGTTGAATATGAACGCCCGTTTGCCATGTTTTGAAAGCCATGCTTCACGATCTCCTTATCGCCCGTCGTCTTGACGGCTATATCAATGAATCAGGCTTGCCTTTATACTACCGCGCGATTGTTTAGAAACTGCCCAAGTGAAACCAAATGGGAAATCTCCGGTGAAGTTCGTAAAGTATTTATTCATCCTTGCAGTCTGTTGCATTCTGCTGGGAGCAGGCTCGATTTACGGTTTGTACAAATATATTGAGCCACAGCTACCTGATGTCGCCACGCTTCGCGATGTACGACTCCAGATCCCGATGCAAGTCTATAGCGCCGATGGCGAGCTGATGGCGCAGTATGGCGAGAAGCGTCGTATTCCGCTGACCTTAAACCAAATCCCCCCCGTGATGGTGAAAGCCTTTATCGCCACGGAGGACAGCCGTTTTTACGAGCACCACGGTGTCGATCCGGTGGGGATTTTCCGTGCCGCGAGCATTGCGTTGTTCTCTGGCCACGCCTCTCAGGGGGCGAGTACCATTACGCAGCAGCTGGCACGTAACTTCTTCCTCAGCCCTGAAAAGACGCTGATACGTAAGATCAAAGAGGTGTTCCTTGCGATTCGTATTGAGCAGCTGCTGAGCAAAGACGAAATCCTTGAGCTGTACCTCAATAAAATCTACCTGGGCTACCGCGCCTATGGCGTGGGGGCTGCCGCACAGGTATATTTCGGTAAGCCTGTTGAGCAACTCACCTTAAGCGAAATGGCAACCATTGCCGGTCTGCCGAAAGCGCCGTCCACGTTTAACCCGCTCTATTCGCTCGATCGCGCCACCGCGCGTCGTAACGTCGTCCTGTCACGTATGCTGAGCGAAGGCTACATCAGCCAGAGCGAGTACGAGCAGGCGCGTAACGATGTCATTGACGCTAACTACCACGCTCCTGAGATCGCCTTCGCGTCCCCTTACCTGACCGAAATGGTTCGCCAGGAGATGGTGAATCGTTATGGCGACAAGGCCTATGAAGATGGCTATCGCGTGTACACCACCGTCACCCGCAAAGTCCAGCAGGCGGCTCAGGAAGCGGTGCGGAACAACGTGATGGACTACGATATGCGTCACGGCTATCGCGGCCCGTCAAACGTGCTCTGGAAAGTGGGCGAAAGCGCGTGGGACAACAAAAAAATCACCCGTACGCTGAAGGCGCTGCCGACCTATGGTCCGCTCCTTCCTGCCGTGGTGACGCAGGCCGATCCTCAGGAGGCCGTTGCGACGCTCGCGGACGGTACCTCCGTCTCCCTGCGTATGGACGGTATCCGCTGGGCGCGTCCTTATCGCTCGGATACCCTGCAGGGCGCAACGCCGCGTAAAGTGACCGATGCGGTACAAACCGGGCAGCAAATCTGGGTGCGCAAGGTAGGCGAATCCTGGTGGCTGGCGCAGGTGCCGGACGTCAACTCGGCCCTGGTCTCTATCAATCCACAGAACGGTGCCATCCTGGCCCTGGTCGGCGGGTTTGATTTCAACCAGAGCAAATTTAACCGCGCCACCCAGGCGCTGCGTCAGGTCGGTTCCAATATCAAACCGTTCCTCTACACGGCCGCGATGGATAAAGGCTTGACCCTCGCCAGCATCCTGAACGACGTGCCAATCTCCCGCTGGGATGCCGGTGCCGGTTCCGACTGGCAGCCGAAGAACTCCCCTGCGGAGTATGCCGGTCCTATTCGTCTCCGTCAGGGTCTGGGACAGTCGAAAAACGTGGTGATGGTGCGCGCCATGCGCGCGATGGGCGTCGACTATGCCGCAGAGTATCTGCAGCGCTTCGGTTTCCCGGCGCAGAACATCGTTCGCACCGAGTCGCTGGCGTTAGGTTCCGCCTCCTTTACGCCGCTTCAGGTCGCACGCGGGTACTCGGTGATGGCCAACGGCGGCTTCCTGATTGACCCGTACTTCATCAGCAAGATCGAAAACGACCAGGGCGGCGTGCTGTTCGAAGCAAAACCGAAAATTGCCTGTCCTGACTGCGATATTCCGGTCATTTATGGCAATACGCCGAAATCCGAGGTGCTTGAAAACAAGGACATGGAAGATCCTGCCGTGTCTCAGGAGCAGCAGAACGGCGTCGTGCCGCAGCCGCAGCTCGAGCAGGCTAACCAGTCGCTGGTGGCACAGACCGGTGCGCCGGAGTATGCCCCGCATGTGATCAACACGCCGCTGTCGTTCCTGATCAAAAGCGCACTGAACACCAACATCTTCGGCGAACCGGGCTGGCAGGGCACAGGCTGGCGCGCAGGGCGTGATTTGCAGCGCCATGACATCGGCGGTAAAACGGGGACAACCAACAGTTCGAAAGATGCGTGGTTCTCCGGCTACGGGCCGGGCGTGGTGACATCGGTCTGGATCGGTTTCGACGATCACCGCCGTGACTTAGGTCGTACAACGGCATCCGGCGCGATTAAGGATCAGATTTCCGGCTACGAAGGCGGAGCGAAGAGCGCGCAGCCGGCCTGGGACGCCTACATGAAGTCCGTTCTTGAAGGCGTGCCGGAGCAGCCGTTGACGCCACCGCCAGGCGTGGTGACGGTCAATATCGACCGCAGCACGGGTCAGCTCGCCAACGGCGGTAATAGTCGCGAAGAGTATTTCATCGAGGGCACGCAGCCAACCACGCAGGCGGTGCATGAGGTGGGTACAGAGATTATTGATAACGGCGAAACGCACGAGCTGTTCTAAAAATAAAAATGCCCGGTAAAAACCGGGCAAAGCATCGTAGGCCGGGTAAGGCGAAGCCGCCACCCGGCTTTTTTTATGGCCTACAGTCGCCCCTGCCCCTTCAGCCACTCTCGTACCAGGAACAGCGCGCTCACGTTGCGAGCCTCATTAAAGTCAGGGTCTTCCAGCAGATCCATCAGGTGCGCTAGCGGCCAGCGAACCTGCGGCAGCGGCTCCGGCTCATCCCCTTCGAGCGATTCAGGATAGAGATCTTCGGCCACCACAATATTCATTTTGCTGGAAAAATAGGACGGCGCCATGCTCAGTTTTTTCAGGAATGAAAGCTCATTCGCCCCGAAGCCGACCTCTTCTTTCAGCTCGCGGTTTGCCGCTTCGAAGACGGTTTCACCCGGGTCGATAAGCCCTTTCGAAAAACCAAGCTCGTAAGATTCCGTTCCCACAGCATATTCGCGGATCAAAATCAGATGATCGTCGATAATGGGAATAATCATCACCGCTTCGCGCGAAGAGGGGCGCATACGTTCATAAACGCGACGCACACCGTTGCTGAACTCCAGGTCCACACTTTCGACATTAAACAGGCGCGATTTGGCGACAGTTTCAACATTCAGAATGGTGGGTTTTTGTAGTGGTTTGCTCATCGTGATGGGTCTTAGCAGTGAGAACTGGCGTTATTGTGCGATATGCCGCACGGTTTCGGCAATGTCAATCGTTCTTTATTTACATTTATGCAACGTAGCAGGGATCAATCCTCAATTCAAAACAAATGTCAAGAGGTTGAAATGTTTCCAGGAATTTGCTGATATCGCGCCATAACAGGCTTTGCTATCATCACCGGTCACTGGGATGCGCTTCAGAATGCTCAAGTTCGACTCCATACTTGCCGATAGCCAACCACAGACTCTCATTCAATGTAAAGGTGCTACTGACTACACCTGTAAGATAAGTAAGATGGGGAAAGCATGAGCACCATTTTGATTGTTCTCGCTGCTATGCTGGCCAGCGCATTGGTTGCAGGGTGGTTGTACAGGCGCCGGGTACAGCGCCGTTATCGTCTGCCCTTTTTAAATGCATTTGCGGGTGCGAGCACGCGTAAACTCACGCAAGACGAGCGCGATGCGGTTGAAAACTATCTCGAAATCCTGAACCGTACTCAGTTAACGCCTGGGCCAACGGGGGCCACCGCTGCGCCCGTCGCGCTAAAGCTTAATGCGCAAAGTGATACCGTGCTCTGCGTGACGCGCTCCATCACGCGCTATGGCATCACCACTGATGACCCCAATAAATGGCGCTATTACCTTGATTCCGTCGAAGTGCATCTGCCCCCGTCCTGGGAGCAATACATTAATGACGAAAACAGCGTTGAGCTGATTCACACCGATTCGTTGCCCCTGGTTATTTCGCTTAACGGCCATACGCTGAATGAATACCTTCAGGAAGCTCCGCGTTTTGCGCTGGAGCGCGCGAGTTCAACGCAGGCTTCCATTCGTGGCGAAGAGACGGAGCAGATCGAACTGCTGAACATTCGCCAGGAAACGCATGAAGAGTACGCCCTGAGCCGCCCGGACGGCATCCGTGAAGCTATTCTGATCGTCGCGTCCTTCCTGCTCTTTTTTATCTGCCTGCTCACGCCGGATGTGTTTGTCCCCTGGCTGGCGGGCGGCGCGGTGCTGCTGCTGGCTGCCGGGCTTTGGGGGCTCTTTGCCCCACCGGCCAAAACCTCGCTGCGCGAGATCCACTGCCTGCGCGGTACGCCAAAGCGCTGGGGCCTGTTCGGTGAAAACGATCAGGAACATCTCAACAATATTTCGCTCGGTATTATCGACCTGATCTACCCGCGCCACTGGCAACCGTGGATTGCGCAGGACTTAGGGCAGAAAACCGATATTGATATCTACCTTGACCGCCACGTTGTGCGTCAGGGACGCTTCCTGTCTTTGCATGATGAAGTGAAAAATTTCCCGCTTCAGCACTGGCTGCGCAGCGCGGTCATTGCCGGCGGCGCTGCGCTGGTCTTAGCCATGCTGCTGCTTTTCATGCCGCTGGATATGCCCATAAAATTCACTCTGTCGTGGATCAAAGGGGCGCAAACCATTGAAGCGAGCAGCGTCAACAAACTGGATGAAGCCGGTGTGCGCGTGGGGGACACGCTGCGCCTGAAAGGTACCGGGATGTGTAATATTCACACCCCGGGGGCGTGGAACACCCGCCAGAACTCGCCGTTCATGCCGTTCGATTGCTCGCAAATTATCTGGAACGACGCGCCGCCGCTGCCGCTGCCGGAATCCGAAGTGGTGAATAAGGCCACGGCGCTTACCCAGACGGTGAACCGCCAGCTGCACCCGAAACCGGACGATGATTCGCGCGTCAGCCCTGCTCTGCGCTCGGCCATTCAGAAATCAGGCATGGTTCTGCTGGATGATTTTGGTGACATCGTCCTGAAAACTGAAGATCTCTGCTCCTCGCAGGATGAGTGCATCCGCCTCAAGAATGCGCTGGTCAACCTGGGGAACAGCAAAGACTGGGACTCGCTGGTAAAGCGCGCGGAAGCGGGGCGACTGGACGGCGTTAACGTGCTGCTCCGTCCGGTGAGCGCTGAATCGCTGGATAACCTGGTCGCCACCTCGACCTCGCCGTTCATGATGCGCGAAACCACCCGTGCGGCTCAGGCGCTGAACAGCCCGGCACCGGGCGGGTTTGTGATTGTCAGCGATGAAGGTAGCGACCTGGTCGATCAGCCTTACCCGCAGGTCGCGCTTTATGACTACCCGGCGCAGGAGCAGTGGAGCCAGTTCCAGCGCCTGGCGCAGATGCTGATGCAAACGCCGTTCAGCGCCGAAGGGATTGTCACAAGCATCTACACCGATGCTAACGGCACCCGCCATATCGGGCTGCACCGGATGCCGGATAGCGCAGGTTTATGGCGTTACATTGGCACCTCTCTGCTGATGACCGCGATGCTGATCGCCATTTTCTGGAACGGCTTTATGGCCCTGCGCCGCTACCAGCGCTCGCGCACCCGGCTTGCCGACATCCAGCAGTATTATGAAAACTGCCTCAATCCTAAGCTGATCCCCTCGTCTGAGAGCCTGATCTGATAACGTCGTTGCGCGGCAAGATGTGCTACCCTGTCGCGCACGTTTCTTCTGGCTGGAGTTCCCCCTAATGCATCTTGATATCGCCTGGCAGGAGGTTGATACCGTTCTGCTGGATATGGACGGCACGCTGCTCGATCTCGCCTTTGATAACTATTTCTGGCAAACGCTGGTTCCTGAAACCTATGGCGAACAGCAGGGGATCTCCCCGGCAGAAGCGCAGGCATTCATTCGTTCGCAATATAGCGCAGTGCAACATACGCTAAACTGGTACTGTCTTGACTACTGGAGCGAGCGCCTCGGTTTGGATATTTGTGCCATGACCACCGCCCAGGGCCCGCGCGCCGTTCTGCGCGAGGATACCGTGCCCTTTCTGGATGCGCTGAAAGCAAGCGGCAAGCGCCGTATTTTGCTGACCAACGCGCATCCACATAATCTGGCGGTGAAGCTGGAGCATACCGGTCTGGCGTCGCACCTTGATTTATTACTTTCCACCCACACATTTGGTTATCCGAAAGAGGATCAGCGGTTGTGGCATGCGGTGAAGGAAGAGACGGGGTTGCAGCCAGAACGTACGCTGTTCATTGATGACAGCGAGCCCATTCTGGATTCCGCGGCAAGGTTTGGCATTCGCTACTGTCTGGGCGTGACCAATCCTGACTCTGGCCTGGCTGAAAAAAGCTATCTGCGCCACCCCGGGCTGAACGACTATCGCCAGATGATCCCCTCACTGACCGTGAAGGAGACGCCATGAAAGAAAAACCCTCTGACGGGGTAAGACTGGACAAATGGCTGTGGGCAGCGCGTTTTTATAAAACACGCGCCCTTGCCCGCGAGATGGTTGACGGCGGAAAAGTGCATTACAACGGCCAGCGCAGCAAACCGAGCAAGCTGGTTGAGCTGAATGCCACCTTAACGCTGCGTCAGGGCAACGATGAACGTACGGTGGTGATTAAAGCCATTACCGAACAGCGTCGACCCGCAACAGAAGCCGTACTGCTTTATGAAGAGACGGCGGAGAGCATTGAAAAACGCGAGAAGACCGCGCTGGCGCGCAAAATGAACGCGCTGACGATGCCTCACCCGGACAGGCGACCGGATAAAAAAGAGCGCCGCGATCTGATGAAATTTAAACACGGTGAGACCGAGTAACCTCACCCGCACGAGAGATGAAAATGGCCCAACACGACCAATTACACCGCTATCTGTTTGAACAATTCGCCGTGCGCGGCGAGCTGGTCACCGTATCCGAAACCTGGAAACAGATTCTGGAAAACCACAACTACCCGCTGCCGGTGAAGACCCTGTTGGGCGAACTGCTGGTTGCCACCAGCCTGCTGACGGCGACGCTGAAGTTTGCCGGTGATATCACCGTGCAGCTGCAGGGTGACGGCCCGATGACGCTGGCGGTGATCAACGGCAACAACCAGCAGCAAATGCGCGGCGTGGCGCGCGTTCAGGGCGACGTGCCTGAAAATGCGGACCTCAAGACGCTGGTGGGTAATGGCTATCTGGTGATCACCATCTCTCCTGAGGAAGGCGAGCGCTATCAGGGTGTGGTGGGTCTGGAAGGCGATACGCTGGCAGCCTGCCTGGAAGATTACTTCATGCGTTCTGAACAGCTGCCGACGCGTCTCTTCATCCGCACCGGTGAAGTGGACGGTCAGCCTGCTGCGGGCGGTATGCTGCTGCAGGTTCTGCCTGCGCAGGACGCACAGACCAATGACTTTGAGCACCTGGCAACGCTGACCGAAACCATCAAAGCGGAAGAGCTGTTCAACCTGTCGGCGACCGACGTGCTGTGGCGTCTGTACCACGAAGAAGAAGTGACGGTCTACGACCCGCAGGCGGTGGAATTTAAGTGCACCTGCTCACGCGAGCGCTGCGCTGGCGCACTGAAAACCCTGCCGGATGAAGAGATCGACAGCATCATGGCGGAAGACGGCGAAATTGATATGCACTGTGACTACTGCGGTACCCACTATGTGTTCAATTCGATGGATATCGCTGAGATCCGCAATAACGCCTCCCCGGCGGATCCGCAGGTTCACTAAACCTCTTCCCCTTACCCTGACCCTCTCCCCTTTGGGATGAGGGTCAAAATCCCCGCATAAGCTGAATCGTTTTCCCTATGTAACTCTTACGTAATTTTCTTACGTGTATGCGATTACATTCACATTCTTTCCGATAAAATCACCACTCTTTAACCTTTTCGGAACATTTTCCCCAACCAAAAAGCGATTCCTGCGATAATCCGCCTGCGCTGTGACTGGAGTCGCAGCGTTTTCCGTTAGTAAGGGTTTTGTCCAGATGCGTAAATCTATGAGCCCCGTCGCGGTTAACAACCTCAGAAAAACCCTACAATTTCAGGCAGTACATATTGGCTAAGGAGCAGTGATATGCGTGTTACTGGTTTAACCCCGCAAGATCTCAAGGCTTATGGAATTCACGACGTCCAGGAAATCGTCTACAACCCCGACTACGATACGCTGTATCAGGAAGAGCTCAATCCAGCACTGGAAGGATACGAGCGCGGTGTGTTGACGAATCTTGGTGCTATCGCCGTCGATACCGGTATCTTTACCGGTCGTTCGCCGAAAGATAAGTATATCGTCCGAGACGAAACCACCCGCGATACGCTGTGGTGGGCTGACAAGGGCAAAGGGAAGAACGACAACAAACCGCTCTCTCCGGAAACCTGGCAGCACCTGAAAGGGCTCGTCACCCATCAACTTTCCGGCAAGCGTCTGTTCATTGTCGACGCTTTCTGCGGCGCTAACGCCGACACCCGTCTCTCCGTGCGTTTTATCACTGAAGTGGCCTGGCAGGCGCATTTCGTGAAAAACATGTTTATTCGTCCAACCGACGAAGAGCTGCAGGATTTCACTCCGGATTTCATCGTGATGAACGGGGCGAAATGCACGAACCCACAGTGGAAAGAGCAGGGCCTGAACTCCGAAAACTTTGTTGCCTTCAACCTGACCGAGCGTATCCAGCTGATCGGCGGTACCTGGTACGGCGGCGAAATGAAGAAAGGGATGTTCTCCGTCATGAACTACCTGCTGCCGCTGCGGGGCATCGCCTCCATGCACTGCTCGGCTAACGTCGGTGAAAAAGGCGACGTGGCGGTATTCTTCGGCCTGTCCGGCACCGGGAAAACCACCCTGTCCACCGATCCAAAACGTCGCCTGATCGGCGATGACGAACACGGCTGGGATGACGACGGCGTATTCAACTTTGAAGGCGGCTGCTACGCGAAGACCATTCGCCTGTCTGAAGAGGCAGAGCCGGATATCTTCCACGCGATCCGTCGCGATGCGCTGCTGGAAAACGTCACCGTGCGTGCAGACGGCTCCATCGACTTCGACGATGCGTCGAAAACGGAAAACACCCGCGTCTCTTACCCGATCTACCACATCGACAATATCGTGAAGCCGGTGTCAAAAGCGGGTCACGCCACGAAGGTTATTTTCCTGACGGCGGATGCGTTCGGCGTGCTGCCTCCGGTGTCTCGCCTGACGGCCAGCCAGACGCAGTACCACTTCCTCTCGGGCTTCACCGCCAAGCTGGCGGGTACCGAGCGCGGTGTGACGGAGCCAACCCCAACCTTCTCCGCCTGCTTCGGCGCGGCCTTCCTGTCGCTGCACCCGACGCAGTACGCTGAAGTGCTGGTGAAACGCATGCAGGCATCCGGCGCGCAGGCTTACCTGGTGAACACCGGCTGGAACGGTACCGGCAAACGTATCTCTATCAAAGATACCCGCGCCATTATCGACGCGATTCTGGATGGTTCTCTGGACGACGCCGAAACCTTCACGCTGCCGATGTTTGACCTGGCGATCCCAACGTCGCTGCCGGGTGTGGATACGCATATCCTCGACCCGCGCAATACGTACGGTTCGCCGGAGCAGTGGCGTGAGAAAGCGGAATCGCTGGCGAAGCTGTTTATTGAGAACTTTGAGAAGTATACCGATACCCCGGCGGGTGCTGCGCTGGTGAGTGCGGGTCCAAAACTGTAGTCCATGTCGGGTGGCGGCTTCGCCTTACCCGACCTACAAAAAAGGGTGGCTCGTGCCACCCTTTTTTCAACTCTCTTTCACCTGCCCTCGCGTCACCGGTACCGGCAGCCAGGCGCGAATGCTCAACCCACCCCGCTCGCTGGTGCCAATCTCCAGCAGCCCGTTGTGGTTATCAATGATACGCTGAACAATCGCCAGGCCTAAGCCCGTACCGCTGGTGCTGCGCGCGCTGTCGCCGCGCACAAACGGCTGGAACAGATGCTTACGCTGCTCGGGCTTGATGCCCGGGCCGTCGTCTTCTACCTGGAACCAGGCGCGGTTGAGTTCAGACCCGCTGCTGACCTTAATCCAGCCGTTGCCGTAGCGCGCCGCGTTGACCACCATGTTGGCGACCGCACGTTTGATGGAGAGCGGATGCATGCGAACCTGGATCTCTCCCGCCTGAAGGTCGGTATCAATTTCGCGCTCGTAGCCGCTTTCCGCCGCCACCACTTCGCCCAGCACCGCGTTCAGATCCGCCATCTCCATTGGCATCTCCTGTCCGGTGCGCAGGTAGTCAATAAACTGCTCGATGATGGCGTTGCACTCTTCGATATCCTTGTTGATGGACTCGGCAAGGTAACCGTCCTCTTCCCCCATCATCTCCGTCGCCAGACGAATACGCGTTAGCGGCGTGCGCAGGTCATGGCTGACGCCCGCCATCAGCAGCGTACGGTCATCCGCCAGCTGCTTCACGCCTGCCGCCATATGGTTAAACGCGCGCGTCACCGAACGGACTTCCGAGGCGCCATACTCGCGCAGCGGAGGAGGAATAATCCCTTTACCGACCTGCAGCGCAGCGTGCTCCAGGTCGACCAGCGGTCGGTTCTGTATACGGATAAACAGCCAGGCCCCGCCTATCGCCAGCAGCATGATCGCCAGGGTATAGCGGAACAGCGGCGAGAAATCGCCCTGATGGATTTCGGTCAGCGGGACGCGCACCCAGATATTGGGTGAAAGCCAGGTTTTCAACCAGACGACGGGCGAGCTTTTGTTGACCTCAACGCGCACTTCCGTTGGGCCGCCCAATTGCTGCGCCATCTGCTGGCTCAGGAATTCGTAGTGCTGCGCCCAGCGCAGGCCAGCGTCTTCCGCCGCTTCGTTGGAGTAGAGCGAAATGCCCAGCTCACGGTAGATTTCACGGCGAAACGCCGGGGGAACGACGAGCTGCGTGCCATCCTCCAGCTGCAGTTTATCGGTCATCAGCATACGGACTTCGTAGGCCAGGACCTTATTAAACTGCTGGAGGCTAGGCAGGATCGCAAAGTTCAGCACCACCAGATAGGTCGTCACCAGGCTGACGAACAGCAGGGTGACGATCAATAACAGGGTGCGGGCAAACGAGCTTCGCGGCGAGAAGCGCATTCGCCTCATGCTTTAGAGCCGTCCGGGACGAACACGTAGCCCAGACCCCATACGGTCTGAATATAACGAGGATGCGCCGGATCTTCTTCCACCATGCGGCGCAGGCGGGAGATCTGCACGTCAATGGAGCGTTCCATTGCGGAGTATTCGCGACCGCGCGCCAGGTTCATCAGCTTGTCACGGGAAAGCGGTTCACGCGGGTGGCTGACCAGCGCTTTCAGGACCGCAAACTCGCCGCTGGTGAGCGGCATTGGCTCGTCTTCACGGAACATCTCGCGCGTGCCGAGGTTCAGCTTGAACTTGCCGAAGGCGATGACGGCTTCTTCCTGCGACGGTGCGCCCGGCAGTTCGTTCGCCTGACGGCGGAGAACAGCGCGAATACGCGCCAGCAGTTCACGCGGGTTAAACGGTTTTGGAATATAGTCGTCGGCGCCGATTTCGAGGCCCACGATACGGTCAACTTCTTCGCCCTTCGCCGTCACCATGATGATCGGCATCGGGTTGCTCTGGCTGCGCAGACGGCGGCAGATAGAGAGCCCATCTTCGCCAGGCAGCATCAGGTCGAGAACCATCAGGTGGAAAGATTCACGGGTCAGCAGACGGTCCATCTGCTCAGCGTTCGCGACGCTACGAACCTGGAAGCCCTGCTCGGTCAGATAACGTTCCAGCAGCGCACGCAGGCGCATGTCGTCATCCACGACCAGAATTTTGTAGTTCTCTTGCATTGTGTGTACTCCCAAAGGTTCGGATAGTCTTTGTAACAGCGTATTCTAAAAAAGTGCACGTATTCGACCAGCTAATTCTGGTATAAATTCTAGTCGAAATTGTTACAAAGCATATTTAACAGCAGCTTATCTGCTCATTTCATCACATAAATCATTATTAATCCTGTCTGTTACACTGTGTGGTACGTATTGTGCGCAAGACAGTTAACCGGCAGGCAGCAAAGGCTTTACCATGAAAACGCCCCTGATCACCCGCGAAGGGTACGAAAAGCTCAAAAAAGAGATGGATTACCTCTGGCGCGAGGAGCGTCCTGAAGTAACCAAAAAGGTCACCTGGGCAGCAAGCCTGGGCGATCGCAGCGAAAACGCTGACTACCAGTACAACAAAAAGCGGCTGCGCGAAATTGACCGCCGGGTTCGCTATCTGACCAAGTGCCTCGAGAATCTCAAAATTGTCGATTACTCCCCGCAGCAGGAGGGCAAAGTGTTCTTCGGCGCGTGGGTGGAAATTGAAAACGACGACGGTGACACCCTGCGTTTTCGCATTGTCGGCTACGATGAAATTTTTGGTCGTAAGGATTACATCTCCATCGACTCCCCGATGGCCCGCGCGCTGCTGAAAAAGGAAGTGGGCGACCTGGCCGTCGTTCAGACCCCCGCCGGAGAAGCCAGCTGGTACGTCAATGAGATCGTCTACGTAAAATAGTCCGAGAGCGCCCTCCCCGGCTGGCATTTTGCCGTGTCAGCCCGTATAACTATCCCCTGATTTTTCGACTCAACAGATGATAAAGCCATGATGAAAGATTCGCTCTGCCGCATTATTGCGGGTGATATTCAGGCCAGAGCCGAACAGGTAGAAGCTGCCGTTCGCCTGCTTGATGAAGGGAACACCGTGCCGTTTATTGCACGCTATCGTAAGGAAGTCACCGGCGGTCTGGACGACACGCAGCTGCGTAACCTGGAGACCCGTCTGGGCTATCTGCGCGAGCTGGAAGAACGTCGTCAGGCGATCCTCAAATCCATCGGCGAACAGGGCAAGCTGACCGGCGAGCTGGAAAGCGCCATTAACGGTACCCTGAGCAAAACCGAACTCGAAGATCTCTATCTGCCGTATAAACCGAAGCGCCGCACGCGCGGGCAGATTGCGATTGAAGCGGGCCTTGAGCCGCTGGCCGACCTGCTGTGGAACGAGCCGTCCCATGACCCGGAAACCGAAGCGGCGAAATTTATCGACGCCGACAAAGGCGTAGCGGACACCAAGGCCGCCCTCGACGGCGCGCGCTACATTCTGATGGAGCGCTTCGCCGAAGACGCCGCCCTGCTCGCTAAAGTGCGTGATTACCTGTGGAAGAATGCCCACATCGTCTCTACCGTCGTCGCGGGTAAAGAGGAAGAAGGCGCGAAATTCCGCGACTACTTCGATCACCACGAACCGATCTCTACCGCCCCTTCACACCGCGCGCTGGCAATGTTCCGCGGCCGCAACGAAGGCGTGCTCCAGCTCTCCCTGAACGCCGACCCGCAGTTCGACGAGCCGCCGAAAGAGAGCCACTGCGAGCAGATCATCATCGACCATCTCGGCCTGCGCCTGAACAACGCCCCGGCGGACAGCTGGCGCAAAGGCGTGGTGAGCTGGACCTGGCGCATCAAGGTGCTTATGCACCTCGAAACCGAGCTGATGGGCACCGTGCGCGAGCGCGCCGAAGACGAAGCGATCAACGTCTTCGCCCGTAACCTGCACGACCTGCTGATGGCCGCCCCAGCCGGCCTGCGCGCCACCATGGGTCTCGATCCGGGTCTGCGTACCGGCGTGAAGGTCGCCGTGGTTGACGGCACCGGCAAGCTGGTTGCCACCGACACCATTTACCCGCACACCGGCCAGGCGGCGAAAGCGGCCGTCGTGGTGGCGGCGCTGTGCGAAAAATACAACGTGGAGCTGGTTGCCATCGGCAACGGTACGGCCTCACGCGAAACCGAGCGTTTCTACCTCGACGTGCAGAAGCAGTTCCCGAAAGTGACGGCGCAGAAAGTGATCGTCAGCGAAGCGGGGGCATCCGTCTATTCCGCGTCCGAGCTGGCGGCGCAGGAGTTCCCGGACCTGGACGTTTCCCTGCGCGGTGCGGTCTCTATCGCTCGCCGCCTGCAGGATCCGCTGGCGGAGCTGGTGAAGATCGATC
The DNA here is from genome assembly GCF_000733275.2 of Enterobacter sp. EGD-HP1. NCBI lineage: Bacteria > Pseudomonadati > Pseudomonadota > Gammaproteobacteria > Enterobacterales > Enterobacteriaceae > Enterobacter > Enterobacter sp. EGD-HP1. Next base: position 61,275 of record NZ_AVOP01000013.1, read on the forward strand.
CGAAATCCATCGGCGTGGGCCAGTATCAGCACGACGTGAGCCAGACGCAGCTGGCGCGCAAGCTGGATGCGGTGGTGGAAGACTGCGTAAACGCCGTCGGCGTTGACCTGAACACCGCTTCCGTTCCTCTGCTGACCCGCGTGGCGGGCTTAACGCGCATGATGGCGCAGAACATCGTCGCCTGGCGTGATGAGAACGGTCAGTTCCAGAACCGTCAGCAGCTGCTGAAGGTGAGCCGTCTGGGGCCAAAAGCCTTTGAGCAGTGTGCGGGCTTCCTGCGCATCAACCACGGCGATAACCCGCTCGATGCCTCCACCGTTCACCCGGAAGCCTATCCGGTTGTCGAGCGTATTCTGGCCGCCACCCAGCAGGCGCTGAAAGACCTGATGGGCGACAGCAGCGCCCTGCGCAACCTGAAAGCCGTTGATTTCACCGACGACAAATTTGGTGTTCCAACCGTCACCGACATCATCAAAGAGCTGGAAAAGCCGGGCCGCGATCCGCGTCCTGAGTTCAAAACGGCGACCTTTGCTGACGGCGTGGAAACCATGAACGACCTGCTGCCCGGCATGGTGCTGGAGGGCGCGGTGACCAACGTCACCAACTTTGGCGCGTTTGTGGATATCGGCGTGCATCAGGACGGTCTGGTGCATATCTCATCCCTCGCCGACAAGTTCGTTGAAGACCCGCACACCGTGGTCAAAGCGGGCGACATCGTGAAGGTCAAAGTGCTGGAAGTGGATCTGCAGCGCAAGCGTATCGCCCTGACCATGCGTCTGGACGAGCAGCCAGGCGACACCAGCGCGCGCCGTGGCGGCAATGGCGGTGGTCGCGAGCAGCAGCGCCCGGCCGCGAAGGCCGCGAAACCTCGCGGACGTGATGCACAGCCTGCAGGCAACAGCGCGATGATGGATGCGCTGGCCGCAGCGATGGGTAAGAAACGCTAAGGTTGTCAACGCCCGGTGGCGCTGCGCTTACCGGGCCTACGCTTTTGTAGGCCGGGCAAACGCAGTGCCGCCCGGCAAGCAGGCCGCAGCGAATTAAAATAAATAGATGTAGCCATATTTAAACCACGAATTATCACCCCGTTAACAAATACTCCCCTTTTCGTTTTCCCGGCAATTCAGCAAATATTGAGCAAGGTCAAACAGGCCGTAAATTAATACCGCAAACAACATTCCGTCACAGTTTTAATATTGCTGATAAAAACTATTCTCATTATCATCCCATAGTAGATAATTTAACCTTTCGTGGAATCAGGCGTTATGCAATTCACTCCAGACAGTGCATGGAAGATTACCGGTTTTACCCGCGAAATTAGCCCGGCCTATCGGCAAAAGCTGCTGTCGCTGGGCATGCTGCCCGGCTCGTCATTCCAGGTCGTGCGCGTGGCGCCGCTAGGTGACCCGGTTCACATCGAAACCCGCCGCGTGAATCTGGTGCTGCGTAAGAAAGACCTCGCGTTAATAGAAGTCGAAGCCTTATCCCGATAACAAGCCAGCGGTTTCAGTGAGTCTAAAAAAATGAAAAAGTTAACTATTGGCTTAATTGGCAATCCTAATTCCGGCAAGACCACCCTTTTTAACCAGCTGACCGGCGCACGCCAGCGCGTGGGCAACTGGGCGGGCGTGACGGTTGAGCGTAAAGAGGGTCAGTTCACGACAACGGACAGCCAGGTGACGCTGGTTGACCTTCCCGGCACCTACTCCTTAACCACCATTTCGTCGCAAACTTCGCTCGATGAGCAGATTGCCTGCCACTACATTCTTGGCGGCGACGCAGACCTGCTGATCAACGTGGTCGACGCTTCCAATCTCGAACGTAACCTTTATCTGACGCTGCAGCTGCTGGAGCTGGGGATCCCCTGCATCGTGGCGCTCAACATGCTCGACATTGCGGAGAAACAAAAGCTGCGTATCGACGTCGATGCCCTCTCCGCGCGCCTGGGTTGCCCGGTCGTTCCGCTGGTCTCGACGCGCGCTCGCGGTATTGATGCGCTGAAGCTGGCCATTGACCGTCACCAGGGTAATCGCGACATTGAGCTGGTGCATTACGCACAGCCTCTCCTGCGCGAAGCCAATGTGCTGGCGCAGGAGATGGACACAAGCATGCCTGCGAAACAGCGTCTGTGGCTTGGTCTGCAGATGCTGGAAGGGGATATCTACAGCCGCGCTTACGCCGGGCATGCGGCAGATAAGCTGGACGCGACGGTAGCTCGTCTTAGCGACGAGCTGGACGACCCGGCGCTGCACATCGCCGATGCGCGTTACCAGGCCATCGCCTCGATTTGCGACGTGGTCAGTAACGCCCTGACGGCAGAACCCAGCCGCTTTACGGCGGCGGTGGATAAAGTGGTGCTTAACCGCTTCCTCGGTTTGCCCATCTTCCTGCTGGTGATGTACGTGATGTTCCTGCTCGCCATTAACATCGGCGGCGCACTCCAGCCTATTTTCGACGCCGGTTCCGTCGCGATCTTCGTCCACGGTATTCAGTGGGTGGGTTACACCCTGCACTTCCCGGAATGGTTAACCATCTTCCTCGCGCAGGGGATCGGCGGCGGTATCAATACCGTTCTGCCGCTGGTGCCGCAGATCGGCATGATGTATCTGTTCCTCTCGTTCCTGGAAGATTCCGGCTACATGGCGCGCGCCGCGTTCGTGATGGATCGTCTGATGCAGGCGCTGGGTCTGCCGGGTAAATCCTTCGTCCCGCTGATTGTCGGCTTCGGCTGTAACGTGCCGTCGGTGATGGGCGCGCGCACGCTTGATGCGCCGCGTGAACGTCTGATGACCATCATGATGGCGCCGTTTATGTCCTGCGGTGCCCGTCTGGCCATCTTTGCGGTCTTTGCCGCAGCCTTCTTTGGCCAACAGGGCGCGCTGGCGGTCTTTTCGCTGTATGTGCTGGGTATTGTGATGGCGATCCTCACCGGTCTGATGCTGAAGCACACTATCATGCGCGGTGAAGCGTCACCGTTTGTGATGGAGCTGCCGGTGTATCACGTGCCGCATCTAAAAAGCCTGACGATCCAGACCTGGCAGCGCCTGAAAGGCTTTGTGCTGCGCGCCGGTAAGGTGATTGTCATCGTCAGCATTTTCCTGAGCGCACTGAACAGCTTCACCCTCAGCGGGCAGGCGGCAGATAACATCAACGACTCGGCCCTCGCCTCCGTCAGCCGCGTCATCACGCCGGTCTTCAAACCGATTGGCGTGCATGAGGATAACTGGCAGGCAACCGTCGGGCTGTTCACCGGTGCGATGGCAAAAGAGGTGGTTGTCGGCACCCTGAACACGCTTTATACCGCTGAGAACATTCAGGAACAGGAATTTAATCCGGCAGAGTTTCATCTCGGTCATGAACTGCTGGGTGCCGTAGAGGAGACCTGGCAGAGCCTGAAAGACACCTTCAGCCTGAGCGTGCTGGCGAACCCAATTGAAGCGAGCAAAGGCGACGGTGAAATGGCGACGGGAGCCATGGGCGTGATGGGCGAGAAATTTGGCAGCGCGTCTGCGGCCTACAGCTACCTCATCTTTGTTCTGCTCTACATTCCGTGCATCTCGGTGATGGGGGCGATTGCCCGCGAGTCCAGCCGCGGCTGGATGGGCTTCTCCATCCTGTGGGGGTTAAACATTGCGTACTCGCTGTCGACGCTCTTTTATCAAACCGTTAACTTCAGCCAGCATCCGCGCTACAGCCTGGTCTGCATTCTCGCGGTTGTGCTGTTTAACGTAATAGTGCTCGGTCTTCTGCGGCGGGCACGCAGCCGCGTCGACATCGACCTGCTCGCAAACCGTAAAACCGCCGCGACCTGCTGCAGCAGCCCGGCGGGCGACTGTCACTAAGGAGCACACCATGGCATCGTTGATTCAGGTTCGTGATCTGCTGGCACTGCAAGGGCGAATGGAGGCGAAACAGCTGAGCCTCAGTCTGCATACGCCGCAGCCGATGATCGATGCCATGCTGGAAAGACTGGAAGCCATGGGGAAAGCCGTTCGGATTCAGGAAGACGCGGACGGCTGTCTCTCCGGCAGTTGTAAAAGCTGTCCGGAAGGAAAGGCCTGTCTCAGGGAGAGGTGGGCACTGCGTTAATCAAGCCAGGCATCGCTGCCTGGCTTTATCGTATTACTTGTAGACGTCCGCCGTTGCGCGTACGTTTTTGGTCTGTTTTTCAGCACTGGTGACGACGTAGTACGTTCCGCCCAGCTCATCCGCTTTCTTCGACAGCTCTTTTCTCGCGTCCATCGGCGCGGTGGTGTCAGACGTAGAAATCTCACCAATTTTCGTCAGATTCATGCCGGCAACTTTATCTTTTTCCAGCTCTTTTGCCGCAAAGACGCCAAATGACAGTGACCCAATAACCAGAGAAGTGACAATACCTGTAACAAGTTTCATAACCTGACTCTCCATAGGATTGTTGTTTTGATTATCGTAGGCAGAACAACCGCAACGACATCAGGAGTATGGTTGCGGTGTGTAACTTTTTCCAGGCTGGATAGAAAATAATCAGTCTAAACGTTGACTTAACGCAATCAGCGCTGAACAAAACTCCGTCGGATGAGAGATAAACGGGGCATGCGCGGCTTTGGCAATGATCTGGGATTCACTGTCCGGCCAGAGTGAATCCAGCAGCGGAACCACTTTGCGCGGCACAATCCCGTCGAGGTAACCGTAGATACGCAGGTGTGGCACCGTCAGCGCTGCCAGCGGCTCGCGCAGGTCAACCGTTTTCAGGAGCTCAAGACCCCCGTTAAGCACCTCAACCTCCGGCATCGGCAGCGAAAGCACGGTCTGCTTCAGCGTGCGTGCATCCTTACGCGCGGTGTCAGTGCCCATTGTCTGCAATGCCAGGAACCGCTCTACGGTCCGCTGGAAATCGTCGCTCAGCTGCTGCTGGAAGCCCGCCAGCACGTCAGGTTTGATCCCTGGCCACGCGGCCTGCGCGCTAAAACAGGGCGACGACGCCACCGTCACCAGCGCTTTTACGCGGTCAGGCCGCGACAGCGCAATCTGGCTCGCCACCAGCCCGCCCAGGCTCCAGCCCAGCCAAACCGCGTTTTGCGGCGCAGCGTCCAGAACCTGCTGCGCCATCTCATCTAGCGATAACGCGCCAAAACCGCGGCTGCGGCCAAAGCCGGGTAAGTCCACCAGATGCAGCGTGAAATGCGAGGCTAGTTCCTCACGTATGCAATGCCATATCTCCGCATTCAGGCCCCATCCGTGCAGCAGCACAAGATGGCAATTTCCTGTCCCTACGGTCTGCCACCACAGCGTCTTCATCAGTTACTGTTCTCTTTTTTCACATGGAGGTTACACATGCTAACAGCACCTGGGTTGTGCTGGCTATGCAGAATGCCGCTGGCGCTCAGCCGGTGGGGCGTCTGCTCCGTCTGCACGCGATCGCTGGAATGGCGTATTGGGATCTGTCCACAATGTGGTTTACCGGCCACAAATCCCTTTTTGCCCTGTGGCCGTTGCCTGAAAAAATCCCCGCCATGGAGCGCGCTGGTGGCCGTGAATGATTATGTTCCACCGTTGAGCAGGCTGATTCACGCGCTGAAGTTTTCCGGGCAGAGTTCGCTGGCTCAGCCCCTTGCCCGCCTGCTGTTGCTGGCGGTTTTGCAGGCACGGCGTCATCGCGCACTGCCGAAAGTCGATCTGGTGGTGAATGTCCCCTTATACCGACGTCGGCACTGGCGGCGCGGCTATAACCAGAGTGACCTGATCTGCCGCCCCCTCGCCCGGTGGCTCGGCTGTCGGTACGATGCCAGGGCGCTTACACGCGTTCATGCAACGGCCATCCAGCATCAGCTCAGCGCCCGGCTTCGCAAAAGAAACCTCAAAAATGCCTTTCGCCTTGAATTGCCGGTCGACGGTCTCCATATCGCAATTGTGGATGATGTCGTCACCACGGGCAGTACCGTTGCTGAACTTTCCCGACTGCTTTTGCGAAGCGGCGCCGCGTCGGTTCAGGTATGGTGTCTGTGCCGTACCTTGTAGCCCTTCTTCAATGGGCGTATGATTATACCCAGGTAATTTAGTCAACTATTAGGCCAAAGCTATGATCCGTATTTCCGATTCTGCACAAGCGCACTTTGCCAAACTGCTGGCAAATCAGGAAGAAGGGACGCAGATCCGCGTGTTTGTGATTAATCCAGGCACTCCGAATGCAGAATGTGGTGTTTCTTATTGTCCTCCGGACGCTGTGGAAGCGACTGACACTGCCCTTAAATTTGAACAGCTCACCGCTTACGTTGATGAGCTGAGCGCACCGTATCTTGAAGATGCGGAGATCGACTTCGTCACCGATCAGCTGGGTTCTCAGCTGACCCTGAAAGCGCCGAACGCGAAAATGCGTAAAGTGTCTGACGATGCCCCGCTGATGGAGCGCGTTGAGTATCTGCTGCAATCCCAGATCAACCCACAGCTGGCGGGCCACGGCGGTCGTGTTTCCCTGATGGAAATCACGGAAGACGGTCTGGCGATCCTTCAGTTCGGCGGCGGCTGTAACGGCTGTTCAATGGTCGATGTGACGCTGAAAGAAGGGATCGAGAAGCAGCTGCTGAACGAGTTCCCGGAACTGAAAGGCGTGCGTGACCTGACCGAGCACCAGCGCGGCGAGCACTCCTACTACTAATTCAGTACGCGTCTGTATTGCCCGGTGGCGCTACGCTTACCGGGCCTACCTTCCCTTGTCTCTCCCTCCATATGTTGACCTGCGTCTCATAATTCACATTTTGCCTGCCTGGGTGATTCTCAATCACATCATGTTACCCGTATCATTCTCGTGGGCACTAAGCACACTCATAACAGCCGACTAAACTTAATGGTTTCCAAGGCATCAGTATTAGTGCCGTTAAAACTCTGTTCCCAGTTGGGACAATCGGAATTTGTCGTTGAAACAATGACGTTACCCATAACAATTCAAAGGCCAGGTAAATCATGCCATTAGTCATCGTTGCTATCGGTGTTGTGTTATTACTGCTCTTGATGATCCGTTTCAAAATGAACGGATTCATCGCTCTGGTTCTGGTGGCACTTGCAGTCGGTCTGATGCAAGGGATGCCGCTGGTGAAAGTCATCAGTTCGATTAAAGCCGGCGTCGGCGGCACGCTCGGCAGCCTGGCGCTGATCATGGGCTTCGGCGCCATGCTCGGCAAAATGCTGGCGGACTGCGGTGGCGCGCAGCGTATTGCCACCACGCTGATTGCCAAATTCGGTAAACAGCACATTCAGTGGGCCGTGGTCTTAACCGGTTTTACCGTCGGCTTCGCGCTGTTCTATGAAGTGGGCTTCGTGCTGATGCTGCCGCTGGTGTTCACCATCGCGGCTGCGGCAAATATCCCGCTGCTGTATGTCGGTGTGCCAATGGCTGCGGCGCTGTCCGTGACCCACGGCTTCCTGCCGCCGCACCCGGGTCCAACCGCTATCGCCACCATTTTCCACGCGGATATGGGTAAAACCCTGCTGTTCGGTACGATTCTGGCAATCCCAACCGTGATTCTGGCGGGCCCGGTTTATGCCCGCTTCCTGAAAGGCATTGATAAGCCGATTCCTGAAGGGCTTTACAGCGCCAAAACCTTCACCGAAGAAGAGATGCCTGGCTTTGGCGTCAGCGTCTGGACTTCTCTGGTACCGGTTATCCTGATGGCGATGCGCGCCGTGGCGGAGATGATCCTGCCGAAAGGTCACGCGTTCCTGTCCGTTGCGGAATTCCTGGGTGACCCGGTGATGGCCACGCTGATTGCGGTGCTGATCGCGATGTTCACCTTCGGTCTGAACCGCGGTCGTTCAATGGATCAGATCAACGACACGCTGACCTCTTCCATCAAAATCATTGCCATGATGCTCCTGATCATCGGCGGTGGCGGCGCATTCAAGCAGGTTCTGGTCGACAGCGGCGTGGACAAATACATCGCTGCCATGATGCATGAAACCAACGTGTCGCCGCTCCTGATGGCCTGGTCTATTGCCGCGGTTCTGCGTATTGCGCTGGGTTCTGCAACCGTTGCGGCGATTACCGCAGGCGGTATCGTTGCCCCGCTGATTGCGACCACGGGCGTGAGCCCTGAGCTGATGGTTATCGCCGTCGGTTCCGGTAGCGTGATTTTCTCTCACGTTAACGACCCTGGCTTCTGGCTGTTCAAGGAGTACTTCAACCTGACGATCGGTGAAACCATCAAGTCCTGGTCCGCGCTGGAAACCATTATTTCGGTATGCGGTCTGGTCGGGGTGCTGCTGTTGAATATGGTTGTCTGATGTATTAAGTCGGGTGGCGGCTACGCCTTACCCGACCTACTCGATCCCTGTAGGCCCGGTAAGCGTAGCGCCACCGGGCAATAAAAAACCCGCCAC
>NZ_AVOP01000014.1:0-91895 GCF_000733275.2 Enterobacter sp. EGD-HP1
GCTGGCAAGAACTTCCCTGAAGAAGCTGCCGCAAAACTACGCGACAACATCATTCATGCGCAGGGACTTCTCGCTGACATGAAGCTGCAGTCAGCAGCTGATCAGAACGCTCTGGACGGTATCGACCGCAACATGCAGTACCTGCAACAGCAGGTATCCACCATTGTTTCAGGCTCCTATCAAAGCAACTATCACTGGGGTGATCGCTGATGCTTGAGATATACACCATTTATGGCGGGGGTATGTGGAAAACGGCGCTGGACGCCGTTGTTACCCTTGTCGGTCAGAATACCTTCCACACCTTAATGCGTATTGCCGGCACCTTTGGGGTGCTGGCCGTACTGCTTACTTTCATTAAACAACGTAACCCAATGCTTTTCGTCCAGTGGTTGGCTGTCTTCATGATCCTGACATCCATCCTGCTGGTACCGAAACGCTCAGTGCAGGTTATTGACCTCTCTGACCCGGGTACGGTCTGGGTCACCGATAACGTACCGGTTGGCCTGGCGGCTATTGCGTCTCTTACGACCAGTATCGGGTACAAGATGGCGTCGGTTTACGACATGCTGATGGCCAGACCCGACTCAGTGACCTACAGCAAAACCGGGATGCTTTTTGGCTCGCAGATTGTGGCGGAAACCAGTGACTTCACGACGCAAAATCCGGAGCTGGCGCAGATGCTGCCGGACTACGTGGAAAACTGTGTGATCGGCGACATTCTTCTGAATGGAAAATACACCATTAATCAGCTGCTCAATTCTACTGACCCGCTGACGTTGATAACCAGTAACCCAAGCCCGCTGCGGGGAATCTTTAAGATGACCTCCACCTCGCGTCAGTTCCTGACCTGCCAGCAGGCCGCAACGGAGATCCAGAAGCTTGCCAATACTGACGTTAACCCGGGCAGTGCGACGTTCACCTGGCTGACGAGAAAGGTCTTTGGCAACAAGCTGAATGGTGCGTCGCTTCTGGCCAACTCAATGGGGGACAGTTATGGGTTCTTCTATGCCGGTGGTATGACTGCTGCGCAGATCATGAAGAACAACATCACGAACAGTGCAGTACGGCAAGGGATCAAGGGCTTTGCCGCTCGCTCATCAGACACGGCTAACCTGCTTAATCTGGCCACCGAGAACGCTGCAACAAAACAGCGTCTTGCCTGGGCTGCAGGTAACGAGCTGGCGACCCGCACGCTGCCGTTTGCACAGTCTCTGCTGATGCTTATCCTGGTGTGCCTGTTCCCGCTGATGATTGCGCTGGCCGCGTCAAATTACACTATGTTTGGCCTGAACACCCTGAAAATATACGTTTCCGGGTTTATCTATTTCCAGATGTGGCCGGTGATGTTCGCCATTCTTAACTATGCCGCCAACTACTGGCTGCAGAGCCAGTCCGGGGGCACGCCGCTGGTGCTGGCCAACAAGGATGTGGTTGCGCTGCAGCATTCGGACGTGGCGAATCTGGCAGGGTATTTGTCCCTTTCCATTCCGGTGCTGTCGTTCTATCTGACCAAAGGTGCTGCGGCGATGGGCTCTCAGGTGGCAGGGAGTGTACTCAGCTCGGGCGCCTTCACGTCAGCAGGTGTGGCCGCGACCACAGCGGACGGAAACTGGTCGTTTAACAACATGTCGATGGACAATGTCAGCCAGAACAAGATGGATACCAACCTGATGCAGCGTCAGGGTCAGCAAACGTGGCAGGCAGATAACGGCTCCACGCAGACTCAGACGGCCGGTGGCCATACGGTTATCGACGGCTCGGGTGCAATGTCGAACCTGCCGGTGAACATGAAGCTTAGCCAGCTGGCAAGCAGTGGATTCCAGGAGTCCGCCCGTCAGTCGCAGGTACAGGCGCAGACTGCACTCGATGGCTACAACCACAGCGTTACCAGTGGCTGGTCGCAGCTCTCTCAGCTTTCTAATCAGACCAGTACCAGCGACAGCCTGATCAAAGGCAGTGAAAACAGCCAGGCCACTAATGCAACACGCGGTGCTGGCATGATGTTGTCTGCCGCTGAAAGTTATGCGAAAGCAAACAACATCTCGACGCAGGAAGCCTATAACAAACTGATGGATATCAGTAATCAGGGATCAGTATCTGCAGGTATTAAAGGTACTGCTGGGGCAGGCGTCAATTTAGGTGTTGTTAAATTTGGTGCTGAAGGAAGTGTTTCTGGCGATTTGCGGCACTCGACGGGCAGTTCAAGAGGCGTTCAGGACTCGGGCTCCCAAACACAAGATTCGCGACATGATCAGAACAGCCAGGCAGTTAATGACTTCCGCCAGGGGATGGATATGGTTAAAAGCAGCCGTATCACTGATGGTGCGAATCATTCCGAAAATGCTGCAAGCAGTAATGTTCAGCAGCTGGCCGCAACACTCAATGATGCTGAAAGCAAGTACCATCAGTACACCACCAGTTCTACACAGAGTAGCGAGTTCAGTCGGATGGCCACCGTTGCGCAGAATCAGAGCGCAAGCCTCGATACGAACTATACGCAGGAGTTTGTGGACTGGGCGGCTAATAAATACGGTGATAAGGCTCAGTCCATGCTGACAAGTGCGCCGTCGGCGCGAGAAGCAGCGATGGAATTCGTAAATGAACGTCTCAAACCTGAAATTATGGGGGATTATCAGCAGGGTCGTTCAGATCTCACCAGCGGCCAGGAGCATGCAGCATTCAGTGGTGAGCATATTGTTCAGCCAGCGCGTGGCAGTCAGCAGGTATCAGGTTCATCTGGTCATGATGCTGGAGTCAGTTACAGCTCTCAGGATGGCGGTACTCTTAGCTCGGTAGGTGTTAGCAGTATCCAGCCTTACGGAACGACTCAGGTTGCTGAATATGGAAGCCAGCAGGGTGGGAATTATTCTGCCAGAACAAACGATTCTGTTTCGCCGGGTATTGAGCATTCAACTGTACATCAGGGACAAGCAGCCGGACAGAGAAGCAGCTCGGGTAATATCACCTCGTCGGCAGGCATGGTTGTTTCCGGTGGACGCACCACTGCAGATGAAAGGACCGGTCACATTGCAGAATCGCACCCGGAGTTCCATCATTCAGGAGCCATTAGGGAGAAAGGAAACACGTATGGCCAGGAGAGTGAAGTTACTCATAGCCGTTCAGGAATTAATGTTGGCGGCGAAAAAGTACGTGGTGATGCTATGCAGGAGTCCTACAAAGAAAATCAGGCTAAGTTGCATGAACATTCTACTCAGGGTTTTGCTCCCCAGAATGAATTACAGCGCAGAGTGGCGGAACAAAGATCTGAAAATGAGCATAAAATCAACGAATCTGCTGGAGAAATTGATAAAAAACAATCCACTGTTCAGGCATCCAGTGATATCCTGAAAGGAGAGAATTTAAACGCAACCGGTAATTTCAAAATTCAACGAAAAGAAGCCGAGATTGACCAGCAAACGCCAGTTATAGACAGTGCTGAAAAAAGGAAGTTAGAAGAGCAGTTGCTGGAATTGAGGAAAAGAGCCGGCTAGGAGGATAAATGCTAAAGGCTAATCTATGTAGAATTTCGTACATTCCTGTATTTAGTATATATGCTGCTATTCCACTCATTCATGATGTAATACCTAACCATAACGGGTATTACAGCGAGGATTGGATCGCATTGGCAGGGATGTACGCGTTAGGCACATTGATATCCTTACCATTGTTCTATCTTCTTAAAAATGCGGATAAGAGCGGCAGTGGTGTTTCAATTGCCTCGCTCTTTCCACGCTTGATTGCTTCAATTTTAGCGCAAGTAATATGTCTCTATTTCCTCTGGGAAAATTCAGTATATCTTTATCTGTCGATGTCCACAGTTATGGTTCTTTCCGCCGTTTTATTTGGGGCTGGAAGGAAGGGGTTAAACCTCTTGAAGGATAAAGATACAGGCAATGTCTATGAAATACGCGGGAGTAAAGCGTATAGACTCTCAGATGAAATGGCCGCCAGATATCAAACAAGTATGTCTGGCAAGGGAATAGCATTGGCTGAGTTTTCTTCGAGCCAATATTCAGGGCTAGACACAAATTCATCTGTTCTACCTATCAATTTCGGTGCGAGTCATACGGATATCAGTCAAGGGATTGCTATAAATCCTTCGTCAGGAATGCCAATGGTTGGTGGCATTTCTGGCCTTGATATACACGGAAACAGTTGGGGAACAAACTTCAACGAACCTTCAAATACGTATGACCCTAACCGGGGATACTGAGAGTAAGGGGGCATTGGCCCCCTTAATTTTTGTAGTAATCTAAGTAAGCCATCTATTTAACCTAAATTCCCTTTCAAATCAGCCGATAACGTCTCTGTTAGCTATATCTCGCTAACGGGGACGTTTTTCTATGCACAGGATGAATTCATGAAATTAAAACAATTAGCCGTTGTTGGTCTGATCGCGTCTACTCTCGCTCTGTCTGGTTGTGGTGCCATGTCCACAGCGGTGAAGAAACGTAACCTCGATGTCAAAACCCAGATGAGTGAAACCATCTGGCTGGAGCCATCATCAGAGAAGACTGTTTATTTGCAGATCCGTAATACCTCTGACAAGGATATGTCTGGTCTGCAGGCACAGATTACAAATGAACTGGCCGCGAAAGGTTACCGCGTCTCCAGCTCCCCGGACACGGCCTACTACTGGATTCAGGCAAACGTGCTGAAAGCCGAGAAAATGGATCTACGTGATGCCCAGGGCTTCCTTAAGACCGGGTATGAAGGTGCGGCAATGGGTGCGGCACTGGGCGCGGGTATTACGGCGTATAACTCGTCGTCTGCTGGCGCAACGCTGGGTGTAGGGCTGGCCACCGGGCTGATTGGTATGGCTGCTGATGCAATGGTCGAAGACGTTAACTACACGATGGTGACCGATCTGCAAATCTCCGAGCGCAGCAAAGCTGCCGTCACTACCGACAATATTGCCGCCCTGAAACAGGGCACATCAGGTATTAAGCTGCAGACCAGCACGGAGCAGGGCAACCGCGCTAAATACCAGACTCGTGTGGTATCCAACGCCAACAAGGTGAACCTCAAGTTTGAAGAGGCAAAACCTGTCCTGGAAGCACAGCTGGCCAAGTCCATCGCCGGCATCATGTAATACCCGCGGCTGCGGCGATCGTCGCAGCCGTTCTCCCTCACAGCTGATTTTTAACCGTGTTCATTCCGGGCAGGGTGCGTCAGTGCTTTCTGTCAGTTACCAGTAATTACGCTTCCTCGCATGACTGCGCCTGGCGCAGCCCTGTCTGCGGCGAGCGTTGCGTCCTTAATTTCAAAGGAGTTCGTCCATCATGATGCATCAGATATATGAACGTGCAGATTACTCAGCTGAATTCTGGTCGCTTATCCATCTTGAAAGCGAGCTGATGGTGGCGAAGGCCTATCTGAATGTATTTGGTTCACTTCCGGAGGGGCAGGGAATGACCATCATTGCTGGCTGGGCTGGCTATGAATTCACCCTTTATGATCTGAAACCTCAGGAATGGCATTCAGCGGTTTATAAGGATGTGGCCTCTTCAGTCCGTTCTCTGGCCGCATGTATTAATGAACAGGACTGGGAGGACGGGTGCCAGCAGGCCAGATATGAGCTGAGCCTGATGTAATAAACCGGCGCTTTACCCTCGCGATACCACGTTTTACAGCAACCTTTTCAACTTTTCTTCTCTGATAACACACATCACCGCGCAGGTGATGCGATAACGGCCGGACAACACTCTATGAGCTTCGCAGGAAAAAACCTCACACAGGGCGGGCAGATGACCGCCTATCGCTGGCGCATGTTCATTCAGGTGAACAACTGGATAGGATTCTGGATCTTCATCCTGTTCGCCGTGCTGACTACCGCCATTTTTCTCTGGCGAATTCCACAGGAAGCCCTTGATAACGGCTCCCTGTGGTGGTTCGCCAGTATCAACAGCAGTTTTATCGATCTGATGCCGGCAACGGGGACGCCAAAAATTTACGACGTCCACTACTGGTATGCGCCAACGGCGACGATGATGGTGCTCAAAATGACCATGCCGCAGATCTATGCGGACCCGTACATGCAGGCTATGGGTGACCAGTGCCTGACTGAGCTGCAATGGGCGGCTGGCGCCAGTGGGTTGTTCAGTATGGTGGTGTTTATCGCCGTGACATGGTTTATCGCCAATATCGGTCGTAAGGAAAGTGAAGACGAATACATTTCCGGTATGCGGCTGACCGACAAACCTGCTGAAGTGAATAAGCTGCTACGTAAAAACGGTGAATTGTCCGATCTGCGGGTGGCTGATTTACACATGGTTAAACGGGCTGAGGTAATGAACTTCCTCATGCATGGCACCATTAACGTGGGTAAATCAACCATCATCCGCTGGCTCCTGGACTACATACGCAAACGTGGTGATCGGGCCATCATCTACGACTCTGGCTGTACCTTTACCGAAACCCATTACAACCCGTCCACCGATTTCATCCTGAATGCCCACGACGAACGCTGTGCCAACTGGCAGATGTGGGGTGAGTGTATTGATGCAGTCGATTATGACAACCTGGCTGCCAGCCTCATTCCGGTGGAAGGGGAGTCCGATCCATTCTGGGTTTCAAGTTCACGGACCATCTGCGCTGACCTCGCGATACGTATGTCGGTTGACCCGGACAGGAGTATAGAGAAGTTTCTCAAAACCCTGCTGTCACTCAGCATGAAAAGTTTACGTGAATATCTTGTCAATACGCCTTCAGCCAACCTGGTTGAGGAGAAGATCGAGAAAACAGCAATCTCCATTCGCTCGGTGGTGACCAACTACGCCAAAGCGCTGCGGTTTCTTCAGGGGCTGGATGACGGCACCAAACCACCTTTCACCATTCGGGAGTGGATGACGCAGGAGCGTTATGACAACAGCTGGCTGTTTATTTCCACTCAGGCCCGACACCGCAAGAGTGTGCGACCACTGATTTCACTCTGGGTGTCACTGGCCACATTGTTACTGCAGAGCATGGGTGAAAACAGCGAGCGCCGCGTGTGGTTCATTCTTGATGAAGCCCCGAGCCTTCAGCGCATCCCGGAACTGGCTGAAACGCTGGCGGAAGCGCGTAAATTCGGCGGGTGTTTTGTTCTGGGCATGCAGAACATGGCGCAGCTGGTTCACGTTTACGGCCGCGAGCTTGCCAGAAGCATCTTTGACCTGATGAACACCCGTATGTACGGCCGTTCGCCGAGCGCCGAGATGGCCGAAGTGGTGCAAAAGGAGCTGGGCAACCAGCGTAAGCGCAAAATCCGTGAGCAGAACAGCTACGGTCTGGACCAGGTGCGTGACGGTGTGTCCCTTGGCAAGGACGAGGTGAATAACCCGATTGTTGACTACGAGCAGATCATGCGTCTGCCAAACCTCAACTTCTACGTGCGACTCCCGGGTGAGTATCCGGTCGTCCGCCTGAAGCTGAAATATCGTCCATTCAAAAAACGTCATGCTGGCCTTATTGAGCGCAATATCCGTGATGCGCTCAGTCCGGAGCTGGAGAGGGTTATTCAGGAGAACGAGCGCGCAGCTGCAGCTGCAGGTCTGACGTTCCCAACCGGTGATGAAGTGCTGGAGAAGGGGAGCGAGACATCCTCTGCAGATGACGGTCCTGCTCCGGTTTCGTCTGCAGGGGCATCCGGCTCGCCGGCAACATCGGCCGTCGAAAAAGTGGCGCGTACTCCGGCGGAAGAAAATAAACCTTCGCGCAGCGCTGCACCTGAACGGAAGCCAGTACCAGCCAGGGAGCCCGTCACATCGCGAACAGCGCCTGTGGTTACGCAAGTCGTAACTGAAAATCACAGCGCGGTGACAGACCCTGTCACCGAAGACAAAAAAGACAACGTCGTTTCACTTCGGTCTTCTCCTCCTTCAGTAACTCGTCAAAAAGAGACTGCGCCCCTCAAACCGGAAATACCTGCAGCACTGCAAAAAATCCGCAGCAGAACCCAGCTGGATGCTCCCTCCGAGCCAGCTGCAGTCGGCGCGCTGGGGATGCTGAAACGGAGGCTCAATACCGGAGCGACCTCAGGCGGAGGCGAAGATCAGGCCAGCGAGAATGCGGGCGAATCAATGAACCTGGATATGAAGGTGACGGCACTGCCTGACGGCGGCCTGAGTCTGACGACGGCAGGGAATTCAGTGACACCGCAGACCCAGGATGAAGCCCACAGCACCCACCGTCAGCTGGCGCAGGAAGAAGAGAACATTTTACTTCACCGCCACGCGGACGACCCGGGTTACGACGAAAACGACCATCACTATTACGAGAGAGAGCATGACCTATGATGTCTGTCGCCCCAGTAGCGTCAGCCGGTGAGGCTGCAGGCTACTACAGCAATTCCGATAACTACTATTTTCTGGGCAACCTGCAGAGCCTCTGGATGGGGGAAGGTGCAAAAGAGCTGGGCCTTGAGGGCAATGTTCGTGGCGATGATCTGACGGCCGTGCTCGAGGGCCGTCTGCCGCACGGCTCACGGCTTGGAAAGGAGGTTAACGGACAGCACGTCCACCGCCCGGGCCATGACCTGACCTTTTCCGCTCCCAAGAGCGTGTCCATTCTGGCGCTCATTGGCAATGATAAAGAAATGGTGGAAGCACATAACCATGCCGTCCGCGTGGCGGCCGGCTATGTGGAGAAGCTCATCTCGGCCCGCGACACGAAAGACGGCGTTACGTCCATCGTACACACCGGCAAGATGGTAGCGGCCGCCTATACGCATGATACCTCGCGCAATCTTGATCCTCAGCTGCACACCCATCTCCTGATTGCCAACATGACGGAGTATGCGGGCAAATGGAAAGCCCTGGCCACGGACTATATCCATAACGCCGGCTTTATCGAAACCGTCATGAAGCACCAGGTCACCCTCGGGAAAATCTATCGCAGCGCGCTGCGCGAGCGGGTTGAAGCGCTCGGCCATGAAGTGGAAGAAGTAGGCAAGCATGGGATGTGGGAAATCAAGGGCGTTCCGGAAGAAGTCAGGGACGAATATTCATCACGGGGCCGGGAAATTCAGGGGGCCGTGGGGGCTGAAGCCACGCTGCGCAGCCGGGATGTGGCCGCCAAAGACACCCGCAGGGCGAAAGTCGATCCTTCGAGGATGCGCCTGATGGAACGCTGGCTGGGACAGATGAAGGAGAAGGGATTTGACCTGAAGGCGTATCAGGAAAGCGTGGTGCCGCGTGATGCAGGTCTTCGTGAGACCGCGCCGCAGCCGGAGCGAGATCACCAGGCTAAAGCGGTTCCTGCCGTGCCTGAACAGGCTTCTTTGCAGACGTCGTCCACGGCAGAAAAGAGCGTCGACACACCTGCTCAATCCGCAGAACGGGAGAGCCAGTCCCGTCAGCCAGTACCACAGCAGACTGACACGCTGAGTCAGCCGGCACAGACCGTTCCCGAAAAGACGCCGGCGACCAGGAGCTTACCTGCCGCGCAGCTGGACACTGAAATACCCCGCCCGGAACTGACTGAAGCTGTCCGGCTGGCCATCTCGCAGCTCAGCGACAGTAAAACGCGCTTCACCTTTGGCGAGCTGATGATGACCACCGCTGAGCTGAGTGAACGGCTGCCGGAGATTAAGGATATTCGTGTGGCCATCGATGCGGCGCTGAAGAACGGCATGATTGTGCCGCTGGACAGTGAGAAAGGGGTTTTCACCTCCCGTATTCACCTGCTGGATGAACTCTCGATCCAGGCGCTGAGTCAGGAGCATCTCAAATCCACAAAAGTCGTCAGTTTCACCCGCCCGGCGCAGTACGCGCCGGCGGCGCTTGAAGTTGTGGAGAAGGACGCCCTGGTTCTGATAAATGCCCCGTCAGGCGTGGCGGGCATCCGTGACCTGACCGCGCAGCTGGCCGGTATTGCCGGCGCGAACGGTCGTGACGTGCAGGTGCTGGCCAGCTCTGCCGAGCGCGCCATTTCGCTGGCGAAATCCGACGATTTGCGGGAACGGATTATCAGCCGGCAGCATGTTCTGAGCGGTGATTTCCACCTGAAACCCCAGAGCACGCTGATTATCGAAGGGGCAGAGCGTCTGGGATTAAAGGAGACGCTGGTTCTGCTGGGCGAAGCGCGCGCGCAGGACGCACAGCTGGTCTTTCTCGACAGTGCCGGACGGCAGGCGAACGGTAACGCCATGTCCGTTCTGGAGTCCGCGGGGGTTGCCCGCTCCCGCCGCACGGAGCCTGCGCCCGGGCTTGAGGCCGAAGTGGTCAGTATTCCGAACAAACGCGACCGTTACGAGGCGCTGGCCAACCGGTTTGCAGAGCTGAGCGGAGGAACTGATAACGTCACCGCCGTCGTGGTCGGCAAACGTGAACAGGCGCAGCTGACGGGCCTGGTACGTGAGGCGCTGCAGAACGCAGGGCAGCTGGGGCGTGACGGCGTGGAGATAGAGGCCCGGCAGCCGGTGTGGCTCGACAGCAAAACGCGCCGCATGCCAGGTTCGTACCGTCCCGGCATGGTGCTTGAAGATCGCACGGACGCAAAAGAGCGTAAGTCCTATGTGATTGACCGGGTGCATGAGGACACGCGAGTCCTCTCGCTCATCGACGGGGATGGCGTGCTGACCCGGATGAAAATCGGTGATATCAGCGCTGACTGGCGTCTCTTCAGCCGTGAAACCCTCAGCGTGGCCACCGGCGAAAAACTGCTGTCCGTGGCGGGCGACCGCGAGCACAGCCTGAAGGCCAAAGATCGTCTTGAGGTGACCGGGATAAGTGAAAAGGGGATTGAGGTTAAACGGGGGGAAGACACACTGACGCTGCCAAAAGACCAGCCGCTCTATCTGTCACATGCTTACGTGACCGCGCCGTGTGGACGGGATAACGACACCGGCGTGGTGCTGGCCGCGCTCAACAGCCGCGACATATCGACCCAGACCATGAACTCGCTGGCACAGAGTGGCCACCGGGCGGAAGTGTTCACCGCCGAAGTGCAGGACCGGGCTGAAGCCCGGCTGCAGCGCATGAAGACCAATGCCTCTCCCGTGCAGCTGGTCAGAAACCTGAGCGGTCACCAGGACGTCAGTCAGGCGGTTGATTCACTGCATCACAGCGTCCGGACGGACGCGGGTCTGGCCGTGTGGCGTGCCATTAACGACCAGCGCACCGTGGTGATCAGCGAGCTTAAACTGGCGACGGAAGCGCAGAAATATCATCCCGACCTCGAAGCCATCGGGAATGAAATTGGCGCGATGATTAAAAATGGCGAGCTGTTGTCCGTATCCGCAGGGGGAGAGCCGGTACTGGTGTCCCGGTCCACCTGGGAGATGGAGAAAGCCATTCTGCGCGTGGTGGAGGAAGGGAAAGGTACGCAGCAGCCGTTGCTGGAACAGGTACCGGAGGCCGTGCTGAACAGACTCACCGATGGCCAGAAAAAGGCGACCACCCTGGTGCTGGGTACCACGGATCAGTTTATCGGGATTCAGGGCTATGCCGGCGTGGGGAAAACCACGCAGCTGAAGGCGGTGATATCTGCACTGGAGACCCTACCGGCTGACGTTCGTCCGGTGATGACGGGGCTTGCTCCTACGCATCAGGCGGTGAAAGAAATGAGCGACGTCGGTGTACGGGCGCAGACCATCAAATCCTTTGTCGTTGAGCATGACCAGGCGACGGCCGCAGGCGGGAAACCTGACTATAAAGGACAGGTGTTTCTTATCGATGAATCATCAATGGCAGGCAACCAGGATACGGCGGCATTGTTCCATGCCATAGCCAGCGGCGGCGGACGTGCAGTCTCGATGGGGGATATCGACCAGTTTGAAGCGGTCGACGTGGGCGCGCCGTTTAAGCTGATGCAGGAGCGAAGCCCGATGGATGTGGCCATCATGAAGCAAATCGTCCGTCAGAAAGACCTGCAGTTGCGCGGCGCCGTTCACGACATCATCGATAACCGGATCGATGCGGCCCTGCAGCGCATTGAAACCCAGCCGGCTGACCGTGTGGCGCGTAGCGCTTCAGCCGCGCTCCCGGAAAGTGCGATTCAGGAAACGGAGACGCCTGTTAACGACATCGTGGCGGACTGGAAGGACCGGACGTCGGAGGCGCGGTCCCGTACGCTCATCATTGCGCAGCTGAACGCCGACCGTAAAGCGATAAATGCCGGCATTCATGCCGCGCTTGCAGCGCGGGGAGAACTGGGGGAGAAGGCCATTAAGGTGCCTGTGCTCGATAAAATCACCCATACGCGCCATGAATTCAACAAAACAGAGGCCTGGGAAGCCGGGATGGTGGTTAAACGCGGTGACCGCTACCAGGATGTGGTGGCCGTTGACCGTAACGGCAGAACGGTGACGGTACGTGATGAGGAAGGGAAGATTGCTCTGGTTTCACCGAAGGAGCTGATCACCGGTGACGTGCAGCTGTTTCGCCGCAGCGAGATGGAAGTCCGTTCCGGCGATCTGCTTAAGTTCACGGCGACCGATCGCGAACAGGGGCAGATGGCCAACCAGCGCTATACGGTGGAGTCAGTCAGCGAGGAGGGGAATATCCGTCTGAAAGGGGAGAACGGTCGCGTCACCATCAATCCGGAGAAGGTCCGGGCGCAGCAGCATATCGACTACGGCTGGGCCGTCACCGGCTACGGTGCACAGGGGGCCAGTAGCGATTATGTCATTGCGCTTGAGGGCACGAAAGACGGGCGTAAGGCACTGGCTTCCCGTCGTGCCTTCTACATTTCAGCCTCACGAGTGAAAGAGCACGTCCAGATATACACCGACGGGAAAGCGGACTGGGTTAAGGCGGTAAAAACACCGGAGCGTGATATCAAAACGGCGCACGATGCGCTGGCACCGGAAACGCAGCGCAAACAGGCGAAAGCCATCTGGGCAATGGGGCAGCCGGTGAATAAAACGGCCATCGGACGCGCCTGGGTGCGCCATCAGGGCATACAGGAGGCGTCACTGAAGGCAAAAATCATCCCGGCCACCCGGCGCTTTCCTGAACCGGCGCTGGCGCTGCCGGTGTATGACAACAATGGCAGGAGTGCGGGCCTGGCCCTGGTTTCCCTGGTTTCCAGCCCGGAAGGACGGATGACTCAGGGGGAGACACGAATGGTCATGACAGAGCGTGCCCGTGGCGCCGTGCTGCAGCGGAGTCAGTCCGGAAACACGATTGTGGCCAGCAACCTGACGGCTGCACTCGATGCAGTACGAAATCATCCAAAGGACGGCGTGGTCTGGCAGACCGGTGATGAACCGCCTTCAGCATGGCTGCTTAAGGTAAGCGGTGGGACAAAACAGGATGTTTCCCCGGGTATTGTCTCCACGCTGTCGGACGAACAGAACGTACAGCAGCTGCGCGAGCAAATGCTGGCAGACCAGGTTCGCAATGAAGAAGCCGGACGGCGCAGGCAGCCGGAGTCGTTGCTGGCGGAAGTTCCACAGGAAGAGGTGATCAGACTGAAACCGGAAGACATTAACCCGCGTAAACCGGAACCACTCAACCCGGATGCGGATGTGATCGCCAGGGTCAGAGGTGAGGAAAACACCGATGGACAGGAAATGAAAGCCGCTGCAGGCGTCAGAAGCGAGCTGGAAGGTGCTGACAAGACCGCCGGTGAACATTCGCGGGCATCGCGTGTGATTGCAGATCTGGCAAACGCTGAACGAGACATGCTCAGGGCGGCAGAAAATACTGAACGCGGGCGCATGCCGGAGCGTGAAGAACAGACCCTCACCCGAACCATTCAGAAAGAACGTTAATCTCCCTTTTAACCATGAGAATCAGACAATGAAAGCAAACAAATTAGCCGCATTAATAGTTACAACATACATTGGCTTTATTTCAACGGCACACGCTTCGGCACCTCAGCCCTTATTCAGCCCGGAGCAGGAGGCTCGTATCGGCGAAATCGCTGCCGACTATCTGGTATCTCACCCGGAGATTCTGGTGACCGTCAGTAATAAGCTGCAGGAACAGCAGGAGGCACGTAAGCAGAAGATGTTTGCACTCAACGTGATGGAGAATCAGGCGAACCTTCTGCATGATCCGGACACCCCGGCTTACGGGCCTGATAATGCAAAGGTCGCGGTGATTGAATTCTTTGATTACCAGTGCGTGTTCTGCAGCCGCTTCGCGCCGGAGCTGGAGAAGGTCATGAAAGCGCAGCCGGACGTCCGCTACCTCTTTAAGGAGTGGCCAATATTTGGTGGTCGCTGGGAAGCTTCACTTCAGGCTGCACAGCAGGGGCTGACGGTCTGGCAAAAGAAAGGGCCGCAGGCCTATGTCACCTATCACAATGCCATCTACGCCACCGGCCATAATGAAGGCAAGCTGACGGCAGATGATATACTCGCGGCAGCGTCAAAGGCAGGGCTGGCCGCCTCTGTGCCGGGCGAACATACCGCATCCCTTGAGAAAAACAGTAACCTGGCTGAGGCGCTGGGACTCACCGGAACGCCGGGGATCGTCGTCATGCCCGTTAGTGGGGCGACTCCTGACACCATCACGGTTTTCCCGGAAGCCGTTACCGATGAAAGACTCCAGGCAGCAATCCGGAAAGCCTCACGCACACAGTGACCCCGGTCCTGTAGATCGTCTCCCGCCAGAGGCTGATCTTGAGATTCAGCGCGTAAATGCCATCTTCCCGTTCCGTTCTCCTGCGCTTCCTCGATCGGCCTGATACTGCGGCGAGCGCTGCCGGTTATAGTCTATAGTCCCTTAAGGGCAATTAACATGCAAACTATGGACGGTTATCTGGTCTAACATCTGGAAAAATTACTTACGAGAAGGTAGTATTCGGATCGTCAGCGATCGTCTTGTGGTGGGACAGATTGTTGATTCAGATTACTTTCGTGACCTAACTCAAACTGACGGTTTGACTGCTTTGTGGTGAGGCAGACGGGTGGCAGAAGATGGTTTTACGGAAGAAATGCGGACTTCCGGAAACAAACAGGGACAGGACGTGTCCAGTAAAACGTTCAGGAGCAGGTGACGGGATTTCCCGGAGCCTGAATGCACAAACCCCCCGAAATCTGTCATCAACTTGGCGGAAGAGTCAGATATCAGGGGGTCCAAAAGCAGGCGCGTTGCCCGTGAAGGATTATAACGCATGCACCATAGAAAACAACACCCGGCCGCCATAAGAACAGGCCGCCGTGAATGACAATCAGATTTCTGTTCACTGGTCAGATCTACCGAAAGATGAGCTAACCCGTTTCTGGCAGGATGTCGATGCCGGTACTCAGGGTAATTTCCTCATTGCACCGGTCAAAAAACTGACCCGCCGCAAACGCGGTGAGCATTCCACAAAAGCCAAATGTGAGAACCCGGCCTGGTATCGCCCGGAGCATTATAAAAAGCTCTCCGGACAGCTCGGTCATGCCTACAATCGCCTGGTGAAAAAAGATAAAGAAACCGGGCAGGTCAGCCTGCGCATGCATGTTTCTCGTCACCCTCTCTATGTCGCCGGCCGCCGTAAGGCGGGACGTAAATATGGCTTCCGTCCGGAACGTCAGCGCCTGCTCGATGCGCTCTGGCCAGTGCTCATCAGCTTCTGTGATGCCGGCAGGCATACCGTCGGCATGTGTATCTCCCGTCTTGCAAAAGAACTCAGTGCAAAGGACGCAAAAGGCAATGTTATTCCTGAAACGGAGGTGACAGTGTCACGCCTTTCTCGGCTTATTGAGGAACAGGTACGGTTTGGCGTGCTGGGCCTCGCGGAAGAACGCGCCTGGGATCGTGAATCCCGCACCTGGCTGCCAACGTATGTCTATATCACCCCCGTGGGATTCCAGATGCTGGGCGTCGATATGGACAAGCTGTTTAAAGAGCAGGAGAAGAAGCTCCGTCAGAGCGCCGAGCGTGAGCAGCTGATCCGGGAAGGGGTGATGAGCGAACATGATGATGTTCAGGCCCACTCTGCGCGGAAATGCTGGTCCGGCCGTAAGCGCCGGGAGGCACTCGTTTACCGCCGCAAAAAAGGCGCGGAGCGTAAACGTGCCAACAATCTGATTAAGCTGCCGGCAGATGAACGACTCCATGCAATGTCTGAATGGATTTACCGCACCCTGCCGCCTGACGAAGCGTACTGGTGCACATCTGAGCGCCTGAAGGCTCTGGCTATCCAGCATCTTTACCAGCTGGATCTGGCGCTTTCTCCACCGGACTAGTCACAGACGACACAACAGTCTTCTTGTTTACAGGCCCCTCACCGGGGCTTTTCGTGCTTGTTTTTTTCGGCCGTTCTGCTCATTTTTCATCCTTCACTCCTTTCTTCTTCCGGTCACCATGACGTTCTGCCGGTTGTTATGGCCCGCAGTGGCCACAGTCTCTTTTTTTTACACAGAAAACCGCAAATGAATAAATGAAGTAACCCGGAAATGAATAAAAGACATTCCGCAAAACAATCTTACTTCACCTTTTTTATCTCTCTGTTCATTACATTCCAGAGTAGATCTTTGTCTTCGGCCACTCTGTGGATAACGTAAAATGCCTTCGCATGCAGCGGCCTCACGGCCGCGCGCTCAGAAAGAAATCAAAAGTACCTCCCGTCGCAAGCGCCGGGCCCCGTTCTCGCCAGAACCAGGCGCGCATACATACCTGACCCCTGCTAAACCGACGCCGCCCCGGCCCAAAGGGCCGGAACACCCTCGTTTTAAAAGGGATGTTGTAACTAGAGTTCAGCGTGGCGGCGGGAAAAGTGGCGGTGAGCTCTGCGTACACGCTCGTAAGCGCCTGACGGCGCTAACGCGGAGATACAGGCCGCAAGCGGCCTCACTCCGACCGCGTAAATCCGGTACTGTGCAACTGTAAGCGGGTATCGCTTAGCAGGAAGGGGGATGGGCAAGGCTGAAACTATCAATCCGTAACGGCTGACGCCGGTCACGACGCCCCTTACCGGCAGCAATCAGTTCAGCACCTGCTGGCGTCTCTATGCCGCTTCGCGGCATTATTACCGGGAGCTATAGAAAATACGTACTGCGGAGAGGACTGGATGGACTATTCAGATACCTTCATGCGCCAGCATGAGGAGATGTGCCAGGTGGTGGGCAGTATTGTTTTTGCACTTACCGCAGCCGGGCATGAAACCTAGCGCGAAAATATTGTGACCGTACTGCGCAGTGAGCTGGCAGAAAGCGGTAAATGGCAGCCAGACCAGGTCCTGTATCTTCAGACGGCCATTGATTTACTGGAGCAGGGTCCCTTCATCCCGGGGCAACGGTAATCCCCCGGGGCTGTGCACCTCTCACCAGAGATGCATCAGGATGAGCAGTATCAGCAGATGTCCGGCATAAGCGATGTAGAAAAAATGCCGGGGCATAAAGCGTGGACAACCATCCGGAAACAGCTGAATGCTCAGTGAAACGGCCATCAGGGGGAGAACCAGCGTGGGAAGCATGGCGAACAGCAGCGTGTCGGCAGACAGACTCAGCAGGTGCGACACCCCGTTCAGACTGCACAGCGACAGCCCGGACACGATCACTCCCGTGCGCTGCACGCCAGGTGTCTTCCCGCCCGTCACCATCACCAGACCGCCGGCCAGCATCAGGCCTGACAGCCCGTAGCTTGCCGGACTCAGCGGCCAGACCAGGGTGCCCAGGAGCAGAATGCCTGCCATCAGTCCTTTTTTCCCGTACCGGTACTGAAGGGCAAGCAGCTGCGTGACGCCCACGAACACGAACAGGATGTTCAGTGCCCACCAGGGCTGATGTCCGGAAAAAGCCAGGCTGAAGACCGGTTGGGTGAACGCCGCCCACATCCACAGCCGGTTTGCCCTCTTCTGAAGCCGTTCCAGCGTGCGTTGCACGTTCATCGCCCAGATAAGCGTGAACAGGGGGAAGGCCATCCGGCCAAGCGCATACATCAGGGGTTCCGGTGGCGTCAGCAGCAGGGTATTGACGTGGTCGATGAGCATGGCACCCAGTGCCAGCATTTTGACCATATCCAGGGCGGCAGGACTGATTTTCCCTGGTGTCTGAAGGGGATGAAGAAGGTCGGAAACCACTTGATTCATTGAGTGTACTCTCCTGACGGCACGCCGTCAGCAGCCAGTCCTGAACATGATGCCAGAATGCCCTGCCCGTCTGTGACGTTACGCGAACCTTTAATTTTTCCAGAATTTTGCGCGCCGCAAATTCTGATTTATCACGCAGCACGCGCATGGCACCTGCCACATCCTTATTCTGAATACAAAGACTTAAAATATGAAAATCGTTCATAACACTCCCTTCCTGACCTTATTATTATCGGCCATGTCTAAAATATTTTTAGATTAAGGGAGTGACATTATCCGTAAAGAATAATTTCAGGACGGGCTCATCTGAAATTCAGAATCATTGTCATATTCAATTGATATTATAAAGTCTGAAAGTTCCGCTGCTTAATCATCTGTCACATTGTTGTCAGTAGTGTACCTTTGCCTTCCGCTTAAGGTCTCCAGGGGAGCGAACGTTCTGACCGGATTTTCGCGTTCTTCACGTGTGATATTTTCTTCATCGCAAGTAATGGTATTAAGAGCGTCAGTGAGTAATTCCGTTTTAATTTCTTTTAATTTAGCTGCCATTAAATATTGCCTTCTTTTTTGCAAGGACTGGAGAGTAAATACGTGCGTGTTCTATATGGGGAATGCTCTCAGACCTTACCCTGTTTAAACTCAGGATCGCCTCGCTCCGGGTTAATACTCTCATTGTTCTGCACCCGGACCTCAATACCGTTGTGGACAGCCCACCCGTGGGCGGGCTGATCAGACTGTCATTTGAAATAGCTTTCCTCTTTAACCTGTGTCCAGCTGCTGACCGGAGAATCATCATGGCTTCTTTCTCTGTGACCATATACAGCTTCTGCTGTCGCGTCACAGGGCTAATCAGATTCAGTTCAGTGAATCTTCCTACGAGGTTCTCAGCAACCACATAGACGTGAATACCGGCTTTCCCCGATGCAGCCCGATCAAGTATCTGCTCCTTCGTTGTAGGGGTACGTAACCCACTGTTGTAATGGGAAAAATAGTACCAGATGCGTGCCGTGACCACCTTCTCTTCCTGAATGTTCATTCTGTTCTCCTTCGAGTTAATTTCGCTACAGATGCTCATCGGTCGTTTTGGGGGCCGTCTGGAAAATGGAAAATAACCTAAGCCAGGACTATTTGCAGTTCCCTCAGGTTATCTGCACCGTCGGATAAAAAGAATATCTGCTGGTTGGCCTGCATTCCCTGGGCCGAAAGGTGTGCCATTAGTCGGCGTTCCGGATGGCAGTCGCCCTTCTGGACAAAACCAAAGCGGCGCGTGTCCGCCGGAATCCCCAAAGAAAAAGATTTACCGGCAATAATTTCAAAATTACGTTTTTTGTCATCCCGATCGCGAACATTACCACTATCAATACCCACCACAAGCGGTTTTCCTGGTTTTGGCAGATTCCCCCAGTCCCGGGGGCCGCCGGAAAGAAAGCCAGAATGTGATTCTGCTTCAGCATCAAGACGCTGCACCACCTGGCACAAATGATTCCTCACCGTTGAGGCATTCAGAATGTGGCCCACCTGCAGAACATCTTTCAGCAAACGGGTCGTCATTTCATTCGATATTAAAGAAGCCCAGCGGGTTTCTATATATTTCAACGCCGGGTGAGTGTGATCGCCGGCCCAGTCACTGAGCAGACTGACGGTCTTTATTGCACTTTCTTCGCAGCGGCACCGGTATACCCTAATCCCCGATACAGGAATAACGCCAAAAAGTGTCCGGTACTGAATTTTCTGTTGGCCTTTGATTCTGCGCGCCGCAAGGCAATGAGGGCACTGGATATGCTGGCCAGTATATTCATCCACCTGCTGTTGAACCACCGATTGCTGGACGGTATTCAGTAACCGCTTCGGCTCTGAAACCGATAATCCGATATCATTCAGAGCATCTCCCGACCTCTGCAATGTCATCAGTTCTTCCGTTCGACTTACGCCTGATTCATCGGTTATTCCTATCTGGGGCGTCAGTTGCATCATTGCCTCCTGCGGTGGTGGATGATTATCTTCCGGCTACTGGTTGTTCATCTGGTTACGAAGCCTATTAGACATCCGTCAGCGACGACGACCCGGCCAGATCACTTCTAGCTCCAGCCCCGGAGAGTCAAGGTCGAGTTTGCTCAGCTGTCGGTTAATTTTATTGCGGTTGAAGCGGACGGCATCCAGATCATCGATAAAAGGTCTGATATCCCCAACCGTTGCTGCATCATCTGCGTTGATGATTGCCTCCAGGAACGCCAGCGTCTTATCCGCTTCATCCGCAGCCGTTGCTCCGGGCATATACAAAATGGTGCTTTTAGCGTGGAGTCTTCATGAATAGCTTCGACGCGAACGTCATGAAGCCAGAGCTCAAAGAAGTTGTATTCATAGGTAAAGCGATCGCCAGCATCAAAAGCAAAATCATCAATCATAACCCGGAACGGGTTATCAGGAAAGCCAATGCCCCCTTCGTAGGAGATGCCGTAATCTTTGCATAAATATGAATCTGATGAAGGTAGTCATCGCCCCAGCCCTGCACGATCTGGATTATATAGTGAAGTGCGGCCAGTGATGTGTTGGCAGAAATTCTCAGTCGACCCAGACCATGCGACTGACGCCATTAACAGCGATTTGATGACATAGATTTTCATCGCGGGATAACAAGCATGGTGGCTAACGGATGCTGGTTATTCTAGCCCCAGCAGAAAACCTATTCAGTGATTGCCCCACACTTTTTCATGCTCTCCTGCGTCGGCGCAAGGAGTGGCGTGCGACCCACACTGCTAGTCGCACGCCACCCGCTGTGGAGGGAGGGAGAGGAGGGAGGGTCACTCGTCCGTGAGGTCGTCAGCGGGGACTCGGTTCCAGATGTGGCGGAAGCGCCGGGGGTTGGATGCGGTGTAGATGACGGTATGGCTGATGTTGCGGTGCCCGAGGTAGTCCTGTATCAGCCGGGTGTCGACGCCGAGGTCGGCGAGGGCGAAACCGCAGGCGTGGCGGAGCATGTGGGGATGGACGGGGACGCTGAGGCTGGCATCCCGTCCTAGCTGTCGAAAAAGGTCGTACGCACTGCTGCGGGAGAGGGAGCCGTTCTTCTGGGAGAGGAAGAGGTAGGGGCTGTCCGCGTCGCGCCAGGTATCGCGTTCGAGAAGCCAGCTCATCAGCACGGGAAGCTCATCCTGTGTCAGGGGATGGATGGTGGATAAGCCGTTCTTGAGGCGTGAGACGCAGAGAGTGCGGTCCTCCAGGTTGATGTCGGAAAGCTTCAGGCGACAAAGCTCGCTGATGCGAAAGCCGTGAATGAAACATAAGCGTATGAGGCAGCGATTGCGCAGGGGGTATCGGCTTTTCATTGCGGCGGCCTCAAGGCGCTGAATTTCCCGGCGGGTGAGGTATTTTCGTGTTTTCATCGTGGCATTTCCGTAGCCGATAGAAGCGGGATGGAAATATACCGCAGCGGGCGTAGAAATGATGCGGGAAATATTCGGTGGCGTGGGAAAATGCACGGATGGTCGTTTCCGGCGTGAGGGGGATATAGGTGAGGTAGTGGCGGTGCCGGAGGTGAAGGCAAGCAGGCTTGTTGCGGCGTGCTTTTGCGTACCGCCCCAGAAAAATATACCTTAAATCAATATTTTAGGTGTCATTTCTGGCGGCGTTGTGGGGCCGAGTTTTAGCCAACACTTTGCATCAGAACGTTTGATATTATTACCGGAAAGGGCCAGAGCGTCAATTTTTGTCAATCGTTACGAGGAGTGTTATTTATAGCATTGTTTTAACTGGATTTTCTGTTTTCTTTGCTCTCGTCATTAGCCACTCCCTCATGTTGCATTATTGTATGTTTCAGAATATTTAATCTTGCATGTTGATCATTTCCTGTGACTACCCATACATAAAATCCTGTAATCATTAAAATTCGGAGTTATATTCTGCCGACTTTTAAGGGTGCGCCTTGCATTTATCCTGTTTCGGTGCTTTTGATGCAAAGTGTCCGGTTTATGAAAAAACGGATACTGCTGAAGCAATGTGGGGTAATGAAACGGTTGTTTCAGGCGTGCTACTTGTTTTTGCTGGGCCATACCCAGTGAGGCTGGAGCCAAGTCCCTAAAATATGGAAATTCACCCCGGTGGGTTTATTAATCGAATATGAAAAGCAGGATTTTATTAT
The DNA here is from genome assembly GCF_000733275.2 of Enterobacter sp. EGD-HP1. Classification (NCBI taxonomy): domain Bacteria; kingdom Pseudomonadati; phylum Pseudomonadota; class Gammaproteobacteria; order Enterobacterales; family Enterobacteriaceae; genus Enterobacter; species Enterobacter sp. EGD-HP1. The sequence goes on from NZ_AVOP01000014.1 coordinate 22,088, forward strand.
GAATATGAAGAAACTTGTTCTTGCGGTAGCCATGGCATCTGGTCTGGGTATGGGGGCGGCGCATGCGGCGGACAATGGGCACGGCAAAATCACCTTTACCGGCACCATCATCGATGCGGCCTGCTCCATCGATGCCAGCAGCATCGACCAGACCAAAGAGCTTGGAGCCATCTCCATGAAGCAGCTGTCTGGTGGCGGTCAGTCCTCCCCGATCAACTTTAACATCCAGTTGCATGACTGCGACACCACCACCGCGAAAAATGCCACCGTCACTTTTAACGGCGTGGCTGGCGACGGCGCTGCTGGTCTGGACGGCGCACTGGCCGTCACCGGTCAGGGTTCCGGCGTGGGCGTGGTTATTACAGATATGGGGAAAAACGTAATCAAGCCGAACGTGGCATCTCCTGATATTGCGCTGAACGACGGTGACAATGAACTGCAGTTCCAGGCGTACGTACAGGGCTCCTCTGTCGCTGGCGCGGTCATTCCGGGTGCCTTTACCTCTGTAGCTAACTTCGTGATGGATTACAAGTAATCCCATGGTTGCGCCTGCTGTCCACCCGGGCGGACAGCAGGCGCAACATTTCTGTCATGATTTTTTCGCTTATTCATTAATGGGGGTATGCATGGCTACAGGAATACGACTGACCCGGATGTTGCCTTTCCTGCTGATGTGTCTGGCCGGTGGGGCGGAGGGGGGAAACCACGGGCACGGACGCGTCAACATGAAAGGCAGTATCCTCGACTCTGCCTGCGCCATTGACCTAGGGAGTCAGTACCAGGATATAGGTATGGCACCGGTGCCGGTGGGGCAGATACTCCGCGACGGGCGGGGCACAGACGTGCCTTTCACTATTCAGCTGGTGAACTGCACCCTGCAGCACTGGCGTCCGGATAAGCCGGACTGGTCAACGCTGCAGGTGACCTTTGACGGCGCTACCGCAGGCAATGATGCGTTCCGGGTGAAAGGGAGCGCCGGTGGCGTGGGGCTGCAGATTGCCGACATAGACGGAACAACTGCGCGCCCGGGGGTGGCGATGCCTGCTCGGGCGCTAGAGGCGGGCGGTATGCGACTTAACTATGTCCTGCGCCTGGTCGCTGATCAGGCTGCACCACGGGCGGGCGATTATCACGCCACGCTGCGCTTCAAACTGGATTATTTCTGACGGGGGAGTCGTAATGTCAGCAGTCAGAGTCCGGAACGGCGGACACAAAGTAGACAACGGCGCACCGGCTGCATGCGGGTCGCGTCAGAATGAGACTGGTGCGGGCATGGTTATCCGCCCAGTGGCGGCAGGAATACTCATTGCGCTACTGTGCAGTACGGCCCCGGCGGGCATGGCGGCAGAGGTTGTACTGGATGCTCCTGCTAATGCCACACCTGAAGCGATTGATGTGGATGGAAAACCGGCGGAGACCGGTGACATTCAGTTCAACACGGATGTGCTTGACCTGAAGGACCGCGCAAACATTGACCTGAGTCAGTTTTCGCAGGTCGGATACGTGATGCCGGGGAGCTATACCCTGGCCCTGCAGATAAACAAGAGCAGTCTGCCGGAGCGGCAGATTCAGTTTCTGGCTCCCGAAGACAATCCGAAGGGTAGCTACGCCTGTCTGACGCCGGAGATGGTGACACAACTGGGGCTGACGGAGTCCGCTTCGCGTCAGTTGACGTGGTGGCATAACCACGAGTGTCTCGACCCATCATCCCTGAAGGGGATGACGATGCGTGCTGACCTCGGGTCCGGCGTGCTGTACGTGAACCTCCCGCACGCATACCTCGAATACACTGCGGAAAACTGGGACCCGCCGTCGAGCTGGGATGAAGGGGCTAGCGGGGTGCTGTTTGACTACAGTCTGAACGCACAGACCTCACATCAGCAGCTGAGCAGGGGGAGTAACAATCAGTCGCTGAGCGGTAACGGTACTACCGGAGGGAACCTCGGCGCGTGGCGTCTGCGCGCGGACTGGCAGGCGAACTATGACCATACCACCGGGCAGGCGAACAGCACCCGTCAAAACTGGGACTGGAGCCGGTACTACATGTACCGGGCCATCGCTGCCCTGCGGGCAAAGCTGACGCTGGGCGAGAACTATCTATCCTCCGGCATGTTCGACAGCTTCCGCTACACCGGGGCGAGTCTGGTGACGGACGACAACATGCTGCCGCCGAACCTGCGCGGTTACGCCCCGGAGGTAACCGGGGTGGCGAAGACCAATGCGAAGGTGACCATCAGCCAGCAGGGAAGGGTGATTTATGAGACCACAGTTGCGTCAGGTCCGTTCCGTATTCAGGACCTGAATAATGCCACCACCGGCAAGCTTGACGTGAAGGTGACAGAGCAGGACGGCAGCGTCCAGGAATATCAGGTGGACACGGCGAACGTGCCTTACCTGACCCGGCCGGGGCTGGTGCGTTACAAAATCGCCAGCGGTAAGCCGTCGGACTATAAACATCACAGCGAGGGGCCAACCTTCGGGACTGGTGAGTTCTCCTGGGGGGTCAGTAACGGCTGGTCCCTGTACGGCGGCGCTTTGGTGGCCGGGGACTATAACGCTCTGGCGTTGGGTATTGGCCGTGATCTGCTGGCCTTCGGAGCCATTTCGTTTGACGTGACACAGTCCCGGGCCGTACTGCCGGGACAGGAGACGAAGAGCGGCGGATCTTACCGGGTGAGCTATTCGAAGCGGTTTGATGAGACGGACAGTCAGGTGACGTTTGCCGGGTATCGCTTCACGGAGCGAAACTTCATGAGCATGTCGCAGTATCTGGATGCACGCTACCGCCATAACGACACGGGCGGGGAGGGCAAGGAACTGTACATGCTGACGTTCAACCAGCAGTTCCGGGACCTGAACATGACGGCGTACCTCAACTACAGCCATCAGACCTACTGGAACCAGCCGGCGAACGATACGTACAACATTTCGCTGTCTCGCTATTTTGACATCGGGCAAATTAAAAACCTGAGCATGGGCCTGTCGGCGTTCCGGACGAAGTACAACCACACGAATGACGACGGGATGTACCTGAGCCTGTCCGTGCCGTGGGGCGGGTCCGGCACGCTCAGCTACGACGCGCAACTGAGCAAGGGCAACAACAGCAATACAGTGGGCTACTATGGCCGTCTTGATGACAACACAGCCTATCGCATCAACGGTGGTGTGGGGCAGGACGGACGCGCCACCAGTAGCGGTTACATCACCCACGAGGGTGAAATCGCAGAGATGTCAGCCACAGCTGCGTTCCGGGGCAGTGACTATTCCGCCTTCGGGATGTCGATGCGCGGTGGCATGACCGCCACACCGAACGGTGCGGCACTGCATCGGGTTAATGCCCATGGCGGGACCCGCATGATGGTGGACACTGGTGGTGTGAGCGATGTGCCGGTGAAAGGTTACGGTTCACCGACCTGGAGCAACGTTTTCGGCAAGGCGGTGGTGAGTGATATGAGCAGCTACTACCGAACCAGTGTGAACGTGGACCTGAATAAGCTGGGGAATAACGTGGAGGCCACCCGTTCGGTGGTGCAGGGCACCTTAACGGAAGGAGCCATCGGCTACCGTAAGTTCGGGGTGATTGCGGGCCAGAAGGCGATGGCCATTCTGAAACTGGCGGACGGCAGTGCGCCACCTTTCGGTGCCACGGTTCTGAACGCGGACAACACCCAGACTGGCCTGGTGAGCGACGGCGGCACCGTGTGGCTGTCGGGTATCAAAGCCGGCGAGGTTATGAAGGTGAACTGGGAGGGCGAGACGCGGTGTCAGGTGTCGATGCCATCGCCGCTGCCGGCGGACCTGGAGACCCGGCAGCTGCTGCTGCCGTGTACCTCGGTGGCCGGCACCCCGGCGAAGATTGCGGTGACGCGATAATGATTGATTTTCCCGACGACCACGGAAGGTTGCCACACTGTCCGGCCGGGCGGTACCGGGTAAGGAAGATATGTGTATCAACGAGCTCAGCACGTCCTGTAGCGTACGCTGCCAGGGGAAGGAGACCCTCTAGTGCGGTGATGCTACAGGGAGGACACGGCTGTAACGACGACAAGCCGGGACAGGAGACGCGATGCGTCATGCCGGAAGGCATCCCCGTTCAGCGGTAATAACCGTTCAACAGTAACGAGAGACGACATGGAAACGATAAACACAATAAACCATCCGGGGAGAGGGGCTACCCTGCTGGCGGCAACCCTCCTGGCCGGTCTAATGGCGGCACAGTCTGCAAGCGCTGCCCTGGCGCTTGACCGCACCCGCGTCATCCTGAACGGCGACGAGTCGTCGGTGAGCATGAACGTGACGAACCAGAACAAGGTGCTGCCTTATCTGGCGCAGGGCTGGGTGGAAGACGAGCACGGCACCAAAATAAGCGACCCGCTGGTCGTCCTTCCGCCGGTGCAGCGCGTGGAGCCCGGTGCTAAGACGCAGGTGAAGGTGCAGCAGGCTACCGGTGCGCGTATGCTGCCACAGGACAAGGAGTCGCTTTTCTATTTTAACCTGCGGGAAATTCCGCCTAAGAGCAGCAAGCCCAATACCCTGCAGATAGCGCTGCAGAGTCGCATCAAGCTGCTCTACCGCCCGGCGGCCCTGAAGGTGGATCTGAACAGCAAGCCATGGCAGGAGCTGGTTACCCTGACCCGCCAGGGAGATCACTATGTTGCGAACAACCCGACGGCGTACTACGTAACAATTTCGGACGCCACCGCCACCGTGCAAGGGACCACTGTGAAGGGCTTTAAGCCGGTCATGATACCACCGAAAGGCTCGGTAACCCTTGATGGCAGTGCAGCGGCTCTGGGTAACAATCCGGTGCTGACCTACATCAATGACTACGGTGGCCGTCCGCAGCTGATTTACGGCTGCAGCGACAACAGTTGTACGGTGAAGAGCACGAAGGCGGGCTGAGTTTGCTTAAGCACCTGAGCACCTGGTTGCCGTATGGCCGACAGACACCCTGAGGCATGAAGACATAAGGACGCAACATGAGCAGAGAAACGAGACGGAGCCAGCGTAACCATCGTTATCACGCGATGATAGTGGCGCTGCTGGCCGGAGGACTGGTGTCTCAGACGGTGGCGCAAGAGCCGGACGCCTGGGACGTGGACGGCCAGCACGGCGAGCTTTACGTGCACGGCATGCTGACCGAGGGGGCTTGCCGGCTGGACATGACCTCTGCGTGGCAGGACGTGGAGATGGGTGGCCTGACGACCGTCGACCTGGCGACCCCAGGCGCTCAGGGTGCGCCGGTGCCGGTCATCCTGCACCTGAAGGACTGCATTCGCACCCGTGGAGACAGCCTGGATAAACGAACGTCAACCCATACCTGGGATAATAGAATCCAGCCTGTGGTGACCGTCGCCTTTCAGGCGCCGGCGGACGTGGACAGCCCGGAACTGCTGCAGGTGACCGGCGCAAAGGGCCTTGCGCTGCGGGTGACCGACGCGCAAGGTCGCGACGTGAGGGTTGGCGAGCGCGGCGCACCGCAGTTTGTTACGCCGTCATCGGATCAGCTGACGTACACGATTACGCCGGTGCGCACGGCGGCGCCGCTGGGACCGGGTGAGTACCACGCGGTGCTGAACTTTGGCCTGAGTTATGACTGAGGTGACTGTGATGAAAATGAACACAGGTTTTCGCTGTAATACCGCACTCATTAGCGGGGTGGCGGCTACGCTGAGCCTGGCGCTGACCACCTTCACTGCGGAAGCGCTGGACAATAACGTACAGATCATCGGCAATCTGGTGACCGAGCCATGCGTGCTGGATCCGACCACTGCGGACATTTCGCTAACGTTCGGTAACCTGGTGGCGAAGTTCTTCTACACCACCAGTCGTACGCCCGGCGAACCGTTCATTATCCGCCTGCTGGGCTGTGACGCCAGCGTTGGGAAAACCGCCACAGTGACCTTTACCGGTACCGAAAGCGCATCCCTGCCGGGGCGGATGGTTCCTGACGCGGGTGACACGCAGGGGATTGCGTTTGGCATTGAGACGGACGATGACGCAGCGCAGCCGGTACCACTGAACAGGCCGTCACCCGTCTTTGAACTGAGTGACGGCACCACAGAGCTGCGCCTGCGGGGCTACGTGCAGGGTGAGCCGGACGCCATCGCGAACCAGAGCATTCTGACCGGGCCGTTTACCGGAACGGCGACCTTTGAGATTGCCTATCCATAGGCACCGGACCACAGGAGAAGGTGGGCGGCATCATGACAGACAAAACGAACGAAATGGACGGGGCGGGCAATCGCAGCTACCGGATGACAGCAGCCGCGGCGTTGCTCGCGTGGCTGATGGCACTCAGTGCCACGGCGGGCGCTGCCTCGCACAAGACCTCCCGCGCAGCCGGCGACCAGTTCAAGATGAACATTAACATCACCGGCACTGTACTGGCGACGGGGGCGTGCACTTTTAACCAGGGGGGAACCGTGAGTGTAGACTTCGGTACCCTGCAGTATACCACCACCGGTGGTAATAACGCCTTGAAGGATGGCTACCGCCAGCCGCTGGCTAGCGGCATGACATGCACGGGCGATACCGATGGTAGTACGGTGATGACGCTTAATTCCAGCAACGGCGGGAGTGTGGACTACCAGGGAAACAGGCTACTGCCTGTTACCAACGACGCGAGCAGGACGCAGAGCACGGACCTGGCAATACGTCTGCTGGTTAACGAGCAGGTGCAGGATGTCAACACGGCATTTGCGGTGGATATGCAGAACCCGCCGCTGCTGGAGGCGGAGGTGGTGCAGACCGGCAGCGGGAGCACATTTGTGAGCGGTGCCACGTTCAGCGCGAACGCGACGCTGACGATGGCCTTTAACTGAGGAGTTGCAAATGACGGGATACGGAAAATTGCTGCTTCTGCTGGCAGTCACAGGCGGGCTGACTCCTGGGGTATCAGAAGCGGTATCAAACCAGACCGGTGACAGCGTAACTTATAAGTTTTCGGGACGGCTGCAGGCGGCGACTCCTTGCACGATTAGCAATGACCAGGTCATCACGGTGGATTTTGGCAACGTGGCGGTGAGCCGGCTTAATGGCGGTGCGTACATTCAGCCGGTCAATTACACCCTGGAGTGCGGCAGCGCCGGCAGTGCGAACACGGTGAGTATGGTGTTTAAGGCAACCCCTGTGGCGTCGGATGCGGCGACGTTCTCCTCGACCATCAATGGCCTGTGGGTGAAGGTGCTGAAGGACGGCCAGCCGCTGGAGCTGAATAAGGCGTTCACCGTGGCGGACCCGCTGAGTCCGCCGGCAATAGAGGTACAACTGGAGAAGGACCCGGCGACGGACCTTGCAGAGGGTAGCTTCACGGCAACCGGTACGCTGATGGCGGAATATATCTGATCAACTTTGTGCTATCAGATACCGGTAACGGCGAACCGAGGGATGTGGAGTGGATAGTTCATCACTGTGAGTGAGTATTGATGGGGGCCCCACTGTAATCTCCCGTTGGACACTACCCTTGGATCCGCACAGATAACTTCGTCGCGATACAAAATACTACTTAAGGAACTACCATGAGAATATTTCTCGCTTTTTTTCTTCTTTTTTCATTTTTTGATGTATCTGCTTATGTTTATTCGATCACGGGGACTGATGAGAACGGCTGTGAGTTTCTTCCTGGTGCTGCTAACGTGATTGCATGGAATTCAAAATGCTCTGGAAGCACAAATGCAGCAACTGCTGGCTATTACAGCTGGGGTAGAGGTACTGCCGCAGGTTTTGGAAACATCGGTGGAGCCAGTGGGTATTTTAAAGAAGGCGGGAGCTATGCAATGCGCCTGTATATATGCACCACGCACGCCCCGTGCACAACGAGATCCAGTGCCACCATGTACCAAAGCTACGAAAAAATAGATTTTCCAACCGGCTACAATTTCAATGCTGGTGATTATTGGTGGCAGTTTTCGAATCCAACAATTTTTAATAATGCTATTAATACTCCATGCTACGCACTCTACAACACCTCGACAGGTAATAAGTACCGCCCGAACAATGATAATACTCATATATGGTGCAGTGATGTACCTAAACTCGCTCCTGAACCTTCGGTCTGCTACCTTAACTACGGCAACGACCTGGAGGTGGCTCTGGGGGGGCTGGAGCGCTCCTCGATTGGCATCCAGGCGGGCACCACGACGACGGTGAAGAAGTCCGTCACGGTCGATTGCAGCGGTAACGCGGCACTGACGGCATCGATGCAGTTCCAGTACACCCCAATGGCTGTGGGGGCTGACCAGGTTGTGCAGTCGAGCACGTCCGGGCTCGGTGTGGCCATTCTCTACAACGGGATGGCGATGAAGCCGACCGACGCCGAACTCCTGACCTTTCAGCCGGGCATCAGTCAGCTCGACCTCGAGTTTGAGGCGTTGCGCGACCCGAACGTAGTCGTGAAGGACATCGCCACCGGGGGCTTTACCGCCAATGCCGTACTGGTCATGACCCAACAGTAGGTTGACCCGTCGCCGGTGCGGGAGATCGCTCCGGCCTTTCTGAGGATATTCTCCATGCCTGTTTCTTTATCCGATCGCTGTCGCCGCCGGGGGGGCCTGTGTGTGCTGGTGATGCTCTGCGTTGCCGGTCTGTTCGGCTGCTCGGTGGCTGAGCGCCCGGTCTCCGCGGTGTCAACCGTAGGTGCGCAGCCCAGCCCGGCTGCGGTGTCATCGGGTGCGTCATCGTCTTCTGCGGGGGCAACTTCCGTGCCTACGGCTCCTGCCGGCACGGATTCACGTCTGTCGCAGTGTACACGCGAACTGGAGGCGCTGAAGACCTTCGATGACGCGAAGTACCGTCGCTACCAGGCGCAGATGGCGCGCATCACCCGCACCGGGGCGCAGTACCTGGCCGTGTCCGGTGGCATCAGTCAGGAGATTAACGACCTGGTACAGCCACGCTACCAGTACGCCCTGACAAGCCTCTGCCAGCAGGTGCGGGCCGACCTTTCCTTCGCACTGATTAACCAGGTGGCCATCAAATGACAGGACGCAAAGCATTCCAGGCCGTATTCTCTTCCTCCGTGCCCACGGAGGCCCATTATTTCTCCGGCCTGCGACGCCGCGCGCTTCAGTTGACCTCCCTGACCCTTATGACGCTGTCAGTGTCCATGAGTGCAGCCCGGGCGGAGTCCGGGGCGTACGAGCCGCCGGATAATGGCGTTGCTGGGCTGATGACCGGAACTGGCGGCGTCAACGACTACGGCCTGGGGGCGCTGATGGCGCAGCAGGGGGGGGCGACCTCATCTGGCGGCGCAACCTCCGCGCTGTCGTCTTCTGCACCGGGTGGTTCGTCATCGGCGATGTCGGCGCCTTCATCCTTGTCTTCCACCGCTGCGGCAGCACGTCAGGCCATGCGGACACAGAACCGTCAACTGAAGGCACAGGTGGCGGATCTGAGTGCGCAGGTGAGGGCCCTGCAGGCGAAGGTGGCTGACGGTGCCGCGAATGTGCAGGATCGGGCAACAATAACGCAGCAGGCATCTGACCTGACAGCGCTGAGGACACAATTGTCGGCCCTGACCACCCGGCTGGAGAGCAGCGAGGGTGGCCGGAAGGCGGCAGAGGACAAACTCCGTAACGGTACTCCCGCATCGTCCACCTCCGCAGACGCGCTCAAGCAGGCACAGCAGCGGATCCGCACCATGACCACGCAACTCACTGACAGCCTTGCGGTGCAGAAGGCCGTGCAGGTGAAGCTTGCCGCAGCGGAAGCCTCACTGGCTACCCTTCGGGCGCAAACGTCAGGGCGTGATGAGGCCAGGACAAAGCTGGAGGCTAGCGTGAAGTACCTGCGTGACCAGCTGGCGCAGGCAAATGAACGGGCGGCGGCGGCCGGGAAGGTGCAGACCGTTCCGCTTGACTCTGATATGCGTAAGGAAGCTTATGTGGTGGGGCAGGCAATGGCAGCAGGGCTTCGCGAGAAGCTCTCGGGCTACACCGCCACCGGCGTGAGTCTGGATGTCATCCGGGTGCGGGCGGGTTTATCTGATGGCCTGCAGGAGAAGATGAAGCTCTCGCGTAGGGAGATGGACCGCTACTGGCAGTCTTTCGCTGACCGCCTGAATAAGCAGGTAGCGACGCAGGTGAAAGCCGGTGAGGCGCTGATTGCGTCGAAGGTTAAAGGGCGCAAGCCTGACCGTGTGGCGGACGGCATCACCTACGTGGTGGTGAAGAAAGGGATGACCATTAAGGATGACGCGGCTCCTGTCACCCTGTCACTGAAGGAGCAGGTTGCCGACGGACGGGTTATCAGCCAGCTGAAGTCCCTGACGCTTGCACCGGACGATGATATGCCGGCAGTGGTCCGCAATGCGCTGACACTACTGGGCGAGGGAGCGGAAGTGACCGCCTGGGCTCCGGCGAAGGTGGTGTACGGCGACCGTCCGTTGCCGCCAGGCGTAATGCCGTTTACGGTGCTCGAATATCACCTGACCGGGCTGAAAGCGAAGTAAATCGTTGCCACCTGGCAGCGTCATACCATATTCACACTGACACTTAACCGGCTGCCTGCGGGCGGTTAGGGTCGCCCTGTGCCGTTTTCAGGCGGATGAGATCTCAGAGAGGTAACGCTATGTTTAAGCATCCGACAGCCCGGAACGACGGGAGTAGCCTGTGGTCGCTGCTGAGCGAACATGCCGGTCTGCGGCGTCTGCAGCGACTGGAAAACGCCGTCACATACTACGGTGGTGGCTGGGACAGTCTGGCGCTGCGAGCCCTAGAGCAGGCGGAGGCCCTCCGAAATACTGACCCGCAAACGGCTCGACTGCTGAACGATGTGGTGCAGTACCTGCGGGATGTGGCCATCGCCGGCAACCTGCCGTCGTCGGACTGGCGACATACTACCCTGTCATTCCGAAACGATTATGAGTGACTAGTGTGAGAGCCCACCGCCGCTCTGAGGCGGTCGTACTCTGCCGTGAGGCACGCGGTCACTGGCCAGCCAGACCCAGCATTATCTGTGAAGGAGAAAAACATTAACGTCACCCGTTTAGATACCCTGCCGGTCAGACGCCCGGAGGTGCTGATTGTCACCCAGGACCAGATGGTCCGGACCGGCCTGACACGGCTGGCCCGGTTAGCCTGCCTGGGTTGCCGCTACGCCGAATCGCCGGCGCAGGCGCTGGCTCGTTGCACCCCGCGAACCCTCCTGGTGGTGTGGATGGTGAGCCGCCATGCGCCGCTCGCCGGCACCCTGACCGCACTGGCTGAGGCACGCTTTGGGCACCAGGCATCCTGGCTGGTGCTGACCGATACGCTCGCAGGCGTGTACGCCTGGCTGGCCCTCCAGTTAGGGGGAGTGACCGTCACCACCGCGCGCCTTTCGGTCGCCACGCTGTTAGGGCTGATGGTAGGGCTGGTATGGCGTGGTGGGGACGTACCGAACGTGTCGCCTCCTGCTCTAGCCCGTCCGCTGACCGGGCGCCAGCGTGAGATCCTGCTGCAGATGATCCATTGCACCGGATCGCCGGCAGCAGTGAGCCTGCCGGGGCTGGCCGCTAGCACCGTGGCTTGCCATCGCTGGCGTGTGGTCAACTACCTGCGGCTGCGAAACCTCCACGAACTAATCCGCCACCCAGGCCTTGTGGACGAATTGCTGTCGCTGATGCCCCCCCCGGAGTGGTTGAGACCATGTGGGTCTGCGCCACGACCATTCCGGGCTTCGCCAGATGGTTCTGACGGACGAGGTTTCCTGGTGGGTGCTCGTGCCGGGGGAGACACCCTGTGCCGACATCAAGACGGGTGCTGTGCGTACCCGGTGGACGTGTTCGGTATCCCCGCTGGCGCCGGGCACCGTTGTGGTCAGGATGACACGCTGGAGCGCCCTGAACTATGACGGCCAGCATTCCGGCGGTGGTGATTGTGGGCGACAACGCACCGGCGGCAGTGGGGCTGCTTGCTCTGCTGCGGGACCGCTACCCGGAACTGCCAGCCCGCTGGCTACCGGACGTCCGGTTTGCCCGACAGTGGGTGTCGCAGACGCCGGGCTGCCGGGTGATAGCTCTGCTGTCCCTGCTTCCCCCGTCGCTGCCCTCACAGCTGCACCGCCTTCTATGGCTGTGGCGGCGGACCCGGAAAGAGAACTGGCTGGTGCTGTATGAAGGCGGGATTACCCCCCTGCCGGTGCGGCTGTTGGGAATGCGGATGCTACCCCTGAACGCGCCGCTGGTCGCTATACGGCAGGCGCTGGAGCGAGTGACGTACTCCCCGCTACCTGCGCGCCAGTGGCCCCTGACGTACAGGCAGTGGGATGTGCTGCGTTTGCTGGCTCGGGGGCATAGCCCTAAGGAGATTTCGTGCAGGCTCCACATCTCTGAGAAGACCGTCAGCGCCCACCGGACAGGGGCCCTGGCGAGTCTGGGTCTGTCCCGGCACTACGAGTGGCTGCTCTTCTGCGCACTCGCGGCCCTGAAGCCGTGAAGTGAGCCTGATTTTGAAGAGACTTTTGTTTTTATCTTTTTTGGACGCCCCGGCAAGGCCGGAATGGTCTCCCTGGTTTAAGAAGAGTGCAGTGACCCGAATGTCCTTTCAGGAAATCCGTCTGCTGAAGCGCTATGCCCGCCTGATGCTTCACTACCGAATCGACTGGGCTGGTGCGGGAGACGGATTGGCCGGCGGCGGGGTACAAAAAACCGTCGATATTCAGCTGGATGTTCTATCAGGCGACTGGGCTGTCGCCGGTGCAGTACCTGCCACTGGCTGGCGATGAGGTGAGGTGAGGAAAGGCGGAGGATAGACGGATGAAGAACCTGGTGCTGACGCTGCTGAGCGATGACGCGACGCTGCGGGTGACGGCGCTGATGGCGCTGCGGGAGCTGGCGGATGAGCGGCGGTTCAGCTTCCGTTCTGCAGGGCAGGTGCCGTGGGAGGATGTGGCGCTGTGGGTGGTGGACATCACGCCGGAGGCCCAGTGGGAGCGTTTTTTGCAGCTGGCACGAGCACCGGAGGACTGCTACCTGCTGGTACTGTGTCGCAGCTCTCATCCGGCAGTGGCGCGTCGCCTGGCTGGCCTGACGCAGTGTTACCGGGCGGTGTCGCTGCCCGAAGAGGTGGAATATCTGCCTCACGCGCTGACGGGGCTGCTGTCGGCGATGGGGGCAGGGGAGTGTCCGTTCCGATCGGAGCCATTCCCGGCCCCCGCGCGCGGGGAACCGGAGGCGGACAACCCGGAGAGCAGCGGCAGCCCGTGGTGCAAAGCGCCGCTATCTCCCTGCGCCCGCCGGCGCAGGCGCAGGCGCAGGCCCTTCTGCCGCGGCATCTGACCCTGGCGTACCTTTGTATTCCGGAGCTGACGTGTCTCTCGGAGCATCTGGCAAAGTGCCTGCGCTACCGCGGCTGCCGCCAGTGAGCGCGGACCGGTGGCGATATCCCCATTTATGCTGTCAGACAGCGGCGAGCTAATCAAAAAGCTGGCTAAAAACTTAGTGGGAAGAACATTCTGGGGTGAGGAGAAGGCAAAATAATATCGCCAGTACGTTAGGCTGCTAAGTCGTTTATCTGTCGTCTGGATATGACGAAAATCTTCACTGACGGGCTCAAAAAGATTAGATAAAGGGGTTCAAAGCATGTGGCAGGTGGAAATGGAAGGCCCACTTTGAGCAAGGAGCGGACATTTGTAATTGAGTCGTCATCGACGTTGCTAACTGATACGTTTCCAGTGTGTCGTTTATGGCTGATAGATGCAGGGCGCAGAAGTGCATTTTCTGTTGCCGATAACTGTTTTCGAGCCGGTACCGATCGGCTACCGGCACATTGACGCTGTAAACCGTGCGCATATATTCCTGTGCGGCGTGATCGTTATCGATGCTTGCACTATCTAAATTCATTAACCAAGGTTATTTTCAACATCTCTCATTACATATTTTAACATTTTCCTAAATTCATCATGTAAAATTTAATAATCTGTCTTTGGTATCGTCCGTCTGTTTCATGAATACTGACAAATAATACAGCTGTCTTATTTATTCTGCATCTTGTTGACGACCACAACCAATCTCAACATTTACATTCTTGATACAAAATCTGTCGGGATCTTCCTTTGGATCTTACAGGGATCGCTTTAAGGATCTTATTACTGGATCGAACGACTGTATATGTGGATAACCTGCTGACCAGAAAGGTAATTCAGATGGTTCTCCAATGATCACTTGTCGTGACTCCAGTGCGTACCAGCCCCCTTCAGCTACTGTGTTATTGCGCTTCCTCGCCGGTTCTCGGGCTTTAGCCCGGTCACCGGACTGCGGCGAGCACTGATGTGTTCAGCCCTCAATGTAGAGTATGCCGTACCTGAATTTCTCCCAGAGCCATAATACGGTTGCAGTTATCAGATCCAACAAAGACAGTCTGAGCCAGCTCAGATTAGCGTCGTGAGTCTCCTCACTATACCTTTACGTGCTATACCCGGATCCATAGCAACTTGTGGTTGAAACCTGCATACCATAACTCTATTATGTTTGTACGGCTTATTTCCGTACGTGTTATCAAAATATCACCACGACAGGCCTGGATAAATGTAATCGCCTTAAGGCCCGAACTTAACAAAGCTGACCATTCTTTCAGAATTAAGAGTGGTCAGGGAGAAAAACCATGTCAGCACTGAAGAAGCAGCGCATCGATCTGAGATTAAATGAAGACGACAAACACATGATCGAAGAAGCTGCAGCAATGACTAACCAGTCAATTTCACAGTTCATGGTCAGTACCGCTTCAGAACGCGCTGCAGAAGTTATTGACCAGCACCGTCGACTGCTCCTCAATGAGGAATCCTGGAACCTCGTTATGGATGCAATCACTAATCCGCCAGTACCAAATGAACGACTGAAACGAGCCGCTAAACGTCTCCGGGAACTGGAGTAACAAATGGACGGTTTAAGGATTGAGATTTTTTCAGAGGAAGTTGAATATGAATTAAGCAACTTCTATTGTGGAGAAGAGTATCTGAATACTTTTCTCACCGATCATCTGAAACGTCAGCACAACAGTAAGATTTTACGTGGTTATCTGCTCGTGACGAGAGAGGATAAACCACGTGTCATGGGATATTACACCCTGTCTGGCAGTTGCTTTGAGAAAACACTTCTACCCAGCAAAACACAACAAAAGCGTGTGCCCTATAAAAATGTTCCTAGTGTGACTTTAGGCCGTCTGGCAATTGATAAAAATCTTCATCGCCAGGGATATGGAGAAACACTTGTTACTCATGCTATGAGAGTTGTGTGTCAGGCCTCGCAAGCTGTGGGTATACACGGAATGTTCGTGGAAGCACTGAACGACAACGCCAAAAAGTTCTACCTTCGACTGGGTTTTATACAGTTAAAGGAAGAAAACTGTAATTCTCTCTTCTACCCGACAAAATCTATTGAAGAATTATTCGAGGTAAAAGATGAATAGAACAGGTTTAGACCGCTCCAGCAAAGCTGTGCAGTATTGTACAATACTGCCTGTTCTGATTACAGTATTTTGCAGAAATCAGGCCATATTATTTCAGGCCTATCCACTCATTGGTGTTTTGTAGGAACAATACCTTTTCATCTCACTAAAAGATCCGATAACCCTCAAAGCCGGATCTGGCAGTGCCTCCCTGTCGAAACATCTGTTTTAGATGCCAGACTTATTGCCTAAATTGAGGTAATGTACCTGGCATTAGTCCGACTGTTAACATATGAAGGAACCGGTCAGAATGGCTGCCAGGCAAAACATTCCAGCACAACTACGCTTGAAGGAAATTCAGATTCAGAGCCTAAAAGGGATATCAAACTGTACCATCAACTTTCCTGCTGATAAGAAAGTTACGGCTATTATGGGGATGAATGGGTCCGGAAAGTCGACGATCATCCATGCCCTTGCCTGCTGCTATAAACCCCGTACTGCTACTTCGAAAGAAAATAACCGATTCTCTGATTTCTTTACTCCGCATGATGATAACAACTGGCGTGACAGTGGTTTTACTGCCCATTTTTATGCAGGCTCCCTGAATAACCAGGGAAATAGAATAATGTTTGTTCCCACACCAGCACCGGATGACACCTTCACTCAACTCTATTCTAAAGTCGCCCGCTGGCAGCCAGTTTATGCCCGTCGACCGGTCAAGGAATCCATATACCTCGGACTTCAGACACTCGGGACTTTATCTGATGATCTCGCTGCGTCCCGTCATGCAAAGTACGTTAGCCATGTTTTCGGCCCTGCACACCTCAAACAAAAAATACTTGATTCTATGTGTCGGGTTCTTGAGGCTGATTACTCCGATTTGATGGTCTGTACTACTCAAAAGGGCTACACCTTCTATAAATTTACCAAAAATGGTATCTCCTATACTGAGCACACCATGGGAGCCGGTGAGAAACGTGTATTTGAAGTGCTAAAAGCTGCACATGACCCCTCCATAATGCCAAATGGATTGCTTCTTATTGACGAACTCGATGTTCTCCTCCATGAGAAAGCCTTCAAAAAGTTGGTCACTGAGCTGATCGTCATAGCGGATGAGTCTGTGCTGGAAATTGTTTTTTCAACTCACAGGGAATCTGTCGTTCAGTTCAAGCGAGCGATCAATATCGTCAGTATTTTTAATATGGGTACAGGGATCAGGGCATTTCCCGGTGTATCTGCTGATGCGCTACGTCAGTTGACTGATGTTCAGCCTGAAATGGTCAGTGTTTTCGTTGAAGATGAACTGGCGCGTACGGCTATCAATGTCCTTCTGGAGCGGGAGGCACTGACAGATAAGGTGGACGTTCAGCTCTTTGGTGCTGCAGAAAACTCTGCGGTTGTGCTTGCAGGACTTCTGCTTTCTGGCCGCAATATTGGAAAGGTGATGTGTGTTCTTGACGGCGATGTGCACCGTACGGTTCAGGAAAAACTTAAAATCATTCAGAAGTGCCTGACAGGAACGGACAGGGTGATAAAACAGCAACGACGTGACGTGTTGGGCAGACTCTTTGAATTTACTCTTCAGACGGCTCATCAAAAAGGTGCTCCGGAGTTTAACCATAAATGCTGGTTTGAAGCGATTGACCCGGCAACAGTATCGGCGGACGAGGCCGCTGAGTATGCCAAACTAAGGCAGTTTTCAGTGTCAATTAATGGACTAGCTGATTGGCATGATTATTACGACAGGCTGAATAACCTGGCACGGAAATCCAACATCGAACATACCATTCTGAGCTATATCAGCAAATACTCACCAGCATGGGATAATTATATTTCAGCTGTACGTCAAGAGATCATTGAACGGGCTGGTGAACTCGAATGAGAGCAAGGCAGGGCAGCAAATTTGTTGCCCTGTTGCCAAACGAGTTCAGCACATTTTTCAATAAGGTAAACGCACCACGCAGACATAACCGAACCGGCAGCGCAGCCCACTCAGGGTGTCTTCCTCACCTTTCACTGTGCCCCCCTGACCAGCGTCTCAAACGCTCGGTCAGCAGAGAATTACTTTTTGAAAGGAAGCGCTAAGAATTAGAATGGAATATCATCGCCTGCCGCAGCATCATCAGAGACAAGCGCAGCATCAGGTAATGGAATATTACTTACTATATATAAATTAAGAATGTCTTCCCGGTCCATAAACATGATCTGACTTCTTTTACTCGCGTCAAGTTTCCCGCCCAGCCAGTTTCTCGCCTGTTTAGTGATTTCTCCGCCGGCAACAATAAAGGCGTGGTCAACCAGCACCTTTCTGTTGGTCTCTGGATCAAATATTTCGTGGCCAAGCATCATCAGTACCTGGTTGTGAATTTCGGCCACATTTGAATTTGTGGATTTACTGACGCCGGATGCATCCAACTTGCCTTTCTTTGCCTGAATACCAAAATAAAGGACATGCTGAGTTGGCAGAGTGAACTTCATCCAGATGTCTTTTCCGTATTCCAGCGCTTTATCTTTATGTCCTGCTGCTGTTATCCGGTGAAAGCCGAGTTGCCTGAATAAAGGAAGCAGCACCTCCTCTATCAGTTCATCCTCAGAGCAGGTTTCGAGGAACGCTGTCAGCAATATTCTGCGCTTTATTTCGAGAGGCGTTAAGGGGCGGTGAGGATTATTGTTTACAGAGACTGTATTTGTGCCGTTATGACGAATATACAGCAGGTTATCGTTACCATAGAATGCCTCATAGCCTTCCCGCATCAATGGTTTATTCAGTTCTTCAAGGGCTTTTGATCTCCCGGGATCGTCATCCATGGCATCTTCTTTTAACATTAAGGTTCTGAGCACATGAACAAACCTTTCCGGTAAAGCGTGGGCCTTTGGCTGTGGCTCATTAAGAAGCTCTTCAAGCCTCAGGGCCGTCCATGCCCACCGCGTTGATCCGTCATGAACTACCTCCATGTCGCAATCCTGGAAAAATTCAGTGATGCGACTGCCTGAGCGATACAGGAATGCCGTATTATCTCCGATGACACATTCCGCGAGAGCCCTTAGATTTCTGTCCTTAAATTTCATGTGTAATGACCTCACTCCTGTTCAGTTCTACAGAGATAATTGCAGACATTATCTGTTCTGTTAACGTTTAACGATCCACTCCCGGCATGTACTGGATCATAATAGAAACGACCGGGTCCGGCATTATATGGATATTTCCTGTATCAGCCTGCCTGCAGCTAACCAGTCCAGTCTTCGAGCACCAGGCCCGGCACCCGCTCAAATTCTCTCACATTGTTCGTCACCAGCACCGTGCCGGCGGCGATGGCGTGCCCGGCGATCGCCGTGTCGTTCGGGCCTATCGGCGTCCCGGCGAGGCGAAGCGCCACCTTTATCTCCGTGGTAGCATCCACCGCTGCGCGGTCCCAGGGCAGGATGGCATCGAGGCGTGTGCAGAACGCGTCAACCAGCTGCACGTGGCGCGGCGAGGCCTTCGGGCCGGTGGCACCGAAGCGCATCTCGGAATAGGTGATGGCCGAGACCACAATGCGGTGACCGCGCAGCACAGCCAGCTCCAGACGCTTCAGCACGGCTTCCGGCTGCTCGCGCATGATGAACGAGCAGATGTTCGTGTCGAGCATATAGATCTTTTTCACAGGTTAAATCGTCCTTCGTCGCTGACAACATCCTCGCGCTCCGCCATAAAGTCCGGGTCAGCTTTTTCGAGCTGCGCGAACGAACCCCAGGTCGGCCGGACGGGACGCAGGATGATGCTGTCCCCTTCCCGGACGATCTCCAGTTCGCTCACCCCCTCAAAATCCAGATCGCGGGGCAGGCGGATGGCGCGGTTGTTGCCGTTTTTAAAAATGGATACGGTTCTCATGATTTTTCTCCCGGGTAAGTATGGATATGTGATGCATATCCGGAATGAGGTTCATTGCACCGGGTGTGTGCATATGTTCAGTATAGGCAGATGTTCAGCATATGTATAGATATGGCATATGCAGATGGTGAGTATATGCGTATGTCATACCTATGCAGATGCCAGGCATATGGATAGGCTTCACATATGCTTTCTTCTCTCTTTTCCCGCTCAGATCCGAAAACCCTGAGTTCCGGATCTTACCGAACCACCCCGGTGTGCTGTATCCACAAAACACAATATGTGCCACTCGGTCAGCTGAGATTAATTCTATATGTTGTGTTCCTCCCCACCCCTACTTCCCACCTCTAAACACCACAAAGCGACCCTTTGCTTATTCCGTTTGCGTGCTACACTTCCGGAAACTATGAGATAGCAGAAAAGTCGGATCACCAAGAACCGCGCTTCCGGTAATTTAACAACGTGGTTATATGGCTACTTATTATCATCCTGCAAATGATGACAGCAGGGGGAAATCATCCGTGTGACAGACGCAGGGTTGTGCGAAGCTGATGATGCTGCGCGTCATAATTACTCTTAATAATTATAAGTTTGGTAAGGAAAGTATGGGTTATGAGGATGTGATCGACGGGCTCATCGCTGAGGGCTATAAAAAAGTGACCCTTTTCTCGCATATGCTGATTACGGAGGATGACAGCAGTATTCAGCAATTATTCCTTCTCAGCGAAAATGGTCATGTGGTTGCCAGAAAGCTCAACCTTCCAGGCTGTGACGGATGGACAATACTGCACTGGCCGGTCGCGCCGTACCGCAGTTCTGATTTGAAGGAAATATGGGGCATCGACTTGTCGCAAAGGGATGAGGCCGTGACGAGACTGTGTCTCTTCAGTTAACCGGTGGCGGGACTTCCATAGAGCAAGAGGAGAAAATTGATGGGGAGCACGAAAGACTGGCTTTTCGAAATGCAGGAAGAGCGTTCAGCTCAATGGATTAAAGAAAATTTCCCGGATGCTGAAGAAGGTACACCGGAATGGGAATTGGCCGCCCAGAATTACAGTTGGATGCTGGATTCTCTAGCAGAGCAGGCTGAATGGCAGTGGTTTCAGGATTCGCTTAACGATCTCGATGACCGCTACATTCACGCCGTCCGTGAACTCGATGAACTGAAGGAACTGGTCACTTCTTCTAATTCTGGCATTGTGTTCCGCATGGCCTATGCCCATACCGTAACGGTGATGGAAGCTTTTCTTATGTATTCCGCACGGGCTCTGCTTAATGATGCGGAACATCTGGACCGTTTCTATTCCCGTATTGCTCCATTTTTCCAGAAAAAAATAAACCTGTGCAAGTCTGAGGTTCTCAGCCAAGCTCAGTTGCGTACTGAGGCATCTATCGATGAAACAGATCTGAAACGTCGTACGGCTAAGTTATTTGTCAGTCAGCAGACCTTTCACAATCTGGAGCATTTGCAGAAATATTTCTCTTCGGTACTTTTGCAACCGTATGACTGGCCTTTTGTGCCTCTTAAATATGTTGTTGATACCCGCCAGGATTTAGTGCACCGAAATGGGGTCAGCAAACATGACGAGCGAATCCATATTGGTAGCTGGAGTCTGGAACACGCCATCCGTGATGTTCGTGAATTTGTAGACATGGTGGCTCTCACTTTGCGTCGTGAAACTGGTGCAGGCGATACGTTGCCGGTTGTCCTCCCCAGGAATTCATTCTGAGAATTAAGTAATATCTATATTGGAGATACCTTATGCTGCCCGCCATTACCGGCAATGTTGCTCATGCAGCAGCCCCGCAATTTCCTGTTGCCATCGACTACCCTTCAGCGCTGGCACTGCGCCAGATGGCGCTCGTTCAGGACGAACTGCCGAAATATCTGCTGGCGCCCGAAGTGAGTGCCCTGCTCCACTATGTACCCGACCTCCACCGCAAGATGCTGCTGGCCACCCTGTGGAATACCGGGGCGCGCATTAACGAGGCTCTGGCGCTGACCCGGAGTGATTTTTCTCTGGCGCCGCCCTACCCGTTCGTGCAATTGGCCACACTCAAGCAGCGGGCGGAAAAAGCGGCCCGAACGGCCGGCCGTTCGCCTGCCGGCAGTCAGACGCATCGCCTGGTTCCGCTTTCTGATGCGAACTATGTCAGCCAGCTGGAGATGATGGTGGCCACTCTGAAAATACCTCTTGAACGTCGTAACAAGCGAAGCGGCAGAACCGAGAAGGCACGTATCTGGGAGATTACCGATCGGACGGTCCGCACCTGGCTCAGCGAAGCGGTTGAAACGGCTGCGGCCGATGGGGTGATGTTCTCCGTGCCGGTGACCCCGCACACATTCCGCCATTCCTACGCGATGCACATGCTGTACGCAGGCATACCGCTGAAGGTGCTGCAGAGTTTAATGGGACATAAGAGCATCAGCTCGACGGAGGTGTATACGAAGGTGTTTGCGCTGGATGTGGCAGCACGGCACCGGGTGCAGTTCCAGATGCCGGGCGATGAGGCGGTGGCGTTGCTTAAAAAAACAGGTGACTAAGATAGCAAGGTAACAAGATGGTAAGTTACTATCTTACTATCTTACTATCTGATTAACTTAGTAACCATGCCACCTTTAACCACCAACTTCACAAGTTGTTAAGTTGTTAAGTTGTTATTACTTTAATCTCGATTTTTCAATCAGTTGAGAGATTTCTTCTCGTGATAAATTTTCTAATGCCATCACTGCAGCTCTAACTACATCGGATCTATTTACTCTCCTGTTCCCTGATAACATCTCTTCCTTAATGACATTATCGATTGAGTTAAGATTCTCTTCAGCAAGAGAGATACTGACTGGTTTTGCTTTACTAGTCGCAGATTTATTACTTGGTTCATCTGGATTTTTTGCAGTGAGGCCAGCTGTGCCTCCGTTTATAAACGAAGCTTCGTCTCTTGGCGGTGTATGTGCTCTATTCCTCACAGAATGATCTCCTTAACCAGAGCTTCAATTTCTTCTTGGGCTTTGATGTTCTGTGTTTCAAAAATAGTCATTGATTCGGCCCAGGCATCCCTGTGAGCTTTTCTGTCACACACGCGAGCATTAGACAGATTCATTTCCGGAAAGTCTTTGAGAACATCCGCTGCCTGATTAGCTTCATTAACGAACATGTTAGTTGGTGTCATATTCAACACTAAATACCCACGTACAGACTCGTTGAAATCTTTAGCTGCAGTAAAAACAGAGCATGTATGTGGTACGACATCCAAATCCATTTGGGACGGTCGTAAAGGGGAAATAAACACATCTGCAGCCATTAATCCGCTTCGCATCTCTGCACTGTCACGGCCAGCACAATCGGCGATTACAAAGTCATAAGATTTTTCATGCTCTTTTAGCATGGCTTTGATGTTGCCGGACGCTCCAGTCACAGGCATATGAGGCAAGTTCTCTGGTCGATTGTTATACCAGGTCAGTACTGATTTTTGATCGTCGGCATCTACAATGAGAACTCGCTTTCCTAGCGCCATAAGATATGCAGCGATAGAAACTGCCAGCGTACTTTTACCTACTCCACCTTTTTGACTACCAAGAACAATGATCATATTCCGCACACCTTGTTTGTTACCTTATTAAGATAATAGGATATTAAAAAATAATTTTCAATATTCCGGCGCTTGTATCTTACTATCATGTTAACTTGTTATGTTAATAATGTAATGTAATTCAACAAGATATTACTAAGTTTAAATGCCTTGCTATCTTAACAAGTTATTATGATGCCAAGATATTATCTTGATATCATAATCACACTTTTGAGTGAAGGAGTAAATCAATGGACCTTGTGTGGAAAAAAAATCCAAGGGGAAGGCTTGAAAGGAAACTGAATCTGGCAGAGAGAGAGGCATTGCTGCATGTTTTCAGCAACAGTCGAAAACCCGCTCAGGCTGATTTACGTATAGCAAATTCTGTGCTTGAAGAAATGGACCGCCGTAAGCTGTGGTTAAAATGTGATTGCGTCGAACATGACCCGAACATTGAAGGTCCTTTTAACTGCGAGGTTAACGTTGCCAGGTTACGCCACGTCAAGACGACAAGACAGCATGATGAACAGTGCCCTTTGTTCAGGCTAAAGAAAAGTAAGGATGCTGATAACACTATCACTGAAGGAAAAACCAGCCCATTAAATCCGGTTGGCGGGAATGACTGGTTACCTGACAAGAAGAAAGACAACAAAATCAACGCTGTGGAAGGGCCGGTAGTGCCCCGTAAGCGTCGACGCAAAACTCTTAAACCCATTCCGGCTCTGGGCCGAAAATTGCTGACTCTCATTCAGGCAGCTGGCCTGAACCAACTTGAACTAGTACCTGAATATAAAAGTCCGGGGTTAGTCGGTTCGGTCAATAGAATAAAAGAAGTTCTGGATGAACATACAATGGGCAATGGAAGACAGCTTAATATGCTGTTCAGTTGCGCGCCCTGGCTGTCCCTCGAACGGATTAACGACATGCTGACTCAGCTGGAAATTTCACTGCAGACTGATAGCAGTGATAAGGAGGCATGCGTGTATATCATTGGTATTGCGACCGATGCCAATCGGGAAGAAGTAACCTTTAGCGTTCGTAGTAATACTTTTATCCATAGGCCTGAAGCCCGAGTCAGTATCAATGGAGAAAGCACCTACAACACTGGCAGTCGGGCCCCATACTGGGCAATTCTGGAATACCGCAGAGGTAGGGATGGTAAGGTTTACTGCCATGAGGGCTATGCGCATGCCGCGTATACGCTTGATAATCCTGTGCCTGTGGATAGCAACAAAGAACGCGACACACTGAAGGTAATAATAAACGCCAGCAGCTATGCTGGCCGTCAGGAAAATCATCCGGATGCTATCAGCCTCAGCAAGCCACTTTTTACGTCTAAAAGCACTAAAAATGGGGTGGAGGAGGTCATTCATCCTGACTTCATACTGAATGTGGTTCCGAGCAAAGAAAACACAGTTACCACTTTCATCATCGAAACAATGGGCTCTGAATCCGAGGAGTATGTCGAGCGTAAACTACAAACACATAGCTGGATGGAGCAGGAAGGTGTGCTCTTAACTGATCCTCCGGGCTGGCCAGAACATTCAGACAGGACATTTAACAGCTGCCTGCTCAAACAAATTTTTAGTGCAGGGAGAATGCACCAATAGTTACAGGCAGCGGTTTTGAATTCAAATAGTGACAATACACCCTCAGCCAGAAGTGGAAAGGGCGCTCTTAAGTGTGACAAACGACACTCAGGGCTGAGGGGAAATGTGACAAGCTGCACTGAACTAAGTGTGACAAATTGCCCTCATTAAGTGTTTCTAAAGCACAAAATAGGTACCATTTAGTTCCTGAAAACCAGTCAGGGCAAAGGAAGGCAAACTTTTCTGTGACAAATCACCCTCAAAGCTCACTCAGGTGTGATCGACATTATGTCGCTGAAAGAAAAGACTATATGAGTCGTCTGGCGGCCTTTCTTTTTCTCGATATAAGACAGGCGCATTGGCGTTCTGCTGTTAATCTCATCGACACTCGCCTGCAGGAACCGACGGCGAAAGTCCGGCATACGCTGATAACTTTGCGGAAGCTGATAGCGCTCCATGATCCAGTCTATTTTCAGGGATACCACGCCAGAGCCATCCGGCTTACGGTACTGGCATAGTGACTCGTACAGGCGCATGGCATAGGGATTTGTGATCTCTTTCGTTTCACTTAGTCGGAACTGTGTGAAACGGTTCTGAAGGCCAATAAAGAAAGGAATGAGGTACGGGTTAATATGGACGCTGTAAAGCCCTCTGGAGGGACTATGGGCACGTTTGATGAACCAGGGAAAGGACTCATAACCTTTTTCTTCCCCGGCATCCTCTTCAGGCCGATAAAAGACCACTTCTTTACCCGCGAATCCCTTGAGAGCCTGACGGATATCTTTGCTGGCCTCGGCGGAGGTCAACCCGAAGGTTTCAGCATACTTGGCGACCTGAATTTCACATATCCCGTCATGCTCCTGGAGCGTACCGTCAGATTTTCTGATCTGGTCCACAAAGAGATAAAGCATACGCTTTTGATCGCGAGAAAGACTGTATGCCGCCTCAGTCAGTTCGTTTGACTGGACAATTCGCGGGCTATTCTTACGTTTTTTATGGTTGATAACCGCAACTTCCGTCATGACAGGTCCGTGTAAAGTGTGACAGGAATTTAGATTGTCACACTAATTGAAAAAGAGTCAACAGGTTGGGATAACTTTGTGGAATACAGCAAATCATGAGGGCAATTTGTCACAGGGTTAAGGGCAATCTGTCACTCTTTAAGAGGGAGGTTGAGGGTGATTTGTCACACTGAAAGGGCAAATTGTCACAATGATCCTTCTCAAACCCGCATGAATAAAGGGCTGAGAGGAGTTCTAAAAAGGTAAACCTAACAACCTATTAAAAAGATCTTATAAAAATATGTCCGTGGATAAGTGGATAAACTTTAAGGAGCTAACCTTTAGAATTCGAGCGTAAGCAGAATTTGTCAGTGCAGTTCCCTGGTGCTTCCTCGCTCACTCGCGGGCTTCGCCCTGTCGTTCGGCTGCGGCGAGCACTACTGGCTCTCTCTGAAAAGCGAAATTTAACTGATCCTCGCTATGGGGATATCTTTCCAGCGGGTGGTGTACGCAGGGGAGAGCATGTCGCGTTTCATTTGCCATGATGGCGCTATCCCTCGTCCGGCAAACCAGACCTGTCCCAGCCCGGAATGATTAATGCCATCGAGAACCTTCATCAGCTCAGCGCTGTGAGGACGTGGAGGACGTTCGTCGAACAGCTGCAGCTGCGAAACGCCGGAGCCGGTGAAGTCATTCAGCATCACACCGGCTTTGGCATACCGGTGCCCATCCTTCCAGATACGCTCCAGAGCCGTTGTGGCGACCGCAATGATGTCCCGGGTGTCCTGAGTGGGAGTAAGCAGTTTCTCCGTGGCCACGTTGCCGTAGTAAGGCTCTTTAACGGCGAACGGAGACGTTTTGATGAATACGGAAATATGCCGGCAGTACTGGCGCTCTTTACGCAGCTTTTCTGAGGCCCGCTCTGCGTACTGACAGACAGCCTGGCGGAGCGAATCGTATTCAGTGACCTTCTCGCCAAAACTGCGGCTGCAGACAATCTGTTGTTTCGTAGGCGGGGCTTCCTCAAGCGACATACAGCTTTCCCCGTTCAGTTCGCGCACCGTTCGCTCGAGAACGACGGAGAAATTTTTGCGGATGAAGGCCGGGTTCGTCAGGGCCAGATCGAGCGCGGTCCTGATACCCAGTACATTAAGTTTGCGTGCAATACGGTTTCCCACACCCCAGATCTCTTCGACCGGCTGCAGTGAAAGCAGTTTCCGCGTTCGCTGAGGATTCCCCTGGTTAGGGCGAGCACGCCACGAAACTGTTTCCACTCCTTTGAGGCCCACTGGGCTGATTTTGCCAGGGTTTTCGTCGGCCCGGCACCCACGCCGATGGTCAGACGGGTACAGTCATACACGTGCTGGCGCAGCTGCCGGCCGAAGTCCTCCAGGTCCATGCAGTGCTCAACGCCGGTCAGGTCGAGGAACATCTCGTCAATCGAATACTGTTCCACCCTGGGGGCCAGCTCCTCCAGGCAACTCATCACGCGCGCTGACATCGAGGCATAAAGTTCATAGTTGCTTGAGAACACGTATATTTTTTCCGGGGACTTTTCGTTTTTCATCTGAAACCACGGCGTGCCCATTTTGATCCAGGGCTTTGCCTCGGCACTTCTTGCGATGACGCAGCCATCGTTATTACTGAGCACCACAACCGGCTTTCCTTTCAAATCAGGGCGGAAAACACGTTCGCAGCTGGCATAAAAGCTGTTCACATCGGCCAGGGCAAACATCAGTACATCTCCCTCGGGCGGTGGATGATGTGCGTGACGACGCCAAAGATATCCAGATCGTCCGGGTCGGGATAAATCGGAGACCAGGCCGCGTTCATGGGCTGCAGCGTCAGTCGTGGCGTCAGCAGAAGCCGTTTAACCGTAAACTCCCCCTGCACGCTGGCCACAACAATATCGCCGTGCCGGGGCTTCTCTGCACTGTCCACAACCAGCAGATCGCCATTGTAAAGGCTGCCGTCGGACATGCTGTCACCGCTGGCACGGAGATAGTAAGTCGCGCTCGGGTGCCGTATGCAGTAATCATGGAGATCCAGGTCGGACTCGACATAGTCAGCTGCAGGGCTGGGAAAACCGCAGCTGGCCAGGTCTGCAAACAACGGGTGGGCCTGTGGCGGGATTTCTTTCCCGGTGCTGAAAAGCTGCAGTTTCATCTTTCCTCCTGACGTTAAAATATACTGGTTATAAATACAGTGCATTTAACAGCGTGAGGATAATCCAGATCACCTTCCTCATGAACAGGGTGAGTAACCTAAGTTACTCAAAATGCTACTTAATATCATCATGAGATATTTAAATTACTCATAATGAGAAATAAGTCTTTTATTTTGCCATTTTGCTCTTATAATATGTATCAAATTGAGTTTAATTGGCGGAGCATAATGATGAATATTTACTGCGATGATGGTTCAACTAATGTTAAGCTGGCATGGTTTGAAGGAAACGAGCTGCAGACCCGGGTTTCAGCTAACTCCTTCCGGCATGGCTGGAAAGTGGCGGAATTCAGTGCCGCAACGTTCAACTATCAGGTGGGCACGCTGAAATACACCTGGGACAGCGTCAGCCGGGATGCCATCCCGACGACAAACGTGGAATACCAGTACGGTGATCTCAACCTGCTGGCCGTGCATCATGCCCTGCTGAACAGCGGACTTGAGCCGCAGCCGGTGAGCCTGACCGTGACGCTGCCCCTGAGCGAGTATTATGACGGGGACTGCCAGCGGAACGAGGGGAACATCCGACGCAAACGGGAAAACCTGATGCGTGAGCTGGTTCTGAATAAGGGCAGGGCATTTACCGTAACGGACGTGAAGGTGATGCCGGAATCACTGCCGGCGGCGTTCTCTCGTCTCGCGGAGCTGAAGCCCGGACCCGCTGAGACCACCCTGATTATCGATCTCGGCGGAACCACGCTCGATGCCGGCGTGATTGTCGGACAGTTTGATGATATCAGTGCGGTACACGGCAATCCGTCTGTCGGCGTGTCACAGGTCACCCGCGCAGCTGCAGGCGCGCTGCGGGCTGCAGACAGCGAAACCAGCGCGCTTATTGCTGACACGGTCATCCGCAACCGCAATGATCGTCAGTATCTGCAGCGAGTGATCAACGATGCCGGAAAAATTGACGATGTTCTGAACAAAATTACAGAGGCAATCACTTCCCTGGGGGCGCGTGTCACCAGTGAGCTGACGGCCTTCAGGAACGTTAACCGGGTATTCCTGGTCGGGGGAGGGGCATCCCTCATTGAAGAGGCTATCCGTCAGGCCTGGCCTCTGGCTCCTGACCGTATCGAGGTTATCGGCGATCCGCAGCTGGCGCTGGCCAGAGAGATTGCCCTTTACAATAAAGAGGACTAAACGTGCCGGACGGCCAGTATTCTTTCTATCTGCACAGCGACGATCGCACCGACATCGCGGCGATGGCGACCATCAGCACCATCTCACAACCCCTGCGTGGTGACTTCATCCGGACCGCCGCCACCGCCGGGGCGGTGATGTACCAGACGGATGCACGTTTACCGGCGCTGATCCCGGTGTTCTTTGACGGGCATCTGAGCGCCATCCGGCTTTGTGCCGTGATGGCGCTGGTATCCGGCACCTGGTCTTCACTCTCAGGACTTCCTGATGAGCCTGATGGTGGCGTGGCGGCTCTGGCCATGTCACCGGAGACGGAATACCAGCGCCGGCGTTACACCCTGACGCTTCAGGATGACCGGAGCAGTGAACGGGTTGAGCGTGTGCTGACGGGCGTGTCATCCCGCCTGCGCGGAGAGCTGCTGAGAAACCTGATTATCACCGGTCTGGCCCTGCATACGACCGCACCGGAGCTGCCGCGTCTGCTGGCCAGTATGCCGGTACCGCCCGGCACGGTCAGCGAGCTGCAGGTTCTGGTTCAGCAGATGGCTGGTACGGCTGACGTGAGCATGGCTGCAGTGCCGGAGAAACCAGCGGAGCCTGCCGCACCGGTATCCGCTGAAGCGACCAGGATAAAGAAAAATATGCGCCGGGCATTCGGAGACTAGAACATGTCAGTGATTAAACAAAAAGCAGAGCAGTGCATTCATAACTTTCTGCGCGCCCGGAACGTGCCTGAATCTCAGTGGCCGGAACGGGTAAAAAAGATCGGCAGGGGAATGATACTGGCAGGTGTTGCCGTCGTGGTTCCCGGTGTTCTGGTTGATAATATCTCCCTGCCGGTGACAATTGCGATGCAGGTCTGCTACGCCTCGCTGATCGGCCTCGGTGTTCTCCTGGCGTTTGACGATAAAAAGCCGAAGAACCGATCCTGAGCAGGAACATCATTCAGAATGGTAACCAGACAGCCCGGGAGGGACTGATGCAAAAGGTTAAGAGAGCGGGGCTGACGCTGGCGGAGGCCAGCGAGCTGTTGAACTGTCAGGAAATAAAGGAGATGAACAACAATGAGGAGGACAAATGAAGTGTAATACTGCAATTTTGTTTGTGGCGCTCACACTGGCAATACCCGGTGCGGTGAATGCCGCAGCCACAGTGGCGGTTCTTGACCAGATGGCCACGAAAAAGCAAAAGGAACGTGAAGACCAGCTCGAAGCCGTGGAACGTGATGCTTTAGCACAGCCAGATGCATGGAAAGCATATCTACAGGTGTCTGACGCAGTGCCTGCTGATGCCCCCATCATGCTGCAAAACCGCTACCGCAGCCTCGCCATTTCACTGGCACTGAAGGCTGCAATGGCCTGTTCGTCAGACGCTCCAAGCTTCTCGAGCGTAACGACGTAATTGAGTTTCGCGTACTCCGATCATCGTTAGTCTCAGCCTGCAAAACAGCTAAATAAGTTTCGTGCCAGCTGCCCACTTCCAGATTCCAATCTTCGGCAGGCATTCTCTCAATCCTGTAACCCTCTGTCCTGCATTGTCCTCTTCAGGACAAAAAAAACGGCAGGGTGACATCTCATCCCTGCCGTCAAAACTAATCGCTTAATTTTTCGGCGATTATAATGTATTGTTTTGTGATGTAAATCACATTTTAATTTAATGTGAAATTTTCCCTCCGCTTTATATCTCCCGTAAGAAATTACCCGCCGTGCCTTCACGCTAACCCGGCCGCTGCGGTCGCCAGGGTTCACGTTGTCTCCGTCCTCACCCGTTCGCGCCCTGCACGGTGCATTCAGCCCGTGAAGGGCTTGCGCTGCGGCTTCGGCGTCGCCCTGCCGTCGCGTCCTGCATGTCGTGATGATGTGACGGTGGCAGGGCTCATCGCCAGGCTGAAGCAGTATCCACTGGATGCACTGTGTATGGGGACGTTCTGGCTGGAAGATGATTTTCTGTCGCTCGATGACAGTCTGTCGGAGGAAGAAATTGCAGAAGCCATGCGTATCTGGGACCACAGCCACGATGCAGGCATCGGTTTTAACTGGGACACGCTGCAGTTCGCTATCGACCACGTGAAGGGGCGCTGAAAAAAAAGACACCATCCGGGGAGGGGGTGTCCTGAAGCCATGCAATTCGTTACAGGTGAAAACCCTTAAGATGTTTTCGGCGCTGATAATCACATAATCACTTCGCACTTTCACCTGCCATATATCCGACTCAAAAAAAAGACGTCTCCGGTTGGGGACGTCCTGAAATCAAAGGCACACATGTCAGATAACGGCGCGAATCCATTATCAGTGTGCATTCTGCCATACACTCACGGACTCATCAGCTACCAGAACCGGTACCGAAGGATGTCGGTTCCCTCCGCCTTATTGCCGCCAGCCGGCGGCGTGTTCAACGCCGTGCCTTCACGCTAACCCGGCCGCTGCGGTCGCAAGGGTTCACGTTGTCTCCGTCCTCACCCGTTCGCACCTTTCACGGTGCATTCAGCCCGTGAAAGGCTTGCGCTGCGGCTTGCGGCGTCGCCCCTGCGCCCTCCGCTTTTCGCCGGGTTTTTGTGGCGGCACGGCGCAAGAGGGTGCCGCATATCAGAGAGGAGTGTGTCTATGTCCCGTTTTATTCTGGGTGACTGCGTGCAGGTGATGTCCCGTTTTCCGGCGCGTGCCGTCGATTTTATTCTTACCGATCCACCGTACCTGGTTGGCTATAAGGACCGTACCGGCCGCACCCTGGCCGGGGACAACTCTGCCGAATGGCTCCAGCCCGCCTGTCATGAAATGTACCGCGTGCTGAAAAATGACAGCCTCATGGTGAGTTTCTATGCCTGGAACCGCGCGGATCTGTTTCTGAATGCGTGGAAAACGGCCGGTTTCCGGGTGGTTGGCCATATCGTCTTTGCCAAGAGCTACGCCTCAAAATCGACGTTCGTGGGTTACACCCATGAGAGTGCCTACCTGCTGGCAAAGGGAAGGCCGCAAACCCCGGACCGTCCCATCCCGGACGTGATCCCCTGGAAATACACGGGCAACCGACATCACCCGACGGAGAAGCCGGTGCAGAGCCTGCGGCCGCTGATTGAATCGCTCACGCGTCCGGGGGCTATTGTCCTTGACCCGTTCGCCGGCAGCGGCTCCACCTGCGTGGCCGCCGCCGAAGCCAGCCGCCGCTATATCGGGATCGAGATGCTTGAGCAGTATCACGCCGCCGGCGTTCGACGTCTGGCACAGGTTGAACGGGCGAGAAGGATGCCGGCGGCCAATGACGGCGCGTTTTATCCCTACTATCCGGAGGCGGCATGAACTACCCTGGCCTTGAACACCTGCGCGCGGACGTGGCCGCGCTCAGCAATGCCATGTGTGACGTGCGGATGCTGCTGAACCGCCTCGAATCGCAGCACCGGCATGACGCGGCAACGCTTACCGAACGTATGGCTGCGCAGACTCTGCGCCGGATCAACACCCTGCTTCTTGAAGCCTACCGCGAAGCCCTGGTGCTGGACGAAACCTTTCAGGACTGACTGACCCTGCCGGGCTGATGCCCGGCCTGAAACCCCTTACAAGAGAGAAAAAACGATGTACGGAACCCGCGAAGAACTTTGTGTACAGCTTGAAAACATGTTCACGTTTGACGAACCCCTGGTCCTGCTGGTCTGGACGGAAGAGGGGATTAGCGTAGCCTGCTGTGAAGCCCGGCCAGAACCGGGCGGGACTGAAATCCGGAATCTGATGAAGGCGATCGGCGAAATGAAAATGACGCAATACCGCCAGGAGGGGGTAAATAATCTGACTGTCAGTGATCTCCTGGCCCGTCAGCGGGAAGCGGCAAACCGTCAGGTGAGTGTTCCGGCGGCACTCCTTTCCTGCGTCCTGCGTAACTATGAATGCGCGCTGGAAAACCGGATCGGTATGGCCTGGGAAGCCGGGCGGCAGGAGCCTGAATCCATCAGGAATGAGCTGAAGAACGTTCACGCATTACAGGAGACGCTGGCCGCGTAAGGGAGAGAGCCGGGATAACGCCCCGGCAACCGATGGCTATCCACAGCGAATAAAATACCCTCTTCAACTGCAAGCTGCGATTGGGACTGAAACCGCTTTGTTTGAAGAGGGCAGGGCTCATAAATGTTTGCTTTGAGTTAAAAGCGGAAGTTCACATGTGATGGATGTATGACTTATAATACTCCTCGCTAATTAACTGGTAATCAGAGTGTCGGTCATTTATAACATCTCCAGACATCGGACTCTTCTTGTGCCACTGGGCATTTTCCGCTAACTGAGTGATGTTTGATTAAAACTAAAAACCTCCGGGATGTAACAATACATATGTCAGAACTAGAAATTAGAAGCCCTCTTTTGCACCTTGCACTGCTTGAGACCCTGAAGTCTGATGAAATACAAGATGAAATTGACCTGTTTCTTCCGTTTATTGCTGTTACTGCGTCGGAAGTAGGTAAACAAGTTATTAATGAAACCGATATCCAGGAGCGTCTTCTGCAAAGTTTCGGTTTCAAACCACCGATGTCTGCTGTAAAGGTACTGATGACCAGAGCTAGAAAGCGCGGGTTATTAATAAAAGAGAATCATGCTTTTATACCTTGTCATGAAAAAATCAATGATTGGAAGAATGGTTTTGAGCATAAGCAAGAAGATGTAAGAATATCTCTAAATAGTCTTAAGGTTGAATTTGTTAATTTTACGCAAGAAAAGTTTCGTAAAAAAATAACAGAAGATGAAGCGGAAAAACTAATTCTTCGTTTCATAGAAATTAATGTGAGTAGCGTTATCAGTGAGCGGGCTTATCGTAAGAGTGAATTAAATGACACCATCAAGAACACTGATCATCTAATTGCTTCATTTATAAGTAATATACATCGAAGTCAACCAGTATTGCTTGAACATTTCAGCCGTTGTGTTAAGGGGATGTTGCTTGCTAACTATTTATTTTATGCAGATAAAGCTACAACTAAAAAATCTTACGCAGGTATAACTATATATCTGGATTCGCCAATAGTATTAGGTCTTCTTGGATATAGCGGAAAACAATCCAAGGAAACTTACCATGACTTTCTTAATCTTTTGCAGTCTCTCCATATTCGAGTTTGTATATTCGATAGGACTTTCGATGAGATCGAAGGCCTTCTTCAGGCTTGGAAAAGTGATCTGAGCCGTAAATATTACGGAAGATTCAACACTAAAACACTTGAATGGCTCAGGGGGGAAGGGTATGACACTGAGCGTCTTGATACAGAGATAAAACTGCTAGACTCAAGTATAGCCCGATTTGGTATTAATGTTATTCAAGGGTTTAGAGCTAAAAAACAATTCCAGTGTGATGAAGAAGCATTGCAGAGTGCTATTTCACAAAGATTCAGTCCAAACAAAAATTATGAACATGATACAATCTGTATTTCGCGAATTCATAACCTCCGTGAAGGTCAGATTATTAATAACCTGAACCAGAGTTTCAGCGTGTTCGTGACGCATAACATCCCCCTTCAAAAGCTCGCTTATGAATTTTTTAAAGAAGAGATAGGTCGCAACGCTATTCCGCTAGTTGTCTCCGAACAGTGGATGACAGCAATGTTTTGGCTTAAAAGACCTGATATTTACGGTAATTTACCACAGGAACAGCTTTTATCTACCGCTTATAGCCTTCTTTATACAGACGACAAGTTCTGGAATGCGTTTCTTGTAAGATTTGAGGGGCTTCAGAAGCGTGGAGGTATCAGCGAAGATGATTTCTTACGTATTCGTTGGGATAGTGATCTGCTGCGTGTAGTTCATCGTGTGTCTGTTGATGTAGGGGAAGACTTTTCGGAGGAAGATATTTTTGATGTCGTAGCTACGATTAATAAAAAACATACTGAAAAGCATGATGCTGAGATGGAAGTGTTACGCACAGAACATCAGGAAATGCTCAGGCTAATTAAACATGAAGCAGAAGAACAAGTAAGGCTTGCTGCTGAGGGGAAGGCTGATGCTCAAATACAATTAGGCAAGCTTGAACAACGAGTTAAAAAAATCTCCAATGTAATTTCAAAAGTTGTAGCATGGGGTATAACCATGCTTTTTGTTATGGCGTTGACGTTTACCGGTCTTAAAGGTATTCCTGAAGAAATCCAGCCAGATTTTTTAAAGAGTGAATTTTTGCAGGGTTCAGTACTTTACGTTGCAGGTGTCCTGACGTTAGTTCTTGGTCTGTTAGGTAGTGCTTTTGGAAAAGACTTGTCCTTTTTCCATAAAAAAATATCAACAACACTTGAGCGATGCTTTCTTAATTGGATATACGGAAAGCGATAATGAGAATAATATTGATTAATGTTATTTACATTCGGCATGCATATTTCTAAACCCATTCCATTATTTTCCCATGCCAATCTTTTTGCTTTGAATTTATTATAGGCCTGCTTCTGCAGGCCTTTTCTATACTCATTGAGTTCAGCACTGGCCTACCTTGCAAATACAAGCTCACCGGTGTGCGGGGCCTTAGATACCCTTCGGTCATTCGCTGAATTAAAGGCAAAGCGGTAGTTATCTTATTCACTGGCTTGTTAGCCTCAGGATATCACCGTCCTGCTTTGCCCTGAACATGGTCTTTAACGTACAGAATCAATTCATTCTGTATAGCCGATAATACAAGGATGTCAGTACCTTCCGCTTTTATCCGCCGCTGCCCTCCGGGCCACGTCGGGACAATGAAACTCCCCTGAAGCCCCGTGCAGTGACGGCATGCGCCGTGACTTCACTGTAGCCCGGCCGCATCGGCCACAAGGGTTCGCTGACGCCTCCGTCCTCACCCGTTCGCACCCTTCACGGTGCATTTAGCCCGTGAAGGCTTTGCGCTGCGGCTTGCGGCGTCGCCCCTGTGTCCTCCTCTTTTCGCCGGTCTGTCGTGTCGTCACGGCGATGCCGGAACCGAGAATATGTTAACCGTGGAGGATCTATGAACCAGACCGTGACCTGTGATGCTGTTCGTCTTGAGGGTGCGCAGCGCCTGACTTTCCTGCCTGATTTGTTTGGCGGTGATTTTATGACGTCCGAGGCATCCGTGTACGCCTACGCCCAGCGTTACTGCCCTGAGTATGAGGGTGGATTCTGGCAGTTTTACCGGCTGCCGGAAGGCGGCGGATATATGGCGCCTGACGTGGAGAGCCTGACCCTGTGCAATCCGGACAACTGGTTTGAGCAGACTGTCAGCGGGGAAGTGGCGGGGATCATCCTCACGGCGCTGGTACTGAATCACCGGAGCTGGCACCACAGCAACCATGACCATGAGGAGTTGTGCCGCCACTTCTGTCGCCGTTATGAGCAGCTTATGGCATTTGCTGATACCCATCCGGAAAGCGTCACGATCTGGCGTGCTCTTGACTGACCACGGGCGGCGATGCCGCCCGACTAAAGGAGAAAAACATGATTGGTACAGCAAAAGAGATAGCCATCGAAATGCTGCGTGATGACGATAATGACGGCGAGAAATTTGTATTCGCCAGCTGGAGCCGGAACGATATTCGCGGTCTCTGCATTGACTGGGATCTCAGTGATGAAGAGATAGACGTGGTGATGGAAAGACTGGAGGCAGAGCTGTATCCCTCCGGGTGTGTCCCTCTCATCTACAACATTGTTGAGGTGATGGTGGAAGAAAAACGGAAAAACCGTAATGTCACCATTCCGGCTGCGGCGCTTGCGGTGGTGATGCAGCTTGCAGGGAAGGAAATGGAGCGTATCGCCGTATGCGCCGAGGATGGCGGCGGATCGGCAGAAGAAACCCTGAAAGAAGAAAATAACGTCATGTTGAGCCTGCGCGCGGCGCTCGATGCCTGACAGAGAAACCGGAGGCGTTGCCTCCGGAAACTGAAAAAAGGAGAACACTATGCAACTGTCACCGGAAACCCGCAGCATCCTGCGCCAGTATAAAACGCTTATCAACGATCGACGTCGCGAATCCGGACTCAGCCCCGTAACCACAGCGAAAGTGCTGGATGAGATCTGCGAATCGGCTACCCGCCAGTGTGCCGTTTATCTTTGCGGCCACTTCATTCTCCAGGGCGGTCAGGTGGATGCACAGTAAATAATCCGGGCGGGGCATATGCGCCGCCTGTTCGCGCGCGAAAACCCTGTCATCCCTTCGGGCAGACGGACGGCAAGGCCAGCGCCTGCGGCGCTGCCCCCTCCCGCCCTGATGTAAGCCCGGGGAGATGCACATGAAGGGCATTGTGAGGGCAAATTGTCACTGATACGGTCCTGCGTGGCGTGGCGTGGCGTGGCGTGGCGTGGCGTGGCGTGGCGTGGCGTGGCGTGGCGTGGCGTGGCGTGGCGTGGCGTGGCGGCTCTGAAACCCGATCAGCAAATCCTCTGAAAACACCTGAATCCCACTTATGGCCCCCTTCGGCTCCCGGCCAGCGCTGCTGTCCGGTCGTCGAGCCCCACTCCGCCAGGGCGGCCGCTGCGCACCCGCCGGGCTCCGCCGAACCCCTCCGGGTTTCGGGCCATACGGCTAGGGTCTGATGGCGAAGGTCAGGGGCTGCGGCTTCTCCCGCCGTGCCGTCCGGAACGCCTTCACCGCGCCGGCTGATGCCGTCGCTTTAATGGCGCCACGCCGTTCCGACGTGTCGGGTGTGTGCATCCTGTTCCCCCGGTGAAGCCATCCCTCGTGCGTCCTCACGCGGAGGGCTTGTCGTAGCACCGTCGGGTCGTCATCCAAGGGGTGAAATGCACTCCGCCAAAACTTTTTGCGTGCCGCAAAAACTTTCGTCTCCGCCCCTTTCCTTCCTCCCTTCGCCGTTGCTCCTTTGCCCTTTGCCGCGAGAGAACTCACCAGGGAGATGGACAACCATCACCACAGGAGAAAACCAGGATGCACACACGAAACGTCAACGTCAAAACCGCCGCTCCCGAATCTTCCAGGAAGATGGGGGAAGAACAAAACCCTGTTTCTGTCGCACGGGAGTGAGTGGCTCAGGCCACTTCGCTGAAAGCGGGTGTCACCGTCACCCTGTCCGATGTGTCCCGATACGGAGACATTCAGGTGGAGATCCGCACCAACGGAACGCTTAACTGGCGCGCCTGGTCGTTTGAACCGGATTTTCTTTTTGAACTGAAACGCAACCTGCAATACGTGCAGCTTTAACCGGAGGCCGGATGTCCGGCCTTAACCCAGAGAAGGAGGAAACATGCAGAACCTTAACACCCGTCCGGCGACCCGTAAGGTCGGGCAGAGCACTGAAATCGTGAAGCTGCTGCGCATTCAGGCCAGCGACACCCACGTGGTCGAGTTTGACAACGTGGACACCCGCTTTAACGACTGCAACAACTGGCAGGTGATGGCAGGAGGGAAACGTGTCCTGTTCAGCAACCGCATGTATGAGCGTTTTTCAGATGTGAAATCGGGGATCGTGGCAACGATCAACGTGTGTGAAAACAGCGGCAGCGTAACGGATAAAGCGATGCTGGAAGGGGCAAAAGTCATGATGCAGGTTCTTGATGGCTATCCGTCCTTTGCAGCACTGGCAGCACACCCGAAACGCATTACCGGTTAACCGAGTGCCGTGACCGGAGGGCAATCCGGCCACGGCTAACCACAACTATCACTGAGAGGTAAAAATCATGGTCGCCACCAATACTACGGCAAAAAAACCAGCTAAGACCACCCGTCAGACAAAATCTGCGGAAAAAATCGCGCAGTCTACCGAGCAGAAGCTCGTCCAGTTGCTCGCTGATACGCCCGTGCAAATCTTCCCGTACTCCCGCCTGTCACACACGGGCTTAAACACGCGCATCATTCCGCATACCGATCAGGAAGTGGAAGAGATGGCAGACAGCATTCAGGCAATGGGCATCCTCCAGAACCTGATCGGTGCAGAACTGCCGGACGGTACGATCGGCATTGTCGGCGGGGAAGGTCGCCGCAGAGGCACAGGCATTCTGGTGATGCGCGGTGTGCTCGATGCAGACACGCCGTTTGTTCCGGTGAAAGTCCTGCCCGTTGAGATGGCTGTGGCGGCCTCGATGATCGAGAACGGTCGACGTAAAAACATGCATCCCGCCGAGCAGATTATCGGTTTTCGTACCCTTCAGCAGGAAGGTAAAACGTCCTCTCAGATCGGCGCACTGATGGGCTATCACCCGCGCCACGTTCAGCGCTGCCTGAAGCTGGCGAATCTTGCCCCCTCCCTGCTGGATGCGCTGGCGCGGGATGAAATCTCCGTTGAACAGTGTGAAGTCCTGACACTTGCTGATACCCATGAGCGTCAGGAGCAGGTCTGGAAAGAGGCTGTTGAACAGTGGCGCGATCCTGCCGTACAGACTCTGCGCAAAATGGTGACCGACGACAAGATGGCCATCAGTCACCCTATGTTTGAGTATGTGGGTGAGGAAGCCTATACCGCCGCTGGCGGTACGCTGACCGCCGACCTGTTCAGCGACAAGGACAGCACCTTTGCCGATGCGGCGCTGGTGAAATCTCTGCTGGCTGGCAAGCTCACCGTGCTCGCCGCTCGCGTTAAGCAGGAGCAGGGCTGGGGCTGGGCCGAGTTCCGTATGACGGAACTGCGTGCCAGCGGTGAGGACGGTGAACAGTACCGTTTTGCGATGCCGAAAGCTGTCCTGACGGAAGAAGAACAGAAGCGCGTCAGTGAGCTGGAAGAACAAATGGAAGCCACTGAAAGCTACGATGACGAATACGAGCTTCAGCAGGATATCGATGACATTTACTGCGAGGCGCAGTACCGCGAAGCCACGCCGGAATTTCGCGCCGCGCACGGAATCTGGGTGTCATGGGACGGTAGCAATTTTCAGGTTCAGCCTGGTATCCGCAAGCTGACCGACGAAGACCGGGTAGCTGAAGAACAGGCGCGTCAGGAGCGTGAAAGCAATGTGATCAGACACACCACGCCTGAAATTCCCGCCGACGCCTATCCGGCAACGCTGGTTAAGGCTATGTCAGCCGAACGGACTCTCGCCGTTCAGGCCGAACTGGCGGGTCGTCCCGACGTATCGGTGGCGCTGCTGACGTGGACGCTGTGTCTTGCGCTCTTTGATCGCACCCACGGCAAGCGCAGCGAACCGCTGAAAGCCTCCGTGTCCTCGAATCAGTATCACCTTGCATCACTGGCTCCATCCGGTGAAGAAGGGAAGGCGCTGACGGCGCTCAAAGCGCAGAAAGAGGCGCTTCAGGCAACGCTGCCCGAAAACTGGCATCTCGATTTCACCTGGCTGCTTTCATGGTCAGCGGAGCAGGTGAACACCCTGCTGGGATTCTGTGCCGCGCACGGTATCAACGGTATTCAGGAACGTATGTACAACCATACGCAGAAAAGCGAACTGGACGGGCTGGAAGCGGCGCTGGACTTTGACCTGCGCAAATGGTGGCAGCCGGATGCTGAGAGCTACTTCGGCAAGCTCACCATCGCCCAGATTGGCAAAGCCTACGAAGAAGCCGGACTCAGTGCCCGCGCC
This sequence comes from Enterobacter sp. EGD-HP1, assembly GCF_000733275.2. NCBI lineage: Bacteria > Pseudomonadati > Pseudomonadota > Gammaproteobacteria > Enterobacterales > Enterobacteriaceae > Enterobacter > Enterobacter sp. EGD-HP1. The sequence continues at coordinate 62,300 of NZ_AVOP01000014.1, forward strand.
GGAGAGATTGTGAAGCTCAAGCGCCGCGATGCGGCGAAGGCCGCCGAGCAGGATCTGAATGCTCAGGGCTGGCTGCCTGACTGGATGGTGCGCACATCACCAGCCGCTGAGGCTGAAGAAGCCACCGAAACCGACGCTCACACCACTGACCACGCTGCTTAATACCGGAGGCCGCCGCCTTCGGGCGGCGGAAACAGACATGACCATGCAATATGACCTGAACCGAATCAACACACTGACCGCCACAGACCTGGAGTTTATCCGTCAGCAGGGCGAGGACGCGCGCCGCGCCCTCAGCGACGCCGTGACCTGCCTTCTGTCGACACCTGAAGGATGGTGCGTCTGCGCCGAGTTCCGCACCGAGTTCGGCGGCTTCTTCCCCGTCCAGTGCCGCTTCAGCGCGGACGGCAGCGATGACTGGCATCTGTGCGTGTGCAGCCCCGGCGAAGTCTCGCCTTACTGGCTTCTGGTGCTGCTCTCCTCCGGCGGTGAAGTGGTGCGTACCCTTTACCAGAGCGATACGCTCCAGCCTGACCGGATAAACCAGCTGATCGCGCAGCTGGCAGGTATGCGCCGCTTTAACTGCACAGCCAGCACAGTGGTGAACCTGATGAGCGTGGAGGTGACAGCATGATCCCGTCCTCACACGCGCTCGTTTCCCTGAAGCCAGCCCGTCAGGCTGCAATACAGGCTATCAGCCATGTTGAGTCTGCCCGCGAACGCGGTGCGCGACTGCCCTCCATGCCGTATGTGCGTACCTTTCTGCGCCTTCTCACGGGCAGCGGGCGTCTCAACGCCACGGTGGCCAATAAAATACCTGGCCTGCACTGGGTGCCAAATAACCGTCATTCGAACCTGAAACAGGTCGAGGAGGCGCTTAACACCATGATAGCCACCAGTGGTGAAGCCTGCCCGCTGCCGCTCACGATTGACGTTCAGGCCGAACTGTTTCCTGAAGTCATGCACACCCGCACGGGTCGACGGCTGCACAGGTCCGGCATTAAGACCACGCGCCAGCTGCGCCGCCAGTCCCGCGAGTACGAACAGCGCTGGAAACTGCGCCAGAACCTGCTGGAGCAGGCGAAAATCGATCTGAATTTTCAGTCACCGGAAACCGTCTGCACCTGGTACACCCGGTGGAGCGACGAGTTTGACGCGGCAGAGCTTGCCGGACCGTTCTGGCGCTGGCAGTCGCGGTTCACGTCGCTGAAGGAACTTGACTGGCTTCGCATCAGCGGTGAGCCGCTGTATGCAGTGATGTACGAAATCCCGTTCATCGTGCGGGAGACACCGGAACCTGTCCGTACTGCTGAGCGCTGGCAGGTACCGAACAAGCTGCGGTATCAGCAGGGGGCAGAATGAGAAATAACCCCTGCAAGACGGAGCTGAAAGTCGCGCGCAGCCAGCGTAACAAGCTCCGTACCATGTCGGCAAAGCTGAAAGAGATGTGCTGCGAGTGGGACGGACTCAGTGGCTGGCTGGAAACCGAAAGCGAGCAGCTGGCTGAGAGTATAGACAGGCATCTTGAGGCGCTCGAAGACCAGATCCGCGAGTGGTCAGAAGGTACGGATAACCGGGAGGGCTATTGAGCATTATCAGCCGCAGGTTCGACAAAAAAGAGACAGGAACCGTGTTCCGGCATGCTGAAAGCGGGAAGATCCTGTACCGCCTTGATGCCCGGCTGGAGCGGGATGACTGGGAAATGTTGCAGGCGTTGATCAGCCTTGTCTATAACGCCGGCGTAGCCGCCGGAAGCGAACAGCGAGCCGCTGATATTCGTGAGGCGCTTGGGATTTCAGGAGCTGAATGACGCGGAACAATGATGAGGATTTATACAGTTTTCAGACTGTTATTCCTGGGCAGATGATCGACAACGGGATATAATGGCGATGGCGCTTGAGGCTTTTTGCCTCATGACGTGAAGGTGGTTTGTTGCCGTGTTGTGTGGCAGAAAGCAGAAAGCCCCGTAGTTAATTTTCATTAACCCACGAGGCCCGCTGTATGTCTAGTCAACACCAGTATGGCCTCTTACCGTGCAATTTGCAAGGAGGAGTAAACCATGAAACTGCCGCGAAACGCCCTTATCTGGTGCGTATTAATCGTGTGTATAACGCTTTTGATATTCACGTGCCTGACCCGGAACCGCTTATGCGAACTCCGGCTAAAGGACGGGGACAGGGAGGTCGCGGCAAGCCTGGCTTACGAATCCAACGGTAAGTAGCAACCTGGAGGCGGGGGAAACCCCGCCTTTTCAGGAGCTGAGTTGGCCTGATATGCCTGAAGCGCCTTTATGAAGGGGTTGCCGGTTCGCCGGTAGCCCCTTTTTCCTTCCTGACGCGACCGCACGCCTGAACTTCCGGGAAGGGCTGTTCCCCTGCGGGGAACGGGGGAAGGGGGACGCGCCTTCGGCGCTGCCCCTCTGCTCCCTCCGCCTTGTCCACATTCCTGTCTTTCCTGCCTGATTTTGCTGAAGTCAGCGCGCCATGAGTTACCTGCCTGTACCTGGCTTCAGCCTGGTTTTCTCTGTGTTCTTCATCCCGGGCGTCATATCCGGCGTCCTGCTGGTTAACTTTCTCAGCTGCAGCTCAGTGGCCATAACCCGAAAACAGGGCAGGGCGATGGCCCCCTTCGGCTCCCGGCCAGCGCTGCTGTCCGGTCGTCGAGCCCCACTCCGCCAGGGCGGCTGCTGCGCACCCGCCAGGCTCCGCCGAACCCCTCCGGGTTTCGGGCCATACGGCTAGGGTCTGATGGCGAAGGTCAAGGGCTGCGGCTTCTCCGGCCGTGCCGTCCGGAACGCCTTCACCGCGCCGGCTGATGCCGTCGCTTTAAGGTCGCCACGCCGTTCCGACGTGTCGGGTGTGTGCATCCTGTTCCCCCGGTGAAGCCATCTCCCGTGTGTCCTCACGCGGAGGGCTTGTCGTAGCACCGTCGGGTCGTCATCCAAGGGGTGAAATGCACTCCGCCAAAACTTTTTGCGTGCCGCAAAAACTTTTGTCTCCGCCCCTTTCCTTCCTCCCTTCGCCATTGCTCCTTTGCCCTTTGCCGCGAGAGAACTCACCAGGGAGATGGACAACCATCACCACAGGAGAAAACCAGGATGCACACACGAAACGTCAACGTCAAAACCGCCGCTCCCGAATCTTCCAGGAAGATAGGGGGAAAAACCGTGTCGTACACGATCCTCGTCGCTGAGACGAAAAAAAACTCTGAGGAGGAATCGGACGTTCTGGAGTTCAGCAGCCTTGCAGAGCTGAAGAAACTGCGCAGACGCTGCCCCGAAACAATGCGCTGCACCTATTTCTACGCCCTCAGCAGCGGCGTCGATAAACAGTTCCGCCATATCCATGTGGCTGAAGCTGACCACTTCAAACAGTTTGTGCGCCTGATCGAGCGCGAAGGTATCGACATTTAAATCCGATTCACCCCGTGCGGCAGCCGCCGCACGGAACCTCATCAGACAGGAGCCAGAAACATGAGCGTTAACACCCCGACCGCTGCACCAATGGCCTTTTTTGTTCCGTCTCATAACGCCGTTTATGACCGGGCAACCCAGCTGGACGGGCAGTGGGTGACTAAGCGTGAAGCGAAAACGCTGGAATCCCTTCGCCGTCTCTATCCGGATGCGGAGCTGATCCCCGCGACTCTGGTACAGGAAAAGCAGAATGACGGCTATCGCCGTCCCTGGGCGGAAATCACCGAGGCCCGGTATATCGACCAGCTGGAAATACTGCCGCCAGTGGACTGGTGCAGGGGGTTTGGCGGGGAGTCGTTCAAATCAATGGAGTTTACGGGCGGGGATGTGACCGCAATTTTTGTCCGGTACGGCGCGCGTTTCTTTGAGTGCCATGACCTGCACACCCGCCATCACCGTGAGCTGATTGGCGACGTGATCGCACGTTTTTGTCTCGATGCGCCGCTGAATTCCGCGCATTAAAAAAGCAGGGTTGCCCCTGCTTTCTCAACGCCGGGTAGCCGCTGGAACGGTGAACCGGCAATCACAACCAAAGTAAGGAGATTGATCGTGAAATTTGACCCGCAAACTGTCGCACAGGCGAAGGCATTTGTAAATGCCCTCCGCGCCGGAAAACGCGCACGCGTCCCCGCGCTGCGCTTCTCACAGTGGCAGCAGTTTCTGTCCGTGGTAAATGCCGAAACGGGCTACGCCGCCGAGGCTGACTGTGGTCTGGCTGTCAGCGTCTATCCGGCGCTTGGACTGGCTTAACAGGAGGCGGCCGCCTGCGGGCGGCCGGTAAGGTGAAACCATGTCACAACTGAGTTTTGAATCCCTGTTCCTGGCAGACCAGGCTGATCCGAAGCCGCGGGCTTCCGCTCCTGTCCGGGTGCAGTCCCCAGTTGAGGCGCGTAAGCAGTTCGCCAGTGTGTTCCGTCAAACCGCGAAATATATGCGCCGTTCCGAAGTGTTCCGCGACTTTATCACCCTGGCCGCCAGCGGTCTTGATACAGCGAGCATACGCTCGCCAGAAAGCATCGAAAACAGCCGTCGCATCTGCGAACGGTATCAGCCGGACGATCTGGACGCCATGAAGCAGCTGTTCTGCCTGTTGGTGGAGGGGCTGGCGGGTGAAATTCATGATTTCCTCGGCGCTCTGTATATGGAGCAGGAGCTGGGCGCGGACGAAATGGGGCAGTATTTGTCCCCGTCCTGCATCTCCCGCCTGATGGCCGGACTACTCATGCCCGGCGCTCAGGAGACGATAAAGCGTGAGGGGTGGATGACGCTCGATGAGCCTGCCTGTGGTAGCGCCGGAATGGTCATTGCCTTTGCATACTGGATGGCTGAAGCGGGATATAACCCTTCACAACAGCTGTATGCCACCTGCACTGACATCGATCCAATGGTGGCAGATATGGCCTTTATCCAGCTGGCACTGCTGGGTATACCCGCGAAAGTCGTGACCGGTAATACGCTGACCCTGAAAGCGAACCGAGTGCGTTACACCCCTGTTTATTACTTCAATGACTGGCAGGGCCGTCTGGCATTTCGCAGTCGTCTGGATGCAATGAAAAAATTTCTGGCCACCGTGGCCGCCTGACTGACAGAGCGGCAGGGCTAACCTGCCGCAGGGAGAGAGAAAATGACAAGCAACACACTGAACGCTGTTCCGGCGACCGTGCTGGAGACGATGGCAGAACGCCTTAACGGTCAGCCTGAACCGCTAAAAATCCGCAGCAACGATGATCACGCCGCGCTGGCTGCAGATGTGCTCTGGAAATTTGCCCGTAAAACCGGGCTGAACAGGGAAAGCGAAAGCGTGCAAACTGTCATCACGGATTTTCTGGCCAATCTGCTGCACCTGTGCGAACAGTGCGAGCCGGACGGGGCTGGCATCGAGGGATTTAATGCCCTGCTGAATATGGCCATGATGCACTATGAGCAGGAAAACGGAGGTGACAGCGAAGAACCGAACTGAGCGGAAATCCTGGCCCCGGTGCATATCATCGGGGCAACCGCAAAAAACGCTACCCCTTCGGGGAAACGGGGAGGGCGAAAGCGCCTCCGGCGCTCCTGCCTTTCCCCGTTGCAGTGATTCTCTCCTCTCTTGCGATCATAACCGGCGTCCTGCTGGTTAACTTTCTCTGCTACAGCTCCGTGGCCATAACCTGAAAACAGGGCAGGGCGATGGCCCCCTTCGGCTCCCGGCCAGCGTTGCTGTCCGGTCGTCGAGCCCCACTCCGCCAGGGCGGCCGCTGCGCACCCGCCGGGCTCCGCCGAACCCCTCCGGGTTTCGGGCTGACGCTAGGGTCTGATGGCTAAGGTCAAGGGCTGCGGCTTCTCCGGCCGTGCCGTCCGGAACGCCTTCACCGCGCCGGCTGATGCCGTCGCTTTAAGGTCGCCACGCCGTTCCGACGTGTCGGGTGTGTGCATCCTGTTCCCCCGGAGAAGCCATCTCCCGTGTGTCCTCACGCGGAGGGCTTGTCGTAGCACCGTCGGGTCGTCATCCAAGGGGTGAAATGCACTCCGCCAAAACTTTTTGCGTACCGCAAAAACTTTCGTCTCCGCCCCTTTCCTTCCTCCCTTCGCCGTTGCTCCTTTGCCCTTTGCCGCGAGAGAACTCACCAGGGAGATGGACAACCATCACCACAGGAGAAAACCAGGATGCACACACGAAACGTCAACGTCAAAACCGCCGCTCAAGAATCTACCGGAAGATGTGATTCAAACCTCACCACGTCCCAGTTCACGGATCTGTTTTGCTGGGTCCTGGCAGCAACGGAAGGGGAGCCACAACCGGCAATTTTTACGCCGCCAGAGAATGCCACTGAGCTGACGTTAATAAATGACGAATGCCCGGACTATATCTCTGTCTGGGTTGTAGATGGTCGCCCGGTGGCAGCTGCAATGCCGCTGGATAATTTTCACCGCGTTATTTCTTCATCTCTAACTAAATAATCAGGAGTAAATAAAAATGGTCAGTTTCGCAAGCCGTTATCGTATGCCTACCTCGATCCGTAAAGACCGTCCGCTGACGAATGATGAATTACAGCGCATCGTTCCCAGCGCTTTCTCATCGGATAAACACGATTCACGCTCTGAACGTCATACGTATATACCGACCATTAACATTCTTGATCGCTTACGTGATGAAGGTTTTCAGCCATATTATGCAACTCAGTCACGTACACGTGACCAGGATAAACGCGACTTTACAAAGCATATGCTTCGCCTGCGCCGTCATGACCAGATTAACGGAAAAGAAGTACCGGAAATTATTCTGCTGAATAGCCATGATGGTTCAAGCAGCTATAAAATGATCCCCGGTATGTTCCGTCAGGTTTGCAGTAATGGTCTGGTTGCATGGAAGGATTTTGGTGAAATCCGCGTACCCCACAAAGGGGATATTGTCGGGCAGGTTATTGAAGGCGCTTACACGGTGCTGAAAACATTTGACGCGGTTGATGAAAATATTGACCTCATGAAAAGCATTCAGCTCACTTTGCCTGAGCAGCGCCTTTTTGGTAAGACCGCCCTGGAACTTAAATACGATGGAAAACCAGCGCCGATTACACCGGAGCAAATTATTAACCCTCGCCGTGTGCTCGACAGAGGCCAGGATTTATGGACCACGTTTAACGTGGTGCAGGAAAATGTGATCCGTGGGGGAATTCGTGGCAGAACGGAAAAAGGGAAGATGACCAGAACGCGGGAAGTCACCGGAATAGATGGTGACATCAAATTAAATCAGGTGCTCTGGAAAATGGCTGAGGAGTTTGCAAAACTGAAGGCCTGAAAATTAAGCCGCTCAACAGAGCGGCTTTTTACTGCCCGCTGTTAAGTGATGCTGTTTCTGCAGTTTTTATCTCATGCTCCTTACCCGCAGATGGCGCGAGACGTTCAGAAAGTAACTTTTTTCTGGCCAGTAATACGCGATATATATTTTTGATATCCTGTGCATAGGCCTTGCGCTGCGTAATGAGCTTTTTGCTCGGCCCCGTATTATACATCCCCACGCTGTCCCAGTTTTTTCCGTATGACCTGAAGTTGTGCGCGAGTACCCATGCACCCGTATAAACGCAGATACATGGATCATTCAACAGGCGCTCACGGGTAATATTGAAGTTTTTAAGTTTACCGTAATGTGAGCTGTTCACCTGCATCCCACAGACATCTTCTGTCCCATTCCTGTTTAATCCATTTATCGCATCTGGTACCAGATGGCTCTCTTTAATCGAAATTGACATAAGCAGAAGCGGATCAATTTGGTAATCTTTCCCGGCCTGATCAAAGCACATCTGCGGAGCTGCGCCAGCAGATAGTGAAAGAGTCAGCAAAGCAGCAGGCAGTAACGATATTTTCATGGTTTGGCCTTTTAGCGAAATAAACGGGCTCTGGAGAGGCGCTTTAAAAAATACCCCGGCGGATCGTCGTAATCAAGTAAATTCACTACAAACGCGCGTGAGCGCTCTTCTGATGGGATTTAACACCTGTCCGAAATAAACATGTCAGAACAGTAGGCGGTATTAACATGCCGCTCTTTACTAACCCTTTAAAACATCACACCCCACGCAAGACTTCGTCTTGCAGATTTTTCCTTTTATTTCAGTGGGATGTTTGTAAGAAATTTGCGCGATTTTGAAATGTGACCGCTTAATGTCGTACATACCGACACTACACTATCGTATAATCCTGATACCTGTTAGTTTCGGTATGTCACACATGTATCATACAATTGTAGACATGCTTTATTTACATTGAATTATATATCGCACAGTGTCACACTGTCGCACATCATAGTGCTGGATTGTACTACTGTATAGAACAGGAATTCACAGCAGTATCAACCAATTACAGCCTTGCACAGCAATCTGATAATCCACCAACAAGCCATACGTAGTGTCGGTTCCGACACTAACTTAAAACAGGTAAGAAATATGGGAAGAGTCGGCATCTACCTTAAAGATAAAATTGAACGTGAAGTTCGCGATATAGTTCAACAAGACCTGCAAAACGGTGCGAATGCTGGAGAAGCAAACATATCAGCCACCTGCAACGAATTAATCAGGCTTGGACTGCTTGTCTATAAACGCGATGGCGAGGATGGCAACCAGTTTGATATCGAAGGATATCGCAGAGACCTCATAAGAAAAGCAGCCGGCTCCCGCGAGGGCACATTCCTAATCGCCACATTACTTTCTGAGATGTATTTAAAAATGACAGGAAAAGACGGCGAGGGAAGCCTCGAAGATACGCTTAATATGATTATAACCGGCATTAACACAGCTGAGGATGAGGCAGAAGCCAGACACTTCATCAACGAAAAAGAATAAATCTGTGAGCCGGACATCCCGGCTCACATCGATCACAGGGACGGCTTTTCATCCCAGGGAAGGTCACTTTTCTCCACCTCCTTTATTTTTTCTTTCAGGAACACCTCGAACTCCATGCAAAGAACTTTAAGCGCCTGCACATCCTCGTTCTGGTCAAGTAACCTTTCCGTAAAATAACCCAGCGTATTCATCAGACGGGTGAGCATTTCGTCATTCAGACTACGGTTATGCACCTTCGCCATTGCCCTGATTTCATCCGCAAGGTTTTCAGGAATTCGCATGCTATATCCGGTTGTTTTCCCCGGAAGCAAAACTCTTTCACCCTCGCGCCACATCCACAATTGCTCCTGCTTGAGTGGGGTTTTAACTTCATCCACAACTTCAGCGGATTCACTATCAAGTAACTTCCCAAGCCACTCCTCGAATCTTACCGCTAGCGCTATGAGCCGCTCACCCTCCGCAGTTTTAATGACTGGCTTACCCGGCTGATAATTTAGCGACAATAAAAGCCTGGCAATAATTTCCTCATTCACACTCCTGTTGCCAGCTCTGGCACATATTCTCAGCTCCATAAGCAAATTATCCGGAGCACGCAATCGCCACTCCACCGCTTCACCTGGCTGGAACTTACGCGGACGGCCGCGACCATCCCACATTTTCTCTTTAACTTTCATAGCTATAGATCCCGGAGGCCATTTCCGAACTTTCTGGTCAACAAAGCCTACTCACTTACATATTCAGATAAATCTGAATGATTCCAAAAAAGTGTGACATGCGTCACAGTTTTTTTTTTTTAGGGTCATGGGACAATTGCGCCCGCGTAAACAAGCACTTACGCGATTCACTTTTGTTTACTTCGGAGAAAACAAACATGTTAACCAAAGGCAGTGCCCTTAACGTCGGTAAGGGATGGGCGGTAGCGTCTTTATTCCGCAAAGCACGCGAAAATCGCAAAGCTAAATTTTACTTAAAGTCAGCAGGCGCTTTTTTTAATTGCACTTATGGTCACTCACCCGGCATTCGCATCTGGTACTGACCTCCTTTCCTCACAAAACACCACGGTTAATTCAACCTTCGGTTCTGGTTCTTCACTGGTTAAATGGTTCTACATCGCCGAAATCATCATGGGCCTGTTTATTTACATTAAGGCCCGCTCACCACTGGTGTTCGTCGGTATCGTTATGGCAATCATCTTTACCCGTGTCGCCTTCGGCATCGCGAGCTAAATGATGAATGGGGAAGGAGATAAATATAACTTCCCGGAAACAATGAACCAGCAGGACCGTTATTTAGGCTTACCGATTGACGAGTTAATTGTTACCGCACCCCTATTGATTTTGGGGGTGCTTAACAACTTGTCACTTGAACTTGGTGTAATCGCGGGAATCCTCTGGTTTATCGTCAGATATCTGAAAAAAGGACAGGGGTCATACTGGTTGCTTAATTTCTGTTACTGGCACCTGCCATCACTTTTATTCAAAGTAACCTTTCGACAGATACCTGATTCAAGTTTCCGGCACTGGAGGGCATAGTTTTTCATGAAACTGAATATTAAAGGAGAGCGCGATAAACAACTCCGCTATGCGTTTATTGGTCTTTCAGCTTTAACTTTACTCATGGGCGCAGGGAATGTACTGACAGGGTCATTGGCATGGTATTTCGCCACAACCCAGAAAACCATCACCACGCCATTAACGTTTAACCGCCCATTTGCATCAGATTCTAAAAGTGTCGATGCGACCGGTCTGACACAGTTCGCCGCTTCCTTTATTTACTGGCGACTCAACGTTACCCCGGAAAACATCGAACATAACCAGAAAATGATTCTTGGATTTGTCCCATCCGCCGAACGGGACGTACTCAAGAAAGCCCTGGACATAGAAACTGAGCGCATCCAGAAAGCAGGCATCACCACCCAGTTCGACACGAAAGAAATTCGCGTCATGGATGATGGCTCCGTGCAGTACAGCGGGGTACTGAAATCCTCCACCACAAACGGCGCAATCATCACGCCACTGAAAGACCAGGAAAAAACCTACCGACTGAAACTGAGTTATGACAACGGTGTGATTAACCTCCACAGCTTTGAAGAACTCAAGCCGGTATCTTCCACTAACTGACAGGACTGCCCATGAAATTTCGCATTTCACCGGCAGCTGCTGCTGTGTTTCTGGCAGCGGGATTATTTACCAGCGGCCTCCGGGCCGCCTCCGCACCCGCAGCCATTCCGTTTGAGAACGACGCCGCCTTTAACGTCACCCTCAGCAACACCAACCCGAGCAAGGTTGTTGTAGACGGAGAACTCATTACCAGCATCAGCGGACCAACCGGTGCGTATGACCAGAGCCAGACCGAGGACGGAGCGCTTATCCTGTCTCCGCTTGTCGGCCAGAACTTCACCCTGTTTATCCAGACTGACCACGGTTCATCGCTGAGCCTGAACGTCAGGCCGCAGCCGGGTAACGGCAAAACACTGCGCTTCACCCCGATGTCACCACCACTTCGCAAGAACGACGATGCGAAGGCATGGGAAGAAGGGCAGACCTATGAAAAAACGCTGGTTGCGCTATCCCGCGCTGTAGTCAATGGTCAGGTGCCGGACGATTACCAGGAATACCCGGTCAGCCGGATGCCGGCTTACTCACCCGCCAGTGATGTACGCCTGACACCTGAACGCCAGTTTGTGGGCAACCACCTTCGCGTGGTGCGCTTCCGGATGAGCAACCCGAGCAGCATCACCCGCAGCCTCCGCGAGCGCGATTTCTGGCGCAAGGGCGTCCGGGCCGTAATGCTGTCGCAGAACCAGATATACGCTGGCGGAGAAGGGTATGCCTGGATTGTGTTCTCAGATGATGGAGACACCCGCTCATGACCATAAGCCTGAATGAAAACCTGAAAACCCGCCGCAAGCAGCTGGCCATCCTGGCCGCCGTCATCATTGGCGGCGCAGCTGCAGCAGGCGGCGTAATGTGGTACGGGCAATACCAGCAAAAACAAAAGCAACCCGCGCCGGTTGCAACACCAAACCTGACCGGCGTTGTGACCGCGACGTTTAACGAACAGGTCAACGATGCCGCGCTGACACAGCAGCAGGCAAAGACCTCCGCTCTTGAGCAAAACCTTGCCACGCTTGCTCAGCAGTTCGCGCAGAACAAGCTCACCACCGAGCAAAAGCTGGCTGAAAAGGATGCTGAAATTCAGCGCCTGAATGACCAGCTTACGAAAGCCCCCGGCAGCAACCAGACCACTGGCCAGCAGACACCACCTGCTGGCCAGAACGGAACACCACTCCCCGGTCCCGTTGCTGCCGGTCAGGCCCGACCACCCGAATACAATGTGACCCCCGCAGGTGCACCGGCCGCCACTGGTGTGAATATGGGGCAGGGCGCAGCGTTCTATCCGGGCGGCTCTGGCCAGCGCATGACAGGCGGTCTCTCGACAACAAAGTTCAGCTACGACAGCCTGAAGAAAAGGCCAACCAAACTCCCCTGGATTCCATCCGGCTCATTCTCTGATGCTGTTCTGATTGAAGGTGCCGACGCGAACGCCAGCGTCACCGGCCAGCAGAATACCAGCCCTGTTACCATTCGCCTGCAGGGCAACATTCAGATGCCCAACAACAAGGAGTTCAACGCTGACGGCTGCTTTATTGTGGGTGAGATGTGGGGCGATATCTCCAGCGAGCGCGGAAACGTCCGCACCCAGTCCATCAGCTGCATCCTGAAAAACGGCAAGCACGTTGACATGGAGTTTCAGGGACATGTCAGCTTCCAGGGTAAAGGCGGCATTCGCGGCAAGCCCGTTATGCGAAACGGCATGATTGTCGGCTACGCCGGTGCAGCAGGCCTCCTGTCAGGCTTTGGCGAAGGTATCAAATCTGCCGCTACACCATCCGTCGGCCTCGGTGCCACAGCGGATGTCGGAGCCGGTGACGTGTTTAAGCAGGGCATAGGCGGCGGGGCCAGCAAGGCGGCCGACACGCTGAGCCAGTACTGGATTAAACGCGCTGAGCAGTACCACCCGGTAATTGATATCGGCGCCGGCAATCAGGTGACCGTTGTATTCCAGAAGGGTTTCCGCCTTGAAACCATCGAGGACGCCGAGGACGCGAAAGCGAAAGAGGAACTGCAGAAAGCCGGCAACGCCGCGCAGAATGCCGTAACTCCGCAACCGGCGAGCCAAACCACCGCATCCAGTACCACCTCAGTCGGCAATATCAACCCGGATGACGTTCTCCGTCAGGCCAGTCAGCTGCGCCTCGGTGACACCATCAACTAAGGGAGCTGCATATGTCGTTTAAAACTGAGCTGGATGCTATCGAAGAAGACCTGAAGAAATGGCGTGCCGGTAAAAGGCTACATAAGTACCGGATATTTTGGTGCGCAGCAGCCATCCCGGGCAGCATGTTTCTCTACGGTGTTTTTTATCAACAGCCTGGATTTATCTTTATGGGCATGGTCCTCGGTTTCCTCTTGTTCGTGGCAGCGTCAGGCAAAATGGACGCTCCCGATAGCTGGGAAGGCCGAATCAATCAGGCATTACAGTCGGTTAGCCCGAGAGATAAAGACGCGTTCGAAAAACTGTGCCGCACAGTGAAAGAGAAGAGGGCAATAGAGCCTGATGACATTGCTGCATGGCTCAAAGACGAAAAAGAAGCGCGTGCGCTTTTCGAGCGTCAACGAGATGAGCAGCAACGCTACAGCTTCACTGAATGGCTGGATAAACGGGAGTCTGGCCAGAAGGCCGACTGTAATGGAGAGGGCAAATGAAAACAAAAGCGCAGGGGGGCGGGCCAGACTGCAAAGCAAAGGATGGGAACCGTCGTATAAGGATAACAGTTAACTGGCTCTATTCGATTTGTTGGGTCCTCTGTTGGGTGGCGGTGATTGCAATCATTATCAAAGGAGTACGGGAGGAATACGCATTTCGCATCTTTGGTGCAATCTTCATGGCCATCGTCCTGACTCGTATACGCCCCCCAATCTGGCCAGATAGCTAAGGAAGCCGAAATGCGTGACGACGAGCGTAATAACAGCCTGCTCAGGAGCATGCGGATACACATTGCTGAATGGGAGGCAGGACGCGCCACTCCGGAAGGAAGCCGGTTCATGTTTATCTGGCTTGTCATGTACCTTGGGACCGCGTGGCCGGTTCTCGCGTACTGCCAACTACTATGGGCGCTGGGTTTCCTGGTTATCTGGTTCTTTTCGAGTCAGTGGATATGCAGGCGAATTGTCCCTCGCTACAACGAAAGCTGGGCGGAGGTATTCGACAGGAAGCTTTCTGCTTATGAACCCCTGAACCTTTCTGCCTGGGAGCACCTGAAGCGTCAGACCGAAACGGAAGGCCTCACGGTAAGCAACGTCAGAAACTGGTATCAGCTGGAAGTGATGAGCGTCTGGCCAGAAAAGAAACCAGGCCTGAAGTTCCTCAGGAAGAAAAACTGCGCCGATAGCAAAAAGGACGAAGTGAATGAAGCATAAAACAGCAATCACACTCTCTCTGGCCCTGTTGTTCAGTACACCTCATCTTGCTGCCGCCGGGATGGTCAGCGCGCTGGACTCTTTATTTGGGCCTGCGACCGGACGCGGTGAAGAAAGCTTCCAGGTGGCAAAGAAAAAGGCCCTCGCTGATAAAGACCCCTGGCATGCCTGGCTGGAATTGTCTGCCAGTGACCCAGGCGATATCTCCAGCGATATTCGTGAACAATACAGCGAACTGGCAGCCTCACTGGTTCTGAGTGCAGCCCGGAAAAATAATCCGGATGCACTGGTCCTGGTGTTCAGCCGGGATGACGCACCGGGGTTTGTTGGCAGCCGACCCGAGCTCTATGAGCCACTCCTGATGCTCGCAGAAAAAGCAGCAGGAAACCGGAAGGACAAAGAGCTGTTAATGGCAGCCGGGGACATACTGCAAAAAGGACAGTGGACAATCAAAGACAGCCAGCGCGCGGCGGGTTACTACTCACGGGCCTGGCTGGCGGGAGAGAACAGCGCACCTGCAAAGATTTACTCCATCTACCAGGAGCTGCAGGACCCTGGCAGCGCTTATCTCTGGCAGCTTCGCTGCATCGGTAACTGCCGTATCTGGCAGGATGAAAGCCACTCTCCGGTGACCCAACTCCTGAACCCCCGCCAGATTCAGTGGATTCAGAAACAGGCACGGGATAAGACCGTCATAACAGTTAACGGGCTGGCAGCCCTTAAGGAGCTGCAATGAACATAATGTCCAGACGCCTTATGGCAGCAGGCCTGACCGCAGGGCTACTGCTCAGCACCTTAACTGCGCATGCTGGTAAAAGCCCTGGTTCTGGCTCAAGGTCTTTCAGCTCGTCCTCAACCAAAGGCTCTGCTGTACGAAGTTCCCCGCGACCGTCGACGTCAGGACCGGTCACGTATAAAAGCGCTGTACCCGTGACGCCGGTCAACCGTTTCAACTCACGGACACCTGAAAAAACCGGCAGCTACCGTTCTGTTTTGTCTCAATCGCAAACCCTTCCTTCAGAAAAGCTGCAGACAGTTATTCGGGAGAAAGAACGAAGCGGACCGGGCTGGATGGGAACCGCGCTGCTGGTCTGGTTATTGAGTCAGCACGACCTTTCCTCCTCTGATAAGGAGTGGCTAAATCAACAAATTGCGCAGGCGAAAAAAGAAAACCAGCAGATTCCGCCACCGCCTCCAGAACTGTCAGATGTGGCATTCAACTGGAGCTATCCATCTGCGTTTACACCTGGGGAAAAAGCGCTGATCGCCGTTAGTGCAACACAGGGCATCGCCGGTAAATCAGTCCCCGTGACCTGCGTAATGAACGGCTCTTACGGCGTTAAGGACGGTGAAATCACCCGGATGGAATGGACGCCCGATAAGGCCATGACAGCCGTGATGCGCTGTGAGGCCGGCGGGTTGAGTGACTTACGTATCTTTAGCGCAGGAGATATGAAATGACAGCGACTGCCAGAAAATTTTCACTGTGATTCAGAGCAACTGCAAATAATCGAAACTGAGTATTACCCCTCCCTGAATACCCCTTAAATTAAAACCGGAGTTACCCCATGAAAAAACTACTGGGTGCTGCACTGCTGTGCAGCGCACTGACCGGCTGCGCCGGTCTCAATTCTGATTTCGACTGCAACAAGACCGCAACCGACCAGTGCCTGACTACCGGTGAGGCCAACAAGCTGGCCGCTCAGGGTAAAAGTCTGGATGACCTGACGGCAGAGAAAACCGCAAAAAAGCCTGCGGGTGAAACCCTGCCGGCACTGCGCAATTCAGCACCGGTCGTGAATCCCTTCCGTCCTGTTTCCGCCGCAGCAACCGGAACCACCGCCGCTAAGCCTGTCGCACCGCGCCCCCTGACCACTGCGCCGGCGAAATCGTCAGGTTCGCTGGTCACGCCGCTGGACACGTCCAGTCATGCAGCCCCTGTGCCGGTTAACACGGCGGGCCGCGTTCCGGTTCAGCGTATTCCAGACGCCACGCAGCGCCTGTGGATTGCACCTTGGGTGGACACGGACGACAACTTTCATCAGCCGGCTGTGGTCGAGTTCGTGAAAAACAAATCCCACTGGGATGAAAGCTACCGCGTCATCGGGGAGGGAGGGGAATGAGCAGCCACTACATTTCCGGCAGGAACGGCGTCGAATATCTGGCGAAATCGTTAGTCCATTCACGGAAAGGAACGACGCAAATCACCGCCACACAGTCAGTCGATACCGACGATGAAACGCTGGCCGTTTTGAGCGTGAGCCGTGACTGGCAGATTAAAACTGCCGGTGATGCACCGTACACCGGCCAGATGAACGAAGAGAAGCTGCGGCGCCTGGAGTTGATCCGGGCCGCTGCGGAGGGCCGAAAATGAGTTTTGTCGACAGCCTGATGGATATGCTGAAAAACGGGAAAGAGGAAGACGGTGCAGCAACGGCCCGCAACAACCTTTCCCAGACCTGGGACTATCCGTCTCTGGTCGCTGCGCTGCCGTACCGGTATTACGACGACAAGAATGAAATTTTCGTCAATGCCGGCTCTGCGGGCTTCATTATGGAGGCCGCCCCGCTTCCTGGCGCGAACGAGCAGGTGATGGCCGCGCTCGATGACATGCTACGTAAGAAGCTTCCCCGCCAGACCCCTGTGACCGTCATTATGCTTGCCAGCAAGTGTGTCGGGGAACGCATCGATCGCGGCGTGAGTAACGACATGTGGAAAGGGGGGATGGCCGATCATCTCAATAAAATCACCCGCGCGTTCTGGCAGCGTTCCGCGCTGCACGGCCTGGCCAACGAACGGGAATACCCGCTCTACCTGCGTAACTACCGTATCTTTATTGTCTACGGTCAGCCCATTAAGCGCGCTTCCCAGGTGCAGCGGGTGATGGATGACCTGATTCAGATACGTAACACCATCCGCGTCTCACTGGGAGCCGCGCGCATCGACAGCATGAACACCGATGTGCACGCATTCCTGTCTGCGGTACGCGAGCAGATGAACTACCGTCAGGAACAGGTGCTGACGTCCTCCGGGGACTACAACGAGGATGAGAAGCTCAACCGCCAGGTGGTTGATCCCGGGATTGACCTGAAGGTGCATCCATCGCATATCCGGATGGAGCTGCCTGAAACCATTGACGCGCGCGGGACACGCCTGCCGGCATCGGCATGTCGCATCATCAACATGCAGCTTGCTAAAAATCCGCGTCGATTCGCGCTCTGGCAGGGGGCTGACAATCTGCAGAACCTGCGTTTTCCCGACCTCGGGATACCCTGTCCCTTTATGCTGACCTGGACGACGGCGCTGGAAGAACAGACCAAAAGTCAGAGCGAGGCTTTCCGTAAAGACCAGGACCTGTCTAAAAAGGCCAACTCAGCCTACGCTGCACTGTTCCCCAACACCAAAAAGGCTGCAGAGGAATGGCGGCGTACCCGAGAGCAGCTTCACAGTAATGAAATCGCGCTCTGCAATACCTACTTCAACCTGACCCTGTTCGCCCCGGATAACAATACCGAGGCACAGAAGTGTGAACTGGCCGCCGTCAACGTGTTCCGTAAGAACGAGCTGGAAATGGTGACGATACAGTACCAGCAGATGCGCAACTGGCTGGCCAGTTTCCCGTTCGTCATGCAGGAAGGGATGTGGGAAGACCTGAAGATGACGGGGGCAACGCTACGCTCCAAGTCATGGAACGCAGTGAGCCTGATGCCGGTCGTCGCCGAACGCCAGCTGTCCAACGTGGGTATGCCATTGCCGACCTACCGGAACCAGGTTGCATTCTACGACATGTTTGGTGAAGAGAACGGCAGTACCAACTTTAACATCGCCGTCACTGGCACGTCCGGGGCCGGTAAATCATTCCTGACGCAGGGCATTCTTCGTGACGTACTGAATGCCGGGGGATACGCCTGGGTTATCGACATGGGGGACAGCTACAAGAACTACTGTCACCAGGCCGGCGGGGTTTATCTCGATGGCTCTAAACTGCGCTTTAACCCGTTCGCCAACGTTAAGGACATTAATCATTCTGCGGAAGGGATTGTGCGCCTGCTGACGGTACTCGCCAGTCCGACGCAGCCGCTGGATGGCGTCTGTGAAGCGATCCTGCAAAAAGCGGTAATGGATGCGTGGGAGAAGAAGGCAAACAAAGCCCGTATCGACGACGTTCATAATTACCTGACCAATGAGGATGTGAACCAGGCGTTCGCAGACAAGCCGACCATCATCGCGCGCCTTGCTGAGCTGGCCATGTTGCTCGATACCTACTGCACCTGGGGGCCTGACGGAGAATACTTCAACGCCGACGCACCGACGCTCGATGGTGAAACCACCCGCTTCGCGGTGCTGGAGCTGCTGAGCCTGGAAGACAAGCCGAAGCTGCTCTCGTCCATCCTGTTCTCGCTCATTCTGGCGATACAGGAAAAGATGTACCACAGCCCGCGCGACCTCAAAAAAGTCTGCATCATCGACGAGGCCTGGCGTTTGCTGGGTGGCTCCAACCCACACGCGGCAAGGTTTATCGAAACCGGCTACCGCACCGTGCGTCGTCACCGTGGGGCGTTTATCACCATCACCCAGGGCATCAAGGACTTCAGCGCCAGTAAGGAAGCAGAAGCCGCCTGGAACAACAGCTCCACCAAAATCACCCTCTTGCAGGATGCGAAGGCGTTTAAACAGTACCTTGCCGATAACCCGGATCAGTTCTCGGACATGGAAAAAGAAGTTATCCGTGGCTTCCAGCCAGCCCTGCAGACCGGCTACAGCTCCCTGCTGATAAACGCCGGTGAATACAGCTCCTTCCATCGCCTGTTCGTCGACCCCGTGACGCGTGCCATGTTCAGCTCGCGCGGCGAGGACTTTGCTTTCATGCAGAAAGCGCAGAAAGAAGCGGGGGCGACAGCGGAAGAGGCGGCGTATCTGCTGGCGGAGAAAAAATACGGTAGTGAACTTCGCGAACTTGAAGAGTGGGTGAAAGCAGCATGAGTGAACAACAGGACAAGCCGTATAACGGCGACACCGTCCGCGACGGTGTAACGATAGCCAGCAAGACATCCCGCTGGGTTAAAGCCAGCATGATGGGGCTGGCGGGACTTCTGGTTATGACAGGCGTGGCATATGTGACGGCGAAAGCCGTCACCCCGGAGGTGGTGGTCTTCGACATGAAGGGGACTGTGGACCTCTTCATGCAGCAGTCCGCTCAGTTACAGCTCGATGAAAACAGGGCTAAATCGATGACCCAGCAGTTCAACGCGGCACTGACCGGCAGCCTGGATGCATGGCAGTCCTCACACAACGCCATCGTTCTGGTGAAGCCGGCGGTGATGAGCCCGCAGCGCGATATCACGAATGAAATTCGTGCTGATATTGCCCGACGCATCCAGGGGGGCCAGTGAAAAAACGACTGCAGCTGACGGCCATGATGCTGCTGATGCTTTCCGCCGGCAGCGGGGCGAAAGATCTCGGTACCTGGGGCAACGTCTTCGAGCCTGCAGAGCAGGACATGCTGGCGTTTATCCAGAATCGCCTGAAGGGAATGGAGCAGACGGGCGAGCTGGACCGCCTTCGCAAAGAGGCAACGGAAAGAGTGAAGGAGCATGCGGTGCGTCCGACACCGGTGGAAGGGCTCACGAAAGCGAAGGAATACCGCAGCTTTGCCTGGGACCCGACATTTACCGTGAAGGAAACGATCACAGACATGCAGGGCAACGTGATCGCCCGCAAGGGCGACACGGTCAATCCTCTGGATAAGGTGCCCTTCAGCCAGGTGCTCTTTTTTATCGACGGCGATGACAAGGAGCAGGTGAACTGGACCCGACAGCAGCTCGCCGGCCAGACCAGCGTGAAGGTCATCCTGGTGAACGGCAACATCAAAGAAACCAGTGATGCGCTGAATGAACGTATCTACTTCGACCAGTCTGGCGTACTGACCCGTAAATTCGGTTTTGAACACATCCCCGCGCGGATATCGCGCGACGGCCGCGTGATGAAAGTGGAAGAGATTCCGGTATCAGGAGCGAAAAAATGAGTGCAACAACGTTAGGTGACCTGTTTCCCGAAATGCGTCAGGCGGTCACATCCCATCGACGTTACGGCAGAAAACCACGCAAACCCGCTGAGATAACGCCGCGCATGGGAACAGCAGAACGACTGAAGACGCTTTACCCCGAAATTGACTCCTGGCATCCGGTACTGGTGACCAAAGCCTGGCTCCACTGGTGTGAGCAGAACCAGCAGGACAGTCGGGAGCCGTCTAGGCGTGATGAACGTTTCCCGGACTACATCATTCACCTCTTACTGGAGAACATGCGGGCCGAGGACAGCGCGAAACGTAAAAAGGGCCCGACGCTGTCACTTTCCGAGCGTCTCGACAGGTTGTTTGCAGGCGAAGGGCAGGAGAACGCCGAATGTCACTGATACACAATACCGCTGTGCCACCTGCGTCTCAGCTCATGACAGGCCACAATGCTGATACCAGGGGCTGCGACGAAACCGTGAAACAAATCAGTCAGCTGTACCCTGAAATCGCATCATGGCAACCGGCGTTGATCGCCGGTGCCTGGCATCAGTGGTGCGCGGAGAACCAGCGTCAGCCGATAGCGCCAGACGAACGTGATGAGGCGTTTCCCATGTACCTCGTCAGGCTTATCCGCAACAGAATGGAGGAGATGAACGCATGGCGTTAATCAGCTGCTTCACCGCCACTCAGGGGTTGCAGGGAGTGCTCACCTGTTTGCGCGATACCGAGGGCATGACCAGTATTCTGGTCGTCGTTGCACTACTCGCTGGCTGGATTGTTGTTCAGTACGTGGCATGTGCCCGACGTGAACGCCGGGCGTGGGAGAGCAGATCGGGAATCCCCGTCCCTCTCGTACTATTTGGCGGTGCCCGACATGCCGATGCGGTTCACGCCTTTGCTAACCGGGAATACTATCAGGTATTGCTCGCAGAGCTGGAAAAAGGCCTGACTGAGGCGGGCTATGCACTCACTCGCGATGAATCACTGCGCGTGACGATCCCAGAGGCCGACTGGCTACAAATTAGCCGCCGGATTATTCGGGCACGCCTGTGTTATACGGCACCGAGAGTCACTGAGGAGGCGATGCAGGACAGCGAAGATGCAGCAATGAACGATGGTTACGCCGGCTCGTGGCTCAGATTACTCATACGTGGCAGTGAGCGCATTGGCTGGTACATCACCAGACCGGAAAACAGCCAGTGATTAACCGCGCTGCCCTTCAGGATGTTCGGTGCTCACTGCGTTGCGCTCCGCCTCAGCCTGAATGTCATCCCGGTTTCCGATTAACCCCGACCAGGTAACGCCATGAAAAAAGACCCTGATACTGAAAAGGGCCAGAATGTTACAGCCGTTCGTCATGATGAAAAATCGGCTTTACGGCTTAAGGCCATTCTTGCAGAAAATCCCCTTTATTATCCCTCAATAGTGTTAAGAGCTGGCTTGCTGGCTCTTGAGGATATGTCCAAAGACCAGCGGCTGGCATTCATCATGAAAGCGGCCGACAAAACCAAAAACTATTAATCCTGTTTTAAGCCCTCCCGCCGTCCGGTGGCTGCGGCACTCCCGGAGATACCCCATGACTCACCCTGAATCTGTCAGGCCGGTGACGGTTACCCGTGACCGCAATGGCTTCTGGACGCACCCTCATTATTTTGCACCCGCCAGTGATGAGGCCACGCAGACTGAATTTGGCGACTGGATGCGCCGGCACAATCTGACCTGCGCCACCCGCTGGATGGAAAACGACGCGCCTCCCCAGGTGATTGCCGACTGGGAAAAGGGGAAACAAAACATCAGTGACTGGCTCCCTTCCGCGCCTCAGGGCGAAGGCTGGTTCATCGGCTCCATTCATGACACTGAGGACGGCCCGGTCTGTGTGTGGCTGCGGGAGGTGAAATGAAGCGTTTCTCATGGCTTGCCGGTGTGATGCTGATCCTGCTGTCCTGGATGCCAGCTCAGGCAACGGCCGCAGCCAGCAACGCGGGTGATGGCCGCTGGGTTAACCCGATAAGCGATGTCTGCTGGAAGTGTCTGTTTCCGATGACGCTCGGTAATATTCAGCTGGCCGCCGGTCCACAAAAGGATACCAACAACCCGGCTTCGCCGATCCAGATTTGTCCATATGGTGTGTTTTATCGTATCGGTCTGGCCATCGGGTTCTGGGAGCCAATGGCGATGGTGGACGTAACCCGTGAGCCTGGCGTCATGGTCAACATGGGCGGCTTTAAAATCGATCTCGGACGAACGGGAACGGGAACCGCAGGGCAGAGTGACCGGCCCGCTGCCGGCACGTTCTACCATGTTCACTGGTACAAATACCCGCTGATTTTCTGGCTGAACATCATCACCAGCCTGGGGTGTCTGCAGACCGGCGACATGGATATTGCCTATCTCTCCGAAGTTGATCCTCTCTGGAATGACAGCACCCTCTCGATGCTGATTAACCCCGAGGCAGCGCTGTTCGGCAACCTGATCGCTCAGGGGGCCTGTGCTGCTGACGCAGCTGCATCATCAGCTGGCCTCCCTCTGTCGCCGCTGTTCTGGTGCGCAGGTAGTCAGGGTTCTATCTACCCGCTAACAGGCTTTACCAGCGGTGAGTTTTCTCCGCTCGAGGCCTCTCTGCTGGTCGGAGAGCGAATGGCCTTCAAGATGCATCGTGAGGGACTGGTATGGAACTCCGTGGGCGCGGACGTCGCCGTATGTAACCAGTATCCATCCCCGATCATCCCGAAAGAGCGATGGCGATACCAGATGGTAAACATGTACCCCGAACCGGGCAACTGCCATCCCTTCGGGGCCAGCACGCAGCTCTGGGGCACAACGCATAACTCTCCATCCTCCAAAAAGAACTTCGGCTACCTCTTCTGGCGCAAACGTAACTGCGTATTCCTTTAAGGACATGACAATGAAAAACGCTTATCTCCGGGCGCTGACGATCAGCGTCATGATTGCTTTCGCGCCGCTGGCCCTGGCGAGCGCCCAGACCGATATCTCCGTCTCCGACCATAGCTGGATCAAAGGTCAGCAGGATGCGCTGACAGCGATGAAGGAAGACCTGCAGGGGCATCCGGCGGCCGCACCCGTCTTACCGCAGCAGCAACTGGACCTGATTAACCGCCTGCAGGGCGATATCGCAGCCCAGACCAACAAGATGGGCGAAAAAGATACGTTCCCGGCTATTTACTTTGTGAGCCTCGGTATTCCACGTGAAGGTCTGCTGCCCATGCTGAAGGATGCCCGCCGTTACAACATTCCGCCAACGCTGCGCGGCCTGGTTAATAACGACATGCGACAGACCGCGGCGGCAATGTTTGAGCTGAGTAAGGAGGACAAGGACGCTGGCGTGCAAATCGATCCAACGTTGTTCACTCAGTACAACATCACCACGGTACCCGCCCTGGTGGTGACCTGCCCTGGCCACTATGACGTAATCAGGGGAAGCCTGCCCCTGCAGCAGGCTCTCGAAAAAGTGGCAGAAAGTGGTGATTGTGCGGCAACGGCACGCCATCTTCTGGAGGCCGACAAATGAAAAAACTGCTTTCAACGGTGCTGATGCTTTTCCCGCTTCTGGCTGGCGCAGCTGATCCTGCCTTTGAGGCGGGAGCGAGCTTTGGCAAAGGCAATGCTTCCGCCGGGACGGGAGCCCTGAAAAATCCAGGGACCGTCACAGGCGCAATACCAGGCTATACCGCTAACCCACCGGAGAAAGGGTATTACGGTGGCGTGGATGGCGGCGACGGTGGGCTCGCCAACAAAGGGCAGGCCGCGCTGCAGGGCAATGACGCAGCGCAGTCGGTTATCAACTCCGGAAAAACGAACCCGACGCCCGCCATTGACCCGAACGCACCTTTCATCACTATCGGTAAAAATGCGGAAGCTGGCGCTGACGGTGTGCTAAACGGGACCGCGAACCAGTGTAAGGAGGTCACGGTATCGAAAACAACCTTTGAAAATTACACCTGCGATAAAGATGTGGCCTCAGTTGAGGCCTGTACCCGCACAGCAGTGGCGGGCGGGCATGTAGAAAAAACAACTGAACAGAAGACCATCACAATTGATAAACCGATGTGGAACTGGACCTATGACAATGACAAACGCGTCTATTTCACGTTTACCTCCCCTTATTCAGGACCGGTTATCAGTGCTTCGCTGGCCATACATTTCAACGATAAGAATATGTATTACCAGTTAACCTGGTGGGGTGTTGATCAAGAGTCAGTTGCCAAAAGAGACAACTCGTGGGTTCTTCCTGGTGCTGCAGGTGCAGTGCTGGCAGAGGGACAGCCTTCACCGCAAGGTGTGATACTCAATAAAAACTGTCTTAATGGAAACCAGGGGCGATGCAGAGAATACGCAAGAAAAACCTATGACTGGCTGAACAGTGGTGAGGCCACCATGACCGTAACATTGACCATGATCGCGACAACAGAGAAGTGGGTTCCGGAAGTTAACTGGTCCTCTTCCTGTGGCCTGGATATGTCGAAGGCGCAAAAAACCACGTCAACATGCACCTCTCCGGGGGGAAATAAAACCATTGTTAACAATGGCCAGAGCTATGACGTTTATAGCGACTGCTGGGAGTACACCGATAACTATGTCGTACCGTCAGACTCCACGGGAACCTGCGGAACGCTGATGACGAATCCGTCCTGTACGGCGGCAGGAACAACCTGCACCGAGTCGACCGACGGGCAGTGTACCCATATGAGCTACACCTACCAGTGTCAGACCACTCATCAGTCTGGCGGCCTGGTTTGCGGCGGCGACTACATCTGTAAGTCAGGCGAGTGTGACGACACCAATGGTGCCGGAAGCAGCGGTTTTGATACGGCTGTGGCCAAACTGGCAGGTCTTGCCTCGGCAGCTGAAGATGCAAAAGACGCCAGCAGTACCATTGAAGTTAAAGCCTTCACGGGGAAAGCCATGCGCTGCCGTAAGGCCTTTGCCGGTTTCTCTAACTGCTGCAAAGACTCTGGCTGGGGGCAAAGTGCCGGACTGGCCGCATGTGATGATGAAGAAAAGGCTATAGGGAAGGCGAAGGCGAAGAAAATTACCGTCAGCGTCGGCGAGCGGTGCGATCGCAAGGTGCTGGGTGCCTGCATCCAGAAAAGTCAGGTCTACTGCGTCTTTGACGGCAAGCTTGCCCGCATCATTCAGGAGCAGGGGCGTCGCGACCAGCTGGGCGTTAAGTTCGGCAGCGGCGACAGTCCGAACTGTCGGGGAATCACCGTCCCGGAGCTGCAGAGTATCGACTTCGACAAAATCAACTTCTCTGACTTCTACGAGGATTTGATGAAGAACCAGAAAATCCCCGATACCAGCACGCAGGTCCAGCAGATTAAGGAGCGCATTGCCGCGCAGGTGAATCAGCAGGGAGGTGGTAAATGAAGCGTGTCCTCTGTGGCCTGCTTATGGCGCTGACGAGCCATACGGTGATGGCCGAGGAGATTGTGACGCCGGCAGAGCCGTTCACCGGCTGGTCCTGGTACAACGAGCCGAAAAAGCCGCCGGAGCAGCCCAGAAAGCCACAACAGCCTGCACCGCAGGCCATTCCGGATCTCAGCAAAATGTCCCCTATGGAACAGGCCCGGGTGCTGAAAGGATACACACAGGAGGCGCTTAACCGCGCCATCCTGTTTCCCTCCCGGGAAAACACGGCGACGTTCCTGCGCTGGCAGAAATTCTGGACCGATCGGGCATCGATGTTCAGCCAGTCCTTTGCGGCGGCGCAGCTGAGCCACCCGGACCTCGACTACAACCTGGAGTATCCGCACTACAACAGCATGGCGCCGTTTATGCAGACCCGCGACCAGCAGACGCGGCAGAGCGCCGTGGAGCAGCTGGCGCAGCAGTACGGTCTGTTCTACTTCTACCGGGGCAGTGACCCGATTGATGTGCAGATGGCGGGTGTGGTGGCGGACTTTGCGAAAACCAACGGGATTTCGCTTATACCGGTATCGGTTGATGGCCAGGTGGCAGCCTCCCTGCCGCAGAGCCGTCCGGATACGGGGCAGTCCCGGTCAATGAATATTACGCATTTCCCGGCGCTCTACCTTGTTGACCCACGAAGCAAGAATTACCGCGCGCTGTCTTACGGCTTCATGACGCAGGATGACCTGTCGAAGCGATTCCTGAACGTGGCCACCGGCTTTAAACCCAATTCCTGAGAGCCTTTTATGACAAAAACACTGTTTACCCTCATCCGCGATGCAGGGCGGGCGGCCCTGTATTCCTTTGTCCTCGGCCCGGCACTGATGCTGTATGTGTTTGTAATGCTGGCGGCGTCAGACGGCTCACTTTCCCGGCAATTCCTGACGACCTTTCATCACCTGACTGAGGGGGCGCCTGCCGGCAAGGTGATGGGCTGTGTTAATGAAAATGTGGCAGGAAGCTTCTCGCCACCTGAACCCGGAGAGTCATTAAAGCCTGTGCCTCCTGCCTTAGCGAAAGCACCGCCTGAAGTGTTGTGTCAGCGTGGCCCTGTGGACAGCGATTCGTGGGCGCGTGCGACAGATGCAACGTTGCTCAACACCTGGATTATCTCGGTGATGTTTGGCTTTGGAGTGTGGTTTGTATTCCGAGGCCTGAACCTGGCCGCCCGAAAGAAAATGTCACCAGACTTGCATTCGGTTCTGGCACGGCAGAACAAGGAGACACACGAATGAACCCCGCTATTCTCGCAGGACTGATTTTCTGGGGCACGATGGCGCGCGTACTGAGCGAGCTGATGACCTGGTCCGTGGAACATACGCAGCAAGGGCTCTTGTGGCTGTGTAATGGTATGTGGGCCGGGGCGGCTGGCATGGTGGTGTATGCCGTGTATCGCTGGTTCCGTTACGAAAGAGGGCAGGCGCATAAGGAAGCCGATCATGAACGTTAAATCCGTATTCACTGCGCTCCTGTTATCCCTGCCCCTGCTGGCAAACGCCGGTGCGCGTGAGGAGTTAATGGCGCTTGAAGCGACAAAAACAGCTTCTTCCGCTGATGCTCCAGCCATCACCGCCTCCACCATTCCGGTACCCACGCCAGCCAGCCTGATGGCGCTGCCGGACGGACGTCGGGCTAACATGAAAGATTATGCCGTGGTGCTCTTTATGCAGGCGCACTGCCAGTACAGCGCTAAGTTTGACCCGCTGCTGAAGGGCTGGGCTGATGAGCATGCCATCAGGGTGTACCCGTACGCCCTTGACGGCGGCGGGGACGTATCTTACCCGACCCCGATGATCCCGCGTAAGACGGACCCTAACTCTCCCATCGCAGATGAGATTGTCACCTTCTTCGGAAACGGTTTGCCGATTGCGACACCGACGGCCTTTATGGTCAACGTCAACACCCTGAAAGCCTATCCACTCACCCAGGGCGTGATGGACATCCCCGCACTTGAAAGTCGGATGGCCAGCCTGATTCAGGCAGACATGGATAACGTCGATCCGAAGATGCTGCCGCCAATGCCGGCAAGCGCGCAGGTCACCCCTCAGTAATACAAACGGACTACAAAATGACGACAAACACGTATGCGTTATCGCGTACCGAGCGCGTGTGGCTGTTATTCAGCGTGACGCTGCTTGTGTCCGCAGCATTCTACGGGGTGCTCGCCCACCGGGTGGTCAGCGTTATGGACCGCCCTGAACTGACAACCTGTCTGCAGGACTTTCCGGTTCTCCTGCTAATCTCGCTGAGCATCGGATTCTTTTTCACCGTCACCGGGCTTTACGTCTGCCGGCAGACCCTGGCCAGGAAACCCCGGGAGGAGATTGCATGAGGCTTACCAGACTGAAGACGCTTATCCGAAACCAGGCTTTCGCGATAGTGAAAGACTGTAGTGCGGATACGGAAGCCCGAAAATGGACGGATTTGTTAACTCTGAAACTGTTTTATGCCTTAATTTATACCGTCGTAGTCGAAAGGGTATACGTGAAGTGCGCCATCACAACGCTCAGTGCGATGTCCGTTGACCGCGCCGAACAGTTTACGCTCTCGCTTCTCATCCACTATCCGCAGTACCTGCTCTGGAGCGTTATCGGCGCGATTTGCGTGCTCATAGCGGTGAATTTACTCGTCTGCAGCTGGTTCTGTCTGGCCAGATATCTTTGCCGCAAAATTAACCGTGCTGACAGCCCGGCAGGCAAGAATACGCAAGCTGTGGAGGTGCCAAATGATTAAGGCGCTTATTACGGCAGGGGTCGTGTTCTTCTCAGGCCTGGCAGCTCTGCCTGCTCAGGCGGACGTCAACGGCGATCTGAACGGTTTCTTCAATAATCTGGGCTACAGCGGCAACGTGACTCAGGCGCAGGCATGGCAGGGGCAGGCGGCAGGGTACTTCTCCGGTGGCTCGGTATACCTCCGGAACCCCGTAAAAAACGTCCAGCTGATCTCGATGCAGCTGCCTTCCCTTAACGCCGGCTGCGGCGGTATCGATGCCTATCTCGGGTCGTTCAGTATGATCAGCGGCGAGGAAATCCAGCGATTCGTGAAGCAAATCATGAGCAACGCCGCCGGCTATGCTTTCGACCTGGCCCTGCAGACGATGGTACCGGAGCTGAAGCAGGCTAAAGACTTCCTGCAGAAACTGGCCAGTGATGTTAACTCCATGAACATGAGTTCATGCCAGGCTGCGCAGGGCATCATCGGCGGGTTGTGGCCAGTGACGCAGGTCTCCCAGCAGAAAATCTGCCAGGACATTGCCGGCGAAACCAACATGTTCTCCGACTGGGCGGCTTCCCGTCAGGGCTGTACCGTCGGAGGACAGGGCGACAAAGTCACGGCTAAAGCCGGTGATGCTGAGAAGGATCAGGTGCTGAAGAACAAAAACCTTATCTGGGACACCCTCAGTAAGAATGGCCTTCTCGGCAATGACCGCGCGCTGAAGGAGCTGGTCATGAGTACCGTCGGCTCCATCATTTTCAACAAGAATGGCGATGTGACAATTCTGACGCCACTGGTTGATAACCGCGACCTGATTAAAGTCCTGATGCGCGGAGGAACGGCGAAGGTCTACGGATGTGACGAATCCGATCTCTGCCTGGGTCCTGTTGTCACCAATCTGACGATTTCTGAGTCCAACGCTCTGGTCACGCTGGTTAAAAACCTGATGCTCTCAATGCAGAGCAAGCTGGTCGACGATATTGCGCTGACCGACCAGGAAAAAGGCTTTGTGAACACCACCTCTGTACCGGTGCTGAAGTATCTGACTAACGCCCAGAGTATGGGGATGAGCGCCACGTACCTTCTGCAGGTTTCCGACTTCATTGCCCAGGACCTAATGATTCAGTACCTCCAGGAGCTGGTGAAACAGGCAAGCCTGTCTCTG
>NZ_AVOP01000015.1:0-50597 GCF_000733275.2 Enterobacter sp. EGD-HP1
TCTGAACAGACGCGTCTGGCGATGGACGCCATCATTGTTCATATCGATAACATCAGCCAGCTGGTCACAGAGATTAACCATGCCTCACGCGAGCAGTCCGCCGGGATCGGCCAGGTGAACCTCGCCATGACCCATATTGGCGAAGCGTCGCATATCAATGCCGATCGCGTCTCACGCAGCGAGCAAACGGCTCAAACGCTGCGCGAGAAGGGTTCACACCTGACTCAGCTGGTGAGTCTGTTCCAGCTAAAAGGCTAGCCGACTCTGCCCGTGGCGCGCAGCAGCAGGTCACTTTGCACCTGCTCGCTCATCAGCGTACCGCCACGGGTGTCCAGCATCATGCGGCACCACGCCTGCGCCACAGGCGGCGATGCGTGCCGCAGCATCTGGCTCCCGGTACCGAGCAAGAAAAGCTGCTGCGCGATCTCCCGCCCCTGCGCCTCCTGCGGTTTACGCAGTTTTTGCTGCAGCTGTCGCCAGCTGCGGTCGAAGTGTCTGTCCTGCCCTTTCACCTGTGCAAACTCATCGGCAAGCAGATCGTGAATGCCCGGCTGCTTCGCCAGCACGCGCAGCACGTCCAGGCACATGATATTCCCCGATCCTTCCCAGATACTGTTGACTGGCATCTCGCGATACAGGCGGGGAAGTTCGCTCTCTTCGCAATATCCGATCCCACCCAGCACCTCCATCGCTTCAGCGACAAACGGGATGCCCGCTTTACAGATGCTAAATTTCGCAGCCGGGGTAAACAGCCGCGCCCAGGCGGCCTCTTGCGGATCGGCACGCTTGTCCCACGCCCGGGCCAGGCGGAACAGCAGCGCCGTGTGCCCCTCCAGCACCAGTGCCATCCGGCTTAGCACCTCACGCATTAGCGTCTGGTCGATGAGATTTTTGCCGAAGGTTTGCCGCTGATGGGCATGGTACAGCGCCACCGAGAGCGCCCGACGCATCAGCCCGTGGCTGCCCAGCGCGCAGTCAAAGCGCGTCAGACCGCCCATTTTGAGGATCTGCCGTACCCCTTCGCCCTCTTCCCCCAACAGCCAGCCGGAAGCATCCAGGAACTCCACCTCGCTGCTGGCGTTGGAGCGGTTTCCGAGCTTGTCCTTGAGGCGCTCCAGCCGGACGGCGTTGCGCTGTCCGTCAGGCAAAAAGCGCGGCACAAAAAAGCAGGATAGCCCGCCTTTCGCCTGGGCCAGCACCAGGTGTGCATCGCTTTGCGGGACGGAGAAAAACCATTTATGCCCCACCAGCCTGTAACTGCCGTCGCTGCATTTTTCCGCTTTGGTAGTGTTGCTGAGCACGTCTGAGCCGCCCTGCTTTTCCGTCATTCCCATACCGATCAGCAGGCCGCGCTTTTGCGCACCGGGGGCCAGATGCGGATCGTAGCGATCGCTGAGCAGCGGCGTCAGCCAGTCGTGAAATGCTTTGGGGAGCGCCTGCTGCAGCAGCGGCGTGGCGGCGAACGTCATGGTGACCGGGCAAAGCGTGCCCGCCTCCACCTGAGCATGCAACACAAAGCGTGCGGCCCGAGCGACAAACGACCCTTTACGCGCCTCCTCTTCCCACGCCAGATTATGCACGCGATTGGCACAGAGTCCCTGCATCAGCAGGTGCCATGCCGGGTGAAATCGGACGTCGTCCAACCGCTCTCCGGTGGCGTCATAGCGTAGTAACTCCGGAGGATTAACGTTTGCCAGCCTGCCCAGCTCCAGCGATTCCGCGGTGCCTAACTGCTGTCCGATGCTGGCGAGCAACTCAATATCCCACTCGGCCCCTTCACGCGCGACCGCATCGCGCAGGGCGCAGTCCGAAAGGAAAAGGTTGCTGTTGGAAAGCGGTGCAGGTTGATTGAATACCGTATGGGTCTGCCAGTGCATGCTGTCTCCCTCCTTCAGTGGCAATGACGATAAGTATGGACAGACCGCGCACACGCTGCATGGGAGGAGAGTCACACGTTCACGATCCCGCTGATATCATTCGTGAAATAGCTCACAGAACATAAGAATAAACTATTTCATGACTTCGCTTTTGTTGAATAATTTATTCTTACCCTTTTCAGTGAGGATCGTTATGCAACCGGATGCGCACAAGCGGGCATTAATTGCAGGCTCCATTGGTAACTTTATCGAGTGGTATGAGTTTGCGGTCTACGGTTTTCTGGCGACCGTCATTGCGAAAAACTTCTTCCAGCTTGAAGGCGAAGCGGGTCTTACCAGCCTAATCCTCACCTACGCCTCGTTTGCCATCGCCTTCTTCTTCCGCCCGCTGGGTGCGGTGGTGTTTGGCCGCATCGGCGACCGGATTGGCCGTAAGCCGACGTTAATCATTGTGCTGGTGCTGATGACGCTCGCTACCGCCGCCATCGGCATTGTGCCGGTTTATGCCAGCATCGGGATTGCCGCGCCGCTCATTATTACGCTATTGCGCATCCTGCAGGGGCTGTTCGCGGGCGGTGAGTACGGCGGTGCGGTCTCGCTGATGACGGAGTTCGCCCCGCGCGGCAAGCGTGGGCTCTATGGCGCGTGGCAGTCCTTTACCGTGGCGCTGGGGCTTTTAGCGGGCGCAGGCATCGTGGCGCTGCTCTCCGCCCTTCTCACGCCTGAGGCATTGCACGACTGGGGCTGGCGCATTCCGTTCTTCCTGGCGCTGCCCATGGGCGTCGTTGCGCTGTGGCTTCGTGTCAGCATGGAGGAAACGCCAAGCTTTGTGCAGCAGCAGGATAAACCGGCTGTCGCTCAGGCGGATACTGCCGCCACGCTCCGGGCTATCGTGATGGGGATTGGGCGCGTAATGGTCTGGTCTGCGGCGGGGTACACCTACCTGGTGATTATGCCGACCTATCTGCAGTCGGCGCTGCACACCGGGTTTAACCAGGCGCTGCTGATAGCGGTGATTTCCAATATTGGGTTTGCGCTGACGATTATTCCGTCGGGGATCCTGAGCGACCGGATCGGGCGCCGCACGGTGATGATTATCGCCACCGCGCTGCTGCTGATCCTTGCCCTACCGCTGCTGAAAATCCTGCAGGCGGAGTCGAGTACGCTGGTGGTGAAGGCGGGTGTGGTATTGATTGCGGGCGGTCTGGTGGGCATGCTGGCGGGACCGGGCCCGGCGATGCTATCTGAGATGTTCCCGACGCGCGTGCGCTATACGGGACTGGGGCTGGCCTACTCTTTGTCGAACGCGATTTTCTCGGGATGTGCAGGGTTAATCATTACCGGGCTGATTAAGCAGACGGGCAACCTGGATATTCCGGCGTATTACGTGATGGCGACGGCGGTAGTGAGTATTTTCGCGCTGATGACGCTGAGGAAGGATGACCATTTGCGGTCGTTAGAGGAGTGAGGTTAATGCCCGGTGGCGCTACGCTTACCGGGCCTACGGTACCGTGCCTTTGTAGGCCGGGTAAGGCGAAGCCGCCACCCCGGCACAACAGACTACCCTCGCTGACGCACCGCTTCAAACAGGCAGATACCCGTCGCAACGGAAACGTTTAGGGACGACACGCTGCCCGCCATCGGGATGCTGATCAGCTCATCGCAGTGCTCGCGGGTCAGACGGCGCATGCCTTCGCCTTCCGCACCCATCACCAGCGCCAGGCGGCCGGTCATTTTGCTCTGGTACAGAGTATGGTCCGCTTCACCGGCGGTACCGACGATCCAGATGTTCTCTTCCTGCAGCAGACGCATGGTGCGCGCCAGGTTAGTCACGCGGATCAGCGGAACGTTTTCCGCGGCGCCGCAGGCCACTTTCTTCGCCGTCGCGTTCAGTTGCGCGGAGCGATCTTTCGGCACGATCACCGCATGCACACCCGCCGCATCCGCGCTGCGCAGGCACGCGCCGAGGTTATGCGGATCGGTAACGCCATCGAGGATCAGGAAGAACGGGTTATCCAGCTCGGCAATCAGATCCGGCAGATCGTTTTCCTGATACTGACGACCCGGCTTCACGCGGGCAATGATCCCCTGGTGCACCGCGCCTTCGCTTTTCTCATCCAGGAACTGGCGGTTCGCCAGCTGGATCACCACGCCCTGCGCTTCCAGCGCGTGGATCAGCGGCATCAGACGCTTATCTTCACGCCCTTTCAGAATAAAGACTTCCTGAAAACGCTCCGGTGCGCGCTCGAGAAGGGCCTGCACCGCGTGGATGCCGTAAATCATTTCACTCATTGATGGTTCTCGTAATAAGTATTTCCCCTCCCCCCGTAGGGGAGAGGGTCAGGGTGAGGGGAGAATTTACTCCGCCTGCTTTTTCTTGGCCGCGCGCTTCGCTTTGGTGGCGGCAGCGATTTTCTGCGTTTTAGCGGAAGGTTTTTTCGCTGAACGAGCTTCTTTCTTCGCCGCCTTCGGCTTCTGTTTCTTCTCGCCGCGGAACGCGCTGTCCGGCTCGAAGTTTACCTTCTTGCCCGCCTGACGACGTTTACCGCCGCCCGGTTTACCGTTAGCGGTTTTTTTCGCCCTTTCACGCTCGGTTTTACCGACGTTACGCGGCGCGCGCTCGCTGGAGATCAGGCTGAAGTCGATTTTACGATCGTCCATATTCACGGCTTCGACCTTCACTTCCACACGGTCGCCCAGACGATAGGTCTGGCCGCCAGATTCGCCAATCAGGCGCTGACCGACCTGGTCGAAGCGGTAGTAGTCGTTATCCAGGCTGGAGACGTGCACCAGACCGTCGATGAACAGCTCGTCCAGACGAACGAAGAAACCAAAGCCGGTCACGCTGGCAATCACGCCTTTAAAGACGTTACCTACCTGATCGAGCATAAAGTCACACTTCAGCCAGTCCGCCACGTCGCGTGTTGCTTCATCGGCACGACGTTCGGTCATGGAGCAGTGCTGACCCAGCTGCAGCATCTCTTCCATCGAATAGTGGTAGCCACCGGTTTCGGTGGTGTTCCCTTTATGGCCCTGCTCCTGCGCCAGCAGATACTTGATCGCACGGTGCAGAGAGAGGTCAGGATAACGACGGATCGGCGAGGTGAAGTGGGCGTAAGACTGCAGCGCCAGGCCGAAGTGTCCCCGGTTTTCCGGATCGTAAATCGCCTGCTTCATAGAGCGCAGCAGCATCGTCTGCAGCATTTCTGCATCCGGACGATCGCTAATGGATTCCAGCAGCTCGGCGTAATCGCGCGGCTCTGGCTTGTTACCGCCTGGCAGCTCCAGACCGAGTTCGGCCAGCACGGAGCGGAACGACGTAATGGCTTCCGTGGTCGGCTTATCGTGAATACGGAACAGCGCCGGTTCTTTGGCTTTTTCGACGAAGCGTGCCGCCGAGATATTCGCCAGAATCATACACTCTTCGATCAGCTTGTGCGCATCGTTACGCTGGGTCTGTTCGATACGCTCGATGCGGCGTTCAGCGTTGAAAATGAATTTCGCTTCTTCACTCTCAAAGGAGATCCCGCCGCGCTCTTCGCGCGCCTGATCCAGCGTTTTGTAGAGGTTATGCAGTTCTTCGATGTGTTTAACCAGCGGCGCGTACTGTTCGCGCAGATCCTGGTCGCCCTGCAGCATATGCCAGACCTTGGTATAGGTCAGACGCGCGTGCGAGCTCATCACCGCTTCGTAGAACTTGTAGCCGGTTAAGCGCCCTTTGGTGGAGATGGTCATCTCGCAAACCATACAGAGGCGGTCAACCTGCGGGTTCAGGGAGCACAGGCCGTTAGACAGCACTTCCGGCAACATCGGCACGACCTGGGACGGGAAGTACACCGAGGTTCCGCGGCTGCGCGCTTCGTTATCCAGCGGGGTGTGCGGACGAACATAGTAGCTTACGTCTGCAATAGCCACCCACAGACGCCAGCCACCGCCGCGTTTTTTCTCGCAGTAGACGGCGTCATCGAAGTCGCGGGCATCTTCACCGTCGATAGTGACCAGCGGAAGGGAGCGCAGATCCACGCGGCCCGCTTTGGACTCTTCCGGCACTTCTTCGCGCAGGCTTTCGATCTGCTCTTCAACCGCTTTCGGCCAGATGTACGGAATTTCATGGGTGCGAAGCGCCATATCAACGGCCATGGTAGTGCCCATGTTGTCGCCAAGCACTTCGACGATTTTACCTACCGCTTTGGTGCGACGGGTTGGGCGCTGGGTGAGTTCCACCACCACCACAAAGCCCATGCGGGCGCCCATCACCTCTTCAGGTGGGATCAGGATGTCGAAGCTCAGACGGCTATCGTCCGGCACCACAAAGCCCACGCCCGCGTCGGTAAAGTAGCGCCCGACGATCTGGCTGGTTTTTGGCACCAGAACGCGAACCACGCGCGCTTCGCGGCGGCCTTTACGGTCAGCACCCAGCGGCTGCGCCAGGATCTGGTCGCCGTGGATGCACATCTTCATCTGTTCAGACGAGAGGTAGAGATCGTCTTTACGACCTTCCACGCGCAGGAAGCCGAAGCCATCGCGGTGACCAATGACGGTCCCTTTCAGCAGATCGAGGCGTTCTGGCAGCGCGTAGCACTGGCGGCGGGTAAAGACCAGCTGCCCGTCACGCTCCATCGCGCGCAGGCGGCGGCGAAGGGCTTCAATTTGCTCTTCACCTTCAATGTTTAATTCAACGGCAAGTTCTTCACGATTGGCGGGTTTTTCGCGTTTTGTTAAGTGTTCAATGATGAACTCGCGGCTGGGAATAGGATTCGCGTATTTTTCGGCTTCGCGTTCCTGGAAAGGATCATGTGACATGTCGGTTCCTCCGTTGTCAGCTCCGGTGGAAATTTTCTTCATTCCACCAGCAATAATTTATAAAGCGGTTGATTCTCTTCAACCAAATCGGCCAGCGTGTAGTTATCCAGTTCCATGAGAAAACTTTGCACGGCCTTTGAAAGCGCCTTTTTCAGGCGGCAAGCGGGCGTGATGTGGCAGAACTCGCTGCTGCAGTTCACCAGAGACAGCGGCTCCAGTTCACGTACCACATCGCCAACACGAATACTCTGTGCCGGTTTACCGAGACGGATCCCACCATTCTTCCCGCGGACGGCAGCAACGTATCCGGCACGACTAAGTTGATTGATTATTTTGACCATATGATTACGGGATACGCCGTAGACCTCTGTGACTTCAGAGATACTGGTCATCTTCCCCTCGGGTAACGACGCCATGTAGATCAGCGCACGTAAGCCGTAATCGGTGAAACTTGTTAACTGCACATCAACCTCAGGAAAAAGGGAAATCGCGGACAAACCGCAGAGATATTCATTAATGATGATAAACCAGCCAGATAGTTAGCGGCTAATTTATTTGACAGACGGGGCGAAAAAGCGGAGATCCAGGAGCGTTCGCCGGATGGCGCTACGCTTATCCGGCCTACGGGTCACCCCGCAGGCCAGCATTCACGAAGATTATGCGTCGAACGGGTCGCGCAGGATCATCGTTTCAGTACGATCCGGGCCGGTAGAAATAATATCGATCGGCACTTCGGTCAGTTCTTCAATACGCTTGATGTAATCCAGCGCCGCCTGCGGCAGGCCGCTACGCTCTTTCACACCGAAAGTGGTCTCAGACCAGCCCGGCATGGTTTCGTAGATTGGCTCAATGCCTTCCCAGTCGTCAGCAGCCAGCGGCGTGGTGGTCACTTCGCGGCCATCTGGCATACGGTAGCCTACGCAGATTTTCACTTCTTTCAGGCCGTCCAGTACGTCCAGCTTGGTCAGGCAGAAGCCAGACAGGGAGTTGATCTGCACTGCACGACGCACGGCAACCGCATCCAGCCAGCCGGTACGACGACGACGACCGGTGGTCGCGCCAAACTCGTTACCCTGCTTGCACAGGAACTCGCCGGTTTCATCAAACAGCTCGGTCGGGAATGGACCCGCACCCACGCGAGTGGAGTATGCTTTGATGATGCCCAGAACGTAATCCACATAACGTGGACCCAGGCCAGAGCCGGTCGCCACGCCACCTGCAGTGGTGTTAGAGGAGGTAACGTACGGATAGGTACCGTGGTCGATGTCCAGCAGCGTACCCTGCGCACCTTCGAACATGACGAAGTCGCCACGCTTGCGCGCCTGGTCCAGCAGATCGGACACATCAACAACCATACCGGTCAGAATGTCAGCGATCGCCATGACGTCATCCAGCACTTTCTGGTAGTCAACAGCGTCAGCTTTGTAGAAGTTCACCAGCTGGAAGTTGTGATATTCCATCACTTCTTTCAGTTTTTCAGCGAAGGTGGCTTTGTCGAAGAGGTCGCCCACGCGCAGACCGCGACGCGCAACTTTATCTTCGTAAGCCGGGCCGATACCACGACCGGTGGTGCCGATCGCTTTCGCACCGCGCGCTTTCTCACGCGCTACGTCCAGCGCCACGTGATAATCCAGGATCAGCGGGCAGGCTTCGGAGAGCAGCAGACGCTCACGAACAGGGATACCACGGTCTTCCAGACCTTTCATCTCTTTCATCAGCGCAGCAGGAGACAGCACAACGCCGTTACCGATGATGCTGGTGACGTTTTCGCGAAGAATGCCTGATGGAATAAGATGGAGGACGGTTTTTTCACCGTTGATTACGAGAGTATGGCCTGCGTTGTGACCGCCCTGGTAGCGTACAACATATTTAGCCCGTTCAGTCAGAAGATCAACAATCTTCCCTTTACCTTCGTCACCCCATTGGGTGCCCAGTACGACGACGTTGTTACCCATTTTTTTCAAAATCACCGTTTGCTTAAAAATGGATTCTACCATCGCTTTTTCAGATATACAGCACTTTTTGACCTCAAAATACGCCGATTGCGCCTACTTTTTGATCAGCCAATCGTTTTCCTCAACATGTAGTAGATCACGATGCCCGCAACCACAAGACCTCCGCCAAAACGACGCAAAATATTATCAGGCAGCTGGCTCATCGTGGCGATCATTCGACGCCAGGCGCGTGGATAAAGCATCGGTCCAAGACCTTCCAGCACCAGGACCAAAGCCAGTGCGAGCCAGATCGTTGAATTCATTTTTATTCCTTATAAAAGAAAACCACCGCTCCGTTGAGAGCGGTGGTTTGAATACTCAAACGTGCATGAGTTTATCGCGTTGCGTTAGTCGGCGTCTTCATATAACGGAAGAAATCGCTGTCCGGGCTGAGCACCATCACATCCTGGTTGCTCTGGAAGCTATTCTCGTAAGCACGCAGGCTACGGATAAAGGCGTAGAAGTCAGGATCCTGGCTGAAGGCATCCGCAAACAGCTTCGCCGCTTCGGCATCGCCTTCACCGCGCAGGATACGGCCCTGGCGCTCAGATTCTGCCAGCGTCTTGGTGACTTCATAGTCCGCTGCTGCACGCAGCTTCTCAGCCTCTTCCTGGCCCTGTGAACGGTGACGACGGGCTACCGCTTCACGCTCGGCGCGCATACGGTTGTAAATCGCCTCGGACACTTCCGCTGGCAGGTTGATCTGCTTGATACGCACGTCAACCACTTCGATACCCAGCGCGGCCATACTGTTCGGGTTGATCACCGGCACTTTACCGTTGGTCTCCGCCTGAACGCGTTCAGCCGCTTTAGC
This sequence comes from Enterobacter sp. EGD-HP1, assembly GCF_000733275.2. Classification (NCBI taxonomy): domain Bacteria; kingdom Pseudomonadati; phylum Pseudomonadota; class Gammaproteobacteria; order Enterobacterales; family Enterobacteriaceae; genus Enterobacter; species Enterobacter sp. EGD-HP1. The sequence goes on from NZ_AVOP01000015.1 coordinate 9,489, forward strand.
AATCGCGTCATCCGCTGCTGGCGTTTCCACTTCGTCTTCCGTGCCCGCTGTACCGGAGTTCAGCGCATCACGTACTTCCAGCGTCAGACGGCCGCGGGAGTCGGTCACGATGTCTTTCACATCCAGACGACCAATCTCGGAACGCAGACGGTCAGAGAACTTACGTTTCAGCAGCACTTCTGCCTGAGAAACGTCGCCACCGCCCGTTGCCAGGAAGTAACGGCTGAAATCGCTGATGCGCCATTTGATATAAGAATCAACGATCAGGTCTTTCTTCTCTTTGGTCACGAAACGGTCGGCCTGGTTATCCATGGTCTGGATACGCGCATCCAGCGTTTTCACGGACTGAATGAACGGCACCTTGAAGTGCAGACCCGGCTCGTAAATTACCGGGCGTTTGTCGCCATCACGCACGACGCTGCTGAACTGGAACTTAATCCCACGCTCGCCTTCTTTCACCACAAAGATCGAGGTATAAAGCGCGACCAGTACGATGACGATGATCGCAATAACTGACTTACGCATCCTTATTCCCCCTGACGCTGGTAGTCGTTACGCTGCGCGTTAGCACGGCGTTGGTCCATGATGTCACCATCGTTCGAAGAAGGCGTTGTGTTCGTGCTGGCGCTGCCTGTTGAGGCTGGCGGCAGACGCAGCAGGTTGTTCGCGCCGCTGGTGTCGCCTTTCGCTGCTGGTGCAGAACCGCCTTTCAGCATCTGATCCAGCGGCAGAACCATCAGGTTTCCGCCTTTACTGTCGTTAACCAACACTTTGCGGGTGTGGCTCAGCACTTTTTCCATGGTCTCGATATAGAGACGCTCACGGGTAATTTCCGGCGCCGCTTTATATTCCGGCAGGATCTTCGCAAAGCGAGCCACTTCACCCTGAGCTTCCAGGATGGTCTGCGTCTTATACGCGCGCGCTTCTTCCAGAATACGCTGCGCCTGACCGTTAGCGCGTGGCTGAACTTCGTTGGTGTACGCTTCTGCTTCACGGATGTACTGCTGTTCGTTTTCACGGGCAGCAATCGCATCGTCAAATGCGGCTTTCACCTCTTCCGGCGGACGCGCAGCCTGGAAGTTGACGTCCAGCAGGGTGATACCCATATTGTACGGACGAATGGTCTCTTCCAGCTCGCGCTGGGTATCGCTACGAATAACGGTACGACCTTCGGTCAGGATACGGTCCATGGTGTATTTACCGATCACACCGCGCAGGGCGCTATCGGTCGCCTGACGCAGGCTGTCATCGGCGCTGGTCACGCTAAACAGATAACGCTCAGGATCGGTCACGCGGTACTGTACGTTCATCTCAACGCGCACCACGTTTTCGTCAGAGGTCAGCATCACGCCAGAGGCGGCCAGTTCACGCACGGATTCCACGTTTACCGCGGTCACGTCGTCAATGAAGGTCGGCTTCCAGTTCAGACCCGGCTCAACCAGATGGCTGAACTTACCGAAACGGGTGACCACGCCGCGTTCTGCTTCTTTAATGGTGTAGAACCCGCTGGCTGCCCAGATGATGACTACCGCAGCGGCCACGATGCCCACTACGCGGCCACCCATTGGCGGGCGCGAACTCTGAGTGGAATTACCACCCGAGCCAGAACCTTTTCCTCCGCCAAGGCCACCAAGCTTCTTGCTCAGTTTGCGGAAGATATCATCCAGATCCGGCGGCCCCTGCTCGCGACCACCTTTGTTGCCATTTCCCTCAGAGTTGCCGCCAGGTTTGCTGCTTCCCCACGGGTCGCGGTCTTGTCCGTTATTACCGGGCTGATTCCACGCCATGTATATGCTCCATATTTGTTATGCAAGGGCGAATTATTCAGGCATCCCCTTTCTGATCAGACGATATAGTCGACCAGCGCAGGTTCTTGTTTACAGAGGCGACGCCAGTCAACGATCGGCATACGCACCTGCATCCCCACGCTGCCGTCATCCTCCATCCACTCTTTTTCTATCGCCTGAAGCTGATAAAACCGGCTGCGCAGCCTGCCTTCCTGTGGCGGCAGTCGCAGCGTGTGCTGAGCTACCTCACCGGAAAGACGTTCTGTCAAAGCCTGGAAAAGTAGTGGCACACCAATACCGGTCTGGGCAGAAAGCCAGACCCGAATCGGTTTGTTTTCTTCATCTCTGTCGATACGCGGTTCGAAATCGTCCAGCATATCGATCTTGTTCATGACCAACAGCGTTGGGATCTCGTGGGCGTCGATCTCTTCGAGCACCACGTTCACCGCGTCGATGTTCTCCTGCACGCGCACGTCTGCCGCATCAATCACGTGCAGCAGCAGAGTCGCCTGTCGCGTCTCCTGCAGGGTGGCTTTAAACGCCGCCACCAGGTCATGCGGCAGGTGGCGGATAAACCCTACGGTATCCGCCAGCACCGTTTCACCGACGTCTGCGACGTCAATACGGCGCAGCGTAGGGTCCAGAGTCGCAAACAGCTGGTCTGCGGCATAAACCTGGGCCTCGGTTATCTGGTTAAACAGGGTGGATTTACCGGCGTTGGTATAGCCCACCAGCGACACCGTCGGGATGTCGGCTTTGGTTCGCGCCCGGCGTCCCTGTTCACGCTGTTTCTCTACCCGTTCCAGACGTGAGAGGATCTGGGTAATTCGGCCGCGCAGCAAACGACGGTCGGTTTCGAGCTGGGTTTCACCCGGGCCGCGCAAACCAATCCCGCCTTTTTGTCTTTCAAGGTGTGTCCAGCCACGCACCAGACGCGTTGCCAGATGGCGCAGCTGCGCCAGCTCAACCTGCAGTTTCCCTTCGTGGGTACGTGCACGCTGAGCAAAAATATCTAAAATCAAACCCGTGCGATCGATAACACGGCATTCGCAAAGGGCTTCCAGGTTGCGCTCCTGGGCTGGAGACAGCGCATGATCAAACAACACGACTGACGCGCCGGTTGCTTTTACGGCATCCGCAATTTCGACTGCTTTACCTTCACCAACAAAATACTTTGGGTGCGGCGCTTTACGGCTACCGGTAATCACCTGCATTGCTTCGACACCGGCGGAAGAGACCAGAGATTCAAACTCCTGGAGGTCTTCCATATCTTTGTCTTGCGAAAAATAGATGTGTACCAGCACCGCCTGCTCACCGGCATCATAACGGTCAAACAAGCGTAAACCTCTCTAAAAAGATCAGCGGGGAACGCAGGATCCCTGGCTCCCCGTGTGGATAACAGTGCGAAACCTTATTCGGTCTCGTCGCTGTCCTGCGCCGGCGTTGAAGAACCCTGCGCGCTGCTGCCATGATGGTAGTTACTACCAGTGCCGCCGCCAGCGTTATTGCTGTGATGAGATACCGGACGGGACGGAACAACAGTAGAAATAGCGTGCTTGTAGACCATCTGACTGACCGTGTTTTTCAACAGAATCACAAACTGATCGAAAGACTCAATCTGACCTTGCAGCTTAATACCATTCACCAAATAAATAGAAACTGGAACACGTTCCCGACGCAATGCGTTCAGGAACGGATCTTGTAAAGATTGCCCCTTAGCCATTCTATCTTTTCCTTATATGCTTGTTTTGTACTTAGAACCTTGCGATTCTGAAAAATTGCGCACGATACGTCTCAATTGTACACATTCAGTGAGCGATATCACCAATAACCTCAATCACTTCGTTTAACGCCTGTTGCGGTTTTTCACTGTCTAACCAGTGAACGCCGTCCCAACCGCGCAACCAGGTGATCTGGCGCTTCGCTAACTGTCTCGTGGCGCAAACACCTCTATAAACCATTTCATCGTATGAAATCTCACCTTCAAGATACGACCACATCTGGCGGTATCCCACACAACGAATGGAAGGCATGTCCGTATGCAAATCTCCACGGGCAAAAAGCGCCCGCACTTCTGCTTCAAAATCTGAAGCTAACATCTGATGAAAACGCTGCTCAATTCGCTGATGGAGCAGTTCACGGCTCGCCGGGGCGATGGCGAACTGATGCACCTGATACGGCAGAGCGTCTCCTGAAGTTTGCGTCAGTTCCGTTAAAGTTTTACCCGAAATGAAAAAAACTTCCAGTGCCCGGGAAAGCCTTTGCGGATCATTTGGATGGATTCGCGCTGCAGCAACCGGGTCAATCTCCGCCAGTTGCTGATGCAAAACGTCCCAACCCTGCTCTGCCGCCTGCTGCTCAATTTTCGCTCTTACTTCCGGATCCGCAGATGGCAGAGGTGACAACCCCTCCAGCAACGCCTTGAAATAGAGCATGGTTCCGCCAACCAACAGCGGTATACGTCCCGCCGCCGTTATCTCGGCCATCTCGGCTAAGGCATCCCGGCGGAAATCCGCTGCGGAGTACGCCTGAGCCGGGTCGAGTATATCCAGCAAACGGTGCGGTGCCGCACGCAGCTCTTCTGCGTCAGGCTTCGCCGTGCCGATGTCCATCCCTCGGTAGATGAGGGCGGAGTCGACGCTAATCAACTCTACAGGCAAAACTTTACGCAACTCAATGGCTAGCGCCGTTTTGCCGGAGGCCGTTGGGCCCATTAAAAAAATTGCCTTAGGCAGGCTCGCCTTACTTGCGTCAATCATGTTTCAGGGCATTCATCGCCGTTTGTAAATCAACAGGTTGTAATAACCCACCCGGCGGCGTTTTCACCAGATGCGGACAGAGGCGTTCCACCTCCGCCAGCACGCTAATGGCCTGCGCCATACTCCACGGCGCATGTTCGCTTGCCAGATGGCGGGCGATCCACTGCGCGGTGTTGGCGGCATCAAACGATGTTTGCTGCGCCAGGTAGCCTATCAGTTCAGGAATCAAGTTTTGTAAATTTTGTTGGCGTAAGGGTAAAGGCACTGCACGAATTGTCACATGTTGTGGTTCGAGCACAGTTTCAATACCCATTTGCGCCAGCTGCGGCTCGGCGCGCTGCAATACCCTTGTTTCTTCAGAGGATATTTTCAGGCGAACCGGAATTAACAATGGCTGCGCGCAGGCTGCATTTTCGCCTGGCGTAAGCTGCACCTGTTTGAGCCAGCGTTCGGCGACCGGCAGTGCCAGAAGCATCAATTTGCCGTCACGTTCAAGCAGTGCCATATCCGGCGCGATAATCGTCAGCACCCGGCCAAAACTCTGGCTATGGCCGTCCAGAGAAGGCTGAGCGGCCTGAATGTGCTCTTTACGCTCCACGGCTGGCGTTTCCAGCAGCTTGCGGTACAACGCGCCCTGCTGCTTCTGATAGCCAGGCTGAGCATTCGGATAATTTGCGCCCGTTGGACGCGGTGCGCTTCCTGCGGGGGAAAAACGCGGGGCTTCCGGTTCACGCGCAACGGCAGGCTCCGCAAAATGGTTTCGGCCTGCCGCTACACGGTTTTCTGGCAGCGGACGGGGGGCTGGGGCGCCGTTCTCCAGCGGCAGCGTTGGCTCTGCCTGCTGCTGCAATACTGTGGCCACGCCCTGATAAATGAAGTCGTGAACCAGACGCGACTGGTGGAACCGCACCTCATGCTTGGCAGGATGGACGTTCACATCCACCTGATGGGGGTCGATTTCCAGATAAAGGACGAAAGCAGGCTGCTGATCGGCCCCGAGTTTGTCTTCGCAGGCCTGGCGAATCGCGTGATTGATGAGACGGTCGCGCATCATGCGGCCGTTCACGTAGCAATACTGAATTTCAGCGAACGCAGCACTGCTTGCGTTTGGATCGGCAACCCAGCCGCGTAAAGCCAGATCGCCGTGCTGCCACTCAATGGCCAGCGCCTGTTCCAGAAACGGCGTACCGCAGATCGCCCCCAAACGGCGCTCTTTCTGTCCACCTTCCGCCACCGCGCGGTACTGGCGCATCACCTTGCCGTTGTGGCTGAGGTTGATGGTGACATCGAAGCGGGCCAGCGCGATACGGCGAATGATCTCGTCGATATGGCCGAATTCGGTCTTCTCGGTACGCATAAACTTGCGTCGGGCGGGGGTGTTGTAGAAGAGATCTAATACTTCCAGCGTCGTGCCGACAGGGTGCGCCGCGGGTTTGACCGTCACATCCATGTCGCGCCCTTCGGCGTAAGCCTGCCAGGCTTCCTGCTGTTCAGCGGTACGGGAGGTCAGCGTTAAGCGCGAAACCGAGCTGATACTGGCCAGCGCTTCACCGCGAAAACCGAGGCTAATAATCGCTTCCAGGTCATCGAGAGAGGCAATTTTACTGGTGGCGTGACGGGCCAGCGCCAGCGCCAGCTCGTCTTTTTTAATGCCACAGCCGTTGTCGCGAATGCGGATTAGCTTCGCGCCACCGCGTTCGATATCAATATCAATGCGGGTTGCGCCCGCATCGAGGCTGTTTTCCACCAGCTCCTTCACCACCGACGCAGGGCGTTCCACCACCTCACCGGCGGCGATTTGGTTCGCGAGCTGCGGCGGTAGAACCTGAATCGGCATGAATTCTCCTTAGTTGGTCGCGGTCATCTCACCCGGTAGCGCTGCACTGGCCGTCTGGGCAGCGCCGCTCTGCGGCGCGGACTGCAGCGGATGGGCATCAAAGTATTTGCGCAGACCGTTATAAATCGCTTCGGCAATTTGCTGCTGGTAGCTGTCGCTTCCCAACAGACGCTCTTCACCGTTGTTACTGATAAAGCCCGTCTCTACAAGGATGGACGGGATATCCGGCGAGCGTAGAACGCCGAGGCTGGCATGTTCCGGACGACGCTTGTGCAGCACGCCAATACTTTGCAGCTGGCTCAATACGTTAGTGGCGACATCATACCCGACACGCTGAGAATGACCGAACTGTAAATCCAGCACCGCCTGGCTGAGGTATGGATCGGACTGGCTGTTCGCCAGCACGTCGCCCGCGCCGCCTAACAGTTCAGACTGCTTCTCATGCTCTTCCAGCCAGTTGGCCATTTCGCTGTTCGCGCGACGGTTCGACAGCACCCAAACCGAGGCGCCGGTGGCGCTACGATTCGGTGCGGCATCCGCATGAATGGAGACCAGGAAGTTCGCGTTTTGCTTACGCGCCACATCCGAGCGTCCCATGACGGAGATAAAGTAGTCCCCGTCGCGGGTCAACACGCCTTTAAACATAGGGTCGTCATTGAGTAGTGAACGCAGCTTACGCGCGATAGCGATGGTCACGTTTTTTTCTCGCGTGCCGCCAGGGCCAATCGCCCCCGGATCTTCCCCGCCGTGGCCCGCATCAATGGCGATAATCACTTTGTCACCGCTGACCGTCGCGCGTCGCGCGCTGGCCGCAGGACGCGTCACCGTATTGCTGCTGGTTGCCGCGGTAATGCGGTCGTTCTGCGATTTAAACGGATTACGCGCAGGTTCAGAAGGACGCGGAGTATATACCGGTTCTTCCACGCGCTTCGCTACGACCGGCGGCGGTGGAGGCGGTGGCGGTACGTCGGCATTGATGGTAAAGACCACCGTATAGTTCGCCCCGTTTTGCTGCTTCACCGCCTTCGTTTTGCCCTTTTCGGTCAGATCGACCACCAGGCGTAACGACTGGCTATCCTGCGGCGTTCCCGAACGGATACTTTTCACCAGGTTGTTACCGCTGAACCGCAGCGGTAGCCCCTGGATCACGCCAGTCTGCTTGATATCCAGCGCCACGCTGTGGCTGTCTGGCTGTGAAAATGCATATTCAGGATCGCCCATAAAGCTGAACGTAATCCGGGCCTGGCTTTCGCCGTTTGATACCTGAATATCTGAGAGGTTTGCCGCCCCGGCCTGCGCGCACAGCAGCACGGTGGCAGCCAACAACCAACCTTTAACGCGATTTATCATCCCGTCATCCCTACGCTTAACCGGCCAGTCGCGCCAGTAAGGAACTGCCTGATGAGGAAACAGCACTGATGCGTGCCTCACGCCCTTGTGCCTGGTAATCTAAGTGAATTTCGACATCCGGGTCAGGCAGCACACCCGCACCTTGTTGCGGCCACTCCACCAGGCAAATGGCGTCGTTGGCAAAATAATCACGGATCCCCATAAATTCCAGCTCCTCAGGATCCGCAAGGCGGTATAAATCGAAGTGGTACACCATGAGATTTTCAAGGGTGTACGGTTCGACCAGCGTGTAGGTTGGGCTTTTCACATTCCCGTTATGCCCTAACGCCTGCAAAAAACCCCGGCTGAAGGTGGTTTTACCCGCACCTAAATCACCATACAGATAAATGACGGTTGCCCCCTGACAGGCCTGCGCCACGCGCTTGCCGAGTTCTAAAGTGGCTTGTTCATCAGGTAAAGGAATCGCTCGATTAGTCATTTTCTACGTCAATCACATCCGGGTTAACAACACGCCGCAGCGTGCAAAAAAGATCGGTGGCCAGCATACCGCGTGTACCGTAACGCGCGGCCAGTTTATCCGCCGCGACACCGTGGGCCACGCAGCCCGCGCAGGCTGCATCATAAAGGGGAAGTTTCTGTCCAAGCAATGCGCCAATGATGCCGGAAAGCACATCGCCCATGCCGCCGCTTGCCATGCCCGCATTTCCAGCATCAATAATGCCCTGCGTCTCGTCACTGGCGACAACGGTTCCTGCCCCTTTCAAAACGGCAACACCTCCGTAACGTTTTACCAGACGCTGAGCAGAAAGTAAGCGATCGCTTTCAATTTCTGCCACGCTGCAGTTAAGCAGTCGCGCGGCTTCGCCGGGGTGTGGCGTCAGAATGCGATTGTGACGCTTATCCGGGTTTATTGCCAGAAGGTTAAGCGCGTCGGCATCCCACAGCATCGGTTTACGAAAATTCTCGACCTTTTGCAGGGCCTGTTTACCCCATGCCTGCTGCCCAAGACCCGGGCCAATTACTACCACGTCCGCCCATTCCAGGCTTTCTTCAAGCGTCTGGGACGTAAGCTCATGGACCATCAGCTCCGGTCGGGCCGTCACGATCGGCATAATATTCTCAATGCGAGTGAGTACCCGCACTAATCCGGCACCGCTGCGCAGGGCCGCTTCGCCGGTCATGCGAATCGCACCTGCCGTACCGTGGTCGCCGCCAATAATCACCAGCCTGCCGTGATCGCCCTTATGGGACGTCGGCCGGCGCGGCGGGAGCCACGCAGCAAGCTGCGACGCATCAAAACGCGCGATGTGCATTTCCTGCCCGGCCAGCCAGCTCTCCAGCCCCAGCGCATTGTGGTGCAGCACGCCAACGACGTCTCGCGCTTTACCGGTCAGTAACCCCGGCTTGAGGGCGATGAAGGTCACCGTATGGGCAGCCTGAATGACCGCCCCCGGCGTCGCGCCGGTTTGTGCAATCAGGCCAGAGGGAATATCCAGGGCGACTACCGGCGCGGAATGTCTGTTTGCGTGTTCAATAAGCGCGGCAATGTTCTCACGAGGCGCACTGCGTAGACCGGTCCCCAGCAGACCATCAACAATCAGATCCACCTCTTCTGGCCAGACGATATCAGGCGCATGAATCACACCGCCTGCGTTAAGCCACGCCTCCCGCGCCGCGTCGGCCTCTTCCGGCAGCGGTTTATCGCTCTCCAGGGCCAGCAACGTCACGCGAATACCTGCCGCAACCGCGAGACGGGCGACGACGTAGCCGTCGCCGCCGTTATTGCCGTGACCGCACAGAATCAGCCAGTGGGAGGCCTGCGGGTACGCGCTCTGGGCAACGTTAAACGCCGCCTCACCCGCGCGCAGCATCAGTTCATAAAGGGTAATCCCGAGGCTGTCTGCGGCCTCTTTTTCGGCGCGCCGGAGGTCATCCGCATGCCAGATGGAATGTGGTATACTTGCGGGGTTTTTCTTCACCGTATGGTCCGTCATGTCACAGCCCCTCGATCTCAATGAATTAGCGCAAAAAATAAAACAGTGGGGTGCTGAGCTTGGCTTCCAGAAGGTGGGCATTACCGATACCGACCTTTCCGCCAGCGAGCCAAAACTGCAGGCCTGGCTGGACAAACAATACCACGGCGAAATGGAATGGATGGCGCGTCATGGCATGATGCGCGCCCGCCCTCACGAGCTTTTGCCGGGCACATTACGCGTCATCAGCGTGCGCATGAACTATCTGCCCGCCAACGCGGCCTTTGCGCGCACGCTAAAAAATCCCTCACTGGGTTACGTCAGCCGGTACGCCCTGGGACGTGATTACCATAAGCTCTTGCGTAACCGTTTAAAAAAACTCGGGGAAACTATTCAGCAGCACTGTGTTTCGCTGAATTTTAGACCCTTTGTCGATTCTGCGCCTATTCTTGAGCGCCCGATCGCTGAAAAAGCCGGGCTTGGCTGGACAGGTAAGCACTCACTTATCCTCAGCCGCGACGCCGGATCGTTCTTCTTCCTGGGTGAACTGCTGATTGATTTACCGCTGCCGGTAGACGGCCCGGTAGAGGAAGGCTGTGGCCGCTGCGTGGCCTGCATGACCATCTGCCCGACGGGTGCCATCGTCGAGCCTTACACCGTTGATGCGCGCCGCTGCATCTCCTACCTCACTATCGAACTGGAAGGGGCCATTCCCGAAGAGTTTCGACCGCTTATTGGCAACCGCATCTACGGCTGCGACGACTGCCAGCTGATCTGCCCGTGGAACCGCTATTCGCAGCTCACGGACGAAGAGGATTTCAGCCCGCGTAAGGCGTTGCATGCCCCGCAGCTCATTGAGCTGTTCGCCTGGAGCGAGGCCTGGTTCCTGAAGGTGACGGAAGGTTCTGCCATTCGCCGTATCGGTCATCTGCGCTGGCTGCGTAATGTTGCCGTCGCGCTGGGTAATGCCCCGTGGGATGAAGCGAACGTGCGGGCGCTTGAAAGCCGTAGAGGTGAGCACCCACTTCTTGATGAACACATAGAATGGGCGATTGCGCAGCAAATTGAGAAGCGTAATGCCTGTACGATCGAGGTGCAGCTACCGAAGAAACAGCGTCTGGTGAGGGTGATTGAAAAAGGGCTTACGCGGGATGCCTGAACTATTCACAGCCTGTGAATAAAATTACAAACTCAAGCGCCATCTGGGCTAGAGAAGAGGTCAAGTGATCTCACTAACATTTTGAAATGAAAATTTAGCCATCAAATACAGTGATTTAAATGGATACTATTCACCCTGCTAAGTTTTAACCCTGTTCAGGGTAAGCGCGGTTTCTGTGGATAACTCTGTTCACAAGAGTATTTCAGAGACAATAGAAAACGTCCCCAACGAGTCATTTCGCTGTGGATACTTTAGAGATGAAGAAGAATTTGGAGCGGGAAACGAGACTCGAACTCGCGACCCCGACCTTGGCAAGGTCGTGCTCTACCAACTGAGCTATTCCCGCTTAATCTGTGTCTTTCAAGCTGCCACTGCGTTGGCTGCCTTCACTCACCTTAGTCACTTACTCAAGTAAGCTCCCAAGGATTCGTTCAGTTGCCGCCTTGTTGCAACTCGAAATCCCACGATTTGGTGGTCTGTGCTTTAGAAGCACTTTCAAATTTTGGAGCGGGAAACGAGACTCGAACTCGCGACCCCGACCTTGGCAAGGTCGTGCTCTACCAACTGAGCTATTCCCGCTTGGGTGTTCTGGTGCTGGGCGTATCCGGAGATACTTTCAAATTTTGGAGCGGGAAACGAGACTCGAACTCGCGACCCCGACCTTGGCAAGGTCGTGCTCTACCAACTGAGCTATTCCCGCAAATCTGCACTGCTTTTGCTGCTGTCGTAACGTGTAATTCTCTGTCGTTACGGGAGGCGCATTATACGAGAAATCCTTTTAGCTGCAACCCCCCTTAAAGCGATTTTTTCGAAATTAAGTTCAAATGCTTATTTAATCGGCAAGCTGAACAATTTAACGACAAAAAGCCGGCCACGCAAGGCGCCGGATCTCAAAATCACAGCTTAATAAAGTTTTCGCGGTAGTAGGAAAGCTCCGCCACGGACTCACGGATATCGTCCATCGCCTGGTGGGTCCCCTGCTTTTTAAAGCCGTCGAGGATTTCAGGTTTCCAGCGACGCGCCAGCTCTTTCAGGGTGCTGACATCCAGATAGCGGTAGTGGAAATAAGACTCCAGCTCCGGCATGTACTTAAACAGGAAACGGCGATCCTGGCCGATGCTATTCCCACAGATTGGCGATTTGCCTGCCGGAACCCACTGTTTCAGGAACTCAAGCGTCGCCAGCTCCGCCTCGCGATCGCCGAACGTGCTCGCCTTCACGCGCTCCACCAGGCCACTGCCGGTGTGGGTGCGCACGTTCCATTCATCCATCAACGCCAGCTGATCGTCGGACTGATGCACCGCAATCGTTGGCCCTTCCGCCAGGATATTCAGGTTGGCGTCCGTCACCAGCGTTGCAATTTCAATGATGCGATCGCGCTCGGGATCCAGTCCGGTCATTTCGAGATCGATCCAAATCAGGTTGTTTTCATCCGCGCTCATGTTATTTTCCACCCTTCTCGCATAACCGGCAGTAGCAGGTTAACTAGTATTAATTAGAGTGTATCATAGAGGTTTTGCCCCTTACGGGCGACCAGGAGCCAGCGCGATTGAGTAAAAATAAACTCTCCAAAGGGCAGCAGCGCCGCGTAAACGCCAACCACCAGCGCCGTCTTAAAACCACTTCGGAGAAGCCGGATTATGACGACAACCTGTTTGGTGAAGCGACAGAAGGCGTAGTCATCAGCCGTTTCGGTATGCATGCCGATGTCGAATCCGCCGACGGAGATATTCACCGTTGCAATATCCGTCGCACCATCCGTTCACTGGTTACCGGCGATCGCGTGGTCTGGCGTCCGGGTAAAGAGGCCGCTGAAGGTGTCACGGTTAAGGGCATCGTTGAAGCCGTGCATGAACGCACGTCGGTACTCACCCGCCCGGATTTCTACGATGGCGTAAAACCGATTGCCGCCAACATTAACCAGATCGTCATTGTTTCGGCGATTTTACCTGAGCTTTCGCTCAATATTATCGACCGATACCTTGTCGCCTGCGAAACGCTGCAGGTTGAACCGATTATCGTGTTGAACAAAATCGATCTGTTGGATGACGACGGTATGGCCTTCGTGAATGAGCAGATGGATATCTACCGCAAGATTGGTTATCGCGTGCTGATGGTCTCCAGCCACACCAAAGATGGCCTGAAACCGTTAGAAGAAGCGCTGACCGACCGTATCAGCATCTTTGCGGGCCAGTCCGGCGTGGGTAAATCGAGCCTGCTGAACAACCTGCTTGGCCTCCAGCAAGAGATCCTGACTAATGATGTGTCCAACGTCTCGGGTCTGGGCCAGCACACCACCACCGCCTCGCGTCTGTATCATTTCCCGCACGGCGGCGACGTGATTGACTCCCCAGGGGTGCGTGAGTTCGGTTTGTGGCACCTTGAGCCGGAACAAATCTTTAACGGATTTGTCGAATTCCATGATTATTTAGGCGCTTGTAAATACCGCGACTGTAAACACGATAACGACCCAGGGTGCGCTATTCGTGAAGCGGTTGAGAAAGGCGAGATCGCAGAAACCCGCTTCGAGAATTACCACCGTATTCTTGAGAGCATGGAAGACGTAAAAACGCGTAAAAACTTTTCTGATTCTGATAACTGACAACTAAGCTAAGCATCGCTAAAATCGTCCCCTTTTTTCAGGTTCCGGCGGCTTAACGCCGGATCAGGAACGACAAAACAATGGCCTGGAGGCTACCTTGTTAAACGCATTTAAACTTTCGCTTCAATACATTCTGCCAAAACTGTGGCTCACTCGCCTGGCGGGCTGGGGCGCAAGCAAACGCGCGGGCTGGCTGACCAAACTGGTCATCGATCTTTTCGTAAAATATTACAAGGTCGACATGAAAGAGGCGCAAAAGCCGGACACCGCCAGCTACCGCACCTTCAACGAGTTCTTCGTGCGTCCGCTGCGTGACGAAGTGCGCCCGCTGAACACCGACCCTAACGTGCTGGTGATGCCTGCGGACGGTGTGATCAGCCAGTTGGGTAACATCGAAGACGACAAAATCCTGCAGGCGAAGGGCCATAACTACAGTCTGGAAGCGCTGCTGGCAGGTAACTACCTGATGGCGGATCTGTTCCGTAATGGTACGTTTGCCACGACCTATCTGTCACCACGCGACTATCACCGCGTGCACATGCCGTGTAACGGTATCCTGCGTGAAATGATTTATGTCCCAGGCGACCTGTTCTCCGTAAACCATCTGACCGCGCAGAACGTGCCGAACCTGTTTGCCCGTAACGAGCGCGTCATCTGTCTGTTCGATACTGAATTTGGTCCTATGGCACAGATTCTGGTGGGTGCGACCATTGTAGGCAGTATCGAAACCGTCTGGGCCGGCACCATCACCCCACCGCGCGAAGGCGTGATCAAACGCTGGACCTGGCCTGCCGGTGAAGCGGAAGGCTCTGTGGCCCTGCTGAAAGGTCAGGAGATGGGTCGCTTCAAGCTGGGCTCGACCGTGATTAACCTGTTTGCGCCGGGCAAAGTGAAGCTGGCTGAACACCTCGAAAGCCTGTCAGTTACCAAACTGGGCCAGCCGCTGGCGGTCTCTACCGAAACCTTCGTGACGCCAGATGCAGAGCCTGCGCCGTTGCCGGAAGAAGAGATCAAGGCCGAGCACGACGCCAGCCCGCTGGTTGACGACAAAAAAGACGAAGGCTAACAACAGAAGGATCGCTGACGTGCGCCCGATTATCGTTCTACTGATGGCCTGGTGCCTCAGCATGGGGGCGTACGCAGCGACAGCCCCCGACGCCAAACAGATAACTCAGGAACTGGAGCAGGCAAAAGCGGCCAAACCCGCTCAGCCAGAGACCGTCGAGTCGCTCCAGGCTGCCCTGAACGCGCTTGAGGAGCGAAAAGGCTCTCTTGAGCGCGCTCAGCAGTATCAGCAGGTTATCGACAACTTCCCCAAACTCTCGCAGACGCTGCGCACGCAGCTTAATAATTTGCGTGACGAACCGCGCGATGTGCCCGCAGGGATGACCTCCGACGCACTAAACCAGGAGATCCTGCAGGTCAGCAGCCAGCTTCTGGAAAAGAGCCGCCTTGCTCAGCAGGAGCAGGAGCGCGCGCGCGAAATCGCCGACTCGCTCAGTCAGCTTCCGCAACAGCAAACCGACGCCCGTCGCCAGCTTAATGAAGTTGAGCGCCGCGTGGGTACGCAAAGCGGCAACACGCCGCAGGCGCAGGCCCAAAATCTGGGTCTGCAGGCAGAATCGGCTCGCCTGAAGGCCCTTGTCGATGAGCTCGAACTGGCGCAGCTTTCCGCCAATAACCGCCAGGAACTGTCGCGGATGCGCTCAGAACTCGCTCAGAAGCAGAGCGAGCAGTTAGACGCGTATCTTCAGGCCCTGCGCAACCAGCTCAACAGCCAGCGTCAACGCGAAGCGGAGCGCGCGCTGGAAAGTACCGAACTGCTCGCTGAAAACAGCGAAAATCTGCCTGCCGGTATCAACGAACAATTCAGGGTCAACCGCGAGCTTTCCGCCGCGCTGAACCAGCAGGCGCAGCGCATGGATCTGGTTGCCTCGCAGCAGCGTCAGGCCACCAATCAAACCCTTCAGGTTCGCCAGGCGCTCAACACCCTGCGCGAGCAGTCCCAGTGGCTCGGGTCATCTAACCTGCTGGGCGAAGCGTTGCGCGCCCAGGTCGCGCGCCTGCCGGAGATGCCGAAGCCGCAGCAGCTGGATACCGAGATGGCCCAGCTGCGCGTTCAGCGACTGCACTTTGAAGATCTCCTCAATAAACAGCCGCAAATCCGCCAGATCCGTCAGGCTGACGGACAGCCCCTGACCAGCGAGCAAAACCGCATTCTGGAAGCCCAGCTGCGTACCCAGCGTGAACTGCTGAACTCTCTGCTCCAGGGCGGGGATACGTTGATTCTGGAGCTGACCAAGCTAAAAGTATCCAACAGCCAGCTGGAAGATGCGCTGAAAGAGGTGAACGAGGCGACGCACCGTTATCTCTTCTGGACGTCCGACGTGCGTCCAATGACCTTCTCGTGGCCGATTGAGATTGTTCAGGACCTGCGCCGTCTGATTTCACTGGACACCTTCAGCCAGCTGGGACAGGCCAGCGTGATGATGTTCACCAGCAAAGAGACCATATTCCCGCTGCTGGGGGCGTTGATTCTGGTGGGCTTCAGCATTTACTCGCGCAGACATTTCACCCGTTTCCTGGAGCGTTCCAGCTCCAGGGTCGGGAAAGTCACCCAGGATCACTTCTGGCTGACGCTGCGCACCGTATTCTGGTCGATTCTTGTCGCCTCCCCGCTGCCGGTGCTGTGGATGACGCTAGGGTATGGCCTGCGGGAAGCCTGGCCCTATCCGCTCGCGGTCGCGATTGGCGATGGCGTCACCGCCACGGTGCCGCTGCTGTGGGTGGTCATGATTTGCGCCACCTTCGCACGCCCTAATGGCCTGTTCATCACCCACTTTGGCTGGCCGCGTAATCGCGTCGCGCGCGCCATGCGCTACTACCTGATGAGCATCGGGTTGATTGTGCCGCTGATTATGGCGCTGATCATGTTCGATAATCTCAACGACCGGGAATTCTCAGGCTCGCTGGGCCGCCTCTGCTTTATGCTGATATGCGGGGCGCTGGCTATCGTCACGCTCAGCCTGAAACGCGCGGGTATTCCGCTCTATCTGGATAAATCCGGCAGCGGCGAAAACATGTTTAACCGGCTGCTCTGGAACCTGCTGCTTAGCGCGCCGCTGTTTGCGATGCTGGCAGCCGCGGTGGGCTATCTGGCAACCGCGCAGGCGCTGCTGGCGCGGCTGGAAACCTCGGTGGCCATCTGGTTCCTGCTTCTGGTGGTGTACCACGTGATCCGCCGCTGGATGCTGATCCAGCGCCGCCGCCTGGCCTTTGACCGAGCCAAGCATCGTCGGGCGGAGATCCTCGCCCAGCGCGCGCGGGGTGAGGAAGAGCCAAACCACGTCAACAGTACGGAAGGCACAACGGATGCGGACGAGGTTGAACTGGATCTGGATGCCATCAGCACCCAGTCCCTGCGCCTGGTTCGCTCCATCCTGATGCTGATTGCCCTCCTGTCGGTGATCTTCCTGTGGTCAGAGATCCACTCCGCATTTGGCTTCCTGGAGAACATCTCTCTCTGGGACGTGACGTCCACGGTGCAGGGTGTTGAAAGCCTGGAGCCGATTACCTTAGGGGCGGTGCTGATTGCCATTCTGGTGCTGATCATCACCACGCAGCTGGTGCGCAACTTCCCGGCGCTGCTGGAGCTGGCGCTGCTGCAGCACCTGGATTTAACCCCGGGGACGGGTTATGCGATTACGACCATTACCAAATATCTGATCATGCTGTTTGGCGGGCTGGTTGGCTTCTCAATGATCGGTATTGAGTGGTCGAAGCTCCAGTGGCTGGTAGCGGCTCTTGGTGTAGGGTTGGGTTTTGGTTTACAGGAGATCTTCGCCAACTTCATCTCTGGCCTGATCATTCTGTTCGAAAAACCGATCCGTATTGGCGATACCGTGACGATCCGCGATCTGACCGGCAGCATTACGAAGATCAACACCCGTGCGACGACGATCAGCGACTGGGACAGGAAAGAGATCATCGTGCCAAACAAGGCGTTTATCACCGAGCAGTTCATCAACTGGTCGCTGTCAGACTCCGTTACCCGTGTGGTGCTGACGGTACCGGCACCCTCGGATGCCAACAGCGAAGAGGTCACCCAGATCCTCTACACCGCCGCTGAGCGCTGCTCGCTGGTCATCGACAACCCGGCGCCGGAAGTCTTCCTTGTGGATTTACAGCAGGGGATCCAGATTTTCGAGCTGCGTATCTACGCCGCCGAAATGGGCCACCGTATGCCGCTGCGCCATGAGATCCACCAGCTGATTCTGGCGGGCTTCCGCGAGCACGGTATTGATATGCCGTTCCCACCGTTCCAGATGCGTCTGGAAACTCTGGACGGACGTAAAACGGGAAGAACGCTGACGTCAGCGGCGCGTACGCGCCCGGCGGGAAGTTTGTAACGCTGCTCCCCTCCCTTTCGGGAGGGGAATATTCCCGCTACGCCACTTCTGCGACGTACGCCATCGCGCGTCGACGGTAATTCTCATAAATCCCCATCGCCAGCAGCGAGAAGAAGATTGGGCCGCCGACCATCCACAGCGCGCTGTTCCAGTCATTCGCCTCAATTACCGGCTGAATAATGGTAAAGATGTTGGCAAACGCCACCACCAGCACCACCACCGTGGTCGCCAGCAGCGTTGCCGCACGGGTTTTAAAAATCACAAACGGACGTTCAAGATCCTGCTTCGCCTTAAAGAACGGGAATGCCAGGGTCAGGAACAGGTACGGCAGCGTCATCGACACGTTCGCCATCAGGGTCAGCTTGTTATAGAACGCCGATGCGGTATCGCCGCCAAATGACACCAGCAGAATAAACACGCACACCAGCAGACACTGCATCCACATGGCGTTGGCAGGCATGCCTGCGGTATTGAGTTGGGTCATGCGTCCCGGCCACAGCGCTTTTGGCGTCCCCTGGATGATCGCTTTCAGCGGCGAGTAGATCAGCGTGAAGAACGCGCCGGTATAGGCGAGGAACATCGACAGGCCGGTAATACGCGCAAACCAGACTCCCATTACCGATGCCGCCTCGGGACTCAGATTCATCGCCTGTCCCAGCGTCATCCCCAGGCTTTTCATCAACACATAGGTGATGTTGCCAAGGTTAGTGGTGTTGTTGCTCAGCACCTGCTGCCAGTTGGTGCTGACGCCCCAGAGGAAAATCGCCAGCGAATAGCCGATGGAAATGACGATGGCGGCAAAAATAATGCCTTTCGCAAAGTTCTTTTCCGGGTTCTCCGTTTTATCGACCAGGCCGCCTACGGCTTCAATACCGCCGTAAGCGAAGATAGCAAACACCACGAAGGAGAGCATAGCGAGCCCGGACTGGTAGCCCGGATTCGGCGAGGAGGCAAAGTTAACCTCCTGCGCGAAATGGCCGCCGTTCAGGCACAGGATAGCGATGCTCGCCAGCAGCAGTACCAGATTCAATCCCATAACCGAGATCCCGCCCACGGCGGTAATCCGGGCAATTTTGTTGATACCTTTAGACGCTACCAGGGTGACCAGCACCATCCAGCCTACCGCCAGAACCCCGACAACCTGCGTGGAGCTCAGCCCGGCTAAAGACCAGACCTGCGTTTTATCGGCACCGAAAAGAAACGTTGAGAACGGCACCCAGACTTTGGCCGCCGTACTGACCATCCAGACGACGTAGGATGAGAACCACATAAACGTGCCGATAAACGCATAGCGCGGCCCGACGCTGTTATTCATCCATGAGTAGATCCCGCCCTCTTCTTTCCGATAAGCCGAGCCCATCTCCGCCATCATCAGCGCAAACGGGATAAAGAAGAACAGAGCAGAAACGATATAAAACGGCGTCGCGCTGTAGCCCATCAGATAGAACGCTGACGGGCTGTTGGCAAAGCCAAAGACTGAAGTAAATATCATCAGAATGAGCCCGGTAAGGGTCATCTTTTTGAGTGACTGGGACATAGAACCATCCGAAGAGGAATTAAACTGCGCGGATGGTAGCAGAAGACCAGATAAAAATTGTGCCTATAAGGAGCAAATTAAGAAAAAGACCCGTGTATAGAGAAAGTGGCAGTTTTTAATGTTGTTGTGCGGAAATGGAAAGGTTAATTGACAGGAATGGTAGGCCGGGTAAGCGCAGCCCACCCGGCATGTTATTAGGCGCGATCGACGGTAAAGGCAATCACATCGCCTAGCTGCTCTGCGCCCAGCGCCAGCATCACCAGACGGTCAACGCCCAGCGCCACGCCGGAGCAATCCGGCAGACCGGCTTTTAATGCTTCAAGCAGATTAACATCAATAGGCTGCTGCGGCAGACCGCGCGCGGCGCGCTTGCGGTTATCCTGCTCGAAGCGCTGCTGCTGCTCGCGGGCATCAGTCAGTTCGTGGAAGCCGTTCGCCAGCTCGATGCCTTTGTAATAGACCTCAAAACGCTCTGCAACACGATGATCTTCGGTACTGATCTGCGCCAGTGACGCCTGGCTTGCCGGGAAGTGATAGACAAACGTCGGACGATCTTTGCCAATCTGCGGTTCAACGCCGAAGGTGAACAGCAGCTGCAGCAGCGTGTCGCGATCCTCTTCGGTATCCGCCACGTTGCTCAGATCCAGCTTTGCCGCCACTTCGCGCAGCTGGGCTTTGTCCGCCGACAGCGGATCGATTTCCAGATGGCGCTGGAAAGCCTGCTGATAGGAGAGCGTTTCAGCTTCTGAGCACTCCAGGACCTGCTGCAGCAGATCGTCCACCTCATTCATCAGGCGGTACATATCATAATGCGGGCGGTACCACTCCAGCATGGTGAATTCCGGGTTGTGGTGACGCCCCATCTCTTCATTACGGAAGCTGCGGCACAGCTGATACACCGGACCACATCCCGCCGCCAGCAGGCGTTTCATGTGGTATTCCGGGCTGGTCATCAGATACAAATTCATGCCCTGAGAGTGGCCGGGGCCAACAAAACGGGTTTCAAACGGGACCAGATGAATATCCGTTACCGTTGCCTGACTCATGCACGGCGTTTCCACCTCCAGGACTCCGCGGTCGGCAAAGAAACGGCGGATCTCCGCCATAATTGCAGCGCGTTTTAACAGATTAGGGATGGATGCGCTCGGCTGCCAGGTGGCCGTTTCGCTCATGAGTTGTTCTCCGATTTCAGACAAGGGCACGAAGTCTACTCGTTAGCAGGGGCAGAGACAAATTTTGCGCAGTAAAAAAGCGCATTTCATTTAGGTGAGTAATTACGTGACGTAATTCATCAATCTTCATGATAAATCGCCTGACAGAACAGCAAAAAAATCGAACACGTCAAATTTCCCTGACATCTACACGGTTATACTGTTTTACCCATAAAGGAGCAGTGGAAACGCTTTCGCAATCGTCCTTTTGGACGGGTGAACTACCTTTAGTTTGTCGCGTTGCGAAATAACAAAAATCTGGAGGAATGTCGTGCAAACTTTTCAAGCCGATCTTGCCGTAATAGGCGCTGGCGGGGCTGGATTACGTGCTGCGATTGCTGCAGCACAAGCTAATCCCAACGCTAAAATCGCATTGATTTCAAAAGTCTATCCAATGCGTAGTCACACAGTGGCAGCAGAAGGAGGGTCCGCCGCCGTTGCGCAGGATCATGACAGCTTTGAATACCATTTCCACGACACGGTTGCAGGGGGCGACTGGCTTTGCGAACAGGATGTCGTTGACTACTTTGTGCATCATTGTCCAACGGAAATGACCCAGCTTGAACAGTGGGGATGTCCGTGGAGCCGCCGTCCGGACGGCAGCGTCAACGTTCGCCGCTTTGGCGGAATGAAGATTGAACGCACCTGGTTCGCCGCCGATAAAACCGGCTTCCACATGCTGCACACCCTGTTCCAGACCTCCCTTCAGTTCCCACAAATTCAGCGCTTCGATGAACATTTCGTCCTCGACATTCTGGTTGATGACGGACAGGCGCGTGGCCTGGTGGCGATGAACATGATGGAAGGCACGCTTGTCCAGATCCGCGCGAAAGCTGTGGTGATGGCAACAGGCGGTGCGGGCCGCGTTTATCGTTATAACACCAACGGCGGCATCGTCACCGGTGACGGCATGGGCATGGCGCTCAGCCACGGCGTACCGCTGCGCGATATGGAGTTCGTGCAGTATCACCCAACCGGCCTGCCGGGCTCCGGCATTCTGATGACGGAAGGCTGCCGCGGCGAAGGCGGTATTCTGGTCAATAAAAACGGCTACCGCTATCTGCAGGATTACGGCATGGGCCCGGAAACCCCGCTCGGCGAGCCGAAGAACAAATACATGGAACTCGGCCCGCGCGACAAAGTCTCTCAGGCCTTCTGGCACGAGTGGCGCAAAGGCAACACCATCTCCACGCCGCGCGGCGATGTGGTCTATCTCGACCTGCGTCATCTTGGCGAGAAGAAGCTGCTGGAACGTCTGCCGTTCATCTGCGAGCTGGCGAAAGCTTATGTCGGCGTCGACCCGGTGAAAGAGCCGATTCCGGTGCGTCCAACCGCGCACTACACCATGGGCGGGATCGAAACCGACCAGCAGTGCGAAACCCGAATTAAAGGCCTGTTCGCCGTCGGCGAGTGTTCCTCTGTCGGTCTGCACGGCGCTAACCGTCTCGGGTCTAACTCGCTGGCAGAGCTGGTCGTCTTTGGCCGCATGGCGGGCGAGCGCGCGATGGAGCGGGCGGCGACAGCAGGCGAAGCCAACGGTGCCGCGCTGGATGCGCAGGTCGCAGACGTTGAAAAACGCCTGAAAGATCTGGTGAACCAGGAAGGCAATGAGAACTGGTCGAAGATCCGCGACGAGATGGGCCTGTCGATGGAAGAAGGCTGCGGTATCTACCGTACCCCTGAGCTGATGCAAAAAACCGTCGACAAGCTGGCGGAACTGCAGGAGCGCTTCAAGCGCGTTCGCATCACCGATACCTCCAGCGTATTCAACACCGACCTGCTCTACACCATCGAGCTGGGCCACGGTCTGAACGTCGCGGAATGTATGGCGCACTCTGCGCTGGCGCGTAAAGAGTCGCGTGGGGCCCACCAGCGTCTGGACGAAGGCTGTACCGAACGTGACGACGTCAATTTCCTGAAACACACTCTCGCCTGGCGCGATGCGGATGGCACCACACGTCTGGACTACAGCGACGTGAAAATCACCACGCTGCCGCCGGCAAAACGCGTGTACGGTGCAGAAGCAGAAGCCGCCGAGAAGAAGGAGAAGGCGAATGGCTGAGATGCAAAAAATGAAAGTTGAAGTGGTGCGCTACAATCCGGAAGTGGACGCCGCGCCGCACAGCGCTTTCTATGAAGTGCCTTATGACGAGCAAACCTCCCTGCTGGATGCGCTCGGCTATATCAAAGACAACCTGGCGCCAGACCTGAGCTACCGCTGGTCCTGCCGCATGGCGATTTG
This sequence comes from Enterobacter sp. EGD-HP1, assembly GCF_000733275.2. Classification (NCBI taxonomy): domain Bacteria; kingdom Pseudomonadati; phylum Pseudomonadota; class Gammaproteobacteria; order Enterobacterales; family Enterobacteriaceae; genus Enterobacter; species Enterobacter sp. EGD-HP1. The sequence goes on from NZ_AVOP01000015.1 coordinate 32,355, forward strand.
CGGCTCCTGCGGCATGATGGTTAACAAGGTGCCAAAGCTGGCCTGTAAGACCTTCCTGCGCGAATACACCAAAGGCATTAAGGTCGAAGCGCTGGGCAACTTCCCGATTGAACGCGATCTGGTGGTCGATATGACCCACTTTATCGAAAGCCTGGAAGCCATTAAGCCGTACATCATCGGTAATCCGCGCACGCCGGATCAGGGCCCAAATACCCAGACCCCGGCCCAGATGGCGAAATACCATCAGTTCTCCGGCTGCATCAACTGCGGTCTTTGCTACGCCGCCTGTCCACAGTTTGGCCTGAACAAGGAGTTTATCGGCCCGGCCGCCATTACCCTGGCGCACCGCTATAACGAGGACAGCCGCGACCACGGTAAAAAAGAACGTATGGCGCAGCTTAACAGCCAGAACGGCGTCTGGAGCTGTACCTTTGTGGGTTATTGCTCCGAAGTTTGTCCGAAGCACGTCGACCCGGCCGCCGCAATTCAGCAGGGTAAAGTGGAAAGCTCGAAAGACTTTCTTATCGCTACCCTGAAACCACGCTAAGGAGTGCATGATGACGACTAAACGCAAAGCCTATGTGCGACCTGTGCCGTCCACCTGGTGGAAAAACCTGCCGTTTTATCGCTTCTACATGCTGCGTGAAGGCACGGCGGTACCGGCGGTCTGGTTCAGCCTTGAGCTGATGTACGGCGTTTTTGCCCTCAAGCACGGTCCGGAAGCCTGGGCCAGCTTTGTCGGTTTCCTGCAAAACCCGATCATTGTTGTTCTGAACCTGATCGTGCTCGCGGCCGCGCTGCTTCATACCAAAACCTGGTTTGAGCTGGCGCCAAAAGCGGCGAATATCATCATAAAAGACGAGAAAATGGGGCCAGAGCCGGTGATTAAAGGGCTCTGGGCAGTGACGATTTTGGTCACTGTGGTCATTCTGTCTGTCGCATTGTTCTGGTAAGGAGACACCTGTGATCAATCCAAATCCAAAACGTTCTGACGAGCCGGTCTTCTGGGGCCTGTTTGGCGCAGGCGGCATGTGGAGTGCCATCATCGCCCCCGTCATCATCCTGCTGGTCGGCATTATGCTGCCGCTGGGGCTGTTCCCGGGCGATGCGCTGAGCTACGAACGCGTACTGGCGTTCGCGAGCAGCTTTATCGGCCGCGTGTTCATCTTCCTGATGATCGTCCTGCCGCTGTGGTGTGGTCTGCACCGTATTCACCATGCGATGCATGACCTGAAAATCCATGTCCCGAGCGGTAAATGGGTATTCTACGGTCTGGCGACCATCCTGACCGTGGTGACGCTGATTGCCGTGGTCACCATCTGACGCTTCTGGCCCGCCATCCGGCGGGCCTTTTATTTCTGCATCTTCCCCACCAGCCACTGGGCAAACTCGCGCATTGCGGGCGTTTCTGTCCGCGACTGCAGTTTTGTCAGCCAGTAGCTGCCGAGGTCAATCTGCGTTGCAAACGGCTGCACGATGCGCTCGCTGCTGAGTAAATGGGTAAACATGTCGACAGGCGCAATGGCAATCCCTGTGCCTGCCTGCGCGGCTTCCAGCATGGTCACGGACGAATCAAACACCATCACCCGGTGCGTCGGCGAGGGAGGATGTTCACCCGCTGCCTGCATCCACGCAGCCCACTCGTCGCGCCGGTAGGAGCGCAGCAGGGTAAACTTCAGGATATCTGCCGGGCTTTTGAGTACTGAGGCAATCTCGGGTGTACAGAGCGGAGACAGCGGCGCAGGGCAAAGGAATTCAGCATCGGTTCCATGCCACGCGCCGCCACCGTAGCGAATGGTGTAATCAAGCCCTTCAGCCGCCGGATCGACGCGATTGTTGTGGGTGGAAAGCTGAAGATCAATATGCGGATAGCAGCGGCGAAAGTCCGCGAGCAGCGAGAATAAAACGCCCGTAGCAAAGGTCCCTACCACACCTATTTTGAGCTTCTCCTGAGCGCGCTGGCTGGCAAAACGATCCAGCATTCCGGCGATGCGATCGAACGAATCATTTAGCACCGGCAGCAAATTCTCGCCTTCGGTGGTCAACATCAGCCCGCGCGAAACGCGGACAAACAGCTGGCAATTAAGGTGCTGCTCCAGCGCCTTTACGTGCTGGCTAATCGCGGAATGGGTGACATTCAGCTCGATAGCGGCATGCGTAAAACTGAGGTGCCTGGCGGCCGCTTCAAACGCCCGCAGGGAATTAAGAGGAAGATAGCTGCGCGTCATGGTCTCATCCGTTAGAAAAATTAACAGCTAATGCTAAATTTAACCGTTTGTCAGCCATAGTCAAATCCAACAGACTACAGCGGTCTGACGGGCCCGGACACTCCCTTGAACTGCTATTACGGAAGATAAATGATGATGACAAAATCCCTTTGCTGCGCCCTGCTGCTCAGCACCTCCTGCTCGGTATTGGCTGCCCCGATGTCAGAAAAACAGCTGGCTGAGGTGGTGGAACGTACCGTTACGCCGCTGATGAAAGCGCAGGCCATTCCGGGTATGGCGGTGGCGGTGATTTATGAGGGTCAGCCGCACTACTTTACCTTCGGTAAAGCCGATATTGCGGCAAACAAACCCGTTACCCCACAAACCTTGTTCGAACTGGGTTCTATAAGTAAAACCTTCACCGGCGTATTGGGTGGCGATGCCATTGCTCGCGGTGAAATATCGCTGGGCGATCCGGTGACCAAATACTGGCCTGAGCTGACAGGCAAGCAGTGGCAGGGGATTCGCATGCTGGATCTGGCAACCTATACCGCAGGCGGTCTGCCGTTACAGGTACCGGACGAGGTCACGGATAGCGCCTCTCTGCTGCGCTTTTATCAAAACTGGCAGCCGCAGTGGAAGCCGGGCACCACGCGTCTTTACGCCAACGCCAGCATCGGTCTTTTTGGCGCGCTGGCGGTTAAGCCTTCCGGCATGAGCTATGAGAAGGCCATAACGACGCGGGTCTTTAAGCCCCTCAAGCTGGACCATACCTGGATTAACGTTCCGAAAGCGGAAGAGGCGCATTACGCCTGGGGATACCGCGACGGTAAAGCGGTACACGTTTCGCCAGGCATGCTCGACGCGGAAGCCTATGGCGTAAAAACCAACGTGCAGGATATGGCAAGCTGGGTAATGGTCAACATGAAGCCGGACTCCCTTCAGGATACTTCACTCAGGCAAGGCATTACCCTGGCGCAGTCTCGCTACTGGCGCGTGGGAGCGATGTATCAGGGTTTAGGCTGGGAAATGCTTAACTGGCCGGTCGATGCCAAAACCGTGGTAGAGGGTAGCGGCAATAAGGTGGCGCTGGCGCCGCTGCCCGCGAGAGAAGTGAATCCACCGGCGCCTCCGGTAAAAGCCTCCTGGGTCCATAAAACCGGCTCAACCGGCGGGTTTGGCAGCTACGTGGCCTTTATTCCTGAAAAGCAGCTCGGCATTGTGATGCTGGCGAATAAAAGCTATCCGAACCCGGCACGCGTTGAAGCGGCATACCATATCCTCGACGCGCTGCAGTAAAACATTGCCGGGTGGCGGCTTCGCCTTACCCGGCCAACAAAATCCACGGTGTGGCCACCCGGCGAAACACACCGCACAAAAACCACATTTTCCTTGCCGTCATCTACACTTAACAAAAAACAGTAAGGAAACTCCTATGCGCATTCTGCCTGTTATCGCCGCGGTGACAGCCGCGTTTTTAGTGGTTGCCTGCAGTTCCCCTACCCCACCGCCTGGCGTTACCGTCGTCACGCCTTTTGATGCACAGCGCTTCCTTGGAACATGGTATGAAATCGCGCGCTTCGACCATCGGTTTGAGCAGGGCCTAGAGAAGGTCACTGCGAATTACAGTCCGATGGATGATGGCGGTATTCAGGTGATCAACCGGGGCTATAATCCCGACCGGGAGATGTGGCAACAGTCGATTGGGAAAGCGTACTTCACGGGCGACCCGCGACGGGCCGCGCTCAAAGTCTCGTTTTTTGGCCCGTTTTATGGCGGCTATAACGTGATCGCGCTCGACAGAGAGTACCGTCACGCGCTGGTCTGCGGACCGGATCGCGACTATCTGTGGATACTTTCCCGCACGCCAACGATTTCGTCAGAAATGAAACAGCAGATGCTGGACGTCGCGACCCGGCAAGGGTTTGATGTGTCAAAACTCATCTGGGTAAAACAACCCCATTAATGGGTACTGAGCTTCAGCCCAATGATCCCGGCCACAATCAAGGCGAGGCTGGCGATACGCGCCAGACTCGCTGACTCTCCCAGCAGCAGAATGCCGGTGATGGCGGCCCCCACCGCACCAATGCCCGTCCAGACGGCATAAGCCGTTCCCACAGGCAGCGAGCGCATCGCCCAGGATAACAGGACAATACTCACGATCATCGCGGTGACGGTAATGACGCTGGGCGTCAGACGGGTAAATCCGTGGGTGTATTTGAGACCAATCGCCCATACCACTTCGAGCAGGCCAGCAATAAAAAGAATGATCCAGGACATTTCAGGCTCCTTAACTTAATTCAAGTTGGGGCCGTCCCCGGTGAAAGAAACGCTTACGGGTCGTCCCGTAAGGCAGAGATTACGCCTCATATTGTGGTTAGCGTGCTATTTTTTTTCAATCATTTTTTGCTGAACACGTTAAGGCAAGAAATAGCCGCAGTATGGCGCGTAGTTCCGGCATTTAGCACTCATCCGACTTCTCTATGATGATGTGCTTTCTGATGGCAGGAAGCCAAACCACTAGCCGACTGCGAATAAAATATGTTCAAAATTCTTTTGATTGACCGTTGTCACTTCACCCGCACGGGGTTTGAAGCATGGCTCAATCATTCCGGTTTGTTCCCGGGACACTACGTTGTGACCGGGCTGAATAATCTGTTCCTTGCCAGAGAGCACATTCTGCAATGGAAACCCACGCTGGTTATCGCTGACCTGTACGGCTTCAGGCAGGATATCCACCATTTTCAGCAACTCTCGTCCTTGCTCAACGCCAGTGAACGCTTACCGTTTATTTTGCTGCAATCGGGAGAGGACAACGGCATGACAGACTGGCTCGGACAGTTCCCGGTGTGGTCGTCGTTGTTGAAAAACGCCAGTCTTGAAAAGGTGGCAACGGTTATCAACGACGCATTGATCTCGCGCTCATATTCTGAAAGGCCAACAGCCGCCGCCCCCTTGCTGACCCGGCAGGAAGAGAAGGTGCTGACATTATGGATGGACGGCGCGAGCAATCAGAAGATTGCTGCTCACCTGAGTATTAACGGAAAAACGGTTTATACCTATAAACGCAATATCCGCATGAAACTGCATATGGATACGCGTTTCTCCCCGTTTTTATCCCTGCAGGAAGTCGAGAATTGACGGTACGGTGAAAGTATCATGCCGTACCGTCCATACTTTTAGTTCTGGGCTTTCGTTGCTGCACCAGAGATTGCGCTACCACCTTCAGAAATATCCTGACCGACGCCACGCGTGGTATTACAGGCCGTTAACACTGAAGAAAGCACCAGGACTGAAAAGATCGCTGCAATTGTCTTCTTAACCATAATATCTTCCTTTTATAGCCAAAGTTGTTTTGTGTATAGCAACTTAAGAATAGACAAGATCCCGCCGGTTGACGGAAAAGGAAGCATTTTTAGGAAAATTAGACGAACTTAGCTGGCGGCGTGAGAAATGATATGACCGAGATCCTGGATATCTTGTCCCATTCCACGGGTGGTGTTACACCCGGAAAGCAATGCACTGGAAAGCGCTAACAGAAGCAGAATTTTAACGGTACGTTTCATCATCCCTGCCTGCAAAAATCAGGCGCAGCGGGCGCTGCGCCTTCAATCATGACGTAAATTACTTCACGCGGGACACGTATTCGCCGGAGCGGGTATCCACTTTGATCACTTCGCCAGTCTGTACGAACAATGGCACTTTAACCACTGCGCCGGTAGACAGTTTGGCTGGTTTACCGCCGGTACCTGCGGTATCACCTTTCAGACCTGGATCGGTTTCAACGATTTCCAGTTCTACGAAGTTTGGTGGGGTCACAGCGATAGGCTGGCCGTTCCACAGGGTCACGATGCACTCAGCCTGATCCAGCAGCCATTTAGCGCTGTCGCCTACTGCTTTCTCATCAGCAGACAGCTGTTCGAAAGTAGAGTTGTTCATGAAATGATAGAACTCACCGTCGTTGTACAGATAGGTCAGGTTCATATCAACAACATCAGCGCCTTCAGCAGAGTCAGTAGACTTGAAGGTTTTCTCAACACGGGTACCGGTCAGCAGGCGGCGCAGCTTAACGCGTGCGAATGCCTGGCCTTTACCTGGTTTAACGAATTCGCTGGCTTCAACCGCGTACGGTTCGCCGTCCATCATGATTTTAAGACCAGCACGAAAATCGTTGCTATAGTACGTTGCCATAAGGCCCTCTAAATTTGTTAACTGGTAGCTAAGCCACAAAATGGCGCATATTGTAACCCTAAACACCCCGTCCAGAGAAGATTGGTTATCGCAACTTGCCGATGTAATCACCAGTCCTGATGAATTGCTGCGTCTTTTAGACCTCGATCAGCATCCAGAGTTGCTTGCAGGCCGCGAGGCAAAACGCCTTTTCGCCCTGCGCGTTCCCCGCGCGTTTGTGGCGCGGATGGAGAAAGGCAATCCCAACGATCCGCTATTAAAGCAAACACTTACTTCGCAGGATGAGTTTGTCACCGCGCCCGGTTATAGCACCGATCCGCTGGAAGAACAGAACAGCGTGGTGCCGGGTTTACTGCACAAATATCTCAACCGCGCCCTGCTGCTGGTAAAAGGCGGCTGCGCGGTAAATTGTCGTTATTGCTTCCGTCGGCACTTTCCTTATGCCGAAAATCAGGGCAATAAACGCAACTGGCAGGTCGCACTGGACTATATCGCCGCCCATCCGGAGCTGGATGAGATTATTTTTTCCGGCGGCGACCCGCTGATGGCGAAAGATCATGAGCTGGACTGGCTGCTGACCCAGCTTGAAGCCATCCCGCATATTAAGCGTTTGCGCATTCACAGCCGTTTACCGATTGTCATTCCGGCCCGTGTCACGGACGGCCTGGTGTCACGCATGGAGCAGTCCCGCCTGCAGGTGTTGCTGGTGAACCATATCAATCACGCGAATGAAATTGATGATGCGTTTCGCGCGGCGATGGCGCGGCTGCGTAAAGCGGGCGTGACGCTGCTGAACCAGAGCGTGCTGCTGCGCGGCGTGAATGACAGTGCCCGCGTGCTGGCAGATTTGAGCAATGCGTTGTTTGATGCGGGCGTGATGCCCTATTACCTGCACGTGTTGGATCGCGTTCAGGGCGCGGCACATTTCATGGTGACGGATGAAGAAGCCCGGAAGATTATGCGCGAACTGTTAACGCTGGTTTCAGGCTATATGGTGCCGAAGCTGGCGCGCGAGATTGGCGGTGAGCCAAGCAAGACGCCGCTGGATTTGCAGCTGCGGCAGTGCTAAAAGGCAGGTGGCGCTACGCTTACCTGCCCTACGGGGTCCGGGGGCAGCGCCATCAGCAAGTTAACTCAGTTCGGGCACTTGTAGACCTGACCGTTCATCTGGCTGGCGGTCGGCACGAAGCTGGACAGCATACTCTGCGTTGGGCTGCTCACGCCGTAAATCACGTTACCGCCCATTGCCGCAGCCTGGTTACGCAGGGCATTCGCCGCACCGCGCATCGAGCCACCTTCTTCGCCATGCTGACCTGACATCCAGTTACTTTGCTCACCGGTTGCCGTGCCTAATAGCTGGCATTCACTGCCAGGCTTATCTTCCACAAAGCGAACGCCCTGGCCCGCTGCCGACAGCTCATTGCTGGAGCTACAACCCGCCAGCAGCAATGCTGCTCCTACGATCCCTGCACAGACTTTTACGCGCATGTTATTCCTCGTTTTCAATAAGCTGGACAGTAGTTGTCCGTGTGTAAATCTTATACCTAAAAGATGACCAAAAGAAAAACCCCCGAGCATCTCTGCCCGGGGGTTTTTCACATTCTACGACGTAGAACGCACGATTACATCATGCCGCCCATACCGCCCATGCCACCCATGCCAGCAGCACCTAAGTCTGGTGCATCGCCTTTAGGCATATCGGTGACCATACATTCGGTGGTGATCATCAGGCCAGCGACAGACGCCGCGTACTGCAGAGCAGAACGGGTTACTTTCGTTGGGTCCAGGATACCGAAGTCGATCATGTTGCCGTATTCTTCAGTTGCTGCGTTGTAACCGTAGTTACCTTCGCCCGCTTTCACGTTGTTCGCAACCACAGATGGCTCTTCACCAGCGTTGGACACGATCTGACGCAGAGGCGCTTCCATTGCGCGCAGCGCAACTTTGATACCCACGTTCTGGTCTTCGTTCTGAGCGGTCAGGCCAGCCAGTTTAGCGGCTACACGCACCAGCGCGACGCCACCACCAGCAACTACGCCTTCTTCTACCGCAGCACGGGTCGCGTGCAGGGCATCGTCAACGCGTGCTTTCTTCTCTTTCATTTCAACTTCGGTCGCAGCACCAACTTTGATAACCGCAACGCCGCCTGCCAGTTTCGCTACGCGCTCCTGCAGTTTTTCACGGTCGTAATCGGAAGTTGCTTCTTCGATCTGCTTACGGATCTGACCAACACGGCCCTGAATAGCGGCTTCTTCACCCACGCCATCGATGATGGTGGTGGTGTCTTTGTTGATCACAACGCGTTTCGCCTGGCCCAGGTCTTCCAGGGTCGCTTTTTCCAGCTCCATACCGATCTCTTCAGAGATCACGGTACCGCCGGTCAGGGTAGCGATATCCTGCAGCATTGCTTTACGGCGATCGCCGAAACCAGGTGCTTTAACCGCAGCCACTTTCACGATGCCGCGCATGGTGTTAACCACCAGGGTCGCCAGCGCTTCGCCTTCAACGTCTTCAGCGATGATAACCAGCGGCTTGCCTGCTTTCGCAACGGCTTCCAGCACTGGCAGCATTTCGCGGATGTTGGAGATTTTCTTGTCAGCCAGCAGGATGAACGGGCTTTCCAGCTCAACAGCGCCAGTCTCTGGCTTGTTGATGAAGTATGGGGACAGGTAACCGCGGTCGAACTGCATACCTTCAACCACGTCCAGTTCGTCTTCCAGACCGGTACCGTCTTCAACGGTGATCACGCCTTCTTTACCGACTTTGTCCATCGCTTCAGCGATCAGTTTACCTACGGTTTCGTCGGAGTTAGCGGAGATGGTACCAACCTGAGCAATGGCTTTAGAGTCAGAGCACGGTACGGACAGCGCTTTCAGTTCTTCAACAGCGGAAGCGACAGCTTTGTCGATACCACGTTTCAGATCCATTGGGTTCATGCCCGCAGCAACGGCTTTCAGACCTTCAGTGATGATAGCCTGCGCCAGAACGGTCGCGGTGGTGGTACCGTCGCCTGCAGCGTCGTTCGCTTTAGAGGCAACTTCTTTCACCATCTGCGCGCCCATGTTTTCAAACTTGTCTTCCAGCTCGATTTCACGTGCTACAGAAACACCATCTTTGGTGATGGTTGGCGCGCCGAAGGATTTATCCAGCACTACGTTGCGGCCTTTCGGGCCCAGGGTCACTTTAACTGCATCTGCCAGTACGTTTACGCCGCGGAGCATTTTTACACGAGCGTCGTTACCGAATTTTACGTCTTTAGCTGCCATGTTCTTATTTCCTCAAATTCTCGTGCGTAAATTACGCTTCAACAATTGCCAGAATGTCGCTCTCGGACATGATCAACACTTCTTCATTGTCGATCTTCTCGGATTTCACGCCGTAGCCATCGTTGAAAATTACGATGTCACCAACTTTAACGTCCAGTGGCTGCACAGTTCCGTTTTCCAGGATGCGGCCCTTACCGACAGCGATGATTTCGCCACGCGTTGATTTGGCTGCTGCAGAACCGGTCAGAACGATGCCGCCAGCAGACTTGGTTTCAACTTCTTTACGTTTGACGATCACACGATCATGTAACGGACGAATACTCATTGATAGCTCTCCTTTGAGAAAGTCATTATCAGTTATGGATGACGCCGGCCCGCATGCGGTTTTCCGACTAGTGCCCTGAGAGATGGGGATAGCTTTTTACCCCTTCAAGGGGGAGTCGAAAAAAAAATTTGCGAAAGTGTTACCATCGCCTCTCTTTTGGTACTGGCAGGGCGATGTCAATGAGTGGACTCAAGCAGGAGTTGGGGCTGGCGCAGGGCGTTGGATTGCTCTCAACCTCCTTGTTAGGTACGGGCGTGTTCGCCGTACCCGCGCTGGCGGCGCTGGCGGCTGGAAATAACAGCCTGTGGGCGTGGCCAGCGCTGATTGTATTGGTTTTCCCGATAGCCATTGTGTTTGCCATCCTGGGGCGGCATTTCCCCAGCGCGGGCGGCGTGGCGCACTTTGTCGGCCTGGCCTTTGGTCCGCGACTGCAGCGCGTCACCGGCTGGCTGTTTCTCTCCGTCATTCCGGTTGGTCTCCCTGCGGCGCTGCATATTGCGACCGGCTTTGGTCAGGCGCTGTTTGGCTGGCATAACGAGCAGTTATTGCTGGCCGAACTGGGTACGCTGGCAATCGTCTGGTGGGTAGGCTCTCGCGGAGCCAGCTCCAGCGCCAACCTGCAGACGCTGGTTTCGGTGCTGATTGTCGCGCTCATTGCCGCTATCTGGTGGGCGGGCGATATTACAATCAAGGAAATTCCCTTCCCGGCGATGACAGATGTCGACCCTTCACAACTTTTCGCCGCGCTCTCCGTCATGTTCTGGTGTTTTGTGGGCCTGGAAGCCTTTGCCCATCTGGCCTCTGAATTTAAGCAGCCTGAGCGTGATTTTCCCCGCGCGCTGATGATAGGCCTGCTGCTGGCAGGTACGGTCTATTGGGCCTGCACCGTGCTGATATTACACTTCAACGCGTTCGGTGCAGATCTCTCCGCCGCGGCATCGCTGCCGGGTATCGTGGTTAAACTGTTCGGTGTGAAGGCGCTGTGGATCGCCTGCGTCATCGGCTATCTGGCCTGTTTTGCCAGCCTGAATATTTATATCCAGAGCTTTGCCCGGCTGGTGTGGTCACAGGCGCTCGACAAACCTGAGAATCGCCTCGCGCGCCTGTCTAAACGCCAGCTTCCGCTGAATGCCCTGAATGCCGTACTGGGCTGCTGCGTGTTGAGCACGCTGTGTATCTACGTACTGAAGATCAATCTGGACGCGCTGATCGTCTACGCCAACGGCATTTTCATCATGATTTATCTGCTGTGCATGCTGGCGGGATGTCGTTTGCTGAAAGGTCGTTATAAAGCACTGGCAGTCGTCGGGGGCATGCTTTGCCTGCTGTTGCTGGCGATGGTGGGCTGGAAGAGTCTGTACGCGATTGTCATGCTGGCAGGGCTGTGGCTGTTTTTGCCGAAGCGCGGTCTGCTGTCGGATGCCCGGTAAGCGAAGCGCCACCGGGCAACAACATCACCGATCGTCTTTATGGTCTAAACGGTCGTGCTGCTCATCCTTACGCTGATACTCCCCTTCAAAGGTATCGCCCGGCCCGGTGCTAAACCCGCCCCCGGGCATACGGCTAAAGCGCAGATGCGGCAGCAGCTTCATAGTCAGGTGCTTTTGCACCGGCGGCAGAAGCAGCAGAAGGCCGAGGAAATCAGTGAAGAACCCCGGCAGGATCAGCAGCAGCCCCGCAATAATCAGCGATACGCTTTTGATCATCTCCGCCGCCGGGCTTTCGCCTGCGGCCATCTTTTGCTGCATTAACAGGAAATTTTTGAAACCCTGATTACGCACCAGCGACATGCCGATGACGGAGGTGAAAATCACCAGAATCAGCGTCAGCAGGACGCCCAGCACATGGGCAACCTGGATGAAAATAGAAATCTCAATGTAAACATAGAGAAAGAAAGCAATAAACGGTATCCAGCGCACTGGCATCTCCTGTGTGGCAAGGGCCGTCGGGCCCCTGTCTGAATGTGTTCGCGACGCGCGTTTGTATGAAATGGTGACGGTTAGCGAAAATTCAATCAGTTTGCACGGATATTTTTTTTGGAAATATTAAAGCGGTGACCCATTTCACAGATTAATAATTATCATGGAATCGGCTCGATAATAAGTGATCCAGCTTACGGCAATTCGCTATCATCAGCATATGATCTCGAACATCTGGCTGATTGAGGGAATAATCGTCGGCCAGAAAATATTCAAAACCACATAAATACTGTGTGTTTAGTACAATCCATCGGCAGCTTGAAAAGAAGGTTCACATGTTAAACAACATTCGTATCGAAGAAGACTTGTTGGGTACCAGGGAAGTTCCAGCGGATGCCTACTACGGTGTTCACACTCTGAGAGCGATTGAAAACTTCTACATCAGCAACAGCAAAATCAGTGACATCCCTGAGTTTGTCCGTGGCATGGTGATGGTGAAGAAAGCCGCAGCACTGGCCAACAAAGAGCTGCAAACCATTCCTAAAAGCGCGGCAAATGCGATTATCGCGGCCTGCGATGAAGTGCTGAACAACGGCAAATGCATGGACCAGTTCCCGGTTGACGTCTATCAGGGCGGCGCGGGCACCTCCGTCAACATGAATACCAACGAAGTACTGGCAAACATTGGCCTGGAGCTGATGGGTCACCAGAAAGGTGAATACCAGTACCTGAACCCGAACGACCACGTTAACAAATGCCAGTCCACCAACGACGCCTACCCTACCGGCTTCCGTATCGCGGTGTATGCCTCTGTAGTGAAACTGGTGGATGCGATCAACCAGCTGGGTGATGGCTTCCAGCGTAAAGCGGTTGAGTTCCAGGACATCCTGAAAATGGGTCGTACCCAGCTGCAGGACGCGGTGCCGATGACGCTCGGCCAGGAATTCCACGCGTTTAACGTGCTGCTTAACGAAGAGACCAAAAACCTGCTGCGCACCTCCGAGCTGCTGCTGGAAGTGAACCTGGGCGCAACCGCCATCGGTACGCGTCTGAACACCCCGGATGGCTATCAGCAGCTGGCGGTACAGAAGCTGGCTGAAGTCTCTAACCTGCCGGTTGTGCCTGCTGAAGACCTGATTGAAGCTACCTCAGACTGCGGCGCCTACGTCATGGTACACAGCGCCCTGAAACGTCTGGCAGTGAAACTGTCCAAAATCTGTAACGACCTGCGCCTGCTCTCTTCCGGTCCGCGCGCTGGCCTGAACGAAATCAACCTGCCAGAACTGCAGGCCGGTTCGTCCATCATGCCAGCCAAGGTGAACCCGGTTGTGCCAGAAGTGGTGAACCAGGTTTGCTTCAAAGTCATCGGCAACGATACAACCGTGACCATGGCCTCTGAAGCGGGTCAGCTGCAGCTGAACGTGATGGAGCCAGTGATTGGCCAGGCGATGTTTGAATCTATCCACATCCTGACGAACGCCTGCTACAACCTGCTGGAAAAATGCATTAACGGCATCACAGCGAATAAAGAAGTCTGTGAGGGTTATGTCTATAACTCCATCGGGATCGTCACCTACCTCAACCCGTTCATCGGTCACCACAACGGTGACATCGTCGGTAAGATTTGTGCCGAAACCGGTAAGAGCGTACGTGAAGTGGTGCTGGAGCGCGGGCTGTTGACCGAAGCCGAGCTGGACGATATCTTCTCGGCCCAGAACCTGATGCACCCGGCATATAAAGCAAAACGATATACCGATGAAAGCGAACAGTAACCGTTCAGGCTAGGCTTCTTAAGGCACGTCACTTGTGACGTGCCTTTTTTCTTTTTAGGCGTTACCAAAATACAACAATTCAATATCAACTTGTTAATAAGCAAGGAAGGTCCTTATGTTTGGAGCAGAACTCGTCATCGTCTTGTTGGCGATTTATTTGGGAGCAAGACTCGGGGGTATCGGCATCGGTTTTGCCGGCGGTCTCGGGGTGCTCGTTCTTACCCTTATCTTTCAGATTAAACCCGGCGCAATCCCGTTTGACGTTATCGAAATCATCATGGCAGTTATTGCCGCTATCGCCGCCATGCAGGTGGCAGGCGGTATGGACTACCTGGTGAGCCTGGCGGAGCGTATGCTGCGCCGCCATCCAAAATACATTACCTTCCTTGCCCCGCTGGTGACCTGGTTTATGACTATTCTCGCCGGTACGGGCCACACCGCCTTCTCTACGCTGCCGGTGATTACCGAAGTGGCGAAAGAGCAGGGTATCCGTCCGTCTCGTCCACTCTCTATTGCCGTAGTGGCGTCCCAGATTGCGATTACCGCCTCGCCGATTTCCGCTGCGGTGGTCTTCTTCGCCGGTATCCTTGAGCCGATGGGCGTGAGCTACCTGACGCTGCTGGCGATCTGTATCCCGGTGACGCTGATTGCGGTGATGATTACCGCCGTGCTGTGTAACTTCCTCGGCGCTGAACTGAAAGACGATCAGGTTTATCAGGAACGCCTTGCCAAGGGTGAAGTGAGGCTGCGCGGCAGCCAGGTCTTCGAGCTGAAGCCACACGCGAAACGCTCCGTGCTGCTGTTCCTGATTGGTATCGTCGCCGTCATGTTCTATGCGACCGCCATCAGCGATACCGTGGGCCTGATCCAGAACCCGGTCCTGCCACGTAACGAAGCGATTGTGGTATTTATGCTGACCATCGCGACGCTGATTAGCATCACCTGTAAAATTGACACCAGCGAAGTGCTGAACGCCAGCACCTTCAAATCCGGTATGAGCGCCTGCGTGTGCGTCCTCGGCGTGGCGTGGCTCGGTGATACCTTCGTGAAAGCGCACATCAGCGATATTCAGACCGTAGCCGGCGACCTGCTGCACAACTATCCGTGGCTGCTTGCGGTCGTGCTGTTCTTTGCCGCTACCCTGCTTTACTCCCAGGCGGCGACCACCAAAGCGCTGATGCCTGCGGCACTGATGCTGGGCGTTACCCCACTGACGGCGATTGCCTCTTTCGCGGCGGTTTCTGCCCTGTTCGTTCTGCCAACCTACCCAACCCTGCTGGCGGCAGTGGAGATGGACGACACCGGCTCAACCCGTATCGGTAAGTATGTGTTTAACCACGCGTTCCTGATCCCAGGCGTAGTCGCCATTTCACTTTGCGTGATCCTCGGCTTTATCATTGGCGGTGTGGTCCTGTAAACGGTGAGTGGTTGTAAAAATAGTTAAAATCGGGCCGCTCTGCGGCCCGTTTCATTAATGACCAACCGCCTTGCGTGATATAGTGAAGCCTTTCGTGATGAGGAGGTCGACTTGTGAACACGCCTGATGCTGTTGTCGTACTGTGTACCGCCCCTGATGAAGCCTCTGCCCAGGATCTCGCCGCCAAAGTGCTGGCCGAAAAACTGGCTGCCTGCGTGACGCTCCTCCCCGGAGCCACCTCCCTTTATTACTGGGAAGGCAAACTGGAGCAGGAGTACGAAGTCCAGATGTTGCTCAAAACCAATTTGGCGAATCAGCAGGCACTTCTGGACTGCCTCAAATCTCATCATCCTTACCAAACCCCGGAGCTGCTGGTGCTGCCAGTGGTCCACGGTGATAACGACTATCTCTCATGGCTCAACGCTTCTTTACGCTGATCCTGCTGCTGTGCAGCACGTCAGCTTTTGCCGGGTTGTTTGACGCGCCCGGCCGTTCAAACTTTATTCCTGCCGACCAGGCGTTTGTTTTCGACTTTCAGCAGAACCAGCACGATCTCAATCTAACCTGGCAGGTGAAAGAAGGTTATTACCTCTACCGCAAGCAGGTCAGCATTACGCCTGCCCAGGCAAACGTGGGCGCATTGCAGTTGCCCGCCGGCGAGTGGCACGAGGACGAGTTCTACGGCAAGAGTGAAATCTACCGCCAGCGCTTAAGCGTGCCCGTTACGGTGAATCAGGCGGATAAAGGCGCGACGCTGACGGTGACCTATCAGGGATGCGCGGACGCGGGATTCTGCTATCCACCGGAAACTAAGGTTGTGCCGCTCAGCGAAGTGAAAGCGGCTGCCGCCGTTTCCCCTCTCCCCTCGGGCGAGACGAGCGAAGAGCGCACAGACCTTCCGTTCTCAGCGCTTTGGGCTTTGCTGATCGGTATTGGCATTGCCTTTACGCCGTGCGTGCTCCCGATGTATCCGCTCATCTCTGGCATCGTGCTGGGTGGTAAGCAACGGCTTTCCACCGCACGCGCCCTGCTGTTGGCCTTTATTTATGTGCAGGGCATGGCGTTGACCTACACAGCCCTTGGCCTTGTGGTTGCCGCTGCCGGGTTACAGTTCCAGGCCGCACTGCAGCATCCTTACGTGCTTATTGGCTTGTCGGTGGTCTTCATCCTGCTGGCACTGTCGATGTTCGGCCTGTTTACCCTGCAATTACCGTCGGCTTTGCAGACTCGCTTAACGCTGATGAGTAACCGCCAGCAGGGTGGCTCGGCGGGTGGGGTATTCGCGATGGGAGCCATCGCCGGTTTGATTTGTTCCCCTTGCACCACCGCACCGCTGAGCGCCATCCTGCTATATATCGCCCAGAGCGGCAATATGTGGCTCGGCGGCGGAACGTTGTATCTGTATGCCCTGGGCATGGGCCTGCCGCTGATTCTGGTCACAGTTTTCGGCAATCGACTGCTGCCGAAGAGCGGCCCGTGGATGGAGACGGTGAAAACCGCGTTTGGCTTTGTCATCCTCGCGCTGCCGGTGTTTCTCCTTGAGCGTATCGTCGGCGACGCCTGGGGTTTGCGCCTGTGGGCGATGCTCGGCGTCGCATTCTTTGCCTGGGCGTTTATCGTCAGCCTGGGAGCGAAAAAAGCGTGGATGCGCCTGGTGCAAATCCTCCTGCTGGCTGCCGCGCTGGTGAGCGTACGCCCTCTGCAGGACTGGGCGTTCGGAACGCCGGTGAGTCAGACGCAAGCACACCTGAACTTCACCCCGATAAAAAATGTAGATGAACTTAACAGCGCCCTGGCTGAGGCAAAAGGCAAACCGGTGATGCTCGATCTCTATGCCGACTGGTGTGTCGCCTGCAAAGAATTTGAAAAATATACCTTTAGCGATCCACAGGTGCAAAACGCCCTGAAAGAGACCGTTGTGCTCCAGGCGAACGTGACCGCCAATAATGCGCAGGATAAGGCTCTGCTGAAGCAGCTTAACGTGCTCGGGCTGCCAACCATTCTGTTCTTCAATCAGCAGGGCCAGGAGCAGCCAGAGCAGCGTGTAACCGGGTTTATGGATGCAGCGGCATTTAGCGCGCATTTGCGCAATCGCCAACCGTAAACAACACTTTAAACGGGACAAACCGTTGGGAATAGCGGAGGAGATAACCGTGCAACGTGAAGACGTACTGGGACAAGCCCTGCAACTGCTTGAGATTCAAGGGATCGCCAGCACCACGCTTGAGATGGTAGCCGACCGTATCGATTATCCCCTGGATGAACTTAAGCGCTTCTGGCCGGATAAAGAGGCGCTACTCTATGATGCCCTGCGCTATCTCAGCCAGCAGGTTGATGTCTGGCGCAGGCAACTGATGCTGAATGAAGAACTGACCGCGGAGCAAAAGCTGCTGGCGCGCTATACCGCCCTGACGGAATGCGTCAGCAACAACCGTTACCCGGGTTGTCTGTTCATCGCCGCCTGCACTTATTTTCCCGACCCAGGTCATCCTATCCACCAGTTGGCGGATCAGCAAAAACGGGCGGCGCATGACTTCACCCACGAGCTGCTGACCACGCTGGAAGTGGATGACCCGGCAATGGTGGCGAAACAGATGGAGCTGGTGCTGGAGGGCTGCCTGAGCCGCATGCTGGTGAACCGTAGCCAGGCCGACGTAGATACGGCGCACCGACTGGCGGAAGATATTCTGCGCTTTGCTCAGTGCCGTATGGGCGGGGCATTGACGTAAGCGAACCTGTTAAATTTGCCGTATTCGACGCGTAAACCGCCAGATTGCCGCAAACTTAAGCAGTTGAACAGCTTTTCCCGAAATAATGTTGACGCTAGAGCGTGATTGCGGTTTAATGCGCTCCGTTGCCCGGATAGCTCAGTCGGTAGAGCAGGGGATTGAAAATCCCCGTGTCCTTGGTTCGATTCCGAGTCCGGGCACCACTATTTAAAGAACCCAGCCTATGGCTGGGTTTTTGCTTTTCTGCGTTTATAAATCCCTTCTTTAGTATTCTTGTTTCTCTTTGCCGTGGGATCGTGCGGCCTGCAGGTTTTGTAGGCCGGATAAGGCGAAGCCGCCATCCGGCATGTTTTGGCGGGCACAAAGCAAAAAACCCCGCACCTTACGGTACGGGGTTCTTCTATTTGATGCCTGGCA
>NZ_AVOP01000016.1:0-40794 GCF_000733275.2 Enterobacter sp. EGD-HP1
ACAAGCAGTCTTCGGTGGAGCGGTAGTTCAGTCGGTTAGAATACCTGCCTGTCACGCAGGGGGTCGCGGGTTCGAGTCCCGTCCGTTCCGCCACTTATTAAGACATTAAGCCTGCCTAATTGGCAGGCTTAATGGCAAAAACTTTAGGGGCGTAGCTCAGTTGGTAGAGCACCGGTCTCCAAAACCGGGTGTCGCGAGTTCGAGTCTCTCCGCCCCTGCCATATAGAATCCTTTGCTTCGGCAAAGGATTTTTTTTTGCCTGAAACGCTGCAAAAAACGCTCTTCTTAATTTTCAGCCAGCATTCCTGCTGGCTGATGTATCAATCCATTACATTGATTTTTAACAGATCTTTTATCTGCGATTGCTTATCGCTGTTTTGCAGCCAAATTGCATATAGCGGCCTGGTAAGCGTGGTGGAATCCATCACGGTGTGCAGCCCCGCTTTAGTGTCTGCCCAGCTAACAGGTAACCAGGTACAACCCTTCAGCAGTGACAGCTGCTGACAGGCGATCTCTGCAGAGCTGGTCGTTAACTGCGGAACATCATCAGGTGCAATCAATCCCGTCTCATGCTGCTGGAAATCCGGCCCCCATTCCAGACGTAAATAGGTCAGGTCAGCCTTCATCATCGAAGGTTCAGAGGCATAAAGTGCAAGGCCAAACTGCCCCACAATCTGGCTGCTAAATTCGTCCATCTTGGGCGCTTCGGTGGTGATCAGAAGATCAAGCTGACGCTCATGAAGTTGCTTAACCAGAGACTGCCGCTGTGCAATCCTGGCCTCAAATTGCAGGTGCGCGTGTGAGTGATATAGCCGGGTAAGCCACTGACTTAGCATGCATTCCCACAGAGAAGCGCTGGCCCCTATCGAGAACTCATTATGCCTCGAAGTATGTGCCACCTCTTTACGTGCCGCCTGCCAGGTATTCATCAGCGTTTCTGCGTACGGCAGCAGTTTCTCGCCGGCAGGCGTTAAGCGAATATTGTTGCGATGGCGGGTAAAAAGATTCACACCCAATTGATTTTCCAGCTGTCGAATACGAAAACTGACTGCTGACTGCGTCAGGTAAAGGGCTTCAGCTGCTCGCCCAAAGTGGCGTGTTCTGCTCACTTCAAGGAAAGTTTTAAGCAATTCCGTATCCACATCTTTCTCCGCAAAATTATTTGTCGTTATGATTTAAATGTTTTGTTTTACACTCTGTCAAGCGTAACTAATACTCCGCGCCATAAATAGCTCGGCCAAAGAATTAGGAGCGTGTAGGATGGCGGAAAGCTTTACGACGACTAATCGTTTTTTCGACAATAAACATTATCCGCGCGGGTTCTCTCGTCACGGCGATTTCACCATCAAAGAGGCGCAGCTGCTTGAGCGCCATGGTTATGCCTTTAACGAGCTGGATCTGGGTAAGCGTGAACCTGCTACCGAAGACGAAAAACAGTTTGTTTCTGTTTGCCGTGGTGAGCGTGAGCCGGAGTCTGAAGCGGAACGTGTATGGATCAAGTACATGGCGCGCATTAAGCGTCCAAAGCGCTTCCATACGCTGTCTGGCGGTAAGCCGCAGATGGAAGGTGCAGAAGACTACACCGAGTCTGATGATTAAAATGAAGAGAAGGGGCTACGGCCCCTTTTTTATGCCAGCAATTTCTGCAAATGCAGCAGTAAACGATCGATAGCGCGGTAGCTCAGCGCCTCCTGCAAATGTTTCCTCTCAATGTCAGTGCACCCCTCGACGTCAGCAATGGTTCTGGCCACTTTCAACAAACGCTGCCACGCACGTATGGACAGCCCGAACCGTGTCAACGTCTCCTCCAGCCATCCCGCATCCTCAACGTTAAGAGAACAAAACTGCCGGATTCCGGTATTATCCAGCCGTGCATTCAGCCTGTTCTGGCGGGCGTACTGGCGTGTCTGGGCTGCAATCACCCGCTCGCGTACATCCGCTGAGCTTTCACCTGTTATGCCTGTTTGCCTGAGCAGACCCGGCGGGGGAAGGGGGATTTCGAGGGATAAATCGAAACGGTCGAGGAACGGACCGGATAACTTACCCAGATAGCGCAACGTCTGCTCTGGCGTACAGCGATTATGGTTGCCCTGGTAGTGACCCGTCGGGCTGGGATTCATCGCCGCAACCAGCTGAAACTGCGCGGGATAGCTTATTTTGGCCCGCGTGCGTGAGATATGTATCTCACCAGATTCAATGGGTTCCCTCAGTGCATCCAGCACGCGGCGCTCAAACTCAGGCAGTTCATCAAGAAACAGGATGCC
This sequence comes from Enterobacter sp. EGD-HP1, assembly GCF_000733275.2. Lineage (NCBI taxonomy): Bacteria > Pseudomonadati > Pseudomonadota > Gammaproteobacteria > Enterobacterales > Enterobacteriaceae > Enterobacter > Enterobacter sp. EGD-HP1. Next base: position 2,265 of record NZ_AVOP01000016.1, read on the forward strand.
ATGGTGTGCCAGCGAGATCTCTCCCGGTCCGGGGATAGACCCTCCGCCGACCATTGCCGTTAGTGAAGCGCTATGATGCGGAGAACGAAAAGGACGGCGGCGCCACTGTTTTTGCAACGACGTAGAATTGATAAGGCTGTATATGGCGGCGCTTTCCAGCGCTTCATGATTATTGAGCGGTGGAAGCAACCCGCTCAACCTGCTTGCCAGCATCGTTTTACCCGTACCCGGCGGACCAATTAACAGAAGATTGTGTCCACCTGCAGCCGTAATCTCTAGCGCCCGTTTCCCTTGCTCCTGTCCCATAATCTCGCTGAGATCCTCTGGTGCATCCGCTATAACATCATCACACTCCTCCGGCTCGGACAGTTCATGTCGCCCTTCCAGCCAGGCACAAACTTCCTGTAAATGCCCCGCGATGAGACACCCCTTCTCGGCGATAAGACTCACTTCTGATGCGTTTTCATTGGCGACAATGATTTGCCGCCCTGCACGTATGGCTTCCAGCGCTCCCGATATCGCACCGGGAACGCCTCTTAACGCGCCTGTGAGCGCGAGTTCGCCAACGAACTCATACGAGCCTAGCCGTGTCGTATTAAGCTGCTCAGAAGCCGCGAGAAGGGCAATTGCGATAGGTAAATCGTATCGTCCCCCCTCTTTAGGCAGATCGGCAGGGGCAAGGTTGATGGTGATCTTCTTCGCGGGGAAGGTATAACCGCTATTTATTATTGCGCTGCGAACGCGATCCCTGGCCTCTTTAACCGTCGTTTCAGGTAACCCGACAAGCGTGAGTCCGGGGAGTCCGTTACTCAAATGAACCTCGACGGAAATAAGCGGTGCCTTTACCCCGAGAGCCGCACGCGTATAAACAACTGACAGTGACATTTGCACTACCTCCTGGTGTGACTATGCCAGCGCCTGCTTTGTCTTTTTAGCGTCATTTTGCGGATTTACGCTACCTGTTCAGAGATTTTAAGCGCGTAATGAAACTATTGCATAACCGTGGAAGCCTCCTCGCAGAATGCAAAAAGCCCCGTTTTGATGGTTGGAACCTCAGTAAAAAAATGAAAAATATTCATTTTCTAATTTCCGTATGTAAAACAACGGTTTTAAGAAATATGATTCGCTGCCTAATCAAATCCGTCATAAATAAATCTTGTGTTTGATTTGAAAACTGTGATAACTCTTTAGGTATTCCTTCGAACAAGATGCAAAAAGAACTGAAAATGACAGCCCTTCTACGAGTGATTAGCCTGGTCGTGATTAGCGTGGTGGTGATTATTATCCCACCGTGCGGGGCTGCACTTGGACGAGGAAAGGCTTAGAAATCAAGCCTTAACGAACTAAGACCCCCGCACCGAAAGGTCCGGGGGTTTTTTTATGACTAAAAAACGTAAATGAGGAGCAGAGAATGACGACTAGCACAAAATTCTGTTTCTCCCGATTTATGACGGGGAACTAACTATGAATGGGGCACAGTGGGTAGTACATGCGTTGCGCGCGCAGGGAGTCGAAACAGTCTTCGGTTATCCGGGTGGCGCAATTATGCCGATTTACGATGCACTGTATGACGGCGGCGTGGAACATCTCTTGTGCCGACACGAGCAGGGCGCAGCGATGGCTGCCATCGGCTATGCCAGAGCGACCGGTAAAACCGGCGTGTGTATGGCAACTTCAGGCCCGGGCGCAACGAACCTCATCACCGGCCTGGCTGACGCGTTGCTGGATTCCGTTCCCGTTGTCGCCATCACCGGGCAGGTGGCGTCTCCGTTTATCGGTACCGATGCTTTTCAGGAAGTCGACGTCCTCGGTTTATCGCTGGCCTGCACCAAACACAGCTTCCTCGTCCAGTCTCTGGAAGAGCTGCCGCGCGTAATGGCAGAAGCGTTCGAAGTGGCAAACTCAGGTCGTCCTGGTCCGGTTCTGGTCGATATCCCGAAAGATATCCAGGTGGCACTCGGCGATCTGGAGCCGCACTTCTCCATCGTTGAAAGCGACGATGCGTTTCCGGATGCGGAGGTTGAAGAGGCCCGTCAGATGCTGGCGCAGGCAAAACAGCCGATGCTGTACGTCGGCGGTGGCGTCGGCATGGCGCAGGCCGTTCCAGCCCTGCGCGAATTTATTGCAACAACGCAGATGCCAGCGACCTGTACGCTGAAAGGTCTCGGTGCTGTCGATGCGGATTACCCATACTATCTGGGCATGCTGGGGATGCACGGCACCAAAGCGGCAAACCTGGCGGTGCAGGAGTGCGACTTGCTTATCGCCGTAGGTGCCCGTTTTGACGACCGCGTCACCGGCAAGCTGAATACCTTTGCGCCAAACGCCAAAGTCATTCATATGGATATCGACCCGGCGGAGATGAACAAGCTGCGTCAGGCGCACGTTGCGCTGCAGGGCGATCTCAACGCGCTGTTACCCGCACTGCAGCAGCCGCTGGATATCAACCCATGGCGTCAGCACGCTACAGACATGCGCGCCGAGCACGCCTGGCGTTACGACCACCCCGGCGAGGCCATCTACGCGCCGCTGCTGTTGAAGCAGTTGTCCGACCGTAAACCGGCTGACAGCGTCGTCACCACCGACGTCGGCCAGCACCAGATGTGGTCCGCGCAGCACATGACCTACACCCGCCCGGAAAACTTCATCACCTCCAGCGGGTTAGGGACGATGGGCTTCGGTCTGCCAGCAGCCGTTGGCGCGCAGGTTGCCCGCCCGAACGATACCGTTATCTGTATCTCCGGTGACGGCTCCTTCATGATGAACGTTCAGGAGCTCGGCACCGTTAAGCGTAAGCAGTTACCGCTGAAGATCGTGTTGCTCGACAACCAGCGTTTAGGGATGGTTCGCCAGTGGCAACAGCTGTTCTTCCAGGAGCGCTACAGCGAAACGACGCTCACCGATAACCCCGACTTCCTCACCCTGGCCAGCGCCTTCGGCATCCCTGGTCAGCACATTACCCGTAAAGATCAGGTTGAAGCGGCGCTCGACACCCTGCTGAACAGCGATGGGCCTTACCTGCTTCATGTCTCAATCGACGAACTCGAGAACGTCTGGCCGTTGGTACCGCCAGGTGCCAGTAACTCACAAATGATGGAGAAATTATCATGATGCAGCATCAGGTCGCCGTACAGGCTCGCTTCAACCCGGAAACCTTAGAACGCGTTTTGCGCGTGGTGCGTCATCGTGGTTTTCAGATTTGCTCTATGAATATGGAGACGGCCACTGACGCCCAAAATATCAGTATCGAATTAACCGTTGCCAGCCCGCGGTCGGTCGACTTACTGTTTAGTCAATTATCAAAGCTGGTAGACGTTGCCCATGTTGCCATCTGCCAGAGCACAACCACATCACAACAAATCCGCGCTTAAGCGTGACAGGACGAAAAAATGACGACAAAAAAAGCTGATTACATTTGGTTCAACGGTGAGATGGTTCGCTGGGAGGACGCGAAGGTCCACGTGATGTCCCACGCGCTGCACTACGGTACCTCCGTATTTGAAGGCATCCGCTGCTACGATTCTCACAAAGGGCCAGTGGTGTTCCGCCATCGCGAACACATGCAGCGTCTGCATGATTCAGCCAAAATTTATCGTTTCCCGGTTTCTCAAAGCGTCGACGAGCTGATGGAAGCCTGCCGCGACGTGATCCGTAAAAACAACCTGACCAGCGCCTATATCCGTCCGCTGGTGTTCGTGGGCGACGTCGGTATGGGCGTGAACCCGCCTGCTGGCTATACCACCGATGTGATCATTGCCGCGTTCCCGTGGGGTGCTTATTTGGGTGCTGAAGCCCTGGAGCAGGGGATCGACGCAATGGTCTCTTCCTGGAATCGCGTGGCGCCAAACACCATCCCGACAGCCGCGAAAGCAGGCGGTAACTACCTCTCTTCACTGCTGGTCGGTAGCGAAGCGCGCCGTCACGGCTATCAGGAAGGTATCGCCCTGGACGTGAATGGCTACATCTCTGAAGGTGCGGGCGAAAACCTGTTTGAAGTGAAAGACGGCATCCTCTTCACGCCGCCGTTCACCTCGTCCGCGCTGCCGGGAATTACCCGTGACGCCATCATCAAGCTGGCGAAAGATCTGGGTATCGAAGTGCGCGAGCAGGTGCTGTCCCGTGAATCCCTGTATCTGGCGGATGAAGTGTTCATGTCCGGTACCGCAGCTGAAATCACGCCGGTACGCAGCGTAGACGGTATCCAGGTGGGCGAAGGCCGCTGCGGTCCGGTCACCAAACGTATTCAGCAAGCCTTCTTTGGCCTCTTCACCGGCGAAACAGAAGATAAATACGGCTGGTTGGATCAGGTTAATCACTAAGCATAAATTTGGGACGGCACGCACCGTCCCATTAAATAGTCAGACGGGAGTCAATAAAGCATGCCTAAGTATCGTTCAGCCACCACCACCCACGGCCGTAACATGGCGGGAGCCCGCGCGCTGTGGCGCGCCACCGGAATGACCGACGCCGATTTCGGCAAGCCGATTATCGCCGTGGTGAACTCCTTCACCCAGTTTGTACCGGGCCACGTGCACCTGCGCGATCTCGGTAAGCTGGTTGCCGAGCAAATCGAAGCCTCTGGCGGCGTGGCGAAAGAGTTCAACACCATTGCGGTGGATGACGGTATCGCGATGGGTCACGGGGGCATGCTCTATTCACTGCCGTCGCGCGAGCTGATCGCCGACTCGGTTGAGTACATGGTTAACGCCCACTGCGCCGATGCGATGGTCTGCATCTCCAACTGCGACAAAATCACCCCGGGGATGCTGATGGCCTCCCTGCGCCTGAACATTCCGGTGATCTTCGTCTCCGGTGGTCCAATGGAAGCGGGGAAAACCAAGCTCTCCGACAAAATCATCAAGCTCGACCTGGTCGATGCGATGATCCAGGGCGCGGACCCGAAAGTCTCTGACGAGCAGAGCGATCAGGTAGAGCGCTCCGCGTGTCCGACCTGCGGCTCCTGTTCCGGTATGTTCACGGCGAACTCCATGAACTGCCTGACCGAAGCGCTGGGTCTTTCTCAGCCGGGCAACGGCTCGCTGCTGGCGACCCACGCCGACCGTAAGCAGCTGTTCCTCAACGCCGGTAAGCGCATCGTTGAGCTGACCAAACGCTACTACGAGCAGGACGACGCCAGCGCGCTGCCGCGCAACATCGCCAGTAAAGCCGCGTTCGAAAACGCGATGACGCTGGATATTGCCATGGGCGGCTCCACCAACACCGTTCTGCACCTGCTGGCCGCCGCGCAGGAAGCTGAAATCGACTTCACCATGAGCGACATCGACAAGCTGTCCCGCAAAGTGCCGCAGCTGTGTAAAGTCGCGCCGAGCACCCAGAAGTACCATATGGAAGACGTACACCGTGCGGGCGGCGTGCTGGGCATTCTGGGCGAGCTGGATCGCGCCGGGCTGCTTAACCGTGACGTGAAAAACGTGCTCGGCCTGACGCTGCCGGAGTCGCTGGACCAGTACGACGTGATGCTGACCAAAGACGACGCGGTGAAAAACATGTATCGCGCCGGTCCGGCGGGCATCCGTACCACCCAGGCGTTCTCACAGGATTGCCGCTGGGATACCCTGGACGATGACCGCGCCGAAGGCTGCATCCGCTCGCTGGAACACGCCTACAGCAAAGACGGCGGTCTGGCCGTGCTGTACGGTAACTTTGCGGAAAACGGCTGCATCGTGAAAACCGCAGGCGTGGACGACAGCATCCTGAAATTCACCGGTCCGGCGAAAGTGTACGAAAGCCAGGATGAAGCGGTAGACGCGATTCTCGGCGGCAAAGTGGTGGAAGGCGACGTGGTTGTCATTCGCTACGAAGGACCGAAAGGCGGTCCCGGCATGCAGGAGATGCTCTACCCAACCACCTTCCTGAAATCCATGGGACTCGGTAAGGCGTGTGCGCTGATCACCGACGGGCGTTTCTCCGGCGGCACCTCCGGCCTCTCTATCGGCCACGTTTCCCCGGAAGCGGCAAGCGGCGGCAATATCGCCATCATCGAAGACGGCGACCTGATCGAAATCGACATTCCGAATCGCGGCATTCAGCTCAAGCTGAGCGACCAGGAAATTGCGGCCCGTCGTGAAGCGCAGGAAGCCCGCGGTGACAAAGCCTGGACGCCGAAAGACCGCCAGCGTGAAGTCTCCTTCGCCCTGCGCGCCTACGCGAGCCTTGCAACCAGTGCAGATAAAGGCGCGGTGCGCGATAAATCTAAACTTGGGGGCTAATGATGGCCGAGTCACAACCCTTATCCGCCGCCCCTGAGGGGGCGGAATACCTGAGAGCGGTGCTGCGTGCCCCGGTCTATGAAGCCGTGCAGGTTACGCCCCTGCAGAAAATGGAAAAACTCTCTTCGCGCCTCGACAACGTAATCCTGGTGAAGCGCGAAGACCGTCAGCCGGTGCACAGCTTTAAGCTACGCGGCGCCTACGCGATGATGGCCGGGCTGACCGATGAGCAGAAAGCGCGCGGCGTGATTACCGCATCGGCGGGCAACCACGCCCAGGGCGTGGCGTTCTCGTCTGCCCGTCTGGGACTGAAGGCACTGATCGTGATGCCGGTCGCTACCGCAGACATCAAAGTCGACGCGGTGCGCGGTTTCGGCGGCGAAGTGCTGCTCCACGGGGCTAACTTCGACGAAGCCAAAGCCAAAGCGATCGAGCTGGCGCAGCAGCAGGGTTTCACCTGGGTGCCGCCGTTTGACCATCCTATGGTGATTGCCGGGCAGGGCACGCTGGCGCTTGAACTGCTGCAGCAGGATGCCCATCTCGACCGCGTCTTCGTCCCGGTGGGCGGCGGTGGCTTAGCCGCGGGCGTGGCGGTGCTGATCAAACAGCTGATGCCGCAGATCAAAGTCATCGCCGTAGAAGCGGAAGACTCTGCCTGCCTGAAGGCGGCGCTGGATGCGGGTCATCCGGTAGATCTGCCGCGCGTCGGGCTGTTTGCCGAGGGCGTGGCGGTGAAGCGCATTGGAGATGAAACCTTCCGCCTGTGCCAGGAGTATCTCGACGATATCGTCACGGTTGATAGCGATGCTATCTGCGCGGCGATGAAAGATCTCTTCGAGGATGTACGCGCGGTGGCGGAACCTTCCGGCGCGCTGGCGCTGGCGGGGATGAAAAAATACGTCGCGCAGCACAACATTCGCGGCGAGCGTCTGGCGCACGTGCTGTCTGGTGCCAACGTGAACTTCCACGGCCTGCGCTACGTTTCCGAGCGCTGCGAGCTGGGGGAACAGCGGGAAGCGCTGCTGGCGGTGACCATTCCGGAAGAGAAGGGCAGCTTCCTGAAGTTCTGTCAGCTGCTGGGCGGTCGTTCGGTGACGGAATTTAACTACCGTTTTGCCGATGCCAAAGACGCCTGTATTTTTGTCGGCGTGCGTCTGAGCCGCGGCGTGGAGGAGCGCAAAGAGATCCTCAACCTGCTGCATGAGGGCGGCTACAGCGTGGTCGATCTCTCTGACGATGAGATGGCGAAGCTGCACGTGCGCTATATGGTCGGCGGGCGTCCATCGAAGCCGCTCAGGGAACGTCTGTTCAGCTTCGAGTTCCCGGAATCACCGGGCGCGTTGCTCAAGTTCCTGCACACGCTGGGCACGCACTGGAACATCTCTCTGTTCCACTACCGCAGCCACGGCACCGACTACGGCCGCGTGCTGGCGGCGTTCGAACTGGGCGAGCACGAGCCCGATTTCGAAACGCGGCTGAACGAGCTGGGCTATGAGTGTCACGACGAAACCCATAACCCGGCGTTCAGGTTCTTCCTTGCGGGCTAAGGGTTGAGCTGCGTGTAGGCCGGGTAAGCGCAGCGCCACCCGGCTTTAGTGGTTCGGCAATATCTGCCAGAACGCATCAATAAGCGGCTCATGCAGCCGCTTTTTTTGTGCGCACACGCCAAGCTCAAACGGCGTCTTCTCGTCGCTGCGCTCCAGAATCATCACGCGATTGCGCACCGGCTCCGGGCTGTTCTCCAGCACCACTTCCGGCAGCAGCGCCACGCCGCAGCCCAGCGCCACCATCGACACCATCGCCTCATGGCCGCTGACCGTGGCGTAAATCGACGGGTTGCTGATTTTCTGACGGCGGAACCACAGCTCAATGCGGCGGCGCACCGGACCCTGATCGGCCATGATAAACGGCACCGTGGACCAGTCCGGTTTTTCCACCGACACCTGGTTACGCACCGGGCAGGGCAGCGCCGGGGCAATCAGCACCACAGCCAGATTCTCCAGCATTGAGAATGCCACCGCGCCCGGCAGCGTTTCAGGTTTTCCGGCAATGGCGAGATCCGCTTCGCCCGTCACCACTTTTTCCATTGCGTCGGAGGCATCGCCGGTGGTGAGCTTAATTTCAACCGACGGATGCGCCGCGCGGAAGCGGTCGAGAATGGGCGGCAGATGGCTATAGGCGGCGGTCACGGAGCAGAAAATATGCAGTTCGCCGGAAAGTGACGGCCCCTGCTGGTCAATCGAGTGCCGCAGCTGCTGGTACTGCAACAGCGTCTGCTGGGCAAAAATGCGCAGCTCTTCACCCGCTTCCGTGAGGGTGACGGTGCGGTTATCGCGCACGAACAGCGGCTGGCCGAGGTCTTCCTCAAGGCGCTGGATCTGGCGTGAAAGCGTGGAGGGGCTAACGTGCATCGCCCGGGCGCTGCGGCCAAAATGGCGGCTTTCCGCCAGGTGCAGGAACATTTTCAGATCGCGTAAATCCACCGATTCCACTCCCTCTTTTTATATTGCAAAAATTGCAACATGACGTTGTGAATATATCAATTTCCGCAATAAATTTCCTGTTGTAATGTGGGTACATTCTCGCTGAAACGCGAACCGAACAATAAGACACACAACATCACGAGGTATCACCCATGGCTAACTACTTTAATACACTGAACTTGCGCCAGCAGCTGGCGCAGCTGGGCAAATGCCGCTTCATGGCGCGCGACGAATTTGCCGATGGCGCGAGCTACCTTCAGGGTAAAAAAGTGGTCATCGTCGGCTGTGGCGCACAGGGTCTGAACCAGGGCCTGAACATGCGTGACTCCGGTCTGGATATCTCTTACGCCCTGCGTAAAGAAGCGATTGCCGAAAAGCGTGCTTCCTGGCGTAAAGCGACCGAAAACGGCTTCAAAGTGGGTACCTACGAAGAGCTGATCCCGCAGGCGGATCTGGTGGTTAACCTGACGCCAGACAAGCAGCACTCTGACGTTGTGCGTTCCGTACAGCCGCTGATGAAAGACGGCGCAGCGCTGGGTTACTCCCACGGCTTCAACATCGTTGAAGTGGGTGAGCAGATCCGTAAAGACATCACCGTGGTGATGGTTGCACCGAAGTGTCCGGGTACGGAAGTACGCGAAGAGTACAAACGTGGCTTCGGCGTACCGACTCTGATCGCGGTTCACCCGGAAAACGATCCGAAAGGCGAAGGCATGGCGATTGCCAAAGCATGGGCAGCGGCGACCGGCGGCCACCGTGCGGGCGTTCTGGAATCATCCTTCGTTGCAGAAGTGAAATCTGACCTGATGGGCGAGCAGACCATTCTGTGCGGCATGCTGCAGGCCGGTTCTCTGCTGTGCTTCGACAAGCTGGTGGAAGAAGGTACCGACCCGGCCTACGCGGAAAAACTGATTCAGTTCGGCTGGGAAACCATCACCGAAGCGCTGAAGCAGGGCGGTATTACGCTGATGATGGACCGTCTGTCCAACCCGGCCAAACTGCGTGCTTACGCGCTGTCTGAACAGCTGAAAACCATCATGGCACCGCTGTTCCAGAAACACATGGACGACATCATCTCCGGTGAATTCTCTTCCGGCATGATGGCGGACTGGGCGAACGACGATAAAAACCTGCTGACCTGGCGTGAAGAGACCGGTAAAACCGCGTTCGAAACCGCACCACAGTATGAAGGTAAAATCGGCGAGCAGGAGTACTTCGATAAAGGCGTACTGATGATCGCGATGGTGAAAGCAGGCGTTGAGCTGGCGTTCGAAACCATGGTGGATTCCGGCATCATCGAAGAGTCTGCGTACTACGAATCTCTGCACGAGCTGCCGCTGATTGCCAACACCATCGCCCGTAAGCGTCTGTACGAAATGAACGTGGTTATCTCTGATACCGCAGAATACGGTAACTACCTGTTCTCTTACGCCTGCGTACCGCTGCTGAAAGAGTTTATGACCACTCTGCAGACGGGCGATCTGGGCAAAGCGATTGCGGAAGGTGCCGTGGATAACGCGCAGCTGCGCGATGTGAACGAAGCGATTCGCAGCCACCAGATCGAGAAAGTGGGTCACAAACTGCGTGGCTACATGACCGATATGAAACGTATTGCGGTAGCGGGTTAACAACCTTGTCGGGTGGCGCTTCGCTTACCCGACCTACAAAACCGTAAGATGTAGGCCGGGTAAGGCGTAGCCGCCACCCGGCTTTTTTAATTGCGATACAGTACCTTAATAATGTGATACCCGAACTGAGTATGCAGCGGGCCGGTTGGCTCCAGCACCGGGCAGGAGAACACCACTTTATCGAACGCCGGTACCATCTGGCCCTGACGGAACTCACCCAGATCGCCGCCGCGTTTGCCTGACGGGCAGATAGAGTGCTTCTTAGCCAGCTTGCCGAAGTCGGCGCCGTTTTTGATCTGCTCCAGAAGATCCAGAGCCAGTTTCTCTTCTTTAACAAGAATATGCAGTGCTGCTGCTGTTTTTGCCATGATCGTGCCTTGAGTGGTATGGATTAGGCTCGCTATACTACCACGCTGTTATTCTCCCCTCCTGACTTTCATTGAGTGATCATTTATGCGTTTAAACCCCGGACAACAACAAGCCGTCGAATTTGTCACCGGACCGTGTCTGGTGCTGGCGGGGGCTGGATCCGGTAAAACCCGCGTGATCACCAACAAGATTGCGCACCTTATCCGCGGCTGTGGCTATCAGGCCCGGCACATTGCGGCGGTGACGTTTACCAATAAAGCGGCGCGTGAGATGAAAGAGCGTGTCGGCCAGACGCTGGGGCGCAAAGAGGCCCGGGGCCTGATGATCTCTACCTTCCACACGCTGGGGCTGGATATCATCAAGCGCGAGTATGCGGCGCTGGGAATGAAGTCCAACTTCTCGCTCTTCGATGACACCGATCAGGTGGCGCTGCTCAAAGAGCTCACCGAGGGGCTGATCGAAGATGACAAAGTGCTGTTGCAGCAGCTGATCTCGACGATCTCGAACTGGAAAAACGATCTAATGACGCCGGCCCAGGCCGCGGCGATCGCCAAAGGCGAACGGGATCGGATCTTCGCCCACTGCTACGGTCTGTACGATGCACATATGAAAGCGTGCAACGTGCTGGATTTTGACGACCTGATCCTGCTGCCGACGCTGCTGCTGCAGCGCAATGAAGAGGTGCGCGAGCGCTGGCAGAATAAAATCCGCTACCTGCTGGTGGATGAATATCAGGATACCAACACCAGCCAGTACGAGCTGGTGAAGCTGCTGGTGGGGCAGCGCGCGCGTTTCACCGTGGTAGGCGACGACGACCAGTCGATTTACTCCTGGCGCGGTGCACGCCCGCAAAACCTGGTGTTGCTGAGCAAAGATTTCCCCGCCCTGCAGGTGATTAAGCTGGAGCAGAACTACCGCTCCTCCGGGCGTATCCTGAAGGCGGCAAACATCCTGATTGCCAATAACCCGCACGTATTTGAGAAGCGTCTCTTCTCCGAGCTGGGCTACGGCACGGAGCTGAAAGTGCTCAGCGCCAACAATGAAGATCATGAAGCGGAGCGCGTGACGGGCGAACTCATCGCTCACCACTTCGTCAACAAAACCGAATATAAGGATTACGCGATCCTCTATCGCGGCAATCACCAGTCGCGCGTCTTTGAAAAGATGCTGATGCAGAACCGCATTCCGTACAAAATCTCGGGCGGCACGTCGTTCTTCTCACGACCAGAAATCAAAGATCTGCTGGCCTATCTGCGCGTGCTCACTAACCCGGATGATGACAGCGCGTTTCTGCGCATCGTGAATACGCCAAAACGCGAGATTGGCCCGGCGACGCTGCAAAAGCTTGGCGAGTGGGCGATGACCCGCAACAAAAGTATGTTTACTGCCAGCTTCGACATGGGGCTGAGCCAGACGTTAACCGGACGCGGGTATGACTCGTTAACCCGCTTCACCCACTGGCTCGGCGAAGTGCAGCGTCTCGCGGAGCGCGAGCCGGTGGCGGCAGTGCGCGATCTCATTCACGGCATCGACTATGAGTCCTGGCTGTATGAAACCTCAGCCAGCCCGAAAGCGGCTGAGATGCGCATGAAAAACGTTAACCAGCTCTTCAGCTGGATGACCGAAATGCTGGAGGGCTCTGAAATCGACGAGCCGATGACCCTGACGCAGGTGGTCACCCGCTTTACCCTGCGCGACATGATGGAGCGCGGCGAGAGCGAAGAAGAGGCCGATCAGGTTCAGCTGATGACGCTGCATGCGTCAAAAGGTCTGGAGTTCCCGTATGTGTATCTGGTCGGTATGGAGGAGGGATTGTTGCCGCACCAGAGCAGCATTGATGAAGACAACGTCGACGAGGAGCGCCGCCTGGCCTACGTGGGGATCACCCGTGCGCAAAAAGAGCTGACGTTCACGCTGTGTAAAGAGCGCCGCCAGTATGGTGAACTGGTCCGCCCGGAGCCGAGTCGTTTCCTGCTGGAACTGCCGCAGGATGACCTGATCTGGGAACAGGAGCGTAAAGTGATTACCGCAGAAGAGCGGATGCATAAGGGACAGGCTAACGTGGCAAACATTCGCGCCATGCTGGCAAAAGCCAAAGAGAAAGGATGAGACCGAAGGGCTTGTAGGCCGGGTAAGCGCAGCGCCACCCGGCATTTTTCACGCACTTATTTTACTTCCAACGCCCAGTGCACATAGCTCTGCCACTGGCACTCCTGCTCGATCATCTCGGCCCCTAACGGGTGACGATCAATCCAGTTCTCCGGCAGCGTCAGCGAAAGCTTCTCGTCATCGGCCACCAGATTAATGGCAGGCAGCAAATCATCGCGGCGGCGACTGGCAAACAGGATCGCCAGACGCAGCAGGCGGCACAGATGCTCGGCCACGCGCGGCGGTACGGCGTTTTGCTGATGCAAAGAGGAGAGATCAACGGCATTCGTCTGGTTCAGAAGCAGCGTTGCCAGCAGCTTTTTCTGTGCTGGCGTGTAGCCCGGTAAATCCAGGTTTCGCACCAGATACGCTGCATGAGTCGGTGCCTGCTTAAAATCAATGCTCAGCCCCACTTCATGTAGCGCACAGGCGCTCAGCAGTAAATCCCGGCTCAGATGATCAAGATCCCAGACGTTAGCGACCTGATCGGCGAAGCGTGACGCCAGCTGCGATACGCGTCCGGCCTGATCGATATCAACCAGAAAACGACGCTGCACGTTGCGCAGAGTACGGCTGCGGATATCCTGATCGACCGACAGATGCAACATCCCGTAAACCAGACCTTCGCGCAGCGCGCCGCCGGCCAGGGTCATACACTGGATGTTCAATTCGGTGAAAATGGCGATAAGAATGGCCAGCCCGCTCGGGAAGACCAGCGCACGTTCCAGCGTCAGGCCTTCAATTTCCAGCTCTTCCAGGCGTCCGCACTGAATGGCGCGCTGTTTCAGCTGCTGAAGTTTGGCAAGCGTAATCCGCTCGTCCATTCCCTGCGCCATCATGATTTCCTGCAGGGCCTGCACGGTACCCGAGGCACCCACGCAGACTTTCCAGCCGTGATAGCGCAGCTCGTCCATCACCGGGCGTAACACCTCGCGCGCGGCGTTTTCTGCCTCGTCGAAGTTCTCTTTCCCCAGGTTGCGGTCGGTAAAGTAGCGCTCAAGCCAGGTCACGCAGCCCATCGACAGGCTGAACAGCGACGTTGCCTGCGCGCCGGTGCCGGTCACCAGTTCGGTACTGGCACCGCCGATATCCACTACCAGGCGGCGATCGTCACCCCCCGTGGTGTGTGCAACTCCCTGATAAATCAGGCGAGCTTCCTCTTCACCGCTGATAACCTGAACCGGACAACCGAGAATTTCCTGCGCTCTGGCAATAAAATCCACGGCGTTAACTGCCAGACGGAGCGTCGCAGTGGCGACCACGGTGATTTGGGCATGCGGGATATCCTGCAGACGCTCGGCAAAGAGTCGCAGACACTGCCAGCCACGTTCCATGGCTTCAGGTGAGAGGTGATTGTCACTGCTCAGGCCCGCCGCGAGGCGGACCTTGCGCTTAATACGCGTCAGCGTTTGTATGCTTCCCGCCACCTCGCGCACAACCAGCATATGAAAACTATTCGAACCGAGATCGATTGCTGCATAAAGCGAGGTGGAGCTGAGCATATTTTTTTTAACCTGAACGACGACGATTACGCGGCGCGCCGCCTGAACGACGCGGACCATTGCCGGAGCGTGGGCGGGTTAGACGCTTAGGCGGCGGCAGTTCGCTTAATAGCGCTTCCGGATTGTATTTGCTCTGCGGAATAGAGTGACCGATATACGTCTCAATGGCTGGAAGATTCAGCGCATACTCTTCGCACGCAAGGCTAATCGAGTGACCGCTTGCGCCCGCACGACCGGTACGACCGATACGGTGTACGTAGTCTTCGCAGTCGTCTGGCAGATCGTAGTTAAAGACGTGCGTCACGGCTGGAATGTGCAGACCACGAGCAGCAACGTCGGTTGCGACCAGAATATCGAGATCGCCACGGGTAAACTCTTCAAGAATACGCAGGCGTTTTTTCTGCGCTACGTCGCCGGTCAACAGGCCAACACGGTGACCATCGGCAGCCAGATGGCCCCAAATGTCCTCACAACGGTGTTTGGTGTTCGCAAAGATAATGGCGCGATCTGGCCACTCTTCTTCGATCAGCGTTTGCAGCAGACGCATTTTCTCTTCATTGGAAGGATAGAAGAGCTCTTCTTTAATGCGGTGACCCGTTTTCTGCTCAGGTTCCACTTCTACATATTCGGCGTTGTTCATCTGTTCGAACGCCAGTTCGCGAACGCGGTAGGAGAGGGTTGCAGAGAACAGCATATTCAGACGCTGATTGGCCGGAGGCATACGGCGGAACAGCCAGCGAATGTCTTTAATGAAGCCCAGATCGTACATGCGGTCAGCTTCATCGAGCACCACAACCTGGATTGCGCCGAGGTTAATGTGGTTCTGTTTGGCGTAGTCGATAAGACGGCCGGTGGTACCGATCAGGATATCCACACCGCTTTCCAGCACTTTCAGCTGTTTATCGTAGCCGTCGCCACCATAGGCCAGGCCAAGCTTCAGGCCAGTAGACTGCGCCAGGGGTTCAGCGTCTGCGTGGATCTGTACCGCCAGTTCTCGCGTCGGGGCCATAATTAGCGCGCGCGGCTGGTTAACTTTGCGGTCTGCAATCGCTGGGTGAGAAAGTAAATAATGAAACGTTGACGTTAAAAACGCCATCGTTTTGCCGGTACCGGTTTGCGCCTGCCCGGCAACATCGCGACCGGCCAGCGTCAGCGGCAGCGCGAGGGCCTGAATGGGCGTGCAGTTATGAAACCCTTTATTTTCAAGGGCTTCAATCACTTTCGGGTGCAGCGCGAAGTCGGAAAACTTCTGTTCAGTTAAATGTGTTTTGCTCATAGTGTGGTAGAATATCAGCTTACTATTGCTTTACGAAAGCGTATCCGGTGAAATAAAGTCAACCTTTAGTTGGTTAATGCGACATCAACACGTCGTTGGTGGAGACAAAACCAACGTACCAGGCTTATTCCTGTGGAGTTATATATGAGCGATAAAATTATTCACCTGACTGACGACAGTTTTGACACGGACGTACTTAAAGCTGACGGGCTGATCCTCGTCGATTTCTGGGCTGAATGGTGTGGTCCTTGCAAAATGATCGCCCCGATTCTGGATGAGATCGCCGACGAATATCAGGGCAAACTGACCGTTGCCAAGCTGAACATCGACCAGAACCCGGGCACCGCACCAAAATACGGTATCCGTGGCATCCCAACCCTTCTGCTGTTCAAAAACGGCGAAGTGGCAGCGACCAAAGTGGGCGCGCTGTCCAAAGGTCAACTGAAAGAGTTCCTGGACGCTAACCTGGCGTAAGGTTTCTCCGCTGTGCGTTCAGAGCTCCCGGCTAAATGATGTGGAACTCTGGACGCCCGGCTGAAGTCGTGCTAAGTTAGCTATGACTTCGTTTTAAACATATCTTGTTGTTTGAATCTTGTTTTACCCGATACTTCCCGTTGTTGACATGAACAGTGCGTGAAGTGGCTAAATTCCGGGCTTGTCACTCAATCCGTCTTGTCGTTTCAGTTCTGCGTTCTTTCCCTGTGACCAGACAGCGAACAGACATGAGTTGATGGCCGCTAAACAGGCATGGATGACCCTGCCATACCATTCACAACATTAAGTTCGAGAATCACCCCGAGTTTAAGAACCCACACCATTATGAATCTTACCGAATTAAAGAATACGCCGGTTTCTGAGCTGATCACTCTCGGCGAAAATATGGGGCTGGAAAACCAGGCTCGTATGCGCAAGCAGGACATCATTTTCGCCATCCTGAAGCAGCACGCTAAGAGTGGCGAAGATATCTTTGGCGACGGTGTGCTGGAGATATTGCAAGACGGATTTGGTTTCCTCCGCTCTGCAGACAGCTCCTACCTCGCCGGCCCTGACGACATCTACGTATCCCCCAGCCAAATCCGCCGTTTCAACCTCCGCACTGGTGACACCATTTCAGGTAAGATTCGTCCTCCTAAAGAGGGTGAACGCTACTTTGCGCTGTTGAAAGTCAATGAAGTTAACTTCGACAAACCAGAAAACTCGCGTAACAAGATCCTCTTTGAGAACTTAACGCCGCTGCACGCGAACTCTCGCCTGCGCATGGAGCGTGGTAACGGTTCTACCGAAGACTTAACCGCGCGTGTTCTGGATCTGGCATCACCTATTGGCCGTGGCCAGCGTGGTCTGATTGTGGCACCGCCGAAAGCGGGTAAAACCATGCTGCTGCAGAACATTGCGCAGAGCATCGCTTATAACCACCCAGACTGCGTGCTGATGGTGCTGCTGATTGACGAACGTCCGGAAGAAGTGACCGAAATGCAGCGTCTGGTTAAAGGTGAAGTGGTTGCTTCAACCTTCGACGAGCCAGCATCTCGCCACGTTCAGGTTGCGGAAATGGTCATTGAGAAGGCGAAACGCCTGGTTGAGCACAAGAAAGACGTGATCATCCTGCTCGACTCCATCACCCGTCTGGCGCGTGCCTACAACACCGTGGTTCCGGCGTCCGGTAAAGTGCTGACAGGTGGTGTGGATGCTAACGCTCTGCATCGTCCGAAACGCTTCTTCGGTGCTGCACGTAACGTGGAAGAGGGCGGCAGCCTGACCATCATCGCGACGGCGCTTATCGATACCGGCTCCAAAATGGACGAAGTTATCTACGAAGAGTTTAAAGGTACAGGCAACATGGAACTGCACCTTTCTCGTAAAATCGCAGAAAAACGCGTCTTCCCGGCTATCGACTACAACCGTTCCGGTACCCGTAAAGAAGAGCTGCTTACCACTCAGGAAGAGCTGCAGAAAATGTGGATCCTGCGCAAAATCATCCATCCAATGGGTGAAATCGACGCAATGGAATTCCTCATTAACAAACTGGCGATGACCAAAACGAACGACGATTTCTTCGACATGATGAAACGCTCGTAACGCAAATAAAGCCAGCGAACGCCACGTTTTGACGTGGCGTTTTTCTTTTATGGACTATACGCTAGTACCACTAACTCTCATTTTTGACTGGTCAGTGCGACAATAAGATAATTCGCACAGTAAAAACATTAATAGCTTGAATAATAAACAAATGGAATTGAAAGAGGTTTGCTTTATAACTTCAGGCTCAGCGTCTTGATGGTTATACTTCCTTGACTAACATTTGTTGAGAACATCCATTGTGAACCTACTTGATACGTTTACTGAACTAACCAGTATTTTCTTGTTTACCACCTGCTTTTTGTTTCTGGCACGTAAGGTGGCGAAATATCTGGGGTTAGTGGATAAACCCAACTTCCGTAAGCGTCATCAAGGCATGATCCCTTTGGTCGGAGGCATCTCTGTTTTCGCGGGGATCTGCTTCACGTTCGCCATCGCGGATTACTATATTCCGCATGCCAGACTGTACCTGACCTGCGCGACGGTGCTTGTGGTAGTTGGCGCTCTTGACGATCGTTATGATATTAGCGTCAAAATCCGCGCCTTCGTTCAGGCCGCTGTCGCTATTGCTATGATGGTGTTCGCTAAGCTGCACTTGAGTAGCCTGGGCTATATTTTTGGCTCCTGGGAGATGGAACTCGGTCCGTTTGGCTATTTCCTGACGCTTTTTGCCGTGTGGGTGGCGATTAACGCGTTCAACATGGTTGACGGTATTGATGGTTTGCTGGGAGGCCTGTCCTGCGTCTCATTTGCCGCAATTGGTTTCATTTTATGGTTCGATGGGCAATACAGCCTTGCTATGTGGTGTTTTGCCATGATTGCGGCCATCCTGCCTTATATCCTGCTAAATCTCGGCGCCTTGGGCCGACGCTATAAAGTATTCATGGGTGATGCGGGTAGCACGCTTATCGGCTTTACTATCATTTGGATCTTGCTGGAAACGACTCAGGGTGATGTACACCCCATTAGCCCAGTAACGGCATTATGGATTATCGCTATCCCGTTAATGGATATGGTTGCGATTATGTATCGCCGCCTGCGTAAAGGGATGAGCCCTTTCTCTGCTGACCGTCAGCACATTCATCATTTGATCATGCGAGCCGGATTCACTTCCCGGCAGGCATTTGTGCTTATTACGCTGGCGGCTGCTATTCTAGCGGCGATTGGCGTGACGGCGGAATATACACATTTTGTACCTGAATGGGCTATGTTGGTATTGTTCTTGCTAGCTTTTTCTCTCTACGGCTACTGCATAAAGCGCGCATGGAAGGTAGCACGCTTCATTAAACGTATTAAGCGCAGGATGCGTCGTAACAGTGGCAAACATACAACATTAACTAAGTAAAACCGGGACTATGATGACTCAACCGTTGGCGGGAGCGAAATCAGTGGTAACTGAGAATGAGCTGGATATTCGGGGTTTGTTTCGCGTGTTATGGGCAGGCAAACTTTGGATTGCGGGGATCGCGCTGGGGTTTGCACTGTTAGCGCTGGCCTATACGTTCTTTGCAAAACAAGAGTGGAGCGCCACGGCAATCACGGACAGGCCAACGGTTAACATGCTCGGGGGGTACTATTCCCAGCAGCAATTCCTGCGAAATCTGGATATCAAAGCCAATCTTGCCACACCTGACCAGGCTTCCGTTATGGATGAAGCCTATAAAGAGTTTGTAATGCAGCTGGCTTCGTGGGATACGCGTCGCGACTTCTGGTCCCAGACGGATTACTACAAGCAGCGTCGGGTTGATAACACCAAGGCCGATGCCGCGATGCTGGACGATCTGATTAACAATATTCAGTTTATGCCGGGCGACGCGCTGCGTAACGTCAACGACAGCGTCAAGCTGATTGCAGAAACCGCGCCCGACGCCAACAACCTGTTGCGCCAGTACGTCGCGTTTGCCAGCCAGCGTGCCGCCAGCCATCTGAATGAAGAGCTTAAAGGTGCCTGGGCTGCTCGCACCATCCAGATGAAAGCGCAGGTGAAACGTCAGGAAGAGGTGGCGAAAACCATTTTCGGTCGCCGCGTGCATAACATTGAGCAGGCGCTGAAAATTGCGGAACAGCACAATATTTCCCGTACTGAGACGGACGTGCCGGCTGATGAACTGCCTGACTCTGAAATGTTCCTTCTTGGTCGCCCTATGCTGCAGGCGCGTCTGGAAAACCTGAAGGCCGTAGGGCCTGATTTTGACCTCGATTACGATCAAAATCGCGCGATGCTTAATACGCTTAATGTCGGCCCATCACTGGATCCGCGTTTTCAGACCTATCGTTATTTGAGAACGCCTGAAGAACCTGTAAAACGCGACAGTCCGCGCCGCGCATTCCTGATGATCATGTGGGGGATTGTGGGCGCACTCGTTGGTGCTGGCGTGGCGTTAACGCGTCGTCGTACAAACTAAGAACGCCGTTTACGATGAAGGCTACGGCCTTCATCGCCTAATCGAAGAGAATCGATGTGAAAGTACTAACCGTATTTGGCACCAGACCGGAGGCCATTAAGATGGCGCCTCTGGTTCATGCGCTGGCCAGCGATCCTGATATTGAAGCGAAAGTCTGCGTCACGGCCCAGCACCGTGAAATGCTCGACCAGGTTTTAACGCTCTTTTCCATCGTCCCGGATTACGATCTGAATATTATGAAACCGGGACAAGGTTTGACGGAAATAACCTGCCGTATACTGCAAGGACTCAAGCCCATCCTGGAGTCATTCAAGCCCGACGTCGTGCTGGTGCATGGTGATACCACAACAACGATGGCAACAAGTCTGGCCGCGTTTTACCAGCGTATTCCCGTCGGCCATGTTGAGGCGGGTCTGCGTACCGGCAACCTTTATTCTCCGTGGCCGGAAGAGGCCAACCGTACGCTGACCGGCCATCTGGCAATGTACCACTTTGCGCCAACCGAGAACTCGCGTCAGAACCTGCTGCGCGAAAATATTGTCGATAACAAAATCTTTGTGACCGGCAATACGGTCATTGATGCGTTGATTTGGGTACGTGACCGCGTCCTGGCAAACAGCGAACTGCAGGAACAACTTGCCGCCCGCTATCCATTCCTGAATAACGGCAAAAAAACCATTCTGGTCACTGGCCACCGTCGCGAAAGCTTTGGCCGGGGTTTTGAGCAAATCTGTCACGCGCTGGCTGAAATTGCCGCGCAGAACGACGATGTGCAAATTGTCTATCCGGTACACCTTAACCCTAATGTCAGCGAGCCGGTGAACCGCATCCTGGGCCATGTCGAAAATGTCCTTTTGATTGAACCTCAGGACTACATGCCGTTTGTCTGGCTGATGAACCATGCCTGGCTGATCCTCACCGATTCCGGCGGCATTCAGGAAGAAGCGCCCTCTCTTGGCAAACCGGTACTGGTGATGCGTGAAACCACTGAACGTCCGGAAGCGGTGAAAGCGGGGACGGTGCGTCTGGTTGGCACCAACGCACAGCTCATCGTCGAAGAGGTCACGCGCCTGTTGCACGACGATGAAGCGTATCAGGCGATGAGCCGGGCCCATAATCCGTATGGAGACGGGCAGGCTTGTGGTCGTATTTTGCATGCACTTAAACACAATCGGGTATTGCTATGAGTTTTACTACCATCTCTGTCATTGGTCTTGGCTATATTGGCTTGCCCACCGCAGCGGCGTTTGCCTCTCGTCAAAAACAGGTTGTCGGTGTGGATATCAACGCACGTGCGGTGGAAACCATTAACCGTGGCGAAATTCATATTGTGGAGCCCGATCTTGACCGCGTGGTGAAAGAGGCGGTGGAGGGCGGCTTCCTGCGTGCCAGCACAACCCCAGTTGAAGCGGATGCCTACCTGATTGCCGTCCCTACCCCGTTTAAAGGCGACCACGAGCCCGATATGGTTTACGTCGAGGCTGCGGCAAAATCCATTGCCCCTGTGCTGAAGAAAGGGGCGCTGGTGATCCTTGAATCGACCTCTCCGGTTGGTGCTACCGAGCAGATGGCACAGTGGCTGGCCGAGGCGCGCCCTGATTTACGTTTCCCGCAGCAGGCGGGTGAGCAGGCGGATATCAACATCGCCTACTGTCCGGAGCGCGTGCTACCGGGCCAGGTCATGGTCGAATTGATTAAAAACGACCGCGTGATTGGCGGTATGACGCCCGTCTGTTCCGAACGTGCCAGCGCGCTCTATAAGATTTTCCTCGAAGGTGAGTGTGTGGTGACCAACTCCCGCACCGCCGAGATGTGCAAGCTGACGGAAAACAGCTTCCGCGACGTCAATATCGCCTTTGCGAACGAACTGTCGCTGATTTGCGCCGATCAGGGGATTAACGTCTGGGAACTGATTAGCCTGGCGAATCGCCATCCGCGCGTCAACATTCTCCAGCCCGGCCCGGGCGTGGGTGGACACTGTATTGCCGTCGATCCGTGGTTTATCGTGGCGCAGAATCCGGCGCAGGCACGCCTGATCCGTACCGCGCGTGAAGTGAACGACAGCAAGCCTCACTGGGTGCTCAGTCAGGTTAAAGCGACGGTTGCGGACTGTCTGGCAGAGAGCGGTAAGCGCGCCAGCGAGCTGAAAATTGCCTGCTTTGGCCTGGCATTTAAACCGAACATTGACGATCTGCGTGAAAGCCCGGCGATGGAAATTGCTGAGATGATTGCCGAATGGCACAAGGGCGAAACGCTGGTGGTTGAGCCGAATATCCATGAATTACCGGCAAAACTGGCGGGGCACTGCACGCTGACTGCGCTGGACGACGCGCTGGCGACGGCGGACGTGCTGGTACTGTTGGTGGATCATAAAGAGTTTAAAGCGACGTCCGGTGATACTGTTCGTCAGCAGTATATTGTGGATACCAAAGGTGTCTGGCGTTGAACAGCCTGAATGGGGTGCTCGAGTCCCTGCAGTGGGAGAGTGCCTTTTTCGGCCTGCCGTCGGCCATCGTGCGTCTGCGCGATGACGCGCCGGTACTGGCTGAATCGGATTTTATCGCCTGGCATCGGGTGCAGGCTAAGATCCCGGCGGAGCGTGCCGATCTGCTTGACGCGCTCCAGCAACACGGTTTTCAGCTGGTTGAAGGTGAGGTAGACCTTTCCATTACCCTCACCCGGCACGATGCGTCCGGTGCGGAAACGGCAACGGAACAGGATATCCCCGTACTGCGTCAGATGGCGGCTCAGGCGTTTGCGCAGAGCCGGTTTCGCGCGCCCTGGTATGCGCCTGACGATAGCGGACGTTTCTATGCCCAGTGGATAGAGAATGCGGTCAAAGGCACCTTTGATCACGTCTGCCTGGTTTTTCGCGCAGGTGACGGTCAGATCCAGGGGTTCGTCTCGCTGCGTAAGCTCAACGAGCGCGAGGCGCGTATTGGCTTATTAGCCGGGCGCGGCATGGGTGAAAAACTTATGCAGGCGGCGTTGCACTGGGCGCAGCAGCAGCAGCTTGTGATGCTGCGGGTCGCGACCCAGCTGGGCAACACCGCCGCGCTTAAACGTTATATTGCGAGTGGTGCCAACGTCGACGCCACCGCCTACTGGTTATACAGGTGACAAGATGATTCCATTTAACGCCCCACCCGTTGTCGGCACTGAACTCGACTATATGCAGTCTGCCATGGGCAGCGGCAAACTCTGCGGTGACGGCGGTTTTACCCGTCGCTGTCAGCAGTGGATGGAACAGCGTTTCCACAGCGCCAAAGTGCTGCTAACCCCGTCCTGTACGGCATCGCTGGAAATGGCGGCGCTGCTGCTGGATATCCAGCCCGGCGATGAAGTGATCATGCCGAGCTACACCTTCGTTTCCACGGCGAATGCGTTTGTGCTGCGCGGGGCGAAAATCGTCTTTGTGGATATCCGCCCGGATACCATGAACATTGATGAGACGCTGATCGAAGCGGCGATTACCGACAAAACGCGCGCGATCGTACCGGTTCACTATGCGGGCGTGGCCTGTGAAATGGACACCATCATGGCCATCGCTAAAAAATATAATCTGTTTGTGGTGGAAGATGCCGCGCAGGGCGTGATGTCTACCTACAAGGGACGCGCGCTGGGCACTATCGGCCACATCGGCTGCTTTAGCTTCCACGAAACCAAAAACTACACGGCGGGCGGAGAAGGTGGCGCGACGCTGATTAACGACCGGGCTCTCGTGGAGCGTGCGGAAGTGATCCGCGAAAAAGGCACCAACCGCAGCCAGTTCTTTCGCGGTCAGGTAGACAAATACACCTGGCGCGATATTGGCTCAAGCTATCTGATGGCCGACCTGCAAGCCGCATACCTGTGGGCGCAGCTGGAAGCGGCGGAACGTATCAACCTGCAGCGTCTTTCCCTGTGGCAAACGTATTACGATGCGCTTGAGCCTCTGGCCAAAGCCGGGCGTATTGAACTGCCAACCATCCCGGCAGATTGCGTCCACAATGCGCATATGTTCTACATCAAGCTGCGCGATAACGACGACCGCAGCGAGCTCATCGCCTGTCTGAAAGAGGCCGACATTATGGCGGTGTTCCACTATATCCCGCTGCACTCCAGCCCGGCCGGAGAAGCGTTTGGCACGTTTGCGGGTGAAGACCGCTACACGACCAAAGAAAGTGAGCGTTTGCTTCGTCTGCCACTGTTCTACAACCTCGCGCCTGTTAACCAGCGTACGGTGATAAATACTCTTCTGAGTTATTTCGGCTGATATGTCTCTGGCAAAAGCATCGGTGTGGACCGCCGCGTCCACGCTTGTAAAAATTGGCGCCGGGCTGCTGGTCGTCAAACTCCTGGCCGTCTCATTTGGCCCCTCTGGCGTGGGGCTGGCGGGTAATTTCCGCCAGCTTGTCACCGTCCTTGGGGTTCTGGCCGGTGCCGGTATCTTCAACGGCGTGACCAAATACGTTGCGCAGTATCACGATGATGCGGCTCAGCTACGCAGGGTGGTGGGTACCTCTTCGGCGATGGTCACGGGTTTTTCGACCCTGATGGCGATTATTTTTCTGCTGGCGGCGGCACCCATCAGCCAGGGGTTGTTCGGGCACACCCATTACCAGGGGCTGGTGCGTCTGGTCGCGTTGGTTCAGATGGGTATTGCCTGGGCTAACCTGCTGCTGGCGCTGATGAAAGGATTTCGTGATGCTGCCGGTAACGCGCTTGCCTTAATCCTGGGCAGCGTCATCGGCGTGATTGCCTATTACTTTTGCTATCGTCTGGGCGGCTATGAAGGCGCACTGCTGGGGCTGGCGCTGGTTCCGGCGCTGGTTGTTGTGCCTGCGGCGTTTATGCTGATGCGTCGCGGCGTCATCCCTCTTAGCTACCTGAAACCGCAATGGGATAAGGTGCTTGCCAGCCAGCTGGGTAAATTTACCCTGATGGCGCTCATTACCTCCGTCACGCTGCCCGTGGCCTACGTGATGATGCGAAACCTGCTGGCGGCGCATTATAGCTGGGATGAAGTCGGGATCTGGCAGGGCGTGAGCAGCATTTCCGACGCCTACCTCCAGTTTATTACGGCTTCCTTTAGCGTTTATTTGCTGCCAACATTATCGCGTCTGACGTCCAGGCAGGATATTACCCGTGAGATTTTCCGATCGCTGCGCTTTGTGTTGCCGGCTGTTGCGGCTGCCAGCTTTACCGTCTGGTTATTGCGCGATGTGGCCATCTGGCTGCTGTTCTCGGCGAAGTTCATCGCCATGCGCGATCTCTTTGCCTGGCAGCTGGTGGGTGATGTGTTGAAAGTGGGTGCTTACGTTTTCGGCTATCTGGTGATTGCAAAAGCGTCCCTGCGGCTGTATATCCTGGCGGAAATTAGCCAGTTTGCGTTACTGACAGCATTTTCACACTGGCTGATACCCGTGCACGGTGCGCTGGGGGCGGCTCAGGCCTACATGGCAACCTATATCGTTTATTTCGCTGCCTGTTGCGGCGTATTTTTATTGTGGCGTAAACGCGCATGACTGCACTGATTCACATCCTGGGATCGGATATCCCACACCATAACCAGACCGTTTTGCGGTTCTTCAACGACGAGCTGGCATCGGGTAATCCCGATGCGCGCGAGTTTATGGTTGCAGGTCAGGATAAGGGCCTGAGCGAGGCGTTTCCGGCGCTAACTGTTCGCTTCTGGCCGGATAAGGCCGCGCTGGCGAAGGCGGTCATTGCCAAAGCCAAAGCGGATCGTAAGCAACGTTTCTTTTTCCACGGGCAGTTCAATACCGGCCTCTGGCTGGCACTGCTCAGCGGGGGGATTAAACCCTCCCAGTGCAGCTGGCATATCTGGGGAGCCGATCTCTACGAAGTCTCCCGCGGCTGGAAATTCCGTCTTTTTTATCCGCTGCGGCGCATGGCGCAGGGGCGCGTAGGCTGTGTGTTTGCCACCCGAGGCGATCTCAACTATTTTGCTAAACAGCACCCGAACGTGCGCGGTGAGCTACTCTATTTCCCAACCCGCATGGATCCTGCGCTGAACACCATGGCGAATGAAACGGTGCGTGAAGGCAAGCTAACGATCCTGGTGGGGAATTCCGGCGATCGCAGTAACGAACACGTTGCGGCGCTCAGGGCGGTGCATCAGCAGTTCGGCGACACGGTGAACGTGGTGGTGCCGATGGGCTATCCCGCCAACAACGACGCCTATATTGATGAGGTTCGCCAGCAGGGACTTGCGCTGTTTAGCGCAGAAAATCTGCACATCCTCAGCGATAAGCTGGAATTTGATGCATATCTTGCGCTGCTGAGAAAATGCGATCTCGGCTATTTCATCTTTGCCCGGCAGCAGGGAATTGGCACACTGTGTCTGCTGATTCAGGCGGGTGTACCGTGCGTGCTCAACCGCGACAACCCGTTCTGGCAGGACATGGCCGAGCAGCACATTCCGGTGTTGTTTACCTCAGACACGCTGAATGTCGAGGTGGTACGGGAAGCTCAACGCCAGCTCACGCTGGTGGATAAAAATAGCATCGATTTTTTCAGCCCGAATTATCTCACGCCGTGGCACCACGCGCTGCGTATCGCTTCAGGAGACAAAGCATGAGTCAGTTGCAATTCAGCGGCTTACTGGTTGTCTGGCTTCTGAGCACCCTGTTTATCGCCACGCTTACCTGGTTTGAGTTCCGCCGGGTGCGCTTCAACTTTAACGTGTTCTTCTCGTTACTGTTTCTGCTGACCTTCTTTTTCGGCTTCCCGCTCACCAGCATTCTGGTGTTCCGTTTTGACGTGAGCGTCGCGCCGCCGGAAATCCTGCTCCAGGCGCTTCTGGCGGCGACCTGCTTCTATGCGGTTTACTACGTCACCTATAAAACGCGTCTGCGTTCAGCGCAGGCTGCTGCCCCGCGTCGGCCGCTTTTTACCATGAATCGGGTGGAGACCCACCTGACGTGGGTGATGCTGATGACCATCGCCCTGGTCAGCGTCGGCATCTTCTTCATGCATAACGGCTTTCTGCTGTTTAAGCTCCACTCCTACAGCCAGATTTTTTCGGCCGAGGTTTCGGGCGTGGCGCTTAAGCGTTTCTTCTACTTCTTCATCCCGGCGATGCTGGTGATCTTCTTCCTGCGCCAGGACAGCAAAGCGTGGCTGTTCTTCCTGGTCAGTACCGTCGCGTTTGGCATCCTGACCTACATGATTGTGGGCGGTACGCGCGCGAACATTATCATCGCCTTCGCCATCTTCCTGTTTATCGGCATCATCCGCGGCTGGATCTCGCTGTGGATGCTGGTTGCGGCAGGCGTGTTTGGCATCGTGGGGATGTTCTGGCTGGCGCTAAAGCGCTACGGAATGAACGTGGCGGGTGATGAGGCGTTTTATACGTTCCTCTACCTCACGCGCGATACATTCTCGCCGTGGGAAAACCTGGCATTGCTGCTGCAAAACTACGACAAGATTGATTTCCAGGGGCTGGCGCCGATTGTTCGCGACTTCTACGTCTTTATCCCTTCCTGGCTATGGCCGGACCGGCCTGGCGTGGTGCTCAATACCGCGAACTATTTTACCTGGGAAGTGCTGAACAACCATTCCGGTCTGGCAATCTCGCCAACGCTGATTGGTTCCCTGGTGGTGATGGGCGGGGCGTGGTTCATTCTGCCCGGAGCGGTTGCCGTGGGGCTGATTATCAAGTGGTTTGACTGGCTTTACGTGCGTGGCAACGAAGAGACCAACCGCTATCAAGCGGCCATTTTGCACAGTTTCTGCTTTGGTGCCATTTTCAATATGATCGTTCTGGCGCGCGAAGGACTGGACTCGTTCGTATCGCGCGTGGTGTTCTTCATGGTCGTTTTCGGCCTCTGTTTGTTACTGGCCAAACTGCTGTACTGGCTGTTTGACAGCGCAGGGCTAGTGCACAAGCGCGAGCGGCAGGGCAGCACAACGCTGTCGCAAGTCTGAGTAAGGATAGTAATGACTGATAAAGTTTCTGCACCGCGCTATGCGCTACGTGGGCTGCAGCTTATTGGGTGGCGCGACATGCAGCACGCGCTGGACTTTCTGTTCGCCGACGGCCAGATGAAATCCGGTACGCTGGTGGCCATCAACGCGGAAAAAATGCTGGCGGTTGAGGATAATGCGGAAGTCAAAAGCCTGATTGAAGCGGCTGAATTCAAATACGCGGACGGGATCAGCGTGGTCCGCTCTATCCGTAAAAAGTATCCTGACGCTAATGTTTCCCGCGTGGCGGGTGCCGATCTCTGGGAGCAGCTTATGGCCCGCGCCGGTGCGCAGGGCACGCCCGTGTTCCTGATTGGCGGGAAGCCAGAGATACTGGCCCAGACGGAGGAGAAACTGCGTCGTCAATGGAATGTTAATATTGTCGGCAGCCAGGACGGTTACTTCAAACCGGAAGATCGGCAGGCTCTGTTTGAGCGCGTTCGTGACAGCGGGGCGAAAATTGTCACCGTGGCGATGGGCTCCCCGCGCCAGGAGATCCTGATGCGTGACTGCCGGCTGGTCTGTCCGGATGCCCTCTACATGGGCGTCGGCGGTACGTACGACGTCTTTACCGGCCACGTTAAGCGTGCGCCAAAGGTCTGGCAAAATCTGGGGCTGGAGTGGCTGTACCGCCTGCTATCGCAACCGACGCGCATTAAACGACAGATCCGTCTGCTTCGCTACCTCGCCTGGCATTACACCGGGAAAATGTAATCAAAATGTAGCGCGATATGCTATTCGCGCTGCAACTCGCCTGCAAAACTGCTGATAATCTGTGCAATGCATTCATTTTTTTAATGCATCGTTTGCCATTTGGCAGATTTTAGGAAACCATTCGCTCCGTATTTTAGTACCCCTAAAAAACAATACCCGGTATTAAGCCGGGAAACAGCAAACACAATCGAGGATCTATGGCAGAGAAACAACCGGAGCTACAGCGTGGGCTGGAAGCTCGTCATATTGAACTGATAGCGCTGGGCGGCACTATCGGCGTGGGCCTGTTTATGGGCTCCGCAAGCACGCTCAAATGGGCAGGACCTTCCGTATTACTGGCGTATATTATCGCCGGGCTGTTTGTTTTCTTCATTATGCGTTCCATGGGCGAAATGCTCTTCCTGGAGCCGGTAACCGGTTCCTTCGCCGTTTACGCGCACCGTTATATGAGCCCGTTCTTCGGCTACCTGACGGCCTGGTCATACTGGTTTATGTGGATGGCGGTGGGCATCTCAGAGATCACCGCGATAGGGGTCTACGTCCAGTTCTGGTTCCCGGACATGGTCCAGTGGATCCCCGCGCTCATTGCCGTGGGGCTGGTGGCGCTGGCAAACCTGGCCGCCGTGCGCCTTTACGGTGAAATTGAATTCTGGTTCGCAATGATCAAAGTCACCACGATTATCGTGATGATTGTCGTCGGCCTGGGCGTGATTTTCTTCGGCTTTGGCAACGGTGGACACGCTATCGGCTTTGGCAACCTGACCGAAAACGGCGGCTTCTTCGCCGGCGGCTGGAAGGGCTTCCTGACGGCGCTGTGTATCGTTGTGGCCTCGTATCAGGGCGTGGAGCTGATCGGTATTACCGCCGGTGAAGCGAAAAACCCGCAGGTCACGCTGCGTAGCGCGGTAGGCAAAGTGCTGTGGCGTATCCTGATTTTCTATGTGGGCGCGATCTTCGTCATCGTGACCATCTTCCCGTGGAACGAAATTGGCACGACGGGTAGCCCGTTTGTATTAACCTTCGCCAAAATTGGTATCACGGCGGCGGCGGGTATCATCAACTTTGTGGTCCTGACGGCAGCGTTGTCAGGCTGTAACAGTGGGATGTACAGCTGCGGGCGTATGCTCTATGCGCTCTCGAAGAACAACCAGCTGCCTGCGGCGATGAGCAAAGTCTCACGTGCCGGGGTGCCGGTGGCGGGGGTGGCGGTCTCCATCGCGATCCTGCTGATTGGCTCTTGCCTGAATTACATCATTCCTAACCCGCAGCGCGTGTTCGTTTACGTCTACAGCGCCAGCGTACTGCCGGGCATGGTGCCGTGGTTTGTTATCCTCATCA
This sequence comes from Enterobacter sp. EGD-HP1, assembly GCF_000733275.2. Classification (NCBI taxonomy): domain Bacteria; kingdom Pseudomonadati; phylum Pseudomonadota; class Gammaproteobacteria; order Enterobacterales; family Enterobacteriaceae; genus Enterobacter; species Enterobacter sp. EGD-HP1. The sequence goes on from NZ_AVOP01000016.1 coordinate 32,408, forward strand.
GCCAGCTGCGTTTCCGCCATGCGCATAAAAAGGCAATTGAAAGCCATCCGTTCCGCTCAATTCTGTTCCCCTATGCGAACTATTTGACGATGGCGTTCCTTATTTGCGTATTAATCGGCATGTACTTTAATGAAGATACCCGCATGTCGCTGTTTGTCGGGATGATCTTCCTGGCGGCTGTAACGGCTGCCTATAAGCTTTTTGGCCTGGGTCGCCGTGCCACTACGCAGAAAGTGGAGGAATAAGCGGCAAAATGTGCAAACCATAACCAAACGCGCATTTTTTTCAAAAAAGCACTAGACAGCGGGGACGGAGGTACGTAATATCCAGCCCCGCAACGGCGCTAAGCGCCCGTAGCTCAGCTGGATAGAGCGCTGCCCTCCGGAGGCAGAGGTCTCAGGTTCGAATCCTGTCGGGCGCACCATTTACCCGGTGCTGGAGCTGCGGTGGTCTGAGAAGTAGTCAGTACCGCGTGAGTTAAGAATACAGTGGTGGCTATAGCTCAGTTGGTAGAGCCCTGGATTGTGATTCCAGTTGTCGTGGGTTCGAATCCCATTAGCCACCCCATTATTTGAAAGAGTTGTGAATTGCGAAGGTGGCGGAATTGGTAGACGCGCTAGCTTCAGGTGTTAGTGTCCTTTGGATGTGGGGGTTCGAGTCCCCCCCCTCGCACCACGACTTTTTAAATGAATTGAACTAAAAATTCAAAAAAGCAGTACATCGGCGAGTAGCGCAGCTTGGTAGCGCAACTGGTTTGGGACCAGTGGGTCGGAGGTTCGAATCCTCTCTCGCCGACCAATTTTGAACCCCGCTTCGGCGGGGTTTTTTGTTTTCTGCGGCTTTCCACTCCTGTAGCGATTCCCCGACAGCATCCTTTTTGATTGTCGCGATTCAGCGACATATTATTCATTGTAAACAAACATAATTATTATCCATGGGATTTGCTGTCTCCTCCTGACGACATATTTCTGCATTGACCGATATGTTGTAGAGATTAAGACGAGGCTCAACAGCATAATTTCCTTTTATCTTAAAATGTTGCGTCATGTATAACTTCTGGATGTCATGTTGGCACGTTACGTGCAATAATATATGCGTAGATGCTCATTCCATCTCTTATGTTCGCCTTAGTGCCTCATAAACTCAGGAATGACGCAGAGCCATTTACGGTGCTTATCGTCCACTGACAGATGTCGCTTCGGCCTCATCAGACACCATGGACATAACGTTGAGTGAAGCACCAAATATGTTGTCTTACAGACCTGTTTAACGCCTGCTTTTATAGCAGGCGTTTTTTTATAGGCGTAAAAAAGGAGGCCGTCTGGCCTCCTTTATATTTATTGCGGGTTACCGTTATTTTGCAGCGTCAGCAGCAGCCCATCACGACGCATGGCGGCTGCCTCTTCCGGCTTATGCAGCTTGTCCAGCGTATCGGCAAGCCATGCGTAATCAAAGGCATCCGGACGCTGCTTCAGCGCCGCGCGGAAGGCGAGGCTCGCCTCCTGCCATTCTCCGTGCTTCATCAGCGACTGACCGAGCGTGCTCCACAGCAGCGGGCGATCGCCGACGGTTTTAATCTGCTGACGCAGCACTTTCTCGACTTGCTCAGGGTTGTTGGTTTTCAGGAGCGGGATCACCATCACCAGACGATCGTCGTACTGGCGCTTCAGACCATCGAGGAGTATCTCCTGTGCGGTGTCGTGGTCGTCACATTCAATCAGATGTTCCGCCATTGCCACCTGCAGAGGGATCTGCTGGCGCGTTTTACGGCTCTGATTCTTCCACCACGTTTTCAGTCCGTCGCTGCCCAGGTCGGCGCGCGCCTGATCCATCAGGCCAATCCATGCCAGACGCTGAAGCTCATCACGATGTTCATCATCGCCCACCTCGGCCTTCGCCATTGACGGAATGATATCCAGCAGTGAACCCCAGGCGCCGGTACGAATATAGGCCTGCTCGGCAAGACGCAGCACTTCTGGATGGCGTGGCGCAACTTCCAGCAGGCGGTCAATACCGTGGCGAGCCGCGTGATCCTCATTGCGTGCCAGCTGCAGACGAACGCGCGTGATTTCCACAGGAATCGGGTCGCCGTGAGCCAGCTCCGCCGCCCGCTCAAGGTGCTGATTGGCGCGGGCTTCGTCACCGCGCTGCTGCGCCGCTTCGGCAGCCAGCAGATAGTTCACCACCGGCTGTTCGGCGTGGTCGGCGTTTTTCGACATCAGCTTTTCAACCTGCTGATAATCACCCTCGGCAAGCTTAAGCAGCGCCTGTTCGGTCTGCTTACGGGCGCGGCGGCGTTTGCGGCCAACGAACCAGCCGCGCGTGTGGGCACCGGTACGGAAAATACGGCGCAGGATCCACTCGATCGCAAACAGCACTACCACGCCGAGGATCAGAATGATCGTCAGGCCGGTTACGCTGGTTTCAATGTTGTAGTTATCGGTCTGGATCAGGACGTAACCCTGATGGCCCGCAAGCATGGGGCCCAGGACGATCCCGGCGATCAGCAGGATAAAGAGTAAGAGAACTTTTAGCATCATTACTCTCCCTGCGGTGCGCTTTCAGGCGCAGGAGCCGTAGCTGGAGCCGCTCCGCCCGTTTGCTCAGCCGGAACGCCCGGCTGCGCCAGCAGGTTGCGTACGCGCGTCTGCATCAGTTTTTCCAGAATCGGCTGGCTGGCCAGCTTATCCGGCACGTTCATGGTGATATTCTGCTGGCTCAACTTATCAATGTCTTCGAGGAAGGCAGTGGTCGTCGCATCATCGGTGTTGTAGTAGGCGCGTACCCACGTTGAGACGTTATCCAGCGCCTGTTTGTAGGTCTCTTCCTGATGACGCGGCACGGCCTGAGCCGCCACCAGCAGGCGGGAACGAATGTTCTCGCGCAGATAGATATCCTGGTTCGGCGCCAGCAGCGGCACGGCGGTTTCGTCGCGACGGCGGATAGTGATGAAGCTGTCCATAAAGTTCTGCCAGCTTTTCTGCAGGTTTATGCGCCATTCGCTCAGGGAGGTGGAAAGCTCGGTCCCGTCGGAATCCATCGGGGAGTCGTCGTCGTTATTATCCGCCAGCTGCAGGTTATCAATCTGATTCGAAAGCTGGTTCACCTTGAGGATGATACCGTCGTAATCCACCTGCGAGACGGCGGAGAGGCTGGCAATATCTTCGGTGATCGCGCGACGTGCGGTAATGAGGCTCGGGTCGTTCATGTCTGCCAGGCTCGCATCGGCGCTTTTCAGCAGCGCGGCGGCAGTGGTGACATCCTGATCGCTCCAGAGCTTACGTCCGGCAAGCTTCACCAGGAAGTCCGCCTGCGAGAGCAGCCAGGTTTTGGCATCGGTGCCGGAAATCGTGGCGACTTTCTGCTGCACGTCGCCCAGCTGTTTGGTCAGCTCTTCCTGTTTGCTGTTTGCCTCGGCAAGCGCGGCGGCCTGCTGCTTAATCACCGTTTCCAGCTCGGTTTTCTGCGTCTCCTGCGCTTTTTGCAGGGCGGTGAGCTGAGTCACCAGCGCATCGCTGGTGGACGTCTGGTTAGCACCCTGTTGCTTCACCAGACCGTACAGGCCCACCCCTGCTGCCAGCGCAATGGCGATGGCAATCGCGCTCAGCGCGAGGCTCGTTTTGTTGCTGCCGTTTTTCTTCTCAGCGGTTTTCTCTGTCGTCTCTGGCTGTGGCGTCGTCTCCACAGTCTCCCTGGTCTCTTCAACCACGGCGGAGGATTTGTCGTGTTCCGTCATTATGGCTTCCCATTTGAGAGTTATTGTAATGCGCGCAGCAGCGCATCGTTGTCGGCGTTATCAGCGATCCGAATATCCTGCCAGCCCAGTTCCCGGGCCTGGTTCGCCAGACGCTCACTGACGACCAGAAGCCGACAGCGGAGTAACCAGTTTTCGCGATACCAAAGCGGTATCAGCGACCAAAGCTGTTGTAACATTTCACCGCTGGTGACCACCAGCGTATTAATGCCGCGCGCGTGCCAGCGCATCGCCTCTTCCGCGCCATCGTAATGTTTTGCACAGCGCTGATAGCACTCAACGAACGTCACGTCTGCACCACGTTCACGCAGCGTTTCGCCCAACAGTTCGCGGCCACCGTTACCGCGCAAAACGAGCGCCCGCTTTCCGGCAATAGTTTGTAATTCAGGTAATTGTAGCAAGACTTCGCTGATTTCCCGATCTAACGGGTAACGAACGTCCGCGCTGCTTACGGTATGCAGCGCCAGTGCCGTTGTGCGGCCAATCGCGAAATAGCGGGGAGCAACTGGCCAGGTCAAACCCTGCTGTTGCAGCTGCGCGTGGGCAAATTCCACGGCATGTTGCGACAGCGCAAACAGCAGGTCGCCTTCCTGAAGGGTATTCATCTGGTCGGCGAGCGCAGAGAGCTCCCGACCGGGGGAGAATTCAATGAGCGGAAAACTCCAGGCCACCTGCCCCAGTGCGCGCAGACGGCTCACTAACTGCTCTCCTGCGGGAGAAGGGCGGGTGACGAGAATACTCATGCAGGGGGCTCTCCATTATAAACGTCAGCCAGAATCTCGCGGGCGCCGTTATCCAGTAGCTCTTCAGCCAGCGACACGCCAAGCAGCTCGGCATCTTGCGCTTTACCGCGACGTTCGCCGCGTACCATCTGCGAACCGTCCGGGGCGCCCACCAGCGCGCGCAGCCACAGTTCGCCATCTGTTAATTCAGCATAGCTGCCAATCGGTACCTGGCATCCCCCTTCGAGGCGGGTATTCATCGCACGCTCGGCTTTTACGCGAATAGCGGTCTCATCATGGTTCAGCGGCGCGAGCAGTTCGCGGGTACGCGCATCGTCCAGACGGCACTCAATGCCGACGGCACCCTGGCCCACGGCCGGCAGCGACAGCTCTGGCGGCAACGCCACGCGAATGCGCGACTCCAGCCCCAGACGCTTCAGACCGGCAACGGCGAGGATAATGGCATCGTAATCGCCGTTATCCAGCTTGCCCAGACGCGTGCCGACGTTACCGCGCAGCGAGCGAATGATCAGGTCAGGACGACGTTCCGCCAGCTGACACTGACGGCGTAAACTGGACGTGCCAACCACGCTACCTTCCGGCAGCGCGTCGAGGGAGTCAAAGTGGTTAGAGACAAACGCATCGCGCGGATCTTCGCGCTCGCAGATGGTCACCAGCCCCAGACCTTCCGGGAACTCGACGGGCACGTCTTTCATCGAATGTACGGCGATATCGGCGCGGTTCTCAAGCAATGCCAGTTCCAGTTCTTTGACAAACAGGCCTTTACCGCCCACTTTCGCCAGAGGCGTATCGAGGATCACGTCACCGCGCGTGACCATCGGCACCAGCTCGACGCGCAATCCACTGTGGCAGGCTTCAAGGCGCTGCTTCACATAATGTGCCTGCCAGAGCGCAAGAGGGCTTTGGCGTGTGGCAATTCTCAAAACATTGTCTAACATGCTTGTTACCGTCATTATCAATCGCTAACCATCCTAACATTGTTGACTCTGGGATGGCAGTTTTACGGTTGATGAAGCGTGAGAGGGACAAGGCGGCGTATTCGTCAGCCATAGCCGTATTCAGGAATTTACACGTACAGAACGGTGCTACACTTGTATGTAGCGCATCTTTCTTTACGGTCAACCGGCAAGGTGTTAAATTGATCACGTTTTAGACCATTTTTTCGTCGCTACCACCAAAAATGATAAGGGCGAAAAAAGGTAACGGTTATCTTTTTGAAATACTGCGGGCCCGCTGTTATTCGTGTTTTGAATAGCTTGCGCCACCCGGAAACATCAGGCGATACGTCTTGTACCTCTATATTGAGACTCTGAAACAGAGACTGGATGCCATAAATCAACTGCGTGTGGATCGCGCGCTTGCTGCCATGGGCCCTGCTTTCCAGCAGGTATACAGTCTGCTGCCGACATTATTGCACTATCACCATCCGCTGATGCCTGGCTACCTTGACGGTAACGTTCCCCAGGGCATTTGCCTCTTCACGCCTGATGAAACCCAACAGCATTACCTGAACGAGCTGGAACTCTACCGCGGCATGCCGCCACAGGAGTCTCCGAAAGGTGAACTGCCGATTACCGGCGTTTACTCTATGGGGAGCACCTCATCGGTAGGGCAAAGCTGTTCTTCGGACCTGGACATCTGGGTCTGTCATCAGTCCTGGCTCGATAACGACGAGCGTCAGCTGCTGCAGCGCAAGTGCAGCCTGCTGGAGAGCTGGGCGGCCTCGCTCGGTGTGGAAGTGAGCTTCTTCCTGATTGATGAAAACCGTTTCCGCCATAACGAAAGCGGCAGTCTGGGGGGTGAGGACTGCGGCTCGACTCAGCACATCTTACTGCTGGATGAATTTTACCGTACTGCCGTGCGTCTGGCCGGGAAGCGTATTCTGTGGAATATGGTCCCGTGCGAAGAAGAAGAGCATTACGATGACTACGTCATGTCGCTTTACGCGCAGGGCGTACTGACGCCAAACGAATGGTTGGATCTCGGCGGCCTAAGCTCTCTGTCCGCAGAAGAGTACTTTGGCGCAAGCCTCTGGCAGCTCTATAAGAGTATCGACTCGCCGTATAAAGCGGTGCTGAAAACGCTGCTGCTGGAAGCCTATTCCTGGGAATACCCTACGCCGCGCCTGCTGGCGAAAGATATCAAGCAGCGTTTGCATGACGGGGAGATCGTCTCCTTCGGGCTGGACGCCTACTGCATGATGCTGGAGCGCGTGACCGAATACCTTAAAGCCATTGATGATACCACGCGTCTGGACCTGGTGCGTCGATGTTTCTATCTCAAAGTCTGTGAGAAATTGAGCCGCGAGCGCGCCTGCGTGGGCTGGCGTCGTGAAGTGGTCAGTCAGTTAGTGAAAGAGTGGGGATGGGACGAAGCGCGCCTGTCCATGCTCGACAACCGGGCCAACTGGAAAATCGATCAGGTGCGTGAAGCGCACAACGAACTGCTCGATGCGATGATGCAAAGCTACCGTAACCTGATCCGCTTTGCGCGCCGTAACAACCTCAGCGTTTCCGCCAGCCCGCAGGATATCGGTGTCTTGACCCGTAAGCTGTACGCCGCGTTTGAGGCGCTGCCGGGTAAAGTCACCCTGGTTAACCCGCAGATTTCGCCAGACCTGTCAGAACCGAACCTGACCTTTATCTATGTGCCGCCGGGCCGCGCAAACCGCACCGGGTGGTATCTGTATAACCGTGCGCCAAGCATGGATTCAATCATCAGCCATCAGCCGCTGGAATATAACCGCTACCTGAACAAGCTGGTGGCCTGGGCCTGGTTCAACGGCCTGCTGACCTCGCGCACGCGCCTGTTTATCAAAGGCAACGAGGTGGTTGATCTCGCTAAGCTGCAGGAGATGGTCGCGGATGTGTCGCACCACTTCCCGCTGCGCCTGCCTGCCCCAACGCCGAAAGCGCTCTACAGCCCGTGCGAGATTCGCCATCTGGCGATTATCGTCAACCTGGAATACGACCCGACGGCGGCCTTCCGCAATCAGGTGGTCCATTTTGACTTCCGCAAGCTGGACGTCTTTAGCTTTGGCGAGCAGCAAAACTGTCTGGTGGGCAGCGTGGATCTGCTGTACCGCAACTCGTGGAACGAAGTGCGTACCCTGCATTTCAACGGCGAGCAGGCGATGATCGAAGCGTTGAAAACCATTCTCGGCAAGATGCACCAGGATGCCGCGCCGCCGGACAGCGTTGAGGTATTTTGCTACAGCCAGCACCTGCGCGGTTTAATTCGTACCCGCGTGCAGCAGCTGGTCTCTGAGTGTATCGAACTGCGTCTCTCCAGCACCCGTCAGGAAACCGGGCGCTTTAAAGCGCTGCGCGTCTCCGGCCAGACCTGGGGCCTGTTCTTCGAGCGCCTGAACGTGTCGGTACAGAAGCTGGAAAACGCTATCGAGTTCTACGGCGCGATTTCGCACAACAAGCTGCATGGCCTGTCGGTGCAGGTGGAAACCAACCACGTTAAGCTGCCGCAGGTGGTGGACGGATTCGCCAGTGAAGGGATTATTCAGTTCTTCTTTGAAGAGTCGGGCGAGGATGCCGGGTTCAACATCTACATTCTGGATGAAACCAACCGCGCCGAGGTATATCACCACTGTGAAGGCAGTAAAGAGGAGCTGGTGCGCGACGTCAGCCGCTTCTACTCCTCTTCGCATGACCGTTTCACCTACGGCTCAAGCTTTATCAACTTTAACCTGCCGCAGTTCTACCAGATTGTGAACGTCGACGGTCGTACGCAGGTGATCCCGTTCCGGACCCAGGCCGTAACGCCTGCCGCGCCTGCCAATCAGGACACCGCGCCGCTGTTGCAGCAGTATTTCTCCTGAGTCTTTTCGCTCGCCCGGTGGCGGCTACGCCTTACCGGGCCTACAACAGCTCGAACCC
>NZ_AVOP01000017.1:0-39160 GCF_000733275.2 Enterobacter sp. EGD-HP1
CAAAACTACCTAAAACTCACAGCCTCACCCGCCTGCGCGGTCGCCGCCTGTTCCAGCAAATCCCAGAACGGTACGCCGCTGCGGTCGCAAACCCACTCCCCGTCTTTCAGATCGAAATGATAGCCACCCTGTTTCGCGGCCAGCCAGACCTGGTGAAGCGGCTCCTGGCGGTTAATAATAATTTTGCTGCCATTTTCGAAGCTCAGGGTCAGAATGCCGCCGTTGATTTCACAATCGATATCGCTGTCGCCGTCCCAGTCGTCAAGACGCTCTTCGATGGTCATCCACAGGTTGTCGGCAAGGCGATGGAATTCACTGTCGTTCATGGTTTTGTTCCTGTTTTTCGTGATGCCGGCAGTATAACCCTAAATAATTCCCGTTGCAGGAAAGCGGCAAACTCTTGCTTTTGTGTCTTCTCCTGCGATGATAGAAACAGATTTGAACTTACGGGCAACTTTATAATGAAAAACGCTTTCCGAACGCTTGCCGTTCTCATCACGCTGTTTAGCCTGACTGGCTGCGGACTGAAGGGACCACTTTATTTCCCACCTGAGGATAAAACTGCGCCGCCGCCGACAAAACCTGTGCAAAGCGGTATTGAGTCTACCACGCCAAATACTAACGATCGTGGCGACAGCGGTGGCCCGACTCAGGTTAATCTCTGACGACAACGTTCTGTACCCGCGCAATGGAGCAAATGATGCAGTTCTCTAAAATGCATGGCCTTGGCAACGATTTTATGGTCGTCGACGCGGTAACGCAGAATGTGTTTTTCTCCCCGGAACTGATCCGTCGCCTGGCGGATCGGCACCTGGGCGTGGGGTTCGATCAGCTGCTGGTGGTCGAGCCACCGTACGATCCCGACCTCGATTTTCACTACCGTATTTTTAACGCGGACGGCAGCGAAGTTAACCAGTGCGGCAACGGCGCGCGCTGTTTTGCTCGCTTTGTCCGCCTGAAAGGGCTGACCAACAAGCGTGATATTCGCGTCAGCACCGCCAATGGTCGCATGGTGCTCAGCGTCACCGATGATGAACTGGTGCGCGTGAACATGGGCGAGCCTAACTTCGAGCCCTCCGTCGTGCCGTTTCGCGCAAACAAAGCGGAAAAGACCTATATTATGCGTGCGGCCGAGCAGACAGTATTGTGCGGCGTCGTCTCAATGGGTAACCCACACTGCGTGATTCAGGTTGATGATGTGGAAACTGCCGCGGTCGAAACGCTCGGCCCGGTGCTGGAAAGCCACGAACGTTTCCCGGAGCGCGCGAACATCGGCTTTATGCAGGTGGTGAAGCGCGAGCACATTCGCCTTCGGGTTTACGAGCGCGGCGCGGGCGAGACTCAGGCCTGCGGAAGCGGCGCCTGTGCTGCGGTGGCCGTGGGCATCTCCCAGGGGTTACTGGCAGAAGAGGTTCGCGTGGAGTTACCGGGCGGTCGGCTTGATATCGCCTGGAAAGGACCGGGTCATCCACTGTATATGACTGGCCCGGCGGCACATGTCTATGACGGGTTTATCCATCTATGAAGCAACCAGGGGAAGAACTGCAGGAAACAGTGACGGAACTGGACGACAGAGCTGTTGTTGATTATCTGCTGCGCAATCCTGAGTTTTTTATTCGCAATGCACGCGTCGTCGAAGAGATGCGCGTGCCGCATCCGGTTCGTGGGACCGTGTCGCTGGTCGAATGGCACATGGCGCGCTCGCGCAACCACATCAATCAGCTTGAAGAGAACATGACGCTGCTGATGGAGCAGGCCAGCACCAACGAAAGCCTGTTCTATCGACTGCTGCATCTGCAGGCGCGTCTGGCGTCGGCGCACAGTCTCGACGAGTTCCTCAGCCGCTTCCACCGCTGGGCGCGCGAACTCGGGCTGGCAGGCGCAACGATTCGTCTGTTCCCTGACCGCTGGCGCATTGGGGCACCTTCGGGGTTTACCCATCTGGCGCTCAGCCGCCAGGCGTTTGAACCGCTGCGCATTCAGCGTCTGGGCCATGAGCACCACTATCTGGGGCCGCTGAACGGACCTGAGCTGCTGGTGGTATTGCCGGAAGCCAAAGCGATTGGCTCGGTGGCGATGTCGCTGATGGGGCGCGATGGCGATCTGGGGGTCATGTTATTTACCAGCCGCGACGCGCATCACTATGAGCAGGGGCAAGCCACGCACCTGCTGCAGGAGATCGCCCTGATGCTGCCCGAGCTGCTGGAGCGCTGGATTGAGCGCGTATGACGGACGGACTGCTCGCCACTGACGTCTCGCGCTTTCTGCGCTATCTGGGCGTGGAGCGTCAGCTTAGCCCCATTACCCTGCTCAACTACCAGCGTCAGCTTGATGCCATCATGCAGATTGCCGACGAAATCGGCCTGAAAAGCTGGCAGCAATGTGACGCTGCGACGGTACGCGGGTTCGTTGTGCGTAGCCGTAAAAAAAATCTCAGTCCGGCGAGCCTGGCACTCAGGCTCTCAGCGCTGCGCAGTTTCTTCGACTGGCTGGTCAGCCAGGGGGGCTTAAAAGCCAACCCGGCAAAAGGGATCGCCACGCCAAAAGCGCCGCGCCATCTGCCTAAAAATATCGACGTCGACGACGTAAACCGCCTGCTGGATATCGATCTTAACGATCCGCTGGCCGTGCGCGACCGCGCGATGCTGGAGGTGATGTACGGTGCCGGGCTGCGTCTCTCTGAGCTGGTTAATCTTGATTTAAAACACCTCGATCTGGAGTCCGGTGAAGTGTGGGTGATGGGCAAGGGCAGCAAAGAGCGCCGCCTGCCTATTGGCCGCAACGCGGTCTCCTGGATTGAGCACTGGCTTGACCTGCGCGGGCTGTTTGGCGCCGAAGAGGATGCGCTGTTCCTGTCGAAGCTCGGCAAGCGGATCTCGGCGCGTAACGTGCAGAAACGCTTTGCGGAGTGGGGCATTAAGCAGGGGCTGAACAGCCACGTTCACCCGCACAAGCTGCGCCACTCCTTTGCGACACACATGCTTGAGTCAAGCGGCGATCTGCGCGGCGTGCAGGAACTGCTTGGCCACGCGAATCTGTCGACCACTCAAATCTATACCCACTTAGACTTCCAACACCTTGCCTCGGTGTATGACGCGGCGCATCCACGCGCCAAACGGGGGAAATAATGCGTTTTTACCGCCCACTCGGTCAGATCTCAGCCCTGACGTTTGACCTTGATGACACCCTTTACGACAACCGCGAGGTGATCCTGCGTACCGAGCAGGAGTCGCTGGCGTTTGTGCAGAACTACCATCCCGCGCTGAAAGCGATGCAGAACAAAGATTTTCAGCAGCTGCGTCAGTCCCTGCGGGAGACCGAGCCGGACATCTACCACGACGTGACCGAATGGCGTCGTCGTGCGGTTGAGCAGGCGATGCTCAATGCCGGCCTGAGCGCGCAGGACGCGGCCATCGGTGCCGAAGCGTCCATGGAAAACTTCGCCAAATGGCGCAGCCGTATCGACGTGCCGCAGGAGACCCACGACACGCTGGCGAAGCTTGCCGAAAAGTGGCCGCTGGTGGCGATCACCAACGGCAATGCCCAGCCCGAGCTGTTTGGCCTTAGCGATTACTTTGAATTTGTGCTGCGCGCAGGCCCGCACGGGCGCGCGAAGCCGTTCAGCGACATGTACCATCTGGCGGCGGATAAGCTTAACCTGCCGCTCGGTAAGATCCTGCACGTCGGGGACGACCTCACCACGGACGTGGCCGGTGCTATCCGCTGCGGCATGCAGGCCTGCTGGATCAAGCCGGAAAACGCCGACCTGATGACCACGCTGGACAGCCGTCTTCTGCCGCACGTGGAAATTTCACGGTTGGCATCCCTCACGACGCTGATATAATCACCAGTAATATTGTATAAATTACCAGGGTTTTGCAGTTGTAGGCCCGGTAAGCGAAGCGCCACCGGGCGTTTCGCTGTGTTCCTGAATACTATGTGACGGTGCCAATGGACGTTTCTTACCTGCTCGACAGCCTTAATGACAAACAGCGTGACGCGGTTGCCGCCTCGCGCACCAACCTGCTGGTGCTGGCTGGAGCGGGCAGTGGTAAGACGCGCGTGCTGGTTCACCGTATCGCCTGGCTGCAGAGCGTGGAAAACTGCTCACCGTACTCCATCATGGCGGTCACGTTCACCAACAAGGCGGCGGCGGAGATGCGCCACCGCATCGCGCAGCTGATGGGTACCAGCCAGGGCGGCATGTGGGTCGGTACCTTCCACGGTCTGGCGCACCGCCTGCTGCGCGCACACCATATGGACGCCAACCTGCCGCAGGATTTCCAGATCCTCGACAGCGAAGATCAGCTCCGTCTGCTGAAGCGCCTGATTAAGGCGATGAACCTCGACGAGAAGCAGTGGCCGCCGCGTCAGGCGATGTGGTACATCAACGGCCAGAAGGACGAGGGGCTGCGCCCGCACCATATCCAGAGCTTCGGCAACCCGGTCGAGCAGACCTGGCAGAACGTCTACAAGGCCTATCAGGAAGCATGCGATCGCGCCGGTCTGGTGGATTTCGCCGAGCTGCTGCTGCGCGCCCACGAGCTGTGGCTCAACAAGCCGCACATCCTGCAGCACTACCGTGAACGCTTTACCAATATCCTGGTGGACGAGTTCCAGGATACCAACAACATCCAGTACGCGTGGATACGCCTGCTGGCCGGTGATACCGGCAAGGTGATGATCGTAGGCGATGATGACCAGTCGATCTACGGCTGGCGCGGGGCGCAGGTGGAGAACATCCAGCGCTTCCTCAACGATTTCCCTGGCGCACAGACCATCCGTCTGGAGCAGAACTACCGCTCAACCAGCAACATTCTGAGTGCGGCCAACGCCCTGATTGAAAACAACAACGGGCGTCTGGGTAAAAAGCTGTGGACCGACGGCGTCGACGGCGAACCGATTTCGATTTACTGCGCCTTCAACGAGCTCGACGAAGCCCGCTTCGTGGTGAACCGCATCAAAACCTGGCAGGACAACGGCGGCGCGCTGGAGCAGTGCGCCATTCTCTACCGCAGCAACGCCCAGTCGCGCGTGTTGGAAGAGGCGCTGCTGCAGGTGAGCATGCCGTACCGCATTTATGGCGGCATGCGATTCTTCGAACGTCAGGAAATCAAAGATGCGCTTTCATATCTGCGCCTGATCGCCAACCGCAACGACGATGCGGCGTTTGAGCGCGTGGTCAACACGCCGACCCGCGGCATCGGTGACCGCACGCTGGACGTGGTGCGCCAGGCCTCGCGTGACCGCCAGCTTACGCTCTGGCAAGCATGCCGCGAGCTGCTGCAGGAAAAAGCCCTCGCCGGGCGTGCCGCCAGCGCATTACAGCGCTTCCTTGAGCTGATTGACGCCCTGGCGCAGGAAACCGCCGACATGCCGCTGCACGTGCAGACCGACCGGGTGATTAAAGACTCCGGCCTGCGTACCATGTACGAGCAGGAGAAAGGCGAGAAGGGTCAGACCCGTATCGAGAACTTAGAGGAACTGGTGACGGCGACGCGCCAGTTCAGCTACAACGAAGAAGACGAAGACCTGATGCCGCTCCAGGCGTTCCTCTCTCACGCCGCGCTGGAAGCGGGGGAAGGGCAGGCGGATACCTGGCAGGATGCGGTTCAGCTCATGACCCTGCACTCTGCCAAAGGCCTCGAGTTCCCGCAGGTATTTATCGTCGGGATGGAAGAGGGGATGTTCCCGAGCCAGATGTCGCTGGATGAGGGCGGCCGTCTGGAAGAGGAGCGTCGTCTGGCCTACGTGGGCGTGACGCGCGCGATGCAAAAGCTGACGCTGACCTACGCCGAAACCCGCCGTCTGTACGGTAAAGAGGTTTATCACCGTCCGTCGCGCTTTATCGGCGAGCTGCCGGAAGAGTGCGTGGAAGAGGTGCGTCTGCGGGCGAGCATCAGCCGTCCGGTCAGTCATCAGCGCATGGGCTCGCCGATTGCGGAAACCGACACCGGCTACAAGCTGGGTCAGCGCGTGCGCCATTCGAAGTTTGGCGAAGGCACCATTGTGAATCTGGAAGGCAGCGGCGAGCACAGCCGTCTGCAGGTGGCGTTCCAGGGGCAAGGGATCAAATGGCTGGTGGCGGCCTATGCGAAGCTGGAAACGGTCTAACATTCAGAAAAATATCATTATTTTGTAATAATCTGCTAGCCTTATACAGTGAAGGTCAATTAATGCCCTTCAGCGTTCCGTTGCGTGTTGACGCCACAGTTATAGCTGGCGTAACATGCGCGCACGATTACGCTAAGAGGACATTCGCCTTGGACACACCCAGTAGATACTGGCTCAATTCCCTGTCATCCAGGAACAACTCCTAAGGCTATCTCCTCTTGCTGATGGCCTTAGTGGTTGTCAGCGACCTGCATTATTCCCGTCGCGCTGAGTCAGGCTGTTTAATGGTCTGAAACCCAATTTGTTTCTGTGTGCCCACCGAACTGTCCGATATTTTTTGCATTGGGAGTCCCGGTCATGTTGAGCGCATTTCAACTCGAAAATAACCGACTGACTCGGCTTGAAGCCGAAGAGTCACAGCCCCTCATTGATGCTGTATGGGTGGATCTGGTCGAGCCGGACGACGATGAGCGCCTTCGCGTACAATCTGAGCTGGGGCAAAGCCTGGCAACCCGCCCGGAACTGGAAGACATCGAAGCATCCGCGCGTTTTTTTGAAGACGAAGACGGCCTGCACATTCACTCCTTCTTCTTCTTTGAAGATGCGGAAGATCACGCGGGTAACTCCACCGTGGCGTTTACCATTCGCGACGGCCGCCTGTTTACCCTGCGCGAGCGCGAGCTGCCGGCATTCCGCCTCTACCGCATGCGCGCCCGCAGCCAGGCGATGGTGGACGGTAACGCTTACGAGCTGCTGCTCGATCTGTTCGAGACCAAAATTGAACAGCTGGCGGACGAAATTGAAAACATCTACAGCGATCTGGAAAAGCTGAGCCGCGTGATCATGGAAGGTCATCAGGGCGATGAGTACGACGAAGCGCTCTCAACGCTGGCGGAGCTGGAAGATATCGGCTGGAAGGTGCGTTTGTGTCTTATGGATACCCAGCGCGCGCTGAACTTCCTGGTGCGCAAGGCGCGTCTGCCGGGCGGTCAGCTGGAGCAGGCGCGTGAGATCTTACGAGATATCGAATCCCTGCTGCCGCACAACGAATCTCTGTTCCAGAAGGTGAACTTCCTGATGCAGGCGGCGATGGGCTTTATCAACATCGAGCAGAACCGCATCATCAAGATCTTCTCGGTGGTATCCGTGGTGTTCCTGCCGCCGACGCTGGTGGCGTCCAGCTATGGGATGAACTTTGAGTTTATGCCGGAGCTGAAGTGGAGCTTTGGCTACCCGGGGGCGATTATCTTTATGATCCTCGCGGGGCTGGCGCCGTATCTGTACTTTAAGCGTCGTAACTGGCTTTGAGAATCCGCCCGGTGGCGCTACGCTTATCGGGCCTACAGATCTTGTAGGCCGGATAAGGCGCAGCCGCCATCCGGCAAAAAGGCACTACAGCCCCTTGCGCACCCTGCGCTGGGTATAAATCGCATCCGCAACGAAAATCGCCAGCGCCACCCAGATAAAGGCGAACGTCACCATCTTATCCGCACCCGGCACTTCGCCGTAAAACACCACTGCCAGCAGGAACATCAGCGTCGGGCCAATGTACTGGAAGAAGCCCAGCGTGGAGAGACGCAGACGCGTCGCTGCACCGGTGAAGCACAGCAGAGGAATGGTGGTCACCACGCCCGCCGCCATCAGCATCAGGTTCAGCGACCACGGGTTGCTGCCCATATGGCTGGTTGGGCTGTCGGCGATGCCGAAGAGATAAATCGCCGCCACCGGCAGCAGCCACAGGGTTTCAAACAGCATCCCCGTCTGCGCTTCCACCGCAATCTTCTTACGCACCAGACCATAGAAGGCAAAGCTAAACGCCAGGCCGAGGGCAATAATCGGCAACGAGCCGAAGGTCCATAGCTGCACCAGCACGCCGCAGAAGGCCAGAATCACCGCCACCCACTGCATCCGGCGGAAGCGTTCGCCGAGGAAAATCATCCCCAGCACGATGTTCACCAGCGGGTTAATGAAGTACCCCAGGCTCGCTTCGAGCATGTGATGGTTATTCACCGCCCAGATGAACAGCAGCCAGTTGCCGCCAATCAGCACCGCTGAGAGCGCCAGCAGGAAGACCTTTTTAGGGGTTTTGAACAGCGTTTTGACGCCCGACCACTGACGGCTGAGGCTCATCAGCGCAATCATAAAGAAGAATGACCAGATAACGCGATGAGTCAGGATCTCATCGGCCGGAACGTAGGCGATAAGCTTGAAATACGCCGGGGCAATACCCCAAATAAAATAAGCGGCAAGGGCGAGTAAAACGCCCTGCCGCGTCTGTTTAGCATCCATCGGGAAAATCCGTTACAAATAAGTGAATTAATTTTACCCGATTTTGCCGCCTCAACCCACCATATAAGTGGCGGTTGCGCTGGCGATATACACCTGTTCTTCGTTGTGTAATTCAACGCGCGCCACAGCAACTTTGTTGCCCGCGCGCAGCAGGCTGCTGGTACAGGTAAAGCGATTTCCGCGCCCCGGGCGAAGATAGTCGACGCGCAGATCAATGGTGCCCATGCGTGCCAGACGCTGGCGAAGTTCGTCTTCGTTGATGGTGTCATGGCGGGTCAGCGTACTGCCCACGCAGACCAAACCTGCCGCGACGTCCAGCGCGGAGGCAATCACGCCGCCGTGCAAAATACTTTGCGCCCAGTTTCCCACCATCATCGGCTGATTGTTGAAGCTCAGCTGGGCAAAGTCTTTCTCGTAACGCTCCAGCTCCAGTCCCAGCGCGCGGTTAAACGGCATATGGTAAACAAAAATCTCGCCCACGAGTTTTAACACTTCTTCGGCGGTAAGCATGGCTGACATGAGGCATTACATCCTTATTGTTAATGAAATGTTGATTTTATGCCTCGACAACAAGGAATTCCACTTTCAGAAACGAGGATGCAGCAGTTGTCGCAGAAGTCTGTAGAATGTCCGCCACATAACTATTCAGGTAATTTTACTCTTTTGCAGGAGAACACCACCGATGCGGACGTATCTGGCCTGGTTACTGGCGGCGGTTGCGCTGCCCCTCACAGCATATGCGCAGGAAGCGACGATCAAAGAGGTGCATGATAAACCTGCCGTTCACGGCAGCATTATCGCGAACCTTCTTCAGGAGCATGACAATCCGTTCACGCTCTATCCGTATGACACCAACTACGTGATTTACACCCAGACCAGCGATCTCAACAAAGAAGCGATAAGCTCCTATAACTGGTCTGATAATGCGCGTAAAGATGAGGTGAAGTTCCAGCTCAGCCTCGCGTTCCCGTTCTGGCGCGGTATTCTGGGGCCGAACTCGGTGCTCGGGGCGTCTTACACGCAGAAATCCTGGTGGCAGCTCTCGAACAGCGGAGAGTCCTCACCGTTCCGTGAAACCAACTATGAGCCGCAGCTTTTCCTCGGTTTTGCAACGGATTATGAGTTTGCGGGCTGGACGCTGCGTGACGTCGAAGTGGGCTTTAACCACGATTCCAACGGCCGTTCCGACCCTACCTCGCGCAGCTGGAACCGTGCCTATACGCGTCTGATGGCGCAGAACGGTAACTGGATGGTGGAAGTGAAGCCGTGGTATGTGGTGGGCGAAACCGATGACAACCCGGATATCACCAAATATATGGGCTATTACCAGCTCAAAGTCGGCTACCAGTTGGGTGATGCCGTGCTCAGCGCCAAAGGCCAGTACAACTGGAACACCGGCTACGGCGGTGCGGAAGTGGGCTTAAGCTATCCAATGACGAAGCATGTCCGCATCTATACTCAGGTGTACAGCGGTTACGGCGAGTCGCTTATCGATTACAACTTCAACCAGACCCGCGTCGGCGTGGGCGTGATGCTGAACGATATTCTCTAGGCTGTTCGAATGTTTTTGCGTTAAACGTTGAAGTTTCTCTCTCAGGCGCTGAAAATAGCGCCTGTTTCATTTCTGGCATATGGGGTTAACGTGGCGCAGGCGGAAGTATTGAATCAGGAGTCGCTGGCTAAACAGGTTTTGCATGAAACCTTTGGCTACCAGCAGTTCCGCCCCGGCCAGGAAACCATCATTGAAACGGTGCTGGAAGGTCGTGATTGCCTGGTGGTGATGCCAACCGGCGGCGGTAAGTCCCTCTGTTATCAGGTACCCGCGCTGGTACTTAACGGCCTGACGGTCGTGGTATCCCCTCTCATTTCTCTGATGAAAGACCAGGTTGACCAGCTGCTCGCCAACGGCGTGGCGGCGGCCTGTCTCAACTCGACCCAAACCCGGGAGCAGCAGCAAGAGGTGATGGCCGGTTGTCGTACCGGGCAGATCCGCCTGCTGTATATCGCGCCGGAACGCCTGATGCTGGATAACTTCCTCGATCACCTTGCGCACTGGAACCCTGTTCTGCTGGCAGTGGATGAAGCGCACTGTATCTCCCAGTGGGGACACGATTTTCGCCCGGAATATGCCGCCCTCGGCCAGCTGCGTCAGCGCTTCCCCGAGCTGCCGTTTATGGCGCTCACCGCCACGGCGGATGATACCACGCGGCTGGATATCGTTCGTCTACTCGGGCTGAACGACCCCTATATTCAGGTCAGCAGCTTCGACCGCCCTAACATCCGCTATATGCTGATGGAAAAGTTCAAGCCGCTGGATCAGCTCCTGCGCTACGTCCAGGAGCAGCGCGGCAAGTCCGGCATCATCTACTGCAACAGCCGTGCGAAGGTCGAAGACACCGCCGCGCGTCTGCAAAATCGCGGCTTTAGCGCCGCCGCGTATCATGCCGGGTTAGAGAACCACATCCGCGCCGACGTGCAGGAGAAATTCCAGCGCGACGATCTGCAAATCGTGGTCGCGACGGTGGCGTTCGGAATGGGCATTAACAAGCCGAACGTGCGCTTTGTGGTGCATTTCGACATCCCGCGCAATATCGAATCCTACTATCAGGAAACCGGCCGCGCCGGGCGTGACGGCCTGCCTGCGGAAGCGATGTTGTTTTACGATCCGGCCGATATGGCGTGGCTGCGCCGCTGTCTGGAAGAGAAACCGCAGGGACAGCTGCAGGATATCGAGCGCCACAAGCTCAACGCGATGGGCGCGTTTGCCGAAGCGCAAACCTGCCGCCGTCTTGTGCTGCTCAACTACTTTGGTGAAGGGCGACAGGAACCGTGCGGCAACTGCGATATCTGCCTGGATCCGCCGAAACAGTACGATGGCTTGATGGATGCGCGTAAGGCGCTCTCGACCATTTACCGTGTGAATCAGCGCTTCGGGATGGGCTACGTGGTGGAGGTGCTGCGCGGTGCCAACAACCAGCGTATCCGCGACATGGACCACGACAAGCTGCCGGTCTACGGTATTGGCAAAGAGCAGAGCCACGAGCACTGGGTGAGTATCATTCGCCAGCTGATTCACCTCGGCTTTGCCACGCAGAACATTGCCCAGCACTCCGCCCTGCAGCTGACCGAAGCGGCGCGTCCGGTCCTGCGCGGTGACGTTGAACTGAAGCTCGCCGTGCCGCGCGTCATCGCCCTGAAGCCGCGCGTAATGCAAAAATCGTACGGCGGCAACTACGACCGCAAGCTGTTCGCCAAACTGCGCAAGCTGCGTAAAGCTATCGCTGACGAAGAGAACATCCCGCCGTACGTGGTGTTCAACGATGCGACGCTGATTGAGATGGCCGAGCAGATGCCGCTCAGCGCAAGTGAGATGCTCAGCGTCAACGGCGTGGGGACACGCAAGCTGGAGCGCTTCGGTAAAGAGTTTATGGCGCTCATCCGCTCTCACGCCGATGGTGATGATGAGGAGTAGTCAGCCGGGCGAAAAAGTGCCAGGATGATGACTCACTGAATTATTTCCCCGCGAGTTAATTATGTTGATGCTATTTCTCACCGTGGCGTTAGTGCACATCGTTGCGCTGATGAGCCCCGGCCCGGACTTTTTCTTCGTATCACAAACGGCCGTCAGCCGCTCCCGCAAAGAGGCGATGATGGGCGTGCTCGGTATCACCATGGGCGTTATGGTCTGGGCGGCCGTTGCGCTGCTCGGTCTGAACCTTATCCTGGCGAAGATGGCCTGGCTGCATAACATCATTATGGTCGGCGGCGGTCTGTACCTGTGCTGGATGGGCTACCAGATGCTGCGTGGGGCGCTGAAGAAAGAAGAGAAAAAGCCGAAAGAGCCAAAGGTGGAGCTGGCAACGGGCGGCCGCAGCTTTGTAAAAGGGCTGCTGACCAATCTGGCAAACCCGAAAGCCATTATCTATTTCGGCTCGGTGTTCTCGCTGTTTGTCGGGGATAACGTCGGTGCGGGCGCGCGCTGGGGCATCTTCCTGCTGATTGTCATTGAAACCTTTGCCTGGTTTACCATCGTGGCCAGCCTGTTCGCTTTACCGGCAATGCGCCGCGGCTACCAGCGTATCGCGAAGTGGATTGACGGCTTCGCCGGCGCGCTGTTCGCCGGCTTCGGTATTCATCTCATCATTTCTCGCTAAGCATGACGCGCTGACGCAAGCAGCGCGCCAACCAGCATAAACAGCGAACCAAAGACTTTATTCAGGGCCTTCATCTGTTTAGGCCCTTTTATCCACGCTGCAATTCGCTGCGCCAGCGTCGCGTAACCAATCATCACGATGATATCGACGATAATGGTGGTCGCGCCCAGCACCACGTACTGCATCACCTGCGGCTGGTGCGGCACGATAAACTGCGGGAACAGCGCGGCGAGGAAAACGATGCTCTTCGGGTTGGTCAGATTGACGAACACCGCGCGCTTAAACAGATGGCCGCGATTTTGCGTCTGAGCCAGCGTATTCAGGTTGATGGAGCCTGCCGCGCGCCACTGCTGGATACCGAGCCAAATCAGATACGCCGCACCGGCCCATTTCAGCACCTCAAATGCCAGCACGGAGCGGGAGAACAGGGTGCCCAGACCGATCCCGACCAGTACAATATGAATGCCCAGCCCGGTCTGCAAACCGGCAATCGACGCCGCCGCACCGCGGTAGCCGTGATTGATAGAAGTGGTCATGGTGTTAATAGCACCCGAACCTGGAGAAAGGCTGAGGATAATGGATGTCAGCAGGTAGGCGAACCACCACTCGAAGGTCATTTGAAACTCCCGAACCGTCTATTTTTATGCCACAATACGCTATTATTGAGTCATTTTGTGACCGTTGACGAAAAAAACGATATTCCCTGGATTACGTGAGTGGAAACCCAATGTTTCAGCAGAAAAAGGACTGGGAAACACGAGAAAACGCTTTTGCTGCTTTCTCTATGGGGCCGCTGACCGATTTCTGGCGGCAGCGTGAGGAAGATGAGTTTACGGGCGTCGGGGGCATCCCGGTGCGCTTCGTTCGTTTCCGCAATGAAAAAAATGACCGGGCGATCGTCGTTTGCCCCGGACGTATTGAAAGCTACGTTAAATATGCCGAACTGGCCTACGATCTGGTCCATATGGGGTTCGACGTGCTGATTATCGACCACCGTGGACAGGGGCTGTCCGGTCGTATGCTACCGGATACGCACCGTGGGCATGTCGATAGCTTTAGCGATTACGTCGACGATTTTGCCGCGTTCTGGCAGCAGGAAGTGCAGCCTGGCCCCTGGCGCAAGCGGTATATCCTTGCGCATTCGATGGGCGGCGCCATTTCGACGCTGTTTTTGCAACGGTACGATCACCAGTGCGATGCCATTGCGCTCACCGCGCCGATGTACGGGATCGTCATCCGTTTTCCTGACTGGATGGTGCGCCATCTTCTCGACTGGGCTGAGGGCCATCAGCGCATTCGAGAAGGCTACGCCATTGGTACAGGGCGCTGGCGCGCATTGCCGTTCGCCATCAACGTTCTGACCCACAGCCGACAGCGCTATCGTCGCAACCTGCGCTTTTATGCCGATGAACCGCGCTTGCGCGTGGGTGGCCCGACCTGGCACTGGGTGCGGGAGGGCATTCTGGCCGGTGAGCAGGTGCTGGCGGGCGTAGGCAATGACGACACACCAACGCTCCTGATTCAGGCTGAAGAAGAGCGTGTGGTGGATAACCGTATGCATGACCGCTATTGCGAACTGCGCGCTGCCGCCGGTCACCCTTGTGAAGGGGGAAAACCGCTGGTCATTAACGGCGCGTACCATGAGATCCTTTTTGAAAAGGACGCTATGCGCTCAGTCGCGCTTAACGCCATTGTTGAATTTTTCAACAGGCATAATTGATTCTTGTTTTCCACCAGAGGTTGAAATCCCTATGTACCAGGTTGTTGCATCTGATTTAGATGGCACGCTGCTTTCCCCCGACCACACCCTCTCGCCTTACGCGAAAGAGACCTTAAAACTCCTGACCGCCCGTGGCGTGAACTTTGTGTTCGCTACCGGCCGCCACCACGTGGACGTGGGGCAAATCCGCGATAATCTTGAGATCAAATCGTACATGATCACCTCCAACGGTGCGCGCGTGCATGATACTGACGGTAACCTGATCTTTACCCACAACCTGGATCGCGATATTGCCGCCGATCTGTTCGGCGTGGTGCACAACAACCCGGAAATCGTCACCAACGTTTATCGCAACGACGACTGGTTTATGAACCGCCACCGCCCGGAAGAGATGCGTTTCTTCAAGGAAGCCGTATTCCAGTACTCACTGTACGAGCCGGGTCTGCTGGAGCCGGAAGGGATCAGCAAGGTATTCTTCACGTGTGTAAACCATGAGGAATTGCTGCCGCTGGAACAGGCGATCAACGCCCGCTGGGGCGATCGCGTCAACGTGAGCTTCTCAACCCTGACCTGCCTGGAAGTGATGGCGGGGGGCGTCTCCAAAGGTCATGCGCTGGAGGCCGTCGCGAAACGTCTGGGCTTCGAGCTGAAAGACTGTATCGCCTTTGGCGACGGCATGAACGACGCCGAGATGCTGTCGATGGCGGGCAAGGGCTGCATCATGGAGAACGCGCACCAGCGTCTTAAAGACCTGCACCCGGAGCTGGAAGTGATCGGTACCAACGCAGACAACGCGGTGCCGAAGTATCTGCGCAAACTGTTCCTTGAATAATCTTCATTCGGTTGTTTATTGCTCAGATGTCAACTAAAGAGTTCGCTACAATGCCTCTCCTTCTTTTTGAGAGACAAGCATTGTGGCGCTACTCATTATCACCACTATCCTGTGGGCCTTCTCCTTTAGCCTGATTGGCGAATACCTTGCCGGTTCGGTCGACAGCTACTTCTCGGTGCTGATGCGCGTGGGGCTGGCGGCGCTGGTGTTTCTGCCGTTTCTGCGTACGCGCGGGCAATCGCTGAAAACGATTGTGCTGTACATGCTGGTGGGGGCGATGCAGCTCGGCATCATGTATCTGTTTAGCTTCCGGGCCTACGTCTACCTGTCTGTCTCCGAGTTCCTGCTTTTTACCGTGCTGACGCCGCTCTATATCACGCTGATTTACGACCTGCTCAGCAGGCGCCGCCTGCGCTGGGGTTACCTGCTGAGCGCGGCACTGGCGGTGATCGGCGCGGCGATTATACGCTATGACAAAGTCAGCGATCACTTCTGGACCGGGCTGATGTTCGTCCAGCTCGCTAACATCAGTTTTGCCATCGGCATGGTGGGCTACAAACGCCTGATGGAAACCCGTCCGATGCCGCAGCACAACGCGTTCGCCTGGTTTTATATGGGCGCCGCGATTGTCGCGGTGGCAGCGTGGTTTATGCTCGGTAACCCGCAAAAACTGCCGACAACCTCCGTGCAGTGGGGCGTTCTGGTCTGGCTGGGCGTAGTGGCGTCAGGGCTGGGGTACTTCATGTGGAACTACGGCGCTACGCAGGTAGACGCCGGTACGCTGGGGATCATGAACAACGTGCATGTCCCGGCAGGGCTGCTGGTCAACCTCGCCATCTGGCAGCAACAGCCGCACTGGCCGAGCTTCCTTATTGGGGGAGCGGTGATCCTGGCTTCGCTGTGGGTCCATCGCCGATGGGTCGCTCCGCGCTCCGCACAAACGGAAGATGGTCGCACGCGTGGTTCCGCGCTGAGCGAATAAACGCCTCCGTAATCGGCTGACGCTGCTCGCCATCGCGCACGGCGGCGTACAGTCGGCTCCACAGTCCTTCACCCAGGGTTTTGGTCTGTACCAGACCCTGGCGTTCAAAACTCTCCACCACCCAATGCGGCAGCGCCGCGATGCCCATTCTGGCCGCCACCATCTGAATCAGCAGCAGCGTGTTATCCACGCTTTTCAGCTGCGGGCTAATGCCTGCCGGCTGCAGGAAGTGACGCCAGATATCCAGACGACTGCGCTGGACCGGATAAATCAGCAGCGTTTCTGTCGCCAGGTCTTCCGGCGTAATGCGCGTTTTGGTCGCCAGCGGGTGGTCCGGCGCCAGCACCAGGCGCACTTCATAATCAAACATCGGCGAATAATGCAGGCCGCTGCGCGGCAGGATGTCAGAGGTCATCACCAGGTCCAGCTCGCCCTGCTGCAGCGACGGCTGCGGGTCAAAGGTCACGCCGGATTTGAAGTCCATCTCCACCTGCGGCCACTTCTGACGGAAGTTCTCAAGCGCGGGGGTCAGCCACTGAATACAGCTGTGGCACTCAATGGCGATACGCAGTTTGGTCTGCTGCGGTTCGTTACACGCCTGCAGCGCGCTGGCGATTTGCGGCAGTACCTGATTCGCCAGCTGAAGAAGAATTTCACCTTGCGGCGTAAAGCGCAGGGGCTGGCTCTTGCGCACAAAAAGACGGAAGCCGAGGCGTTGTTCCAGATCGCTGAACTGGTGAGAAAGGGCGGACTGGGTCTGGTGCAGCGTGGCCGCAGCCGCCGCGAGCGAGCCGCAGTTCCGCAACGCTTGTAGCGTTTTCAGGTGTTTTATCTCGATCATGAAAGTCCTTCACTTCGCCATGAACATATTGCGCTTGAGGAATATACAGTACCTGCCAATTATAGATGTGTAAACATCTGGACGTCTAAATAACGAATTTCACAAGGGGCACACCATGACAATCCGCAATCACACTCTCGGTTTCCCTCGCGTTGGCCTGCGTCGCGAGCTGAAAAAAGCGCAAGAAAGCTACTGGGCGGGGAAAGCCACCCGTGAAGAGCTGCTGGCGGTGGGGCGCGAGCTGCGTGCCCGCCACTGGGAGCAGCAAAAACAGGCGGGCATTGACCTGCTGCCGGTGGGCGATTTCGCCTGGTACGACCATGTTCTGACGACCAGCCTGCTGCTTGGCAACGTCCCGGCTCGTCATCAGAACAAAGATGGATCGGTAGATATCGATACCCTGTTCCGCATCGGCCGTGGCCGCGCGCCAACGGGGGAGCCCGCGGCAGCGGCGGAAATGACCAAGTGGTTTAACACTAACTATCACTATATGGTGCCGGAGTTCGTGAAAGGCCAGCAGTTCAGCCTGACCTGGACGCAGCTGCTGGACGAGGTGGACGAAGCGCTGGCGCTGGGCCACCAGGTGAAGCCGGTGCTGCTCGGGCCGGTAACCTACCTGTGGCTGGGCAAAGTGAAAGGCGAGCCGTTTGACCGACTCAGCCTGCTGAAGGATATCCTGCCGGTCTACAAACAGGTGCTGATTGAGCTGGGCAAACGCGGCATTCAGTGGGTGCAAATCGACGAGCCTGCGCTGGTGCTTGAGCTGCCCCAGGTTTGGCTCGATGCCTTCAAACCGGCGTATGACGCGCTCACCGGGCAGGTGAAGCTGCTGCTCACCACCTATTTCGAAGGCGTGACGCCAAACCTGAAGACCATTAACGCGCTGCCGGTGCAGGGCCTGCACGTTGACCTCGTACACGGTAAAGATGATGTGGCGGAGCTGCACAAGCGCCTGCCAGCAGACTGGCTGCTTTCTGCCGGGCTGGTTAACGGTCGTAACGTCTGGCGCGCCGATCTCACCGAGAAATACGCCCAGATTAAGGACATCGTCGGCAAACGTGAGCTATGGGTGGCATCCTCTTGCTCGCTGCTGCACAGCCCAATCGATCTGAGCGTGGAGACCCGCCTCGACCCTGAAGTGAAAAGCTGGTTTGCCTTCGCCCTGCAAAAATGTGAAGAGCTGACGCTGCTGCGCGACGCGCTGAACAGCGGCGACACGGCGGCGATTACCGAATGGAGCGCGCCGATCCAGGCACGTCGTCACTCAGCCCGTGTGCACAACCCGGCGGTGGAAAAACGTCTGGCGGCCATCACCGCCCAGGACAGCCAGCGTCAGAGCCCGTATGAGGTGCGCGCTGAAGCGCAACGCGCCCGTTTCAATCTGCCCGCCTGGCCAACCACGACTATCGGCTCTTTCCCGCAAACTACGGAGATCCGCGGCCTGCGTCTGGACTTCAAAAAGGGCAAGCTGGATGCGAATCACTACCGCACCGGCATCGCGGAACACATCAAGCAGGCGATTATCGAGCAGGAACGCCTGGGGCTGGACGTGCTGGTGCACGGCGAGGCCGAGCGTAACGACATGGTGGAATACTTTGGTGAGCACCTGGACGGCTTTGTTTTTACCCAGAACGGCTGGGTGCAGAGCTATGGCTCCCGCTGCGTCAAGCCACCGGTGGTCATTGGTGACGTCAGCCGCCCGGAAGCGATCACGGTTGAATGGGCGAAGTATGCTCAGTCCCTGACCGACAAGCCGGTAAAAGGCATGCTGACCGGCCCTGTAACAATTCTCTGCTGGTCGTTCCCGCGTGAAGACGTGACCCGTGAAACCATCGCCAAACAGATAGCCCTGGCGCTGCGTGACGAAGTGGCGGATCTGGAAGCGGCAGGTATTGGCATTATCCAGATTGACGAACCAGCCCTGCGCGAAGGCCTGCCGCTGCGCCGGAGCGACTGGGACGCCTACCTGCAGTGGGGCGTGGAGGCGTTCCGCATTAACGCCGCGGTGGCGAAGGACGACACGCAGATCCACACCCACATGTGCTACTGCGAATTTAACGACATTATGGATTCGATTGCCGCGCTGGACGCCGACGTGATCACTATCGAGACCTCGCGTTCGGACATGGAGCTGCTGGAGTCGTTTGAAGAGTTCGACTACCCGAATGAAATTGGGCCGGGCGTGTATGACATTCACTCCCCGAACGTGCCGAGCGTGGAGTGGATAGAAGCCCTGCTGAAAAAAGCGGCCCAGCGCATTCCGGCAGAACGCCTGTGGGTGAACCCGGACTGCGGACTGAAAACCCGCGGCTGGCCGGAGACGCGTGCGGCGCTCGCCAACATGGTGAAGGCGGCGCAGAATTTACGTCAGGCTTAATGACACTTAGGCCCGGTAAGGCGTAGCCGCCACCGGGCTTTTTGCTTTATGCTTTCTTCCCGCCGTACTGGCTAAACCACGCCAGCATCCGCTGCCAGCCATCTTTGGCTGATTCTGCGTGATAGCTCGGACGATAATCGGCGTTAAACGCATGCCCGGCATCCGGGTACACCACAATATCCGCCTTCGCATTTGCCGCACGGAGCGCATGGCGCATGGTCTCTACCGAATCAAGCGAAATACCGGTGTCCTGACCGCCGTAAAGCCCTAATACGGGGGCATTTAACTCGGTGGCAATATCGACCGGATGTTTCGGTGAATTCAGCGTTTTTTCACCTACCAGTTTGCCGTACCAGGCGACAGCGGCTTTGAGCTGCGGGTTATGCGCGGCATACAGCCAGCTTATGCGTCCGCCCCAGCAGAAACCGGTGACAAGCAGACGATGTGGATCGCCCCCGTTGCGCGCCGCCCAGCTGGCGACGTGATCGAGATCGGCCAGCACCTGCGCGTCCGGGACTTTGCTGACCAGGTTGCTGAGCAATGTTGGAATATCGCTGTAGTCGTTCGGATCGCCCTGACGGAAGTAGAGCTCTGGCGCAACGGCCAGATACCCTTCCAGCGCCAGCCGGCGGCAGAGGTCGCGAATGTGTTCGTGAACACCAAATATCTCCTGAATCACAATCACGATGGGCAGCGGGCCGTCTGCCGATTTTGGCCGTGCGTGATAAGCAGGCATATTCTCCCCCTGCGAGGGAATGGAGGTCTCACCCGCGGTAATTGCCGCTTCTGGCGTCGACACGATGGTGGAAGCATGTGGGGCCGCAGCAGGTGCAAAACCGGTTTTTTCAGTCATGGCATTCTCCGTACCAATGAGTTAGCGCAAAGGTAAATATAGACACCAGGTTAACAACTCACAGTGCCTTAAACGGTCTATCTTTTGTGCAGCACCTGGCGATATAACTTGTTAATGTGATGTAAATCACTTTTTTATGGAAATTTAATGCAATCATTTTCATTCATGGTGAGTTGCGTCACGAAAATATGCATGCTGCTTCTGTAAAGTACCGTTTTACTTCTTCTGACTAACCGACCCACAGAGGAGTCACCTATGTCTAAGTCTGATGTTTTTCATCTCGGCCTCACCAAAAACGATTTACAAGGGGCTACGCTCGCAATCGTCCCTGGCGACCCTGAGCGTGTGGAAAAGATCGCCGCGCTGATGGATAAGCCGGTCAAGCTGGCTGCCCATCGTGAGTTCACCACCTGGCGCGCAGAGCTGGATGGCAAAGCGGTGATCGTGTGCTCTACCGGTATCGGTGGTCCGTCTACGTCTATTGCTGTTGAAGAGCTGGCCCAGCTGGGCATCCGTACATTCCTGCGTATCGGTACCACCGGCGCTATCCAGCCGCACATCAACGTCGGCGACGTGCTGGTCACGACCGCGTCCGTCCGTCTGGACGGTGCAAGCCTGCACTTTGCGCCGATGGAATTCCCGGCAGTGGCTGATTTCGAATGCACCACCGCGCTGGTTGAAGCCGCGAAGTCCGTAGGCGCAACTACCCACGTAGGTGTAACCGCCTCTTCCGACACCTTCTACCCGGGCCAGGAGCGTTACGACACCTTCTCAGGCCGCGTGGTAAGCCGTTTCAAAGGCTCAATGGAGGAGTGGCAGTCCATGGGCGTGATGAACTACGAAATGGAATCTGCAACGCTGCTGACCATGTGCGCAAGCCAGGGTCTGCGTGCCGGTATGGTGGCGGGCGTTATCGTCAACCGTACCCAGCAGGAGATCCCGAACGCCGAAACCATGAAGCAGACCGAAAGTCATGCAGTGAAAATCGTGGTTGAAGCCGCGCGTCGCCTGATCTAGTCCTCTCCTTTCGAAATCAAAGGCCGACACGTTCGGCCTTTATTTTTTGCGTAGCGCCTCGCAGGAAAACCCTTTCAAACTGGACGTTTGTACAGCACAATCCTATTTTGTGCGGGTAATACGTTGATGCAGGGGGCATTGTGGATATCTCAGTCCTGATTTATGCGGTGATTGCGCTGGCGGGCGTGGCGATAGGCTGGCTCATTTCCAGCTATCAGCATGCACAGCAGAAGGCCGACCAGCTGGCAGAGCGCGAAGAGATAGTCGCTGAATTAAGTGCGGCAAAGCAGCAGCTTGCGCTGAGTGACCACTGGCGAGAGGAGTGCGAGCTGCTCAACAACGAGCTGCGTAATCTGCGTGATATCAACACGTCGCTGGAGGCCGATCTCCGCGAAGTGACCACCCGCCTTGAATCCACCCAACTGCATGCGGAAGACAAAATCCGCCAGATGATCAACAGCGAGCAGCGTCTCAGCGAACAGTTTGAGAACCTCGCCAACCGAATTTTTGAGCACAGCAACCGCCGCGTTGACGAACAGAACCGCCAGAGCCTGAACAGCCTGCTGACGCCCCTGCGCGAACAGCTGGACGGTTTTCGTCGTCAGGTGCAGGACAGCTTTGGTCAGGAAGCCCGCGAACGACACACGCTGGCGCATGAGATTCGCAATCTCCAGCAGCTGAATGCCCAGATGGCGCAGGAGGCAGTCAACCTGACCCGCGCGCTGAAAGGGGATAACAAAACCCAGGGCAACTGGGGGGAAGTGGTGCTGACCCGCGTGCTTGAAGCGTCTGGCCTGCGCGAAGGGTATGAATACGAAACCCAGGTCAGCATTGAGAACGATGCCCGCTCGCGTATGCAGCCGGATGTGATTGTGCGGCTGCCGCAGGGTAAAGATGTGGTGATTGACGCCAAAATGACGCTGGTGGCCTATGAGCGCTACTTCAACGCCGAAGATGACTACACGCGCGAGTCTGCGCTGCAGGAGCACATTGCCTCCGTGCGTAATCACATTCGCCTGCTCGGCAGAAAAGATTACCAGCAGCTGCCGGGTCTCCGCTCGCTGGACTATGTCCTGATGTTTATCCCGGTAGAACCCGCGTTTCTGCTGGCACTCGACAGACAGCCTGAGCTGATCACCGAAGCGCTCAAAAATAACATTATGCTGGTCAGCCCCACCACGCTGCTGGTGGCGTTACGCACCATTGCGAACCTGTGGCGCTATGAGCACCAGAGCCGCAACGCGCAGCAGATTGCCGATCGTGCCAGCAAGCTGTACGACAAAATGCGCCTCTTCGTGGACGACATGTCCTCAGTCGGGCAGAGCCTGGATCGTGCGCAGGATAACTACCGCCAGGCGATGAAAAAACTCGCCTCCGGACGCGGCAATTTGCTGGCACAGGCCGAATCATTCCGCAGCCTGGGGGTAGAGGTTAAACGCGAGATTAATCCGGAATTGGTCGAACAGGCCACCGCCCAGGACGACGAGTTTCGCCTGCGAGAAGGTGCGGACGAACAAAAGACAAACAGTGAAGACAATACGTTAGCGGTGGATTTATCACCAGACGAGACTCCAGCGCGTTTCTTTCGCGGTGGTTGAAACGTAGGGCAAACGCGCCCAATCTGTTACACTTCACGAACATTTTACTGATAAGCAGGCTCTAAGATGGCTGACGATTCACAAGACACAACGCACTTTGGCTTTCAGACTGTCGCCAAAGCGCAGAAAGCTGACATGGTGGCCCACGTATTTCATTCCGTGGCGGCGAAGTACGATGTGATGAATGACCTGATGTCGTTCGGCATTCATCGCTTGTGGAAGCGCTTCACCATTGACTGCAGCGGCGTACGCCGTGGACAAACGGTGCTGGATTTAGCCGGCGGTACGGGCGATTTAACCGCGAAATTCTCCCGTCTGGTGGGCGAAACCGGCCGCGTTGTTCTTGCCGATATTAATGACTCCATGCTGAAAATGGGACGCGAAAAGCTGCGTAACATCGGCGTGGTGGGAAATGTGGAATATGTGCAGGCAAACGCCGAAGCGCTGCCATTCCCGGATAACACCTTTGACTGCATCACGATCTCTTTCGGTCTGCGTAACGTGACCGATAAAGAAAAAGCGCTGCGCTCCATGTACCGCGTGCTGAAGCCGGGTGGACGTCTGCTGGTGCTCGAGTTCTCTAAACCGATCATTGAGCCGCTGAGCAAAGCCTACGACGCCTATTCCTTCCACGTGCTGCCGCGTATTGGCGAGCTGGTGGCTAATGACGCTGAAAGCTACCGCTATCTGGCGGAATCTATCCGTATGCACCCGGATCAGGACACATTAAAAGCCATGATGCAGGATGCAGAATTTGAAAATGTTGAATATTTCAACCTGACGGCGGGCGTCGTCGCGCTGCATCGCGGTTACAAATTCTGAGTGGAGGTGTCCCGTGCCCTTTAAACCCTTAGTCTCCGCAGGCGTCGAGAATGTACTGAACGCTTTTCTGTATCGCGCTCCGGCGCTGAAAGCTGCACGTCAGCGGCTAAACGGGAAGGTATTACGCATTGTTTTAAAAGAGTTCTCGACGCCGCTTGTGCTGGTATTCAGCGAACGTCAGCTTGACGTTCTGGGGGCGTGGGAAGGTGAAGCCGACTGCTCGGTCATCACGCACATGAGCGTGCTGCCAAAACTGCGCGATCGCCAGCAATTAACGGCGCTTATCCGCAGCGGTGAGCTGGAAGTGGAAGGCGACATTCAGGTCGTGCAGAACTTCGTTGCGCTCACCGATCTGGCGGAGTTCGATCCGGCAGAGCTGCTCGCGCCTTTTATCGGCGACATTGCCGCCGAAGGCATCGGGAAAGTCCTTCATGGTGGCGCCTCCTTTGCGCGTAAAAGCCTTCAGCGCCAGCAACGCTATGCGGCGGAAGTGCTGACAGAAGAGTGGCGAATGGCGCCCGGGCCACTGGAAGTTGCATGGTTTGCGGAAGAGACCGCTGCTGTTGAACGTGCGGTTGATGCGTTAACCAAACGGCTGGAAAAACTGGAGGGCAAATGACGCCTGGTGAAATTCGGCGCCTCTATTTTATTATTCGCACCTTTTTGAGCTACGGGCTCGACGAGCTTATCCCCAAAATGCGTATCACGCTGCCGCTTCGTATCTGGCGGCGGATGCTGTTCTGGATGCCCAATCGCCATAAAGGTCAACCGCTGGGTGAGCGTCTGCGCCTGGCGCTGCAGGAGCTCGGTCCGGTTTGGATTAAATTCGGACAGATGCTGTCGACCCGCCGCGATCTCTTCCCGCCTCTGATTGCCGATGAGCTCGCGATGCTGCAGGATCGCGTCGCACCGTTTGACGGCGCGCGCGCGAAAAAGCAGATTGAAGAGGCGATGGGGAATGTACCCGTCGAGACCTGGTTCGACGATTTCGACATTAAGCCACTGGCGTCGGCCTCTATCGCGCAGGTGCACACCGCGCGTCTGAAAGAAAACGGCAAAGAAGTCGTTATTAAGGTCATTCGTCCGGACATCCTGCCGATCATCAAAGCGGACATGAAGCTGATTTATCGTCTGGCGCGCTGGGTGCCACGCCTGCTGCCGGACGGGCGTCGCCTTCGTCCACTGGAAGTGGTGCGGGAATATGAAAAAACGCTGATTGATGAGCTTAACCTGCTGCGCGAATCGGCAAACGCCATCCAGCTGCGTCGCAACTTTGAAAACAGCCCGATGCTCTATGTACCTGAAGTCTATTCTGACTACTGTAGCCAGAACATGATGGTGATGGAGCGTATCTACGGTATTCCGGTTTCGGATGTGGTCGCCCTGGAGAAACAGGGAACGAACATGAAGCTGCTGGCCGAACGTGGCGTACAGGTCTTCTTTACCCAGGTTTTCCGCGACAGTTTTTTCCATGCGGACATGCACCCGGGCAATATCTTCGTGAGCTACGAGCATCCTGAGGATCCGAAGTATATCGGTATCGACTGCGGGATTGTGGGGTCGCTGAACAAAGAAGATAAACGGTATCTGGCAGAGAACTTCATCGCGTTCTTCAACCGCGACTATCGTAAGGTGGCCGAGCTGCACGTCGATTCTGGCTGGGTACCGCCTGACACCAACGTCGAAGAGTTCGAGTTTGCGATCCGGACCGTTTGTGAACCGATTTTTGAAAAACCGCTGGCGGAAATCTCCTTCGGGCACGTGCTGTTAAACCTGTTCAACACGGCTCGCCGCTTTAATATGGAAGTTCAGCCACAGCTAGTTTTACTTCAGAAAACATTACTTTACGTTGAGGGTGTAGGCCGACAACTCTATCCTCAGTTAGACTTGTGGAAGACCGCGAAACCTTTCCTTGAATCCTGGATTAAGGATCAGGTTGGCATTCCTGCGCTGGTGCGCTCGCTGAAAGAGAAAGGCCCGTTCTGGATAGAAAAAATGCCTGAAATTCCTGAACTGGTTTATGACAGTTTGCGTCAGAGCAAGAACCTTCAGCACAGCATGGATAAAATCGCCCGCGAGCTTCAGTCCAGCCGTGTTCGCCAGGGACAGTCACGCTACCTCTTTGGGATTGGCGCAACGCTGCTGCTGAGCGGTACGCTGCTGCTGATCAACCGTCCGGACTGGCAGATGATGCCCGCCTGGCTGATGGCTGGCGGAGTGGTAGTCTGGTTAGCAGGCTGGCGAAAAACGCGCTGAGCGTACGTCGCTATCGACGGGTCGCATACGTATAATGCGACCTGACTCATTAATCATCTATCCCTGAGGAACATGTATGGGTGGTATCAGTATCTGGCAATTAGTCATTATTGCCGTCATCGTCGTGCTGCTGTTTGGCACCAAAAAGCTCGGTTCTATTGGTTCCGATCTGGGCGCGTCTATCAAAGGCTTCAAGAAAGCGATGAGCGATGATGAGAGCAAGCAGGATAAAACCAGCCAGGATGCTGATTTTACTGCTAAATCCATCGCCGACAAGCAAGAAGAAGCCAAAAAGGAAGACGCTAAACGCCACGATAAAGAGCAGGTGTAAGTCGTGTTCGACATTGGTTTTAGTGAGCTTCTGCTGGTCTTTGTTATTGGCCTGATTGTGCTGGGGCCGCAGCGTCTGCCGGTGGCAGTGAAAACCGTTGCGGGCTGGGTTCGTGCGCTGAGATCGCTCGCATCCACCGTTCAGAATGAACTGGCGCAGGAGCTTAAGCTGCAGGAATTTCAGGAAAGCCTGAAAAAGGTCGAGAAGGCGAGCATGGATAACCTGACGCCGGAACTGAAAGCGTCAATGGATGAGCTGCGCGAAGCGGCGGAATCGATGAAGCGCTCCTATAGCGTTAACGATCCTGAAAAAGCGAGCGATGAAGCGAACACTATCCATAACCCGGTGGTGAAGGGCAGCGAGGAGCAGCGCGAGGGCGTAACGCCTGCCAGCGCTGAACATCAGGCTGCCGCGCCAGAACAGACGCCGCAGGAAACCGAAGTGAAAAAACAGGCGCAGCCGGGAGAGCCGGTAGCACAAACGGCGGAAGTGAAGCCCGTTGCGTCCGTTTCCGAATCATCCCCCTCGTCGAGTGATAAAGCGTAAACATGGCAGTAGATGATACTCAACCGCTGATTACGCACCTTATTGAGCTGCGTAAGCGCCTGTTAAACTGCATTATTGCGGTTTTACTCATATTCCTGTGCCTGGTCTATTTTGCCAACGATATCTATCAGGTGGTCTCTGCGCCGCTGATCAAGCAGATGCCGCTGGGCGCAACGATGATTGCAACAGACGTTGCTTCTCCGTTCTTTACCCCCCTCAAGCTGACCTTCTGGGTGTCGTTGATTGCCTCTGCTCCGGTCATTCTTTACCAGGTATGGGCGTTTGTCGCACCAGCGCTGTATAAGCATGAACGCAAGCTGGTGATCCCGCTGCTGGTGTCCAGCTCGCTGCTGTTCTATATCGGCATGGCGTTTGCCTATTTTGTTGTCTTCCCGCTGGCCTTCGGCTTCCTGACGCATACCGCACCGGAAGGGGTCCAGGTGTCGACGGATATCGCCAGCTACCTCAGCTTTGTGATGGCGCTGTTTATGGCGTTTGGCGTGGCATTCGAAGTGCCGGTGGCTATTGTGCTGCTCTGCTGGGTTGGGGTAACGACCCCGGATGACCTGCGTAAGAAGCGTCCGTATATCCTTGTGGGCGCCTTTGTTGTTGGCATGCTGCTGACACCGCCAGATGTTTTCTCGCAGACGCTGCTGGCCATACCAATGTACTGTCTGTTTGAGGTCGGCGTTTTCTTCTCGCGTTTCTACGTGGGTAAAGGACGTCGAGCGGATGACGAAGACGATACGTCCGACAAGACCACTGAAGAGTAAAACCAGCCGCCCGTCAGGGCGGTTGTTATATGGGGATTTGCATGTTTGATATCGGACTCAACCTGACCAGCTCGCAGTTTGCGAAAGATCGTGATGAGGTGGTTGCGCGCGCGTTTGCCGCCGGGGTCAAAGGACTGCTGCTGACGGGCACCAACCTGCATGAGAGCGAGCAGGCGCAGCAGCTGGCGCAACGCTACGATCGCTGTTGGTCTACTGCTGGCGTGCACCCTCACGACAGCAGCCAGTGGACCGCGGAAAGTGGCGACACCCTGTACAGGCTGGCGAAGACGCCAGACGTTGTGGCGATCGGCGAATGCGGCCTCGATTTCAACCGTAACTTTTCCACGCCTGAAGAGCAGGAAAAGGCATTCACTGCCCAGCTTGCGCTGGCAGCAGAGCTTGGAATGCCTGTATTTATGCACTGCCGCGATGCGCATGAGCGTTTCCTGGCACTTCTGGATCCGTGGCTGGAGAAACTGCCCGGCGCGGTACTGCACTGCTTCACCGGTTCACGGCAGGAAGCGCTGGATTGCCTGCAGCGAGGGCTTTATCTGGGTATTACCGGCTGGGTGTGCGATGAGCGCCGAGGGCTTGAACTTCGTGAACTACTGCCGGTAATCCCGGCCGACCGACTGCTCCTTGAAACCGATGCGCCTTATCTGCTACCGCGCGATATGAAACCCAAACCGGCATCGCGGCGAAATGAGCCCGCGTATCTGGGGCACATTGTTGAGAGCGTCGCGAAGTGGCGCGGAGACGATCCGCACTGGCTTTCGGCGCAGACGGATGACAACGTGCGTAATCTGTTCGGGATAAACGTTTAAAGTTTGCGGAAGTCGGTGTTTTTAACGCTCTGCAGTACCTGCTTGTTCAGCAGATTGAGCAACAGCATAGAGCGCGCTTCCCCGTCCGGCTCGGCAAAAATCGCCTGCAGGCCTTCGAAAGCGCCTTCGGTAATCACGACGCTATCGCCCGTGTAAGGGGTTTCGGGGTCGGTGATCCCTTCAGGCTGCTGATAAACCGACAGCTGGTGAATGACCGTCGACGGGACCGTTGCCGGGTGGGCGCCAAAACGAACGAAGTGGCTGACGCCACGCGTTGCGCTGATGGTGGTGGTGTGGATGACTTCCGGGTCGAACTCCACGAACAGGTAGTTCGGGAACAACGGCTCGCTGACGGTTGTGCGCTTCCCGCGCTGCATTTTTTCAAGCGTGATCACGGGTGTCAGGCAATTGACAGACTGACGTTCAAGATGTTCCTGCGCGCGCTGAAGTTGCCCGCGTTTGCAATACAGTAAATACCAGGCCTGCATAATCACTCTTTCCCTTAGTTCGGGGCGCAAGCATATCAAAACCCTGGCGGGATCGCTAAGTTGATTATAATGGGGGAAAATGGAACAGAACGCATAAGTTCACGCTTATTTAACAAAATTACAGCATCAAGCAGGCTTACGCCGTATAATGAAGCGCTTACAGAGAGGCCATGATTAACTGCATGAAATACCACGATCTCCGCGACTTCCTGACGCTGCTGGAAAAGCAGGGTGAACTCAAACGTATTACTCTTCCTGTCGATCCTTATCTGGAAATGACAGAAATTGCTGACCGCACCCTGCGTGCCGGTGGCCCCGCATTACTGTTTGAAAATGCGAAAGGTTACTCCATGCCGGTGCTGTGCAACCTGTTTGGTACACCGCGTCGTGTTGCACTGGGAATGGGGCAGGAAGACGTCACGGCGCTGCGTGAGGTCGGTAAACTGCTGGCGTTTCTGAAAGAGCCGGAGCCACCGAAGGGCTTCCGCGATCTGTTCGACAAACTGCCGCAGTTTAAGCAGGTGCTGAACATGCCCACCAAACGCCTGCGCGGCGCGCCATGCCAGCAGAAAGTGCTGGAAGGCGATGCGGTTGATCTGACCAAAATCCCTATCATGCAGTGCTGGCCTGAAGATGCCGCTCCGCTGATCACCTGGGGGCTGACCGTTACGCGCGGCCCGCACAAAGAGCGGCAAAACCTCGGTATTTACCGCCAGCAGTTGATTGGCAAGAATAAACTCATCATGCGCTGGCTGTCGCATCGCGGCGGCGCGCTGGATTTCCAGGAGTGGTGCGCTGCGCATCCGGGGGAACGTTTCCCGGTGTCTGTCGCCTTAGGCGCCGATCCGGCCACCATTCTGGGAGCCGTCACCCCCGTGCCGGATACGCTCTCTGAATATGCGTTTGCAGGCCTGCTGCGCGGAACGAAAACCGAAGTCGTGAAGTGTATCTCTAACGATCTTGAAGTTCCGGCCAGTGCGGAAATTGTGCTGGAAGGTTACCTTGAGCAGGGTGAAATGGCGCCAGAAGGCCCTTATGGCGACCATACCGGCTATTACAACGAAGTGGATAACTTCCCGGTGTTCACCGTGACGCACATTACGCAGCGTGAAGATGCGATTTATCACTCCACCTATACCGGACGTCCACCGGACGAACCGGCGGTGCTGGGCGTGGCGCTGAACGAAGTGTTTGTGCCGATCCTGCAAAAGCAGTTCCCGGAAATTGTTGATTTTTATCTGCCGCCTGAAGGATGCTCGTATCGCATGGCGGTGGTCACGATGAAGAAGCAGTATCCTGGCCATGCTAAACGCGTGATGATGGGCGTCTGGTCTTTCCTGCGCCAGTTTATGTATACCAAATTTGTTATTGTCTGCGATGATGACGTTAACGCCCGCGACTGGAATGACGTAATCTGGGCCATTACCACGCGAATGGACCCGGCGCGCGATACGGTGTTAGTTGAAAACACGCCGATAGATTACCTGGATTTTGCCTCGCCGGTTTCCGGTCTTGGCTCAAAGATGGGACTGGATGCCACAAATAAATGGCCTGGCGAAACCGACCGTGAATGGGGTCGCCCGATCAAAAAAGATCCTGCAGTGACCGCGCGAATTGACGCGATCTGGGACGAGCTGGCCATAATGAATAACGGTAAACCCTGAGCTGACCGTTAAGCCCTATAGACTTCCCGACAGAGAGAGCGAATGACAACCTTAAGCTGTAAAGTGACCTCGGTAGATGCCATCACCGACACCGTATATCGCGTCCGTTTAGTGCCTGAAGCGCCATTCTCTTTCCGCGCGGGTCAGTACCTGATGGTTGTGATGGATGAGCGTGATAAGCGTCCTTTCTCTATGGCCTCAACGCCAGCGGAGCAGGAATTTATTGAGCTTCATATTGGTGCGTCAGAGCTTAACCTGTATGCGATGGCGGTGATGGATCGGATCCTGAAGGAACGTGAAATCGTGGTGGATATTCCGCACGGTGATGCGTGGCTGCGCGATGACGAAGACCGTCCGCTGATCCTGATCGCGGGTGGTACGGGCTTCTCGTACGTGCGCTCTATTCTGTTGACCGCACTGGCGCGTAACCCGGACCGCGACATCACCATTTACTGGGGTGGCCGCGAAGAGAAACATCTGTACGACCTGTCTGAGCTGGAAGCGCTGAGCGTAACCCATCCTAACCTGCGCATTGAGCCGGTGGTTGAGCAGCCGGAAGAGGGCTGGCGTGGTCGTAGCGGGACGGTGCTGACGGCGGTGCTGCAGGATCACGGTACGCTGGCAGGGCACGATATCTATATCGCTGGCCGTTTTGAGATGGCGAAAATTGCCCGCGACCTGTTCTGTAACGAACGTGACGCGCGTGAAGACCGCCTGTTTGGCGATGCGTTTGCCTTCATTTAAATAAAAAACCCGCCCCTGACAGGCGGGAAGAACGGCAACTAAACTCTTTCTCTTCGCCACTGACGTCAGTGGCGGTGAGATACTTCTCGTAGGCCGGGAAAGCGCAGCGCCTCCCGGCAAAAGCCCGATGGCGCGATGCTTATCGGGCCTACGTTATAGCCTTACACTCTCTCAAACACCGTCGCGATACCCTGACCCAGCCCGATACACATCGTTGCCAGACCAAACTGGGCATCTTTGCGTTCCATCAGGTTGATAAGCGTCGTGCTGATGCGCGCCCCGGAGCAGCCCAGCGGGTGACCGAGGGCGATCGCGCCGCCGTTGAGGTTAATCTTCTCGTCGATCTGCTCCATCAGCCCCAGATCCTTAATGCACGGCAGGATCTGCGCGGCGAAGGCTTCGTTCATTTCGAACAGGTCGATGTCGCTGGCGGTTAATCCCGCTTTTTTCAGCGCCAGCTTCGAGGCCGGAACCGGGCCGTAGCCCATGATGGAAGGATCGCAGCCCATGACCGCCATCGAACGTACCCGAGCGCGAGGCGTTAAGCCCAGCTCGCGGGCACGACTTTCGCTCATCACCAGCATCGCGGCGGCACCGTCTGACAGCGCCGACGACGTACCTGCCGTGACCGTACCGGTGACCGGATCAAACGCAGGGCGCAGGGTAGAAAGCGCTTCTACGGTGGTTTCCGGGCGGATGACTTCGTCGTAGCTGAACTGCTTCAGTACGCCGTCTGCGTCGTGGCCGCCGGTTGGGATGATCTCATGCTTAAAGGCGCCGGACTGCGTCGCCGCCCATGCGCGAGCGTGGGAGCGCGCGGCAAAGGCATCCTGCATTTCACGGCTGATGCCGTGCAGACGAGAGAGCATCTCGGCGGTCAGGCCCATCATCCCCGCGGCTTTCGCCACGTTACGGCTCATGCCAGGGTGGAAATCGACCCCGTGGCTCATCGGCACGTGACCCATGTGCTCAACGCCGCCCACCAGGCAGGCCTGCGCATCGCCGGTCATGATCATGCGTGCCGCGTCGTGCAGCGCCTGCATTGACGAACCGCACAGGCGGTTCACGGTGACGGCCGGAACCGAATGCGGGATCTCCGCCAGCAGCGATGCGTTACGGGCGATGTTGAAACCTTGCTCCAGGGTCTGCTGCACGCAGCCCCAGTAGATATCGTCCAGCGCAGCAGGATCCAGCGCCGGGTTACGCGCCAGCAGGCTACGCATCAGATGCGCGGAGAGGTCTTCCGCACGCACGTTACGGAATGCACCGCCTTTTGAACGGCCCATCGGGGTGCGAATCGCATCAACAATGACAACCTTTTCCATTGTGACTCCTTAAGCCGTTTTCAGCTCGCCAACCGGACGGGCTGGCTCAACTGCTGGATAGTAGGGTTCGTTATGGCGCGCTTTGTTACGCAGCCCTTCCGGCACCTCATAAAGCGGGCCGAGGTGCTGATACTGCTGAGCCATATCGAGATAGCGGGCGCTGCCGAGCGTGTCCAGCCAGCGGAACGCGCCGCCGTGGAACGGAGGGAAGCCCAGGCCGTACACCAGCGCCATGTCGGCTTCTGCCGGGCTGGCGATGATGCCTTCTTCGAGGCAACGCACCACTTCGTTTATCATCGGGATCATCATGCGGGCGACGATCTCATCGTCGGTGAAGTCGCGTTTTGGCTGGCTAACGTCGGCCAGCAGACCATCCACCGCGGCATCTTCTTCTTTCTTCGGTTTGCCTTTGCTGTCTTCTTTATAGCGCCAGAAGCCCAGGCCGTTTTTCTGGCCGAAGCGGTTCGCGTCGAACAGCGCGTCAATGGCGTCGCGATAATCTTTCTGCATACGCTGCGGGAAGCCTGCCGCCATCACCGCCTGAGCGTGGTGGGCGGTATCAATGCCGACCACGTCCAGCAGATACGCCGGGCCCATCGGCCAGCCGAACTGTTTTTCCATCACTTTGTCGATTTTGCGGAAGTCCGCACCGTCGCGCAGCAGCTGGCTGAAGCCGGCGAAGTAAGGGAACAGCACGCGGTTGACGAAGAAGCCCGGGCAGTCGTTAACCACGATCGGCGTTTTGCCCATCTTGCTTGCCCACGCCACCACTTTGGCGATGGTTTCGTCAGAGGTTTTTTCCCCACGGATCACTTCGACCAGCGGCATACGGTGTACCGGGTTGAAGAAGTGCATCCCGCAGAAGTTTTCCGGACGCTTCAGCACGCTCGCCAGTTCACTGATTGGAATGGTGGAGGTGTTAGAGGCCAGCACGGTTTCCGGGCGAACCTTATCTTCCGTTTCCGCCAGCACCGCTTTTTTGACTTTCGGGTTCTCGACGACGGCTTCGACCACCACGTTGACACGGTCGAAACCGCTGTATTCCAGTACAGGCTGAATGGTGGAAATCACACCCGCAAGCTTCAGCCCGTCAATTTTTCCGCGTTCCAGCTGTTTATTCAGCAGCTTGGCCGCTTCGGTCATGCCCAGCGTCAGGGATTTCTCGCTGATGTCTTTCATCACCACCGGCACGCCTTTCCAGGCCGACTGGTAAGCGATGCCGCCACCCATAATGCCGGCACCGAGTACCGCCGCATGTTTTGGCGTCTCAACGTTTTTGGTCAGCTGTTTGGCTCTTCCTTTCACGAACTGATCGTTGAGGAAGATACCGACCAGCGCGCGGGCTTCATTAGTGTGCGCCAGCGGAACAAAGCTCTGATTTTCGAGCTTCAGCGCTTCATCGCGACCGAGACGGGCAGCCGCTTCAATGGTTTTCACCGCCGTGATCGGCGCCGGGTAGTGTTTACCTGCCGTCTGCATCACCATGCCTTTGGCAATGGTGAAGCTCATGGTGGCTTCAATCTTGCTGAGTTTTAACGGCTCCAGCTTCGGCTGGCGCTTGGCTTTCCAGTCGAGATCGCCGTTGATGGCCTGACGCAGAATGGCGAGTGCGCCTTCAACAAGCTTCTCTGGTTTAACGACGCCGTCGACCAGGCCAATTTTCTGCGCCTGTTCTGCACCGACATCTTTACCCGCGGCAATGATCTCAAGCGCGCTGTCGGCACCCAGCATGCGCGGCATACGGACGGAGCCGCCAAAACCCGGCATGATACCCAGCTTGGTTTCCGGCAGGCCGATGCGCAGATCCGGCGTTGCCAGA
This sequence comes from Enterobacter sp. EGD-HP1, assembly GCF_000733275.2. Lineage (NCBI taxonomy): Bacteria > Pseudomonadati > Pseudomonadota > Gammaproteobacteria > Enterobacterales > Enterobacteriaceae > Enterobacter > Enterobacter sp. EGD-HP1. Next base: position 34,370 of record NZ_AVOP01000017.1, read on the forward strand.
CGATAGTCGGTCGCCAGCACGCACTCGCAGCCACCGCCCAGCGCGTAGCCGTTAACGGCGGAAAGGGTCGGGACAGGCAGATCTTCCAGACGATTAAAAACGCTGTTGGCAAAGTGCAGCCACTGGCTCAGCTGTTCTTCGGGCACCAGGAACAGCGACAGGAATTCGGTGATATCCGCGCCAACGATAAAGGCCGCTTTGTTCGATCGCAGCAGCAGCCCTTTTAAATCTGATTGCTTTTCAAGTACATCCAGCGCCTGGCCAAGACTGGCCACCGTCGCGGTATCAAGCTTGTTCACTGAGCCGGGGGCATCGAACACCAGTTCGGCAATGCCATCTTCCAGCCAGTCTACGTACAGGGTGTCGCCTTTGTAGAGCATGTCGGTCTCCTGAATCCAGCAATTGGATCTGGTCATACCAGATGAAACGGAGTGTGGAATTTATGTTAATAAAATGCAAATTAGTCATTAAGAAATTGCTGCGCTGATCACGGTTAGTGGAAATCACGCAGCCGGAGTGAGGTGTGCTAAGATGCGATGACTTGAGGTCAAAAAAACGAAAGGAAGAATGATGGACTCACTGGCTTCGCTTTATAAAAATCATATCGTTACCCTACAGGAACGTACCCGCGATGTACTGGCCCGCTTTAAGCTGGATGCGCTGTTGATCCACTCTGGCGAGCTGATGAATACCTTTCTGGATGACCATGCTTATCCGTTTAAGGTGAACCCGCAGTTTAAAGCCTGGGTACCGGTGACTCAGGTTCCAAATTGCTGGCTGCTGGTGGACGGCGTGAACAAGCCGAAACTGTGGTTCTACCTGCCGGTCGATTACTGGCACAACGTAGAACCGCTGCCGACCTCTTTCTGGACCGAAGAGATTGATGTGATTGCGCTGCCGAAAGCGGACGGCATTGGCAGCCAGCTGCCTGCCGCGCGGGGCAACATCGGCTACATTGGACCTGTTCCAGAGCGCGCACTGGGTCTGGATATTCCGGCAGACAAACTCAATCCGAAAGGGGTGCTGGATTACCTGCACTATTACCGCGCGTATAAAACCGACTATGAACTTTACTGCATGCGTGAAGCGCAAAAAACGGCGGTGAACGGTCACCGTGCCGCGCATGAAGCATTCCAGTCGGGGATGAGCGAGTTCGACATCAACCAGGCCTATCTGACCGCGACAGGCCACCGTGATACCGACGTGCCGTACAGCAATATCGTCGCGCTGAATGAGCACGCGTCTGTGCTTCACTACACCAAGCTGGATCACCATGTTCCGTCGGAAATGCGCAGCTTCCTGCTTGACGCAGGCGCCGAGTACAATGGTTACGCGGCCGATCTGACCCGTACCTGGGCAGCGAATGCGGATACCGATTTCGCGCAGCTGATTAAAGACGTGAATGATGAACAGCTGGCGCTGATTGGCACCATGAAAGCCGGAACCAGCTATGTGGATTACCACATCCAGTTCCATCAGCGCATCGCAAAACTGCTGCGTAAGCATCAGATTGTGAAAGACATGAGCGAAGAGGCGATGGTCGAGAACGATCTGACCGGGCCATTCATGCCGCACGGCATTGGTCACCCGCTGGGCCTGCAGGTTCACGACGTTGCGGGCTTTATGCAGGATGATACCGGTACGCACCTGGCGGCACCGTCTAAATATCCTTACCTGCGCTGCACCCGTATTCTGGAGCCGCGTATGGTGCTGACGATTGAACCGGGGATCTATTTTATCGAATCCCTGCTGGCGCCGTGGCGTGAAGGCCAGTTCAGCAAACACTTCAACTGGGAAAAAATTGATGCGCTGAAGCCGTTTGGCGGTATTCGCATCGAAGATAACGTTGTGGTTCACGAAAACGGTATCGAGAACATGACGCGAGACCTGAAGCTGGCCTGATGGAAAGCTGGCTGATACCGGCTGAACCGGTCACCTTTGTTGAGGAAATCAAGAAAAGCCGCTTTATTACGCTGCTGGCGCATACCGATGGCGTAGAGGCGGCAAAAGCGTTTGTCGAATCCGTTCGGGCTGAGCATCCTGACGCGCGTCACCACTGCGTGGCGTGGGTAGCAGGACCGCCGGACGATTCTCAGCAGCTGGGGTTTTCCGACGACGGTGAACCGGCGGGCACGGCCGGTAAACCCATGCTTTCCCAGCTGATGGGCAGCGGCGTGGGTGAAATTACCGCCGTGGTGGTGCGCTACTACGGTGGTATTTTGTTAGGCACGGGTGGGCTGGTTAAAGCGTACGGCGGTGGGGTTCAGCAGGCATTGAATATGCTAATAACCACCCGCAAAACGCCGCTCACCGAATATACTTTATTGTGCGATTACGCCCAGTTATCGGGCATCGAGGCGCTGCTGAGGCAGTTTAACGGCGTCATCGCGCACAGTGAATATCAGGCAGTGGTGCAATTACGCGTGGCGCTTCCTCGGGCGGAACTGGCTGCTTTTTCAGCAAAACTGGCTGATTTTAGTCGTGGTTCGTTGCAATTGCTGCCGATTGAAGAATAATCCCCACCTCACTTTTGAATACCAAAGGAAGCGGCAGAGATGCATTTTCGTGCCATAACCCGAATCGTTGGACTGCTGGTCATACTCTTTTCCGGGACGATGATTCTCCCAGGACTGGTGGCGCTTATCTACCGGGACGGCGCGGGGCGGGCATTTACCCAGACCTTCTTTGTCGCGCTGGCGATTGGCTCGCTGCTGTGGTGGCCAAACCGTCGTCAGAAAGGTGAACTGAAATCTCGCGAAGGCTTTCTGATTGTGGTCCTGTTCTGGACGGTGCTGGGGAGCGTTGGTTCGCTGCCCTTTATCTTTTCTGAACAGCCTAATCTGAGCATCACGGATGCCTTTTTTGAATCGTTCTCCGGTTTAACAACCACCGGGGCGACGACGCTGGTGGGCCTGGATTCGCTTCCGCACGCCATTCTCTTTTATCGCCAGATGCTGCAGTGGTTCGGGGGGATGGGGATCATCGTCCTGGCAGTGGCTATTCTCCCTATTCTGGGCGTTGGCGGCATGCAGCTCTATCGCGCCGAAATGCCCGGGCCGCTGAAAGATAACAAAATGCGGCCGCGTATTGCCGAGACGGCGAAAACCCTCTGGCTTATCTATGTCTTGCTGACGGTGGCCTGTGCGCTGGCGCTTTGGTTTGCCGGGATGCCCGCTTTCGATGCCATCGGACACAGCTTCGCGACGATCGCGATCGGTGGGTTCTCCACCCACGATGCCAGCGTTGGCTACTTCGACAGCCCAACCATTAACACGATTATTGCCATTTTCCTGCTGATTTCAGGCTGTAACTACGGTCTGCACTTCTCTTTATTGAGCGGGCGCAGCCTGAAGGTGTACTGGCGTGACCCAGAGTTCCGCATGTTCATTGGCGTCCAGCTTACGCTGGTGATCATCTGTACCCTGGTGCTGTGGTTCCATGATGTCTATAACTCCGCGCTGACCACGCTAAATCAGGCGTTCTTCCAGGTGGTATCGATGGCGACGACCGCCGGGTTTACCACGGACAGCATCGCGCGCTGGCCGCTGTTCCTGCCGGTGCTGCTGTTATGCTCTGCATTTATCGGGGGCTGTGCGGGGTCTACGGGTGGTGGCCTGAAGGTCATTCGTATTCTGCTGCTGTTTAAGCAGGGGAACCGCGAGCTGAAGCGCCTGGTTCACCCGAACGCGGTCTACAGCATTAAGCTGGGGAACCGCGCCCTGCCGGAACGCATTCTCGAAGCGGTGTGGGGCTTCTTCTCGGCGTATGCGCTGGTCTTTATCGTCAGTATGCTGGCGATTATCGCGACGGGAGTGGATGATTTCTCCGCCTTTGCGTCCGTCGTAGCAACATTGAATAACCTCGGGCCCGGTCTGGGCGTTGTGGCGGATAATTTTGCCAGCATGAACCCGGTCGCGAAATGGATCCTCATCGCCAATATGCTGTTTGGTCGTCTTGAGGTCTTTACGCTGCTGGTGCTGTTCACCCCTACATTCTGGCGCGAGTAAGGAGCCGTTGATGAAGACATTGATTCTTTTCTCTACGCGAGACGGGCAAACGCGTGAGATTGCCGCCTATCTGGCGTCGGAATTAAAAGAGCTGGGTATTTACTCGGATGTGGTGAACCTGAACCGTGCGGAGCAGATAGCCTGGCAGGAGTACGATCGCGTGGTCATTGGCGCGTCAATTCGTTACGGGCATTTCCATCCGGCGCTGGATCGCTTTGTGAAAAAGCACACGGCGGTGCTCAACAAATTGCCCGGTGCGTTTTACTCGGTCAACCTGGTGGCACGTAAAGCCGAGAAGCGTACGCCGCAGACCAACAGCTACACGCGCAAGTTTTTGCTTGGCTCGCCGTGGCAGCCAGACCTGTGTGCCGTCTTTGCCGGCGCGCTGCGCTACCCTCGCTACCGCTGGTATGACCGCTTTATGATCCGCCTGATTATGAAGATGACCGGGGGGGAAACCGATACGCGTAAAGAAGTGGTTTATACCGACTGGTCGCAGGTGGCCAGTTTTGCGCGGGAAATCGCACATTTAACGGGCGATTCGCGACTTAAATAAGCGTTAAGTTTGAAAAGTGAGCGAACGAAAAGTTTTTTGTATTTTGTGCTTGTCACTTCAGAATAACTCCCTATAATGCGCCTCCACTGACACGGAACAACGGCTTACAGGCCGCCGGGTTAGCGGGGTTCAGAGATGAACGCCAGCAGAGAAAAGCGAAAATAAACGCTTGACTCTGAAGCGGGAAAGTGTAATATGCACACCCCGCGCCGCTGCGAAAAGCGAAGC
>NZ_AVOP01000018.1:0-29271 GCF_000733275.2 Enterobacter sp. EGD-HP1
GCTCGGGCGCGCCCTCGACAGGGTATTAACCTGGAACTATTACATGCTGCCGATGTGGTATATGGGCAAAGATCGCCTTGCGCGCTGGGATAAGTTCTCCGTGCCTGCCGTGCGCCCTGTCTATTCCCTGGGCTTTGATACCTGGTGGTATGACGTTAACAAAGCCGCCAGACTTCCCGCTGAGCGGCGATAAGGAATCATCATGGGTGCCTATCTTATCCGTCGTCTCCTGCTGGTCATCCCCACCCTGTGGGCCATCATCACGATTAACTTTTTTATCGTGCAAATCGCCCCCGGCGGCCCGGTCGATCAGGCGATTGCCGCCATTGAATTTGGCAACAGCGGCGGCATGCCCGGCGGCGGCGGTGAAGGGATGGGCGCGAGCCATGCGCGAACCGGCGTAGGGAATATCAGTGAAAGCCATTATCGCGGCGGACGCGGGCTGGATCCGGAAGTGATCGCCGAGATCACCCACCGCTACGGCTTTGACAAACCGATTCACGAGCGCTATTTCAAGATGCTCTGGGATTACATCCGCTTTGATTTTGGCGACAGCCTGTTTCGCAGTGCCTCAGTGTTAACGTTGATCAAGCAAAGCCTGCCGGTTTCGATAACGCTGGGGCTGTGGGGAACGCTGATTATCTATCTGGTCTCGATACCGCTCGGGATCCGCAAAGCGGTGTATAGCGGCAGCCGCTTCGATATCTGGAGCAGCACGTTCATCATCATCGGCTACGCCATCCCGGCGTTTCTGTTTGCCGTCCTGCTGATTGTCTTTTTTGCCGGGGGGAGTTATTTCGACCTCTTCCCGCTGCGGGGGCTGGTCTCCGCCGATTTCAGTTCCCTGCCGTGGTATCAGAAAATCACTGACTATCTCTGGCATATCACGCTGCCGGTGCTGGCCACGGTCATTGGCGGGTTTGCGGCCCTGACCATGTTGACCAAGAACGCCTTTCTCGATGAAATTCGTAAGCAGTACGTCGTTACTGCCCGCGCCAAGGGCGTGAGCGAGAAGCAGATCATGTGGAAACACGTGTTCCGCAACGCCATGCTGCTGGTGATCGCGGGGTTTCCGGCCACGTTCATCGGCATGTTTTTTACCGGCTCGCTGCTGATAGAGGTGATGTTCTCGCTCAACGGCCTGGGGCTGCTGGGCTATGAGGCTACCGTGTCGCGCGATTATCCGGTGATGTTTGGCACACTCTATATTTTCACCCTGATTGGCCTGCTGCTGAATATCATCAGTGATATCAGCTATACGCTGGTCGATCCCCGAATTGATTTTGAGGGCCGCTGATGCCGCGTTTAAGCCCCGTCAACCAGGCCCGCTGGGCCCGCTTCCGCCACAACCGCCGCGGCTACTGGTCGCTGTGGATTTTTGCCGTGCTGTTTGCCTTAAGCATGTGCTCGGAGCTGATCGCCAACGACAAACCGTTGCTGGTGCATTTTAACGACCGCTGGTACGTGCCGGTTATCGCCAACTATAGCGAAAGCGACTTTGGCGGCCCGTTTGCGACACCGGCGGAGTATCAGGACCCGTGGCTTCGCCAGCAGATTGAGCAGCACGGCTGGGCGCTCTGGGCGCCGGTGCGCTTTGGTGCCAACAGCATTAACTTCTCCACCACGACCCCCTTCCCTTCCCCGCCCTCCGCGCAAAACTGGCTGGGAACCGATGCCAACGGCGGCGACGTGCTGGCGCGCATCCTGTATGGCACGCGTATTTCTCTTCTCTTTGGGCTGATGCTGACGATCTTCTCAAGCGTGATGGGCGTCGTGGCGGGTGCCGTTCAGGGCTACTACGGCGGGAAAATTGACCTGTGGGGCCAGCGGGTTATTGAAGTCTGGTCAGGCATGCCAACGCTGTTTCTGATCATCCTGCTTTCCAGCGTGGTGCAGCCTGGCTTCTGGTGGCTGTTAGGCATTACCGTCCTGTTCGGCTGGATGGCGCTGGTGGGCGTGGTGCGGGCGGAGTTCCTGCGCACCCGCAATTTCGACTACATTCGCGCCGCGCAGGCGCTTGGCGTGAGCGACCGCGGGATCATCTTCCGCCACATGCTGCCCAACGCGGTGGTCGCAACGCTCACCTTCCTGCCGTTTATTCTGTGCAGCTCCATCACCACCCTCACCTCACTGGATTTTCTGGGTTTCGGGCTACCGCTGGGTTCCCCGTCGCTCGGCGAACTGCTGCTGCAGGGTAAGAACAACCTGCAGGCGCCGTGGTTAGGCATCGCCGCCTTTCTTTCCGTGGCCGTGCTGCTTTCGCTGCTGATTTTTATTGGCGAAGCCGTGCGCGATGCCTTTGATCCGAACAAGGCGGTATAAAATGACCCAGCCCCTTCTCAGTATTGATAACCTGTCGATTGCTTTCTCAAAGCAGGGCGAGACGCGTACCGTGGTCAGCGACCTGTCGCTGCAGATCCAGCCCGGTGAAACGCTGGCTCTGGTGGGCGAGTCGGGTTCAGGCAAGAGCGTTTCGGCACTCTCCATCCTGCGGCTGCTGCCTTCTCCGCCGGTGAGCTACCCGCAAGGGGATATTCTGTTTCACGGCCGTTCGCTGCTGCACGCCGACGAACATACCCTGCGCGGCATTCGCGGCAACAAAATCGCGATGATCTTCCAGGAGCCGATGGTTTCCCTCAATCCGCTGCACAGCCTGGAGAAACAGCTCTATGAAGTGCTCTCCCTGCACCGGGGGATGCGCAAAGAGGCCGCGCGGGGAGAAATTCTGGACTGTCTGGAGCGAACGGGCATACGCAACGCGGCCAAACGGCTGAATGATTTTCCGCACCAGCTCTCCGGCGGCGAACGCCAGCGAGTGATGATTGCCATGGCCCTGCTCACGCGCCCCGAGCTGTTGATTGCCGACGAGCCGACAACGGCGCTGGACGTGACGGTACAGGCGCAAATATTGACGCTGCTGCGGGAACTGCGTGATGAGCTGAACATGAGCCTGCTGTTTATCACGCATAACCTGAGCATTGTGAGAAAGCTGGCCGACAGCGTCGCGGTGATGCAAAACGGACGGTGCGTTGAACAGAATACCGCGTCCACGCTGCTGAGCGCGCCGCAGCACCCCTATACGCAGCGCCTGCTTGACAGCGAACCCTCCGGCGACCCGGTTCCTCTCCCGGCTGACAGCACACCGCTGCTGCGCGTCGAGGATCTGTCCGTGTCGTTCCCAATCCGCAAAGGTATTCTGCGGCGCATTGTCGATCGGAACCCGGTGCTGAAAAACATCCGCTTCTCGCTGCGCCCGGGAGAATCCCTCGGGCTGGTGGGCGAATCCGGCTCGGGCAAAAGCACCACCGGTCTGGCGCTGCTGCGCTTAATTGCCTCTGAGGGCGAGATCCTCTTCGACGATATGCCGCTGCACCGCTGGAACCGCCGTCAGATGCTGCCCGTGCGGCCCCGCATGCAGGTAGTGTTTCAGGATCCTAACTCTTCGCTTAACCCACGGCTCAGCGTGTTACAGATTATCGAAGAGGGTCTACGCGTGCATCAGCCCGGCCTGAGCGCTCAGCAGCGAGAGCAGGAAGTTATGCGGGTGATGGCCGAAGTGGGCTTAGACGCCGAGACCCGCCACCGCTATCCGGCTGAATTCTCCGGCGGACAGCGCCAGCGTATCGCCATAGCCCGCGCGCTGATCCTGAAACCGGAGCTGATTATTCTGGATGAACCGACGTCATCGCTGGACAGAACCGTTCAGGCGCAGATCCTGGCCCTGCTGAAAGGGCTTCAGGAAAAGCACCGGCTGGCCTATATCTTTATCAGCCACGATCTACAGGTGGTGCGGGCGCTATGCCATCAGGTGATTGTGTTGCGACAGGGAGAAGTGGTCGAGCAGGGTGAGTGCCAGCGCGTATTTAGCGCGCCAACGCAGCGCTACACGCGCCAGCTGTTGTCGGCAGACTAGCGGTCAGAACGGATACTGCCCGGAGAAAGGCTCAGCGATGGCAACGCCAAAATTCTTCAGACGGCAGGTGGCGGCAAACTCGTCCTGGCTTTTCACAAACAGGCACGGCTCACCTTCGCACTCCAGCACGGAGCTGTCCACTTCGATATCCGTCAGGGCCTGGCTGAGACGTTCCATCACCCGCCATGCATTTTCGTCGCTCGGGCTCAACAGCTTGAGTGCTACCAGGCAGTTTTCGCACTCCGCGACGCTTTGCGGAATCGGTTCAACTTTCGAACCTGCAAAACCCGCCGACCAGCGATAGCTCTGGGGCAAGCGATGGACAATGGAGAGTTGTAATGTATTCACGTTCGTTCCCCGGAAGCAAAATTTACTTCACAATTTATTTACATTTATAGTAACACATCATCGCCAGCCTGCACTATTCAGCGCTTTTTTATCCGTTTCCAGGCTCGCGTCGGCGCTATATGTACCCGTTTCTGCGATCTAACTCAACCTTTTTGAATACAATGATGTGACTTTTTACACAAATAGATTTTACATAAAATAAACAAACACAGAATAAACGAACGGGGGTTTGGTTGATATGCATCAACAAAAAAGGCCCCGGCGGGCCTTCTCTGTGTTTTAGTGGGCTGCTTTTCGCGGTCGACTGGCGTAAAGATAGAAGAGTATCGAGCTGGTTGCGCAAAAAGCCATCGCCCACAGCATGGGCCATGCCGTCGTAAAGGTGGCCATCGAAAGCAACGCGCCAACGATAGCGCCGATGCCAAAGCGGAACGTCCCCGCCAGGGAAGAGGCGGTGCCCGCCATATGCGGAAACTCGTCCAGGATCACCGCCATCGCATTAGATGAGACCATCGACACGCAGCCGACAAAGGCCGCCACGCCGACCACCAGCGCCCAGAAGCCCACGCCCAGAAACGCGCTCACCACCAGCCAGATAGCCATCACAAACTGGATCCACAGCCCGGCGCGGAACATGTTCAGCGCCCCCACCCGCCGGACAAATCGGCTGTTGATGATGGTCATGATGAAGAGGAAGACGATGTTAAGCGCAAAGTAATAGCCGAAGTGCTGCGGCGAAACGTGGTTCAGTTCGATGTAGACAAACGGCCCGGCGCTCAGGAAGGAGAACATCCCGGCGAAGCTGAATCCGCTTGCCAGCATATAGCTGAGCACGCGCTTGTGGCGAAACAGCGAGGCAAAGTTGCCTATTGTGGTTCGGATGTGGAATTTCTGACGGCGCTCGACGGGGAGCGTTTCATCAATAAAGAAGAAAATCATCGCGGAGGCCAGCAGCGCGGCCAGCGCCAGGATCCAGAAAATCGCGTGCCAGCTAAACCACACCAGCACCGCACCACCGGCCATGGGAGCCACCAGCGGCGCAATCGTCGTCACCAGCATCACGAACGACATCATGCGGGAGAACTCTTCCTTCGGGTAGATATCGCGCATCAGGGCGTTAATCACCACGCTTGCCGCTGCCGCCGCCAGTCCGTGCAAGAAGCGCATGATAATCAGATGATCGATGGTCTGCGCCAGCGCACAGGCCACCGCTGCGGCTGCAAAGACCAGCGTCCCGCCCAGAATAACAGGCTTGCGCCCCAGGCTGTCCGCCATCGGGCCATAAAACAGCTGGCCGAGAGCAAAGCCGAGAATATAGGTGCTGAGCGTCATCTGCGCGCTGCCCGCCGGGACGCCAAACTGTGCAGAAATCACCGGCAGCGCAGGCAGGTACATATCAATAGACAGCGGCATCAGCATGGCCAGCAGGCCAAGAATGAAGACGATTTTGAACGACGAGTGTGGCCTGGTGGTCACAGAGCTCTCCTGAAATTAGTGCGAAGGCAGACCGACGCTGGCGATCTCTTCTTCCGTTAACGGGCGATATTCGCCTGGCGCCAGGTCGGGATCGAGTTCAATCGCACCAATCCGCTCGCGGTGCAGGCCAACAACGCGGTTCCCCACCGCGGCAAACATACGTTTCACCTGATGGTAGCGCCCTTCGCTGATGGTCAGACGGACTTCAGTCGGCGTGATCGCCTCAAGCACGGCGGGTCTGGTCAGATCTTTTTCATTATGCAGCTGAACGCCTTTCGCGAATTGCTCTGCCGTGTCATCCGACACCGGCGACTCCAGCGTGACCAGATAAGTTTTCTCGCAGTGGTGACGCGGGGAAGTAATGCGATGCGACCACTGTCCGTCGTCGGTCATCAGCACCAGACCCGTGGTGTCGATGTCGAGGCGGCCTGCGGCGTGCAGCTTGTGCGCCACCGGTTCGTCGAGGAAATAGAGCACCGTCGGGTGATCCGGATCGTCCGTTGAGCAGACGTAGCCTTCCGGCTTATTGAGCATGAAGTAGCGCGGACCGTGCTGCTGGGTCAGCGGATTGCCGTCATACTCCACCTGATGGTCAGGTTGCAGTTTGAACGCGCTGTCTCTCACAATGTCGCCATCCACGGTAACGCGGCTGGCGCGAATTTCGCGCCCGGCAATAGCGCGGCTTACGCCGAGTTGCTGAGCGATAAACTTATCAAGTCGCATGAAATCTTTTTAGCCTTAATGGTGCTGGAAGTCGGACTACGGGTCCGAAAAAAGAAGCAGTCTGGAACGGTTCAGTATAATGGTCTGGTTGCGCCACTCAAGGGAAAAAGTTTCGTGGCATACTATGTGCGGAATAACGAAACCGAGACCCCATGACTTTTACACTTCGTCCCTATCAGCAGGAAGCCGTTGACGCCACCCTCGCCTGGTTCCGTAAACACCGCGAGCCGGCGGCGATTGTGCTCCCGACCGGCGCAGGCAAAAGCCTGGTCATTGCCGAACTGGCGCGTCTGGCCCGCGGTCGCGTGCTGGTGCTGGCGCACGTCAAAGAGCTCGTTGCGCAAAACCATGCCAAGTATTGTGCGCTCGGGCTGGAAGCCGATATTTTCGCCGCCGGGCTAAAGCGCAAGGAGAGCCACAGCAAAGTGGTCTTTGGCAGCGTGCAGTCGGTGGCGCGCAATCTGGATCTGTTTCGCAGCGAATTTTCGCTGCTGATTGTCGACGAATGTCACCGCATCAGCGATGACGACGACAGCCAGTATCAGCAAATTCTGGCTCACCTGAAAGCGGTGAATCCTCATCTGCGCCTGCTGGGCCTGACGGCGACCCCGTTTCGTCTGGGGAAAGGCTGGATCTATCGCTACCATTATCACGGCATGGTGCGCGGCGATGACAAGGCCCTGTTTAGCGACTGCATTTACGAACTTCCGCTGCGCTACATGATTAAACATGGCTACCTGACGCCACCTGAACGGCTGGATATGCCGGTGGTGCAGTACGATTTCAGCCGTTTGCAGGCGCAGAGCAACGGCCTATTCAGCGAAGCGGATCTCAACCAGGAGCTGAAAAAGCAGAAGCGTATTACGCCGCATATCATCAGCCAGATAGAGGAGTTCGCCGCGACGCGCAAAGGGGTGATGATCTTTGCCGCCACCGTTGAGCACGCGCGCGAAATCACAGGGCTACTGCCCTCCGGCGACGCGGCGTTAATCACCGGCGAGACGCCCGGCCCGGAGCGCGACAGCCTGATTGATGCGTTTAAGGCCCAGCGGTTCCGCTATCTGGTTAACGTGTCAGTTTTGACCACCGGCTTTGACGCCCCGCACGTCGACCTGATCGCCATTTTGCGCCCGACCGAATCGGTCAGTCTGTATCAGCAAATTGTTGGCCGCGGCCTGCGCCTGGCGCCGGGGAAAACCGACTGCCTGATTTTGGATTATGCGGGTAACCCGCACGATCTCTATACGCCTGAAGTCGGCGCGCCAAAAGGGAAAAGCGACAACGTGCCCGTACAGGTCTTTTGCCCTGCCTGCGGGTTTGCCAATACCTTCTGGGGGAAAACCACCGCCGACGGCACGCTAATCGAACATTTTGGCCGCCGCTGTCAGGGCTGGTTTGAAGACGATGAAGGCCATCGCGAACAGTGTGATTTCCGCTTCCGCTTCAAAAACTGCCCGCAGTGCAACGCCGAAAACGACATTGCCGCGCGCCGCTGCCGGGAGTGCGACACGGTGCTGGTTGACCCGGACGACATGCTGAAAGCGGCGCTAAAGCTAAAAGATGCGCTGGTGCTGCGCTGTTCCGGCATGGCGTTGCAGCCCGGCGCCGATGAAAAAGGTGAGTGGTTGAAAATCACCTATTACGATGAAGACGGGGCGGACGTCAGCGAGCGCTTCCGGGTCCAGACGCCCGCTCAGCGAATGGCCTTCGAACAGCTGTTTATCCGCCCGCATACCCGAACGCCGGGCGTCCCCCTGCGCTGGATCACCGTGGCCGATATCGTGCGCCAGCAGGTGTTATTGCGCCATCCGGATTTTGTCGTCGCTCGTAAGAAAGGCCAGTTCTGGCAGGTGCGTGAGAAAGTCTTCGACTACGAAGGTCGCTTCCGTCGCGCCAACGAATTGCGCGGTTAGCGGGACTTTTCATTGATGTGAGGGGCATTTGAGTATAAAATGCCGCCCGCTTCACATCCGTGAGGCAGAACACTCACCTGCTGCTGGGTCGCCTGTAGTAGGGTTTTAAATACAGAGAGAAATCAATGTTCACTATCGAAGCAGAAGTACGTAACGTGCAGGGTAAGGGTGCGAGCCGCCGCCTGCGTAACGCTAACAAGTTCCCGGCTATCGTTTACGGTGGCGAAGCTGCTCCAGTTGCAATCGAACTGGATCACGACAAAGTGTGGAACCTGCAGACCAAAGCTGAATTCTACAGCGAAGTTCTGACCATCGTTGTTGGCGGTAAAGAAGAAAAAGTGAAAGTTCAGGCTGTTCAGCGTCACCCGTTCAAGCCAAAACTGTCTCACATCGACTTCGTTCGCGCGTAATCGCAAACACGTCGAAAAAAAACCCCGCATCTGCGGGGTTTTTTTATGGCTGTTACTTCCCGCCCGAGGTGCGGCGCTGAAGCTGATCGCGCAGGTTCGGCGGCGTGCCTTTAATGGTCAGCGTATCGGTGGCCGGATCCCAGAAGATGCGTTCACCCAGCAGCATCGCGTCAAAGTTGATGGTTAACCCGCCGCCGCTGCCGGCAAACTTGGTTAACTGACGCAGCGTACTGCGATCCGCCGGGAAGCTCTCTTCAAGCTCATAGCCTTTCTCCGCGGTGAATTCCTGGAAGCTGACTTCGCTGACGCCCGCCAGCTCTTTTGACAGGGACTCCAGCTCGATCTCCTCCCCTGCCTGCAGCTGTTCGTTGCAGTAGCTGTAAACCTGCTGACGCACGGTCTGGCGCTCAGATTTATCGAGCTGCGCTTCTGCCGTGAAGTCGTCAACCGCCTGAAGCAGCCCTTTGTTCTGCGCTTTGGCGTTGAGACCTTCGCTGGCACCGAGGAAATCCATAAAGAAATCCGCCACTTTGCGGCCCACACGCCCCTTCAGGAATGTCAGGTAGCGGGTCGACTCCGGGTTGGTTTCCCATTCGGTCAAATCAATACGCGCCACGATATCCGCATGGTTGATATCCAGATAATGCGTTGAGCTGATGTCCAGCTGCTCGTTCACGCGCATGCTGCTTAAGTTATTCAGCACGGTAACCAGCAGATACTCTACCGCCAGATAGCGGTAGTGGCAGAACAGCACGATCCCGCCGTCGGCGAACGGGTATTTCGCCAGCTCGTCGCGCAGACGCCCGGTAGCGGCGCGGCTAAACGCCAGAAAATCCTCTTCGCCCTGACGCTGCAGGCGTAGGCTATCGGCCAGTTCACTCTCTTCGCTGAAAAGACCATAGGCTTTATTTTTGGCACTGTAGACGCGATGCAGCTCTGCCATCATCTCCACCACGGTCGCCGTGGGTTCCAGTAACGAATCGCGCAGCACCACTTCAAGGGTTTGCTCATCACGCTTGATAAGCTGGTGCAAGGCAATCTGGTTGATTTCCAGACTCATGATAAACTCTCCTTTTAGACCGGGCGGTATTCAACCACCACCAGGACATGTGTGCAACAACAGATAAAAAAGGGGAAAAAAAGCTGTTGCTACGGTAATATGTTGCCCTTTCATCAACAAACTGATTTTGATTTATGCCACAACATTCCCGCTACAGTGATGAACACGTTGAACAACTGCTCAGTGAGCTGGTCAACGTACTGGAAAAACATAAAACGCCGACCGATCTCTCCCTGATGGTTTTGGGAAATATGGTCACCAACCTGATTAACACCAGCGTTGCTCCGGCTCAGCGTCAGGCGATCGCAAAATCCTTCGCCCAGGCTTTACAGTCGTCCGTCAGCAACGACCCGGCCCATTAAGGGATACGAACAACAGTTTATGGTGACGAATCGTCAGCGCTACCGTGAAAAAGTCTCCCAGATGGTCAGCTGGGGGCACTGGTTTGCCCTGTTCAACATTCTGTTGGCGACGGTCATTGGCTGTCGTTATCTGTTTGTCGCAGACTGGCCAACAACGCTCACCGGGCGTATCTACTCCTGGATAAGCGTTGTCGGTCACTTTAGCTTTTTGGTTTTCGCCACCTATCTGCTGATCCTGTTCCCCTTGACGTTTATCGTCATGTCGCAGCGTCTGATGCGATTTTTGTCCGCCATCCTTGCAACGGTGGGGATGACGCTGCTGCTTATCGACAGTGAAGTGTTCACCCGCTTCCACCTGCACCTCAACCCCATCGTCTGGGAACTGGTGATTAACCCTGACCAGAACGAAACGGCCCGTGACTGGCAGTTGATGTTTATCAGCGTCCCGGTGATCCTGTTGATTGAGATGCTGTTCGCCACCTGGAGCTGGCAAAAACTTCGCAGTCTGACCCGGCGACGCCATTACGCGAAGCCCGTCGCCGCGCTCTTCTTCGTCTCCTTTATCAGTTCGCACATCATGTATATCTGGGCGGATGCGAACTTCTATCGCCCTATTACCATGCAGCGCGCTAACCTGCCGCTCTCATACCCGATGACGGCCCGTCGCTTCCTCGAGAAACACGGCCTGCTTGATGCGCAGGAGTACCAGCGCCGTCTGGTCGAACAGGGCAACCCGGAAGCCGTCAGCGTTCAGTATCCTCTGAGCGACCTGACCTACCGCGATATGGGGCGCGGGCAAAACGTCCTGCTGATCACCGTCGATGGCCTGAACTATTCCCGTTACGAGAAGCAGATGCCTGTCCTGGCCGATTTCGCCAGTAAAAACGTCTCGTTTGCTCAGCATATGAGCTCCGGTAATTCAACCGATGCGGGTATCTTTGGCCTCTTCTATGGTATTTCAGCCGGCTACATGGACGGCGTACTGTCTACCCGCACACCTGCGGCGCTGATCACCGGGCTGAATCAACAAGGCTATCAGTTAGGGTTGTTCTCATCCGATGGCTTTAACAGCCCGCTATACCGTCAGGCGCTGCTGTCCGATTTCTCACTGCCGACGGCTCAAAGTCAGTCCGATGCGCAGACCGCCAGCCAATGGATAAACTGGCTGCAGCGCTACGCCCAGGAAGATAACCGCTGGTTCTCATGGGTTGCGTTTAACGGCACAACGCTTGCTAACAGCAATAAGAATGACTTTGCGCGCCGCTACGGCCGTGCGGCTGGCGACGTTGATGCGCAGATTGGCCGCGTCCTTGACGCGTTACGTGAGTCAGGCAAGCTGGACAACACCGTGGTGATCGTGACCGCGGGTCATGGCGTGCCGTTAGGTAACGAGACAAAGAGTATGAGCTGGTCTCGTCCGAATCTGCAGGTTCCGCTGGTGATCCACTGGCCAGGCACGCCGGCGCAGCGCATCAATATGCTCACCGAGCATAAAGATGTGATGACCACCCTGATGCAACGCCTGCTGCACGTCAGCACGCCAGCAAACGAGTATTCGCAGGGGCAGGATCTCTTCAGCGCCGCGCGTCGTCACAACTGGGTTACGGCGGCGGGAAATAATACGCTGGTAGTGACCACGCCGAAGCTGACGCTGGTGCTGAACAGCAACGGGAATTATCAGACGTATAATCTGCAGGGTGAACGGTTGAAAGACCAGAAGCCGCAGCTGAGCCTGCTGCTGCAGGTCCTGACGGATGAGAAGCGGTTTATCGCTAACTGATTAATAATAAACCAGTTAGCGACAGATTCCCTTGCATTCAAAACGGAATCGAGTAGTATTCTTTTTATGCGTCGGCACGTAGCGCAGCCTGGTAGCGCACCGTCATGGGGTGTCGGGGGTCGGAGGTTCAAATCCTCTCGTGCCGACCAAAATTATTATCAAAACCAGCCTCTTACGGCTGGTTTTTTTATTCCATTTCGCCGGGTGTTTTTCGCAGATAAACCAACGTCGCCAGACAAATCACCGCCCCGGCATAAAACGTATATTCCGCCCCAAACGTATCCCAGATTGCCCCTGCCCCCAGGCTCGCGACTAATAGCCCCACGCCGCTGACCAGACTAAAAATACCGAAGGCTGTTCCGCGCAGATCCGCAGGCGCGGTTTTCGCAATCATCGCCGCCAGCAGCCCCTGGGTCATGCCCATATGTATCCCCCAAAGCGCAACGCCTAAAATAATGCCGGCCCAGTGGGTGCTCAGCGCCAGCACAATGTCCGCGCCAATCAGCACCACCAGCCCCCACTGCAATAATCGGGTGTGGCTCATCACGTCGGATAACTTGCCAAACGGATAGGCAGAGAGGAAATAGAGCAGATTCATGGCAACCATCACCAGCGGGATCAGCGCCAGCGGCACACCCGACTGCTGAGCGCGAAGCACAAGAAATGCTTCACTGAAACGTGCGAGCGTGAAGATGGCTCCCAGGCCAATGACCCACCAGCAGCCTTTCCCGAGGCGCCTGAGGTTCTCTTTTTTGATGGGATTCGTTCGTTTATGTTCGACAGGGGTTTTGGGCTCATGCAGGCCGAAGAAAAGCAAGGCAACGGCGAGTACGCCGGGGATCACCGCAATCCAGAAAATGGTACGAAAATCATCATTCCACAGCAGCATTAAGCCAACGGCCAGCAGCGGCCCGAGAAAGGCGCCAATGGTGTCCATCGACTGACGCAAACCAAAGGCCGCGCCGCGGAGTTCGGGCGGCGTAACGTCAGCGACCAACGCATCGCGCGGCGCACCCCGGATCCCCTTCCCTACCCGGTCGATTAAGCGTGCCCCCAGAATCATGCCCGACGAAGAGGCGATAGCGAACAGCGGCTTACTCAACGCGCCAAGACCGTAGCCCAGAACCGCGAGTCCTTTACGTTTGCCCAGATAATCACTGATTGCGCCTGAAAACACTTTGATAAACAGTGCAGTGGCTTCAGCCAGACCTTCAATCAAACCAATGAAGATCACGCTGGCACCCAGCGTCGTGACCATAAACAACGGCAGCAGGCTGTGAATAATCTCCGAGGAGATGTCCATTAACATACTGACGCCGCCCACCACCCAGACGCCTTTCGGGATCCGGCTGAGCGTTGCAAACCGGGATAACATTGCGCATCTCCTGCTTTATGTCGAACAACCTCGTTCGAAACAGAATATCCTGGAAAAAAACATCAGACATAAAAAAAGCCAGCCCGCAGGCTGGCTTCTTATAGCAGGTAAACGCTTAGTGCTTCTCACGTCCACCCAGGAAGAAAATGCCCAGCGGGATAGCCAGCAGAACGGTAAACACCAGGCTGTAGACGAAGATCATCGCCGACTGCAGGACATACATGCTGGTAGTCCAGGCAGAGAGGGGAATATTGTACTGTTCGATAACGCCAACAATGGTTGCTCGCCCCACGCATGCGGCAGCAATCATAAACACGACCAGCAGCGCCAGGAGGAATTTGCGGCCTTCAGGTGTTTTCAGTTTTGCACGAACCATCTCTCTTCCCTTTTACAGATGAATAACAATATATATGGTCTAAAATAACACGAACTGGCACCCGACTCCACACCAGCATAAACAACCACTAAACAGGATATTTAAAAGCGCATAACGCTATTCATAGTGAAAATGTAAGTAAATAACACCAATCATTCATAGTTGTTATGTTAACCTGCGCAGGATCGTTTTGACATAAAGGAATGACAATGAAAAACGCACCTAAATTTGCTATCGCCCTCATCGCCGCCGCGTGCGTCAGCAGCAGTGCTTTCGCCAGCGAAACCCCAAAAGAGCAGCCGCTGGAAAAAGTCGCTCCGTATCCAAAAGCGGACAAAGGGATGAAGCGTCAGGTGATCCAGCTGCCGGCACAGCAGGATGAAGCGAACTTCAAAGTGGAACTGTTGATTGGCAAGACGCTGGAAGTAGATTGCAATCAGCATCGCCTGGGCGGTCAGCTGGAAAGCAAAACCCTGGAAGGCTGGGGTTACGACTACTATGTCTTCGACAAAGTGACGTCACCGGTTTCCACCATGATGGCGTGCCCGGATGGCAAGAAAGAGAAGAAATTTGTGACGGCGTATCTGGGCGACAACAGTCTGCTGCGCTACAACAGCAAGCTGCCGATCGTGGTCTATACGCCTGAAAACGTGGAAGTGAAGTATCGCGTGTGGAAGGCAGATGAGACTGTCGGACAAGCGGTAGTACGTTAAAAATAAGTCGGGTGACGGCTTCGCCTTACCCGACCCGGGAAGGGTGCGCTCTGGTGCCCTCACCCCACCCCTCTCCCACCGGGAGAGGGAGAAAACACTAAAAACGGTAACATCCGTTACCGTTTTGCTTTTACCTTACAGCGCGATATCCGCAACCGGTTTGTTTTCCGGCTGAGGCTTCAGCTCCGCTTTTGGCGCAGCATCCGCAGCCTGCGGTTTGATGTATTGCAGCTGCAGTACGCGGCTGGTGTATTCCAGCTCCTGCTCCGTCGCGCTCACGTTGCCGTTCAGCTTGGTGCCGTAGGATGGAATAATGGTTTTCAGCTTCGCCTGCCATTCCGGGCTGGCGACTTTATCTTTAAACACTTTTTCCATCAGGTGCAGCATGATTGGCGCAGCGGTAGACGCGCCCGGTGACGCACCCAGCAGCGCGGCGATAGTGCCATCCTTATCGCTTACCACTTCGGTACCCAGACGCAGCACGCCACCCTCTTTCGGATCGCGCTTGATGATCTGTACGCGCTGACCCGCCTGCCACAGACGCCAGTCTTCTTTCTTCGCCTGCGGATAGTACTCTTTCAGCGCCTCGAAGCGGTCGTCGTCAGAGAGCATCACCTGGCTAATCAGGTATTTCACCAGATCGAAGTTATCCAGCCCCACGTCCATCATTGGCTTGACGTTAGAGGTGGTGGTTGCGCTGAGCAGATCCCACAGGGAGCCATTTTTCAGGAATTTCGTGGAGAAGGTCGCGAACGGCCCAAACAGCACCACGCGCTTACCGTCAAGCATACGGGTGTCGATGTGCGGAACAGACATCGGCGGTGCGCCAACAGAAGCCTGGCCGTACACTTTTGCCAGATGACGGTTCACCACTTCCGGGTTTTCTGACACCAGGAACTGGCCGCCGACCGGGAAGCCCGCGTAGTCGTCCGCTTCCGGAATACCGGACTCCTGCAGCAGCTTCAGCGCCGCGCCGCCCGCACCGATAAAGACAAACTTCGCCTTGATGACGTGCTCGGCTTCGTTGTTTTTCAGATCGGCAACGGTCACGCTCCAGCTGTTATCCGCGTTGCGCTTGAAACCGCGCACTTCGGTGCTGAGCTGCAGGTTGAAGTTCTCTTTTTTCTTCAGAGACGTCACCAGCTGACGGGTGATTTCACCGTAGTTAACGTCGGTACCAATTTCGGTACGGGTCGCCGCCACTTTCTGGTTCGGGTCACGACCTTCCATGACCAGCGGAGCCCACTCTTTAATCTGCGCGTGGTCTTCAGAGTATTTCATCCCGCGGAACAGCGTGCTCTGCTGCAGAGCGGCGTAGCGCGCGCGCAGGAAGTTGACGTTCTGCTCGCCCCACACAAAGCTCATGTGCGGCACGGTGTTGATGAAGGAGTGCGGGTCGTGCAGCACGCCACTGTTGACCTGGTGTGACCAGAACTGGCGTGAGATCTGGAACGCTTCGTTGATCTCTACCGCCTTCTCGATACTAATGGAACCGTCCTTTTTCTGTGGCGTATAGTTCAGTTCCATGAGTGCCGAGTGTCCGGTACCGGCGTTGTTCCAGCCGTTAGAGCTCTCCTGCGCCACGCCATCGAGGCGCTCGACCATGGTCATAGACCAGTCCGGCTGCAGTTCTTGCAGATAGGTTCCCAGCGTGGCGCTCATGATACCGCCACCAATTAAAAGGACGTCCGTTTCCTGCTCTTTTGGTGTGTCAGCTTTCGCCGCCATGGAGACGGTGTTAAGCCCCACGGCCAGAGAAAAGAGCATGGCAGTCATTTTTTTCATAATTTATGCCTTAATGTAAAAGTGCTTGATGCGTGGAAATTGCAGGTGAAAAAAGCTGCGGGGGCACGGTAACAACTTTTAAATATTGTTTAAAGGTTACGAAATTATTGTAATTGTGAAATTTAATGATGGATTGTTTGTGAGGAATTATCGATGCCTCTGGTAAAGCGCGGTTTTACTGGCTAGTATGTTGCGTTTTGTGATCGCGCGCACGGAAGCCTGCCCTAACCAGCGAACCGTTATGTCCTTACCCCATTCTGCCGTATCTCCCGAAGACCGCGTAGCCAACGTGCTGCGTTCCCCTAAGCTGCTGACGCGTGAAACGCTGGCAGGGGCGATCACCGCCCTGGCGCTGATCCCCGAAGTCATCTCATTTTCGGTGGTGGCGGGCGTTGACCCGAAGGTCAGCCTGATCGCCTCCGTGGTGCTGTGTCTTGCCCTTTCTGTACTCGGCGGCCGCCCGGCGATGGTCACGGCAGCGGCCGGTTCCGTGGCGCTGGTCATTGGCCCGATGGTGCATCAGCACGGCGTACAGTACATTCTTCCCGCCGTGCTGATGGCAGGCGTGATTCAGATTCTGTTTGGGGTGCTGGGCATGGCAAGGCTGATGCGCTTTATTCCCCAGTCGGTCATGACCGGGTTTGTTAACGCCCTGGGCATTTTGATCTTCTTCGCTCAGGTGCCGCATTTCTGGAGCCGAAGCCCCCTGATTGTGGGCCTGTTCGTGCTGACGCTGCTGATCGTGCTGTGGGTGCCGCGCTATGTCAAAAGCATCCCTTCCCCGCTGATTGCGATTGTGCTGCTAACCCTTTTCACCGTAACCACCGGTCAGATCCTGCCGACGGTCGGCGATGAAGGCTCCACGAGCGGCGGTTTGCCGGGGCTTACCGAGCTGCTGGTGCCGCTTAACTTGCAGACGCTGAGCATTATCTGGCCGTGCGCGTTGAGCATCGCGTTTGTCGGCCTGCTGGAATCCCTGCTGACGGCAAAGCTGGTGGATGAGCTGACCGCAACGCCCTCGAGCAAGCGCCGTGAGAGCATCGGCCTGGGCGTGGGTAATATTCTGTCCGGTTTTTATGGCGGCATTGCGGGCTGCGCAATGATCGGACAAACCATCGTCAACGTGGAGATGGGGAAAGGTCGAAGCCGCATTTCAACCCTTGCGGCGGGCATTGTGCTGCTGATCCTGGTGACGGCGCTCAGCGACGTGATGGCCAAAATCCCGATGGCGGTACTGGCGGGTATTATGGCGATTGTCGCCGTTAAAACCTTTAGCTGGCACAGCCTTCAGCCTGCAACGGTAAAAAATGCCCCGATAGCGGAAACGGTGGTCATGCTGGTCACCGTTGCCGCCACGGTATCAACCGGCAATCTGGCGATCGGCGTGCTGGGCGGGATTATCGTTATGGCACTCCTCCCCGCCCGCATTAAGCGTCGGCTTAAAGCAGAAAAATCGTCGCCAGCCCAAGAAAAATAAAGAAACCGCCGGTATCGGTGATGGCGGTAATCATCACGCTCGACCCCACCGCGGGGTCGCGCCCCAGTTTGGTCATCGTCAGCGGGATAATCACGCCCATTATCGACGCTACCAGCAGGTTCAGCACCATCGCCAGCATCATCACGCCGCCCAGCGCCATATCGTCGTACAACCACCAGGTGATGCCGCCCATAATCCCGCCCCACACCAGGCCGTTAATGAGCGCGACGCCCATCTCTCTAAAAATGAGCCACGAAAAGTTACCCGGCTGAATATTTTCCAGCGCCAGGGCACGAACGATCATGGTTATCGTCTGGTTTCCGGTGTTACCACCAATCCCTGCGACGATCGGCATCAGCGAGGCCAGCGCCACCAGCTGTGAAATGGTGTGCTCAAACCCGTCAATCACCCGGGAGGCGATAAACGCGGTACAGAGGTTAATGGCCAGCCACGCCCAGCGGGTTTTCACCGCCTTGCCGACGGAGGCATGGACGTCATCTTCGGCGCTAATCCCCCCGAGCGCACGCAGGTCGTTATCGGTCTCTTCGTAGACCACATCAACGATCTCATCGATGGTCAGACGCCCCATCAGTTTGCCGACGGAATCCACGACGGCGGCACTGACGAGGTCGTCACGCTCGAAGGTACGCGCCGCTTTCTCCGCATCGTCTTCCGGGGAGAAGACCATCGGCTCGTTTTCCATCACCTCGCTCACCTTCCGCTGGGTGCTGTTGAGCAGGATGGTTTTCAGCTCAAGCTCGCCAAGCAGGGTTTTATCCCGGGAGGTGACAAACAGTTTATCGGTGTTGTCCGGCATTTTGCCCAGGCGACGCAGGTAGCGCTGCACGGTGCCGAGCGTCACGTCCGGGCGCACCGTGATAACGCCGAACTCCATGATCGCGCCGACGCTGTTTTTCTCGTAGTGCATCACCTGACGCACGCGCGCGCGTTCATCGGCAGGCAGGGAAGCCAGCAGGCGACCGGTCAGGTTTCGCGGCAGGTGCTGAACGAGGTAAATCTGCTCGTCGATATCCAGGGTTTGCAGAGCATCGAGAATGTCCCGGTCGCTCATCTCGTCGATCAGATCGTCCCAGACGTTTTCAGAGGCCTCAAGCAGCACCTGTCCGCGCTCGTGATCCTGCACCAGACGCCACAGGGCGTGGCGTTCTTCCGAGGGAAGCGCCTCAAGGGTATCCGCCAGATCCGGCGGGGGTAAATGAGCAACCAGCGCACCTACCTCAGCAATATCGTCGGCCAGGGTGCCGACATCATATTGCTCAGCCAGGGTGAGTTTGCCTAATAGCGTAGAAGTGACCGCTTTATCGGTCGTGAGAAGCCAGATGAGTCGCGCACGCTCCTGGTCACGCTGTCTGGCGCTGTTTTTCTTTAATACCGACATCAATCATAAATCCATTAAATGAGTTGGGGTTAAGCATAGCGCGGGGATATGTAAATAAGAATAAACAACGGGACGGGATGGAGAAAAAAGCGGCATATCGTGCAAATCATTGTGCCCGGCGGCGCTACGCTTGCACGGGCCTACAAAATCGTAGGCCGGGTAAGGCGAAGCCGCCACCCGGCACATTGGCATCAGGCCGTGCGCGCCACCGCGTCACGCGATGCAGCATCGCGCTCTTCACCGGTCAGCTCGCTCAGCTTGCCGTCGCGCATCTCCAGCAGGCGGTCAGCATGAATAAAGTAGTGATCGTCGTGGCTGATGGCGAAAATGGTTTTGCCCATCTCCTGCATCAGCGGCAGCAGCACCTGATAAAACTCGCGGCGGAAGTGCGGGTCCTGATCTGCCGCCCACTCATCCAGCAGAATAATGTCACGCTCTTCCGCCAGCGCCAGCAGCAGCGCCACGCGCTTCTTCTGCCCCTTAGACAGCTTGAGGTTCAGGATTTTTCCGTCCTGAAGCTCCAGCTTGTGCGACATCTGCAGCTGCGCCAGCCATTTTTCCACCAGCGCAGGATTGGCCTGTTGCCCATCCGGCCCCAGCAGCCGATCGAACAGCCAGACATCGGTGAACACCGCCGAGAAAAGCTTGCGGTAATCCTCGGGCTTCTCCGCGCTCAGCGCCGTGCCGTCCAGCAAAATCTCGCCTGACTGCGGCTGATAGAGTCCGGTCAGCAACATCGCCAGCGTAGATTTACCGCTGCCGTTGCCGCCGATGAGGAACAGCAGCTCACCGCGGTGGATCGTCAGGTTGACCGGCCCCACGGAGAAGGCGTTATCCTGATAGCGGAACGTGACGTTACGCAGCTCCAGCGTCTGCCAGTTCGGGAAGGCCTGCGGGCGCGGAAATTCGGCTTTAAACGGCGCGAGATCGAATTTTTTGAGCTTATTAAATGCCACCTGCGCACTCAGCAAGGTGGGCAACGCGCCGACCGCCGAGAGCAGCGGCGTGCGCAAAAACAGCAGCGTCAGCGAGTAGGTCGCCGCCACGTTGGTGTCCGCCCAGCCCAGGCTGTTCGCCATCCAGAATACCAGGCCAATAGCGCCCAGCATCATAATGTTTGACCAGTTCACCGCGCTCAGGTGGAAGGTATCAGCGCGAATAATATGGTGCCGGTATTCCCGCGCGTCCGGGATATAGAGATGATTAAAGATATGCTCGGCGCGTTCGCGGTTCAGGGTCAGCTCTTTGCGTCCTTCCAGCACCGTCTGGTAATCGTTATAGAGCTTATCTTCGGTTTCGCGCAGCACCGCCATGTGTTTGTAGACGCGGGACACCAGCATAAAGCCGCCCCAGATGGTAATGGCAATCCACAGCGCGGTCACCGCCAGCATTTTGGTCGAAAGCCAGGCGAGGTAAGCGGCCGAGCCAAAGGTCAGAATGATCCCCTGCACCAGCTCCGGAAGACGAACGAATGCGATGGTAATGGCGCGCACGTCGCTGGTCAGCCCCGCCAGCAGGGAAGCGCTGCCGAGCTGCTCAACGCGCTCTATCTGGGTGTCCAGGATCCGCTTGATAAACTCGCTGCGCAAACGGAAAACGAAATGGTGCCCGAGCGCGGTCAGCGCAAGCTGCGAACCGAGCGTAACCGCCATCAACAGGAGCAGCAGGCCGAGAAACTCCGGCAATACGGAGAGCGAGGTGTCGACCATTTCAATCAGCCGCACGTTAATAAACGCGATCAGGCCAATACCCAGGGCGGCACTGGCAAGGCTTAACGCCATTACGGCGATGAAGGGCCAGCGATACTGACGCCAGACAAGGAGAAGTAGTTGCATGCAGGCAATCCGGACAATAAAAATCAGCCAGCAGTGTAAACTGCCCTGCGCGGACATCAAGAATAATTCTTATTTTAGTTTACTGTACCCCGCCTGACGGAAGGTCAGGTTATAACGATACTCACCCGTGAGCGGGTGAACCCCGGGCTTCAGCGGCTGAATACCGTGATAAAACAGCCGCGATTCCCTCCCCCACACCACCACGTCGCCATGCTCCAGCATAATGCGTTTGAGCGGATCGCTGCGGCGTAATCCGCCAAACTGGAAGACGGCGGGCAGACCTAACGATACCGAGACGATAGGCGCACGCAGATCGGGTTCATCCTTGTCCTGATGCAACGAGAGCTTCGCGCCAACGGCATAGCGGTTAATCAGGCAGGCATCCGGCCGAAAGTCAGGATACTCCGCTGCTACGGCGGCCTCGTGACAGAGAGCCTGAAAAACAGCAGGCATCGGCGGCCACGGCTGGCCGGTAGCCGGATCGTTCGGGGCATACAGATAGCCCCGCTCGTTCGTCGCCCAGCCCAGTTCGCCGCAGTTGGCCATAGCCACCGACATGATGTAGCCGCCCGGCGTCACCATATGGCGAAACGGCGAAACCGCCGTCACCTCGTCGATACCGTCAAGCAGCGCCGCCGCGCGGGAGAGTGCAAAGCGGCGCAGGATCACCGCTCCCGGCGCAAGCGGCTCCTGCCAGGGTTCAGCATCCGCAAAAAGATCGAGCATTATCCCTCCTGGCGTTTCGCCTCACGTTTCAGTAATAGCGCTTTTCGCGCCGTCCCCCATCGGTAACCCGACAGCGCGCCGTCGTGACGAACCACGCGATGGCAGGGGATCACAATCGCCAGCGTGTTTGCCGCACAGGCCCCGGCAACGGCGCGTACCGCATTAGGCTGGCCAATCGCCTCCGCCACCTGCCGGTAACTTGCCGTTTCACCGCAGGGAATGTTGCGAAGGGCCTGCCAGACGCGCTGCTGGAACGCGGTTCCGCGAATATCCAGCGGCAGCGCAAGCGGTACGTCGCGGTTATCAATACTGGCAATCACCTGATGGATCCGCCGCGCGAACGCCTCTTCCAGCGGCGCATGCGCTGCTTTTGGAAATTGCGCGGCAAGCGCTTCGGCTAATTCTGCATCGTTGTCACCCAGCAGGATCGCGCAGATCCCCCGCTCGCTTTCTGCAACCAGACAGCGCCCTAACGAACAGTCGCTGATGGCATAACGCACTGCCGCATCCCCCTTGCGGTACTGCTTCGCCGTCATGCCCAGCGCATCGTTGGCTTTACGGTAATAGCTGCTGCTGTCGGGAAACCCTGCTGCCAGTACGGCATCGGTAATTTTGTCTCCCTGTGCAAGCGCGGTACGCAGGCGCTGGCCTCGCGCCGCCTGCTGCCAGGCTTTTGGCGTCATGCCGGTCACGGCCTTAAACAGACGGTGGAAATGGAAAGGACTCATGGCGACCTGCTGCGCCAGCCCCTCCAGGGTTAGCGAGGGATCCTGCTCCAGAAGGCGGCAGGCATGTTCCACTTTCGCCAGCTTCTGCGCCTGCGGATCGCGTTTGTCCGGCATGCAGCGCTTGCACGGGCGAAACCCTGCCTGTACGGCATGGAGGGCATCGGGATAAAAGCGGACATTTTTACGCAGCGCGTGGCGGGCACGGCATGACGGGCGGCAGAAAATACCCGTGGTCTGCACGGCGAAGACAAACTGTTCGTCAGCGAGCGGATCGCGGGCCAGCACGGCCTGCCAGCGATCCTCATCGGTAATAAAGGTCGGGTTTCTCATTATCGGCTCCTCATGTAAGCATACATAGAGCGTGCCTGAGCGCCAGTGATAAAAAACCCGCAACCTTGCTTTTTAATTTTTGTCGCTTACCAGGAAGCTGTTGAACTGCGGCGAGCTCCAGGTTTTAAACCCGTCGCCCTCTTTGGTGATCATATACACCGCCAGCCCTTCCTGACGAACCACCTCTTTGGCTTTTTCCGGGCCGAGCACCATTAATCCGGTATCCCAGGCATCGGCTTCCAGCGCGGTGGGGGCAATGACCGTCACCGAGACCAGGTTATGCGTGATGGGGCGTCCGGTCTGAGGATCAATAACATGCGAAACGCGTTTCCCGTCGAGTTCATAATAGTTACGGTAGCTGCCGGATGTGCTGATGCCGTGCCCGTTAATATCCACGATGGCCTGTACGGCATTTTGCCGATCGGTCGGCTTTTGAATCGCTACACGCCACGGTTTACCGCTGGCATTCATGCCCCGGCTGACTAACGCGCCGCCCACGGAAACCAGGTAGCGCGATATCCCTTCCTGCGTCATCAGCGCCGCAAGGTGATCCGCAGCGTAACCTTCGCCTACCGTTGACAGATCGACAAACAGATCGGGGATGTCTTTTTGCAGATACTGCTGGCCGTACTGGTTGATCACCGTCAGATGCTTTAACCCTGTCCTGGCGCGGGCATCATCAATAGCCGCCTGATCGGGTGTGGTATCCGGCTGTTTGTTCGGGCCAAATCCCCACAGGTTCACCAGCGGTCCGACGGTCACGTCCATTGCGCCGTTGGTTTTATATCCCACGCGCATTGACTCGGTGACAATATCAGCCATCGCTTCGCTCACCGGCCACAGGGAGGTACTGGTGGAAAGATTAAAGCGCATCAGCGCCGAGTCGTTCTTATAGGTCGACAGCAGCTGATCGTCGGCATCCAGCTGTGACTGAATTTTGCCGCGAAGTTCGTCTGTGCGTGTTTTATCGAGGTCCATCACGCTGACGCGCCAGAAGGTCCCCATCGTTTTGCCTTCGAGCACCGTCGCGGCGGGTGCGTCGGTTTTCGCCACAGGTGTGGGATCGTTACATGCGGTCAGGAAAAAAAGCATAGCCAGAAAGCTGGCGCGTAAAAAAGTCATGTCCATTCATCATTATCCTCATGCCAGGGCGGCAAGAGTACACCAAAACGGGTGAGTTGTGAGAATCTGCGAGGCGCAAAAAAGGGGCCATCAGGCCCCTTACGTCACACGATGAAGCGATTAGAACTGGTAAACCAGGCCCAGCGCGACGATATCGTCAGTACCGATACCCGCCTGACGGGTGAATTCGTTTTCATCAACCAGGTTGATTTTGTAATCCACGTAGGTGGACATGTTTTTGTTGAAGTAGTAAGTCGCACCCACATCAACATATTTCAGCAGATCCTGATCGCCGTAACCTTCGATATCTTTCCCTTTAGACTGCAGGTAAGCCACGGATGGACGCAGGCCGAAGTCGAACTGGTACTGAGCAACCACTTCGAAGTTCTGCGCTTTGTTAGCGAAGCCGTAAATCTGGCTGCTGCTCTGAGAGTTGCCAAAACGCGTTGCGTTGTAGGTCTGAGAGTACTGTGCCGCCAGGTAGATGTTGTTGGCGTCATATTTCAGGCCACCGGTATACACTTCAGCGTGGTCGCCTTCGCCTTTCAGCGCCGAGTTAGCCGTGTTGTTCTGGTCAGCAGTGCGCTTAGAAGAAGACATTGCGCCACCGATGCTGAACCCTTCACCCAGATTGTAGGTCAGGGACGCACCGTAGCCGTCGCCGTTCTGTTTCAGGGTGCTACGACCGGTGTCGTTTTCACCGCTTACGCTGCCGTTTTTACCCTGATACTGCAGAGCAAAGTTCAGGCCATCCACCAGACCAAAGAAGTCCTGGTTACGGTAGGTCGCCACGCCGTTAGCACGGGACTGCAGGAAGTTGTCAGCGCCGTAGGTATCTCCACCAAATTCTGGCAGAACGTCGGTCCAGGAGGTTACATCGTAAATCACACCGTAGTTACGACCGTAATCGAAAGAACCCGCGTCAGCGAATTTCAGACCCGCGAACGCCACACGCGTCCAGGCCTGGTTGTCGCTTTCGGAGGTGTTGCCCTGGATCTGGTATTCCCACTGGCCGTAACCGGTCAGCTGATCGTTAACCTGCGTTTCGCCTTTGAAGCCGAGACGCATGTAGGTCTGGTCGCCGTCGGCACTCTTGTCGTCAGAGAAATAGTGCAGACCATCAACTTTGCCGTACAGATCTAATTTGTTGCCATCTTTGTTATAAATTTCGGCCGCATTTGCTGCGCCTGCCACCAGGAGTGCTGGTACCAGGAGGGACAGTACTTTAACTTTCATTTTATTAACCCTCTGTTATATGCCTTATAATTGCCACTGCTTACTGGTTAACCCTCATTAACCAGTCGGCAATTTCATTCTCCGCAAAATTACAGAATAATCCAATGCGAATATGATACGAAAACTTTGAAGATGTTTCATTTATCTGCCAACGTGTTTCAAAATGTAAATATCAAGGAACTTTTACAAAGCACAAATAGCTTAGAAAATTAGCACTTATAATCAAACCAAAAAATCAACACATAAAAATCAAATAGTTACAATAAATTCCGTTACAGCACTGAATGACAAAACAAGATCGAACCTAATCTCTAAAATAACTCTCGCTATCATCATTAACTTTATTTATTACCGTCATTCAGTTTTGAATGTCTGTTTATCCCTAATTGAACCGGATGCATCGCATTCGGTTTTTTTTTACCTTTCTTTACGTAACTTCTCTTTTTTTGTGCTACCGCACCGTAATTGTAACGACTATTAACTAAATTCTCGTCGGGTAACCTGCGAGGGAAGAAAATTGAGGCCAAACTTAATTTCTTGTTAATTCGTGCTATTTTCTGGCTACGTGTGTCTGTTATTTGTACGCCTATGGCGAGTTTGTACATGTTTACTGCGCGCCTCACCGTCGATATTGTCCAGTGAAAAAGTCGCCTCTTCCCGGACGGTGGCGCTGGAAATTCAGTTATTACCCTTTATACTGCCCTATCGCCACAGAGCACGACCATAACGGGTTAAAGATATCAATGAGTCAGACTGAAACTACCGCCCCGAGCAAATTTTCCCTCCTTCCCGGGAGCATCACCCGTTTCTTTCTTCTTTTGATCGTTGTGCTGTTAGTCACCATGGGGGTAATGGTACAAAGCGCGGTTAACGCCTGGCTGAAGGATAAGAGCTATCAGGTCGTTGATATCACCCATGCCGTGCACAAGCGCATAGATACCTGGCGCTACGCCACCTGGCAAATTTACGACAATATCGCGGCAGCCCCGACCTCCTCGTCCGGAGATGGACTTCAGGAGACGCGGCTTAAGCAGGATGTTTATTATCTCGAAAAACCGCAGCGTAAGACCGAGGCCCTCATCTTTGGCTCGCACGACAGCGCCACGCTTGAGATGACGCAGCGTATTTCGACCTACCTGGATACCCTCTGGGGCGCTGAAACGGTACCGTGGTCGATGTACTATCTGAACGGTCAGGACAACAGCATGATCCTGATCTCAACGCTGCCGTTAAAAGATCTCTCTTCCGGGTTTAAAGAGACAACCGTGGGCAGCATCGTCGATTCCCGCCGGGCAGAGATGTTGCAGCAGGCAAATGCCCTTGATGAACGTGAGAGCTTCTCTTCCCTGCGTCGTCTGGCCTGGCAAAACGGTCATTATTTTACCCTGCGCACTACGTTCAACCAGCCAGGACATCTGGCGACGGTGGTGGCCTTCGACTTACCGATTAATGATTTAATCCCGCCGGACATGCCGCTCGACAGCTTCCGCATGGAGCCAGACACCAGCACCCAGAACATGCGTGCTGCGTCAGACAAAGAGGCTGCAGAGAGCGTATCGATCTCCTTTAACGGCTCGAAAATCGAAATTGCCTCATCGCTGAACTCGACCGGTATGCGCCTGGTGTGGCAGGTGCCGTTTGGCACGCTGCTGCTCGACACCCTGCAAAATATCCTGCTGCCTCTGCTGCTGAATATCGGCCTGCTGGCCCTGGCCCTGTTTGGCTACAGCACCTTCCGTTTCCAGACGGGGCGTCAGAGCGACGCCTCTGCGGTTCCGGCCGGCACCAGCAATGAGCTGCGCGTATTACGTGCACTGAATGAAGAGATTGTTTCCGTGCTGCCGCTCGGGGTCTTAGTTCACGACCAGGAGGCGAATCGTACGGTGATGAGCAACAAAATTGCCGACCATCTGCTGCCGCATCTTAACCTGCAGAACATCACCACCATGGCGGATCAACACCAGGGGGTGATTCAGGCCACCATCAACAATGAACTTTACGAGATCCGTCAGTTCCGCAGCCAGGTGGCTCCCCGCACGCAAATCTTCATTATTCGCGACCAGGATCGTGAAGTGCTGGTTAATAAAAAGCTCAAGCAGGCACAAAGACTGTATGAGAAAAACCAGCAGGGGCGTGCCGCATTCATGCAAAACATTGGCGATGCCTTTAAGCAGCCGTTAAAAACGCTGGCGACCCAGGCGGCAGCGTTAAACACCGCTGAAAGCCACCAGCTTGCCTGCCAGGCCGATTCGCTGGTCAGAATGGTTGATGAAATCCAGCTGGCGAACATGCTGGAGAATGATTTCTGGAAGGGAACGCCAACCCTCTTCTCCATTCAGGATTTAATCGATGAAGTGGTCCCGGAAGTGCTGCCCGTCATTAAGCGCAAAGGGCTGCAACTGCTGATCAATAACAATCTCCCAGCGAATGACAAACGCCACGGCGATCGCGAAGCGCTGCGCCGTATTCTGCTGATGATTATTCAGTACGCCGTGACCACGACACAGATCGGCAAGATCACCCTTGAAGTCAGCACGGAGGAGTCGGCAGAAGACCGTCTGGCGTTCCGCATCCTGGACACCGGGGAAGGCGTCACAACGAGTGAAATTGATAATCTTCACTTCCCGTTCCTGAATGACACGCAAAGCGATCGCTACGGCAAGGCCAATGCCCTGACCTTCTGGCTATGCGATCAGCTGGCGCGTAAGCTCGGCGGTCATCTGAATATCAAAGCCCGTGAATCCCTCGGCACCCGCTATTCTCTGCACGTGAAAATGGCGGCCAATCCGCAGGAAGAAGATGAAGAACGTCTGCTGGATGATGTTGTGGTGATGGTCGATGTGACCTCGAATGAGATCCGCAATATTGTCGTTCGTCAGTTAGAAAACTGGGGTGCGGCCTGCATCACGCCGGATGAAAGACTTGCAAGTCAAGAATTTGATCTGTTTTTAACTGATAATCCGTCTAATCTTACTGCCTCCGGCTTGCTTTTAAGCGATGATGAGTCAGGCGTGCGGAAAATCGGCCCTGGCCAGCTGCGCGTCAACTTTAATATAAGCAATGCGATGCAGGAAGCTGTACTACAACTAATAGAAGAGCAGCTGGCGCAGGAAGAGATAGCGGAATCACCGTTAGGCGGCAATGAAAATGCCGAACTTCACGCCAGCGGATACTATTCACTCTTTGTTGATACAGTACCAGATGATGTTAAGCGGTTGTATACTGAGTCCGCTGCGAATGATTTCGCAGCGCTGGCACAGACAGCACACCGGCTTAAAGGGGTGTTTGCCATGCTTAATCTGGTTCCCGGCAAGCAGTTATGTGAAACGCTGGAACATCTAATTCGTGAGAAAGATGCCTCTGGCATTGAAAAATACATCAGCGACATTGACGCCTACGTCAAAAGCTTGCTGTAGCAAGGTAGCCTTATACATGAACAATATGAACGTAATTATTGCCGATGACCATCCGATTGTACTGTTCGGTATTCGCAAATCACTTGAACAGATCGAGTGGGTGAATGTAGTCGGTGAATTTGAAGACTCTACAGCACTGATCAATAACCTCCCAAAGCTTGATGCACACGTGCTCATTACCGATCTCTCCATGCCTGGGGACAAGTACGGTGACGGGATCACGCTCATCAAATATATTAAACGTCACTTCCCGGACATCTCGATCATTGTTCTGACCATGAACAACAATCCGGCGATCCTGAGCGCGGTGTTGGATCTGGACATCGAAGGGATTGTGCTGAAACAGGGCGCACCAACCGATCTGCCAAAAGCGCTCGCTGCGCTGCAGAAAGGCAAGAAGTTCACGCCTGAGAGCGTCTCTCGTCTGTTGGAAAAAATCAGCGCGGGTGGCTACGGTGACAAACGTCTGTCCCCGAAAGAGAGTGAAGTTCTGCGCCTGTTCGCAGAAGGTTTCCTGGTGACCGAGATTGCCAAGAAGCTGAACCGCAGTATTAAAACCATCAGCAGCCAGAAGAAATCAGCGATGATGAAGCTGGGCGTGGACAACGATATTGCTCTGCTGAAC
This sequence comes from Enterobacter sp. EGD-HP1, assembly GCF_000733275.2. Classification (NCBI taxonomy): domain Bacteria; kingdom Pseudomonadati; phylum Pseudomonadota; class Gammaproteobacteria; order Enterobacterales; family Enterobacteriaceae; genus Enterobacter; species Enterobacter sp. EGD-HP1. The sequence goes on from NZ_AVOP01000018.1 coordinate 29,129, forward strand.
TATCTCTCCTCCGTTACGCTGAGCGCAACGGACAAGGATTGATCCCCACTGTAAATGCCGGGTGGCGCTCGCGCTTACCCGGCCTACAGAACCCGTAGGCCCGCGCAAGCGCAGCGCCGCCGGGCAAGTAAAAGACCACCTTT
>NZ_AVOP01000019.1:0-26084 GCF_000733275.2 Enterobacter sp. EGD-HP1
CCGCTTGTTGTGTGAAGTGATTCACATCCGCCGTGTCGATGGAGGCGCATTATAGGGATCCCATTTTTTAGCACAAGTATTTTTTAGATCTTTTTTTCCGACTGCTGATTTTCCGCGCTTTTCGCTGAAATCCCGCCCGTTCTGCTTAAATATTGACGTATTTTGCCTTGCCTCGATCCATTACTATGATCAAAGTCTTCTGTATAGCGCTCATTGTTAGAGGTAGATATGCCCGCAGTATTACGTCCTTATAAAGATCTGTTCCCCCAAAAAGGCGATCGCGTGATGATCGATGCCAGCAGCGTGGTGATTGGTGATGTCCGAATGGCCGACGACGTCAGCATCTGGCCCCTCGTCGCCATCAGGGGTGATGTTAACTACGTGTCGATTGGTGCACGTACCAATATTCAGGACGGTAGCGTTCTGCATGTCACGCACAAATCCTCCTATAACCCGGAGGGCAATCCTCTCATCATTGGAGAAGAGGTTACCGTCGGCCATAAAGTGATGCTACACGGCTGCACTATCGGAAATCGCGTACTTGTTGGCATGGGGTCGATTTTGCTGGATGGCGTCATAGTAGAAGATGACGTAATGATTGGTGCCGGTAGCCTGGTCCCGCAGAACAAACGGCTGGAGAGTGGCTATCTCTATCTGGGAAGCCCGGTAAAACAAATCCGCCCCCTGAAGGAGGCAGAGATCGAAGGATTAAAATACTCGGCGAACAACTACGTTAACTGGAAGAATGATTATTTGGATCAGGACAACCAAACCCAGCCCTGATCGTCTTCCTGCTGTTCGCGGATTAAATCGCTGGCTTCCTCTTCCAGATCCCAGCGATTTTCGCAAAATACCGCTATCGGGTCTGAACCGCCAAAACGACGCAACAGCGTTTCCCCATGAATGGCACAGTTAAGCTGCATCCCCTGCACCAGCACCGGAAAACAGACCGCCTGTTTACTCTCATCCCAGTTCTCTCTGTCCGGGAAATGAATAGCCTGGTTCACGCAGAAAGCTCCTGCTTTAACTTTTCAATGACAGGTTCGACCGCAGGCAGCACGCCATGCCAGAGCAGCACCGCATGCGCAGCCTGACCCACCAGCATTCCCAGTCCATCGGCTAACTGTTTCGCGCCGTGTTGTTCACACCAGCTCAGGAAAGGCGTCTTCCCTTTCTGATAAAACATGTCATAGAAGTACATATGCGCGCTGACCAGAGAAGCGGGAATTGCCGGGATCTCGCCATTGATGCCGCTGGACGTGGCATTGATGACAAGATCGAACTCACGATCGGCAAGATCGTCAAGCGCTACCGCGCTCACGCTGCCGGTATGCGCAAACAACGTCGCCAGCGCTTCTGCGCGGGAAAAGGTTCTGTTGGTAATGGTCACCGCACAGTCCAGTGAAAGCAGAGGCAACAGCACTCCCCGCGATGCGCCACCCGCACCAATCAGCAGGACCCGGAACCCAGGCTTAATAAACGACAACCGTTCCAGATCGCTAAGTAAACCAATTCCGTCGGTGTTGTCACCCAAAAGGCGTCCATCCTCAAGCCGTTTTAGTGTATTGACTGCACCAGCCAGTGAAGCGCGCTCGGTCAGCTCATCCGCACGTTCGAAGGCTTCTTCTTTAAAAGGGACCGTCACATTCGCGCCTTTACCGCCCGCGGCGAAAAAAGCCTCCAGCGTTGGAATAAATGCATCCACCGGTGCCAGTACGCGACCATAGGGATGATTTATCTGCAGCTGCTTCGCAAATTGCTGATGGATCAACGGTGACTTGCTGTGTGCAATCGGATTACCAAAAACAGCATAGGTTTCCATGAGATTACCCCTGGCGAAAACGTTCGCCGGTCAAAGCGTCGCGAATTTCAGACGGATTCAGGCGCCCTCCCGTTTCACCGACAACGACAGGGAAGTCGTTCCCGAACTGCGCCAGCACTTCTTCAGTTGTCCGACAAGGTGGCAATCCGGTCAGGTTGGCGCTGGTTGAGACCAGCGGTTTACCAAATGCCAGACAAAGCTCAACCACCAGCGGATGGTCAGTTACGCGAACGGCGAGGGAATCAAAGCGTCCGGTTAACCAGCGCGGCGTTGTCGGCAGCGCCGGGAAGACGAAGGTCACTGGTCCAGGCCACGCGGAGAAGATAGTCTCGCGCTGCGCCGGTGTCAGCATGGAGTCATCGATATAGGGTTTAAGCTGCTCGTAATTCGCAGCGATCAAAATCAGCCCTTTCTCGACGGGTCTTTGTTTTAAGGCAAGCAGACGGCTGACAGCCGTCTCGCTGTCAGGATCGCAACCGACCCCAAAAACAGCTTCAGTTGGATAGGCGATGACTTCTTCATTTTTCAGTACGCCCACTGCATGCGCAATGGCGCCTGATGGCAGGTTATTATTCACTATTTTGATCCGCCGTAACCGGCTTTCCACATTGTTTACTGGCGCAGAAGCGTTTCATGCCTTGCGCGGTTTTCTTCTCTATGAGTAGCGGATAATTGCAATAAGGGCAGGTTCCCGCTACCGGTTTAAAATTGATAACGAACTGGCATTCAGGATAGCGATCGCACGAATGGAAGGTCTTACCATAACGGGAGCGGCGCTGTACCAATTGACCGCGCTGACACTGAGGGCACGCAATTGCCGTTTCATCAGGCTTATCAATTTGTTCCGTATGCTCACATTCCGGGTAGCGGCTACATCCAATGAACATGCCGAAACGCCCCTGCCGCAGGGCTAATTCACCACCGCAAAGTGGACAATACTTCCCCTCCAGAATTTTAACGATATGTCCATCCGCCTGGCTTTTCAGGGGACGGACATAATCACATTCCGGATAGTGTGAACAACCGAGAAACGGGCCGTGTTTCCCGGACCGAATAACAAGTTCAGCCCCGCACTGCGGGCAGGGCTCGTTTTTATGCACCGTGAATAGTGCTGATTTGGCCATAACAACTCTTGGTGCTGCACATTGAATTAGTGCAGCATACCTTCATTCACTTCAAAGAGTAATTCTTCCATTTGCTGATAGGCGTTTTCACAGCCCGGGATATTAAACAGAACCATCAGGATCACCCACTTGAGATCTTCCAGTTCAAATTCTGCTGTATCCAGCGCCATGACGCGCTCTATCACCATTTCTCTCGTTTCGAGGTTCAACACCTGAATCTGCTCAAGGAATAAGATGAACCCCCGGCAGCTGGCGTCCAGCCTTTCACACTCTTCTGCGGTATAAATGCGTACTGACAATGGGTCAGAAGCAAGCTGCATCGGTTCGGCAAGGCCTTCCTGATAATCAGCCAGTTTTTCCAGCCACATCAACGCATTATAGATATCTTCCCGCTCAAACCCCGCATCGGTAAGATCCTGTGTCAATTTGTCCTGATCCACTCGCATTTCTGCTTCGTTATGGATGTAAGTCTCAAACAAATACATCAGTACGTCGAACATGGCATGCCCTCCTTAATCGGACATAGCCGCCGGGTACAGCTGCGATCCACCCTGCTAACTCCAGTTCGAGTAGCTGTGCTACCGTTACTGGCACAGGTTGGCCGGCACGTTCAGCGACAACGTCAACAGGTGTTACCTCATCTCCTACGTTAGCCAGGAGCTTGGGAAATGGCAATGCCACCTTTCCCTGATCTGATGAATATTGTCGCTTTTCGGGATCTTCCTGCAGCCATTGCAACCCATATTGCAAATTTTCAAGAATATCCCCTACTTCCGTTACCGGTGTTGCCCCTTGCTTAATCAGCCAGTGGGGCCCCTCGCATCCGGGATTACCTATCGGTCCAGGCAAGGCGAATACTTCTCTTCCCTGTTCGAGCGCGCATCGCGCCGTGACCAGCGAACCGCTTCGGCGCGCCGCTTCAACCACCAGCACGCCTTTGCTAAGCCCGCTGATAATCCGATTACGACGCGGAAAGTTTGCCGGCCGGGGCTGCGCGGAAAGCGGAAACTCAGACACTATCGCACCGTCAGATTCAATAAGCCGCATCGCCAGTGCCTGATGTCGGCGTGGATAGATGCTAAAAAGACCGTTCCCCAGCACCGCTACACTTCGTCCTTTAACTGACAGCGCCGCGCCGTGGGCAACGCCGTCAATACCGCAGGCCAGCCCGCTGGTGATAGTGAAACCGCTTTGTGAAAGTTGTTCGCAAAGGATCTTCCCCCATCGCTCGCCGTACCATGACGGTGCACGACTGCCTACCACCGCCAGTTGAACCGTATTAAGCGCCTCAGGGTTACCTTTTACGAATAATGCCCCGGGATAATCAGGAATCGTTCGGAGTAAAGGGGGATAAAGCGGATGGTTGGCCGTCAATAAGTGATTTCCCGGCTGCTCAAGCCACATCAGGTTACGTTCCAGCTCACTCTCGTCTGGCGCAAAGAACCGTTCAACCTGCTTTGCTGTCAGCCCGGCGTTTCTGGCAACGAGTGCATCAATGTGTTCCTGCGTCTGCAGTCGCGCAGCCGCTTCCAGCATTACATCACCACACAGAGACCCTGTGTGTATTAGCCGTAGCCATATCTCGGTAGACGTCATCCTTTCCCCTGCCATAAGCGGCCTCCGCAATCATTGCGATTGGTCACTGATGCTGTCAATCGATGGGGGATTTGTCTAGAATAGAGAGAGTATTCTTATCAACTCCTGAACACGACTCTGGAAATTTATGGCAGTTTTGCAAGTGTTACATATTCCGGACGAGCGCCTTCGCATCGTCGCTGAACCGGTCAAAGAAGTGAATGCAGAAATCCAGCGTATCGTTGATGATATGTTCGATACCATGTACGCCGAAGAGGGCATTGGCCTGGCGGCGACGCAGGTGGACATTCACAAGCGTATTATCGTGATTGATGTTTCTGAAAATCGCGATGGCCGTCTGGTGCTGATCAACCCTGAGCTGCTCGAAAAGAGTGGCGAAACCGGTATTGAGGAAGGCTGTCTGTCCATTCCTGAACAGCGTGCTTTAGTGCCGCGTGCCGAAAAAGTGAAAATTCGCGCCCTGGATCGTGACGGTAATCCGTTCGAACTGGAAGCCGACGACCTGCTGGCGATTTGTATTCAGCATGAGATGGATCACCTGGTCGGTAAACTGTTTATCGATTATCTCTCGCCGCTGAAACAGCAGCGTATTCGTCAGAAAGTAGAAAAACTGGATCGTTTGCGTTCTCGCGCATAACGTCCCCCCGGATACAAGGATCATCGTGTCTAAAACACTACGAATTATCTTCGCGGGAACACCTGATTTTGCAGCGCGTCATCTTGACGCGCTGTTATCTTCTGGTCACCAGGTTGTTGGCGTCTTTACCCAGCCTGACCGTCCGGCAGGTCGCGGTAAAAAACTGATGCCGAGCCCGGTAAAGGTGCTGGCAGAAGAGCATGGGCTACCCGTTTTCCAGCCCGCATCGTTACGACCACAGGAAAATCAGCAGCTGGTTGCTGACCTGAATGCCGACGTAATGGTGGTGGTGGCTTACGGTTTAATTCTGCCGAAAGCTGTGCTCGATATGCCTCGCCTGGGGTGTATCAACGTGCATGGGTCTCTGCTCCCGCGCTGGCGTGGTGCTGCACCTATCCAGCGCTCGCTGTGGGCGGGTGATGCCGAAACGGGCGTTACCATCATGAAGATGGACGTAGGTTTAGACACCGGCGATATGCTGTATAAACTGGCGTGCCCCATAACGTCAGACGATACCAGCGCTACGCTGTATGACAAACTGGCAGACCTTGGTCCACAAGGGCTTATTGAGACGCTCCAGCAGCTTGCTGACAATACGGCGAAACCGGAAGTTCAGGATGACGCGCTGGTGACGTATGCCGAAAAACTGAGCAAAGAAGAAGCGCGTATCGACTGGTCCCTGTCAGCCGCGCAACTTGAACGCTGCATCCGCGCTTTTAATCCGTGGCCGATGAGCTGGATAGAGATTGATGAGCAGCCAGTGAAAGTCTGGAAAGCCTCCGTCATTAGCGGTACTACCACGGCTGAACCCGGTACGATTGTTGACGCCAACAAGAACGGGATCCAGGTGGCGACTGCGCAAGGGATCCTGAATCTTGAATCGCTACAACCGGCCGGCAAGAAGGCCATGAGCGCTCAGGATCTGTTAAATTCCCGCCGCGAATGGTTTATTCCGGGCAATCGTCTTGCCTGAGCAAATTTATCCTTAAGGCCCGGTGTTTCCGGGCATTTTTATTTTTACGGTTATGAAAAAACAAAATCTACGCAGTATGGCGGCTCAGGCCGTTGAGCAGGTTATCGAGCAGGGCCAGTCATTAAGTAACGTCCTGCCTCCTCTGCAACAAAAAGTCTCTGATAAAGACAAAGCCCTGCTTCAGGAGCTCTGTTTTGGTGTTCTGCGCACGCTTTCACAGCTTGAGTGGTTGATTAACAAGCTGATGTCACGCCCAATGACAGGCAAGCAGCGCACCGTACACTATTTGATTATGGTAGGCTTTTATCAGCTTCTTCATACCCGCATCCCACCTCATGCCGCGCTGGCTGAGACGGTGGAAGGTGCCGTTGCGATTAAACGCCCCCATCTGAAAGGGCTGATCAACGGCGTACTGCGTCAGTTCCAGAGACAGCAGGAAGATCTTCTGGCTGAATTTGCCCAAAGCGAAGCACGCTTCCTGCACCCTGACTGGCTGTTGAAGCGCCTGAAAAAAGCCTATCCGCAGAAATGGCAGGAGATTGCCGATGCCAACAACCAGCGTCCGCCAATGTGGTTACGCGTGAATCGAAATCACCACGCCCGTGACGCATGGCTGGCATTACTTGAAGAAGCCGGAATGAGTGGATTCCCGCATGAATCCTATCCGGATGCTGTACGCTTAGCCTCACCGGCACCGGTACATGCATTACCCGGTTTTGATGAAGGCTGGGTAACCGTGCAGGATGCCTCGGCTCAGGGTTGCATGACCTGGCTTGAACCCCAAAATGGTGAGCAGATCCTCGATCTGTGCGCCGCGCCTGGGGGCAAAACGACGCATATTCTTGAAGTGGCTCCGCAGGCCAGCGTGATGGCAGTGGATGTCGATGAACAGCGTCTTTCACGCGTCTACGACAACCTCAAGCGTCTGGGCATGAAGGCTCAGGTTAAGCAAGGCGATGGACGCAAACCCGCAGAATGGTGTGGTGAAACCCAGTTCGATCGCATTTTGCTGGACGCCCCCTGCTCTGCAACCGGTGTTATTCGTCGTCATCCGGACATCAAGTGGCTACGCCGCGATCGTGATATTCAGGAACTTGCCCAACTGCAATCCGACATACTCGACGCCATTTGGCCACATCTTAAACCTGGCGGAACGCTGGTCTATGCAACCTGCTCCGTACTGCCGGAAGAAAACAGCCAGCAAATCGCGGCCTTCCTTAAACGTACCCCGGGCGCCGCGCTGCGCGATACGGGAACGCCTGAATCCCCGGGTCTGCAGAACCTGCCGGGTGCTGAAGAGGGTGATGGCTTCTTTTACGCTAAGCTAATCAAAGAGTGATGTTGAGAACAGGTCACGAGATATGAAGATTATCATTCTGGGTGCAGGACAGGTGGGCGGAACGCTAGCGGAAAACCTGGTTGGCGAAAATAACGACATCACAATTGTTGATACCAACGGCGATCGTCTGCGTGTCTTACAGGACAAGTTTGACCTGCGCGTGGTGCAGGGTCATGGTTCGCACCCACGCGTTCTTCGTGAGGCGGGTGCCGACGATGCCGACATGCTGGTTGCGGTAACCAGTTCTGACGAAACCAACATGGTGGCCTGCCAGGTGGCCTACTCGCTTTTCAACACGCCAAACCGAATTGCGCGCATTCGCTCTCCGGACTATGTTCGCGATGCTGAGAAACTGTTTAATTCCGAAGCGGTTCCTATCGACCATCTCATCGCACCAGAACAGTTGGTTATCGATAATATCTATCGCCTGATCGAATATCCGGGCGCCCTGCAGGTGGTGAACTTTGCCGAGGGTAAAGTGAGCCTGGCAGTGGTTAAGGCCTACTACGGTGGACCATTGATCGGCAATGCGCTTTCCACCATGCGCGAGCACATGCCGCATATCGATACGCGCGTCGCAGCCATTTTCCGTCACGACCGGCCAATCCGCCCGCAAGGCTCCACGATCGTCGAAGCAGGTGATGAGGTCTTCTTTATTGCTGCCTCACAGCATATTCGTGCGGTGATGAGTGAACTTCAGCGTCTCGAAAAACCTTATAAACGCATTATGCTGGTCGGCGGCGGCAATATCGGTGCAGGTCTGGCACATCGGTTAGAAAAAGATTACAGCGTTAAGTTGATCGAGCGCGATCAACAGCGAGCTGCTGAACTGGCGGAAAAACTGCAAAATACGATCGTATTTTATGGCGATGCGTCGGATCAGGAGCTGCTGGCTGAAGAGCATATTGATCAAGTTGATCTGTTTATTGCCGTCACCAACGACGACGAGGCGAATATAATGTCCGCCATGCTCGCGAAGCGCATGGGGGCTAAAAAAGTTATGGTGCTTATCCAGCGCAAGGCGTATGTCGATCTGGTTCAGGGCAGCGTCATTGATATCGCCATTTCGCCGCAGCAGGCTACAATATCCGCGCTCCTGAGCCATGTTCGTAAAGCGGATATTGTTGGTGTGTCATCGCTCCGCCGCGGCGTGGCGGAAGCTATTGAGGCTGTTGCTCACGGAGATGAAACCACGTCACGCGTCGTGGGCCGGTCAATCGACGAAATTAAGCTGCCACCAGGCACGATTATCGGCGCCGTTGTGCGCGGGAATGACGTCATGATTGCAAATGACAATTTACGTATTGAGCAAGGCGATCACGTTATTATGTTCCTTACCGATAAAAAGTTTATTACCGACGTTGAACGTTTATTCCAGCCAAGTCCATTCTTCCTTTAAAGAGTTGGGTGCTCGACAAGAGCACCCGAACTTTATCCTTTTCATTTCTGTGCCTTTTATTTTTCATAACGTTTAATTATCCCGAATGGCAATTGGCTAATCATTTGTTAAACTTATACTCGTCAGCTGGCACAAGGAGAGAACAATGAGTTTTATTAAAGAATTTCGCGAATTTGCGATGCGCGGGAACGTGGTGGATTTGGCGGTGGGTGTCATTATTGGTGCAGCATTCGGCAAGATTGTTTCATCATTAGTGGCCGACATTATCATGCCACCTTTAGGGCTGTTAATCGGGGGCATTGATTTCAAACAATTCGCTTTCACGCTGCGTGAAGCGCAGGGTGACGTTCCGGCAGTAGTAATGCACTACGGCGTATTTATTCAGAACGTATTTGATTTTGTGATTGTCGCGTTTGCCATTTTTATGGCTATCAAGCTGATCAACAGGCTCAACCGTAAAAAAGAAGAGCCGGCTGCTGCACCTGCACCAACGAAAGAAGAAGTGCTGCTGAGTGAGATCCGCGATCTGTTAAAAGAGCAGAATAACCGCGTATAATCAACAGATAAAAGCAGGAAGGCCAGTGGTAAATAAGCGATTCGCTTGCTTGCCACTGGCCTCCCAGTTACCCCGTTTTTCATGTTTGTCTTTACGCAGATAACTTCCTTTCCCTTTTTTATTCTTCTCAACGCGCTGCCTGAATAACGGGTCGTGAAGTAACGCCTCAATGGCATTGTCCTTAATTTGTCCTTTCGTGTGCTGATAGCGGCTCATAATGTCTCCAGAGCAGGGTTTATGACGACGGGAGTCTAGACCCGGATGAACTAAAAATCAACAGCCCTGCGTTTCACCACTCGCTCCCTGTTCAAGGGCTTCGAGGATTGAACAATAAATGCTGCTGTGTGCCGTACCGCAGCAGGCATCATTCAGCCTTTGCAGTGAGCGCTGCATGGTTTGCAGTTCCTGTATACGCGCTTCAACTTCATCCAGGCGGGCCTGCACAATGCTTTTAGATTCCTGGCAGGTGTGATGCTCCGGATCGATGCGGATCGATAGTAACTCGCGGATCGAGTCCAGCGTGAAACCAAGCTGACGCGCATAACGAATAAACCGCAGGCGCTGCAGATCGTTATCGGTATAAAGGCGAAAACCGCCTTCAGTGCGAACTTCATGATCGATCATCTGCTGCTTTTCGTAATACCTGATGGTATCCGGCGTGACGTTCGCAAGCTTCGCAAGTTCACCGATACGGTACATAGCTACTCCTCGTTTATTTTCTGCATCAATCTTTCACCGTATTCACCGTGCAGAAACTCAGTGTTCATTCCTGCCTGGCGCAACTTGAGTTCAAGGAGGGCGAGGCGGCGGCTAAGTTCAGAATGTCGTGGATCGTCATGGCGGATCCCATTGAGAAGATCGGCCAGTTCGACAGCCTCTCTTCGCTGTTCGAGTTCCGGAGGGAGACATCCAGCATTTTTCAGTAAACGGTATCCAGCCCGTAATTCCGGTGCGATGTGCGAATCATCGTCAAGCACAAGGGGTTCGCCGCTGCCCGGAAGATCGTCGAATTCGCCTTTTTTTTGGGCATCACGAATATGGCGTTCTGCCCACTGGTCGAGCAACCACATTACCGGCTCCTGGGGATGAACAGAATTGATACAGGCATTGTAGAGAAGTGGGGATATCGCGGATATAAAAAAACCCGCCGGAGCGGGTTTTTTTACGTTACTGCAGATTACTCTGCAGCAGCTTCTGCTTTCTCTGAACGATCAACCAGCTCGATGTAAGCCATCGGCGCGTTGTCGCCTGCACGGAAACCACACTTCAGAATGCGAGTGTAACCACCGGCACGGCTCGCGAAACGCGGGCCCAGTTCGTTAAACAGTTTTGCCACGATCTCGTTATCACGAGTACGGGCGAATGCCAGACGACGATTAGCAACGCTGTCAGTCTTGGCAAGAGTAATCAGCGGCTCAACTACGCGACGCAGCTCTTTCGCTTTAGGCAGGGTCGTCTTGATGATCTCATGACGAACCAGTGAACCTGCCATGTTGCGGAACATAGCCTGGCGATGGCTGCTGTTGCGGTTCAGTTGACGACCACTCTTACGATGGCGCATGACCTTATCCTTCTCAGTAAAACCTTAACCTGTGATCCGGTTACTCGTCAGCAATGCTTGCCGGTGGCCAGTTTTCCAGGCGCATGCCCAGAGACAGACCACGTGAAGCCAGCACGTCTTTAATCTCAGTAAGAGATTTTTTACCCAGGTTCGGCGTTTTCAGCAACTCAACCTCGGTACGCTGTACCAGATCACCGATATAGTGGATAGCTTCTGCCTTGAGGCAGTTAGCAGAGCGGACAGTCAATTCGAGATCGTCAACAGGGCGCAGCAGGATCGGATCGAATTCTGGTTTCTCTTCTTTCACTTCCGGCTGACGTACATCACGTAAGTCAACGAAAGCTTCCAGTTGTTCTGCCAGGATGGTTGCCGCACGACGAATCGCCTCTTCAGGATCGATTGTGCCATTGGTTTCCATTTCGATGACCAGCTTGTCCAGGTCGGTACGCTGTTCTACACGCGCTGCTTCAACATTGTAGGCAATACGCTCTACAGGGCTGTAGCATGCGTCGACCAGCAGACGGCCGATTGGGCGCTCATCTTCTTCCGAATGAATTCGGGCAGAAGCCGGCACATAACCACGACCGCGCTGAACTTTGATACGCATGCTAATCGCTGCGTTCTCATCGGTCAGGTGGCAGATCACGTGCTGCGGCTTGACGATTTCAACATCACCGTCGTGGGTGATGTCGGCTGCAGTCACAGGGCCAATGCCAGATTTATTCAGAGTAAGAATAACTTCATCTTTACCCTGAACTCTCACCGCCAGCCCTTTCAGGTTGAGCAGGATTTCAAGGATATCTTCCTGAACGCCTTCTTTGGTGCTGTACTCATGAAGTACACCATCAATCTCAACCTCGGTCACCGCGCAACCCGGCATCGATGAGAGCAGAATACGGCGCAGTGCGTTACCCAGAGTATGGCCAAAGCCACGCTCTAAAGGCTCAAGGGTCACCTTGGCGTGCGTCGAACTCACTTGCTCGATATCTACCAGGCGCGGTTTTAGAAACTCTGTCACAGAACCCTGCATTGTGTCCTCTCTTTGGTACTAAGCTTTACTTGGAGTAAAGCTCGACGATCAGGTGTTCGTTAATGTCCGCAGACAGATCAGAACGTTCTGGCTGACGCTTGAACGTACCTTCCATCTTGCCAGCATCAACTTCCAGCCAGGTTGGCTTTTCACGCTGCTCAGCCAGCTCCAGAGCGGCCTTCACGCGAGATTGCTTTTTCGCTTTCTCACGAATGCTAACAACGTCATTCGCTTTAACCTGATAAGAAGCGATGTTAACAACACGACCGTTTACCATGATTGCTTTGTGGCTAACCAGCTGACGTGATTCAGCACGAGTAGCGCCGAAGCCCATACGGTATACAACGTTGTCCAGACGACCTTCCAGCAGGGCCAGCAGGTTTTCACCTGTGTTGCCTTTCAGACGTGCTGCTTCTTTATAGTAGTTACGGAACTGACGCTCCAGCACACCGTACATACGGCGAACTTTTTGCTTTTCACGCAACTGCACACCATAGTCAGACAGACGCGGTTTACGCGCACCGTGCTGGCCAGGAGCTTGTTCAATTTTACACTTGGTATCGATCGCGCGAACGCCAGACTTAAGGAATAAGTCGGTGCCCTCACGACGGCTCAGCTTGAGCTTAGGACCCAAATATCTTGCCATTTTCTATCTCCAACTAACCTAAAAAACGGAGCGTTATACGCGACGTTTTTTCGGCGGACGACAACCGTTATGAGGGATCGGAGTCACATCAGTAATATTCGTGATGCGGAAACCAGCGGCGTTCAGAGCGCGAACAGTAGATTCACGACCCGGACCCGGACCTTTAACCATAACTTCCAGATTCTTGATGCCGTATTCTTTTACGGCTTCTGCGCAACGCTCTGCTGCAACCTGAGCTGCGAACGGAGTGGATTTGCGAGAACCACGGAAACCGGAACCACCGGCTGTTGCCCAACCCAATGCGTTACCCTGACGATCAGTAATAGTAACGATGGTGTTGTTGAAAGAAGCATGGATATGAGCCACGCCGTCAGAGACTTGTTTTCTTACACGTTTACGTGCACGAACTGGTGCCTTTGCCATTATTCAATCACCCCGATTATTTCTTGATCGGTTTGCGCGGACCCTTACGGGTACGTGCGTTGGTCTTAGTACGCTGACCGCGCACTGGCAGACCACGACGATGACGCAAACCGCGATAGCAACCAAGATCCATCAGGCGCTTGATGCTCATGCTGATTTCACGGCGCAGATCACCTTCAACGACAAATTTGGCAACTTCGTCACGCAGCGTGTCGATTTGTTCTTCAGACAGCTCACTGATCTTAACATCTTCAGCGATACCCGCTGCAGCCAGAATGGCTTTAGAACGGGTCTTGCCGACGCCGTAGATCGAAGTTAATGCGATCACAGCATGTTTCTGATCAGGAATGTTAATGCCTGCTATACGGGCCACTATGCACTCCTACTATTTAATATGTACGCACCATGCTGAAAAGCCCGTTTTCAGGATACTCAAATGGAAACGTACAGACATACAAAAGATTGGCTGGCTAATCTAGCCAGCTCAACCCAACTTTGCAAGAAAAATATGCGAAATAATCAGCCTTGGCGCTGTTTATGCTTCGGCTCGGCACTGCAAATCACACGGATGACACCATCACGCTTAACGATTTTGCAGTTACGGCATAATTTCTTGACGGAAGCACGAACTTTCATTTTTACTCTCCGTAACTTCTCAGGCGACCATTTAGCGGCCGTAGCCTTTCAGGTTCGCCTTCTTCAATGCAGACTCGTACTGACTGGACATCATCAGAGTTTGCACTTGAGCCATAAAGTCCATAATCACGACAACAACGATAAGCAGTGAGGTCCCACCAAAGTAGAACGGTACTTTCATTGCATCACGCATGAACTCCGGGATCAGGCAGATAAAAGTAATATAAAGCGCACCAACCAAAGTCAGGCGAGTCATTACTTTATCGATATACTTCGCCGTTTGCTCTCCCGGACGAATTCCTGGTACAAATGCACCGGACTTCTTCAGGTTATCTGCTGTTTCACGCGGGTTGAAGACCAACGCCGTGTAGAAGAAACAGAAGAAGATGATCGCAGACGCATAGAGTAACACATAAAGTGGTTGCCCAGGCTGCAAATACAGCGAAATTGTTGTCAGCCAGTTCCAACCAGTACCGCCCCCGAACCATGACGCGATGGTTGCCGGGAACAGAATAATACTGGAAGCGAAGATAGCCGGGATAACCCCCGCCATGTTCACTTTCAGCGGTAAATGTGTGCTCTGTGCAGCATAGACACGACGACCCTGCTGACGTTTAGCGTAGTTCACCACAATGCGGCGTTGACCACGTTCAACGAAGACAACAAAGAACGTCACTGCAAATACTAATACTGCAACCAACAGCAACAGGAGGAAGTGCAGGTCGCCTTGACGCGCTTGCTCGATAGTATGGGCGATGGCTGGCGGGAGGCCCGCAACAATACCGGCGAAGATAATGATTGAGATACCGTTACCGATACCACGCTCAGTAATCTGTTCGCCGAGCCACATCAGGAACATCGTCCCTGTGACCAGACTTACAACAGCGGTGAAGTAGAATGCAAAGCCCGGGTTTAACACCAGGCCCTGCATACCAGGCATATTCGGCAGACCGGTAGCAATACCGATCGACTGGAATATTGCCAGCACCAGAGTACCGTAACGGGTGTACTGACTAATCTTACGACGTCCAGACTCCCCTTCTTTCTTCAACTCTGCCAGGGCCGGATGAACGACCGTCAGCAGCTGGATAATAATAGATGCCGAAATGTACGGCATAATACCCAATGCGAAGATAGAAGCACGGCTGAGAGCACCACCAGAGAACATGTTGAACATTTCAATGATGGTGCCTCGCTGTTGCTCAAGCAGTTTGGCAAGTACAGCGGCATCGATACCAGGGATCGGAATAAAAGAGCCAATACGGAACACAATCAGCGCGCCGATAACAAACAGCAGTCTGCGTTTCAGCTCGCCAAATCCACCTTTGGCACTTTGAAAATCTAATCCCGGTTGCTTAGCCATCTGCTACTTATTCCTCAATTTTACCGCCAGCAGCTTCGATAGCAGCACGAGCACCTTTAGTAACACGCAGGCCACGAACAGTTACCGGAGTAGAAACTTCACCAGCCAGGATCACTTTCGCGAACTCGATCTGGATACCGATAATGTTTGCTGCTTTCAGCGTGTTCAGGTCTACAACGCCGCCTTCAACTTTCGCCAGGTCAGACAGACGGATTTCCGCTGTGATCGCTGCTTTGCGAGAGGTGAAGCCGAACTTCGGCAGACGACGGTACAGTGGCATCTGGCCACCCTCGAAACCGCGACGTACGCCACCGCCAGAACGAGAGTTCTGACCTTTGTGACCACGACCACCGGTTTTGCCGAGGCCAGAACCGATACCACGACCCAGGCGTTTACCCGCCTTTTTAGAGCCTTCGGCCGGAGACAGAGTATTTAAACGCATCTCTTACTCCTCAACTTTAACCATGAAGTAAACCGCGTTGACCATACCACGAACAGCAGGAGTATCCTCGCGCTCAACGGTATGACCAATACGACGCAGACCCAGGCCAAGCAGCGTTGCCTTGTGTTTCGGCAGACGACCGATTGCACTGCGGGTTTGAGTGATTTTAATAGTCTTTGCCATGGTCAATTACCCCAGAATTTCTTCAACGGATTTACCACGCTTGGCAGCGACCATTTCTGGAGAATTCATATTTTCCAGGCCATCAATAGTTGCACGAACCACGTTGATCGGGTTGGTGGAACCATATGCTTTGGCCAGAACGTTATGAACCCCAGCAACTTCCAGAACGGCGCGCATTGCACCACCGGCGATGATACCGGTACCTTCTGAAGCTGGCTGCATGAATACACGAGAACCCGTGTGAACACCTTTAACTGGGTGCTGCAGGGTGCCGTTGTTCAGCGCGACGTTAATCATATTGCGACGGGCTTTTTCCATCGCTTTCTGGATCGCTGCTGGAACTTCACGCGCTTTACCGTAACCAAAACCAACGCGACCGTTACCATCGCCTACAACAGTCAGAGCTGTGAAGGAGAAAATACGACCACCTTTAACGGTTTTAGATACGCGGTTTACCGCGATCAGCTTTTCCTGCAGTTCGCCAGCCTGTTTTTCGATGTGAGCCATCTTACACCTCTACCTTAGAACTGAAGGCCAGCTTCACGGGCAGCATCTGCCAGTGCCTGGACACGACCATGATATTGGAACCCGGAACGGTCAAAGGAAACATTGCTGATGCCTTTTTCCAGAGCGCGTTCAGCAACAGCTTTACCTACAGCTGCAGCGGCGTCTTTGTTACCGGTGTACTTCAATTGTTCTGAGATAGCTTTTTCTACAGTAGAAGCAGCTACCAGAACTTCAGAACCGTTCGGTGCAATTACCTGTGCGTAAATATGACGCGGGGTACGATGTACCACCAGGCGAGTTGCACCCAGCTCTTTGAGCTTGCGGCGTGCGCGGGTCGCACGACGGATACGAGCAGATTTCTTATCCATAGTGTTACCTTACTTCTTCTTAGCCTCTTTGGTACGCACGACTTCGTCGGCGTAACGAACACCCTTGCCTTTATAAGGCTCAGGACGACGGTAGGCGCGCAGATCTGCTGCAACCTGACCGATCAGCTGTTTATCAGCGCCTTTCAGCACGATTTCAGTTTGAGTCGGACATTCTGCAGTGATACCGGCCGGCAGCGGATGCTCAACAGGGTGTGAGAAGCCCAGAGACAGGCCTACTGCATTCCCTTTGATAGCTGCACGATAACCTACACCAACCAGCTGAAGCTTTTTAGTGAAGCCTTCGGTAACACCAACAACCATTGAGTTCAGCAGGGCACGCGCGGTACCAGCCTGAGCCCATCCATCCACGAAACCATCACGTGGACCGAAGGTCAGAGCGTTATCTGCATGTTTAACTTCAACAGCTTTGTTGAGGGTACGAGTCAGCTCGCCGTTTTTACCTTTGATCGTAATAACCTGACCGTCGATTTTTACATCAACGCCGGCAGGAATAACGACCGGTGCTTTAGCAACACGAGACATTCTTTCCTCCGATTAGGCTACGTAGCAGATAATTTCGCCACCAAGACCAGCCTGGCGCGCTGCACGATCAGTCATAACACCTTTAGAGGTAGAAACAACTGCGATACCAAGACCAGCCATAACTTTTGGCAGCTCATCTTTTTTCTTATAGATGCGCAGGCCTGGGCGGCTGACACGCTGAATGCTTTCTACAACAGCTTTACCCTGGAAATACTTGAGAGTAAGTTCCAGTTCCGGCTTGGTGTCGCCTTCAACTTTAAAATCTTCGATAAAACCTTCTTCCTTCAGCACGTTGGCAATTGCCACTTTCAGCTTGGCGGAAGGCATGGTGACCGCAACTTTGTTCGCGGCCTGACCGTTACGGATACGGGTCAGCATATCCGCGATCGGATCTTGCATGCTCATCTGTCTTTACTCCCGTGATTCAATTGGTAATTACCAGCTAGCCTTTTTCAAGCCTGGCACTTCACCGCGCATGGCGGCTTCACGCAGTTTGATACGGCTCAACCCAAACTTGCCCACATAACCATGTGGACGACCTGTTTGACGACAGCGGTTACGCTGACGAGACGGGCTGGAATCACGCGGCAGAGACTGCAGCTTGAGAACCGCATTCCAACGATCTTCGTCGGAAGCGTTCACATCAGAAATGATCGCTTTCAGTTCAGCGCGTTTAGCGAAGAATTTATCAGCTAAAGCTACGCGCTTTACTTCGCGTGCTTTCATTGATTGCTTAGCCATTCAGTAACCCTACCTTACTTGCGGAACGGGAAGTCAAAGGCAGCCAGCAGAGCACGGCCTTCTTCGTCAGATTTCGCAGTAGTGGTAATGGTAATATCCAAACCACGCACGCGGTCGACTTTATCGTAGTCGATTTCTGGGAAGATGATCTGCTCACGGACACCCATGCTGTAGTTACCACGACCGTCGAAAGACTTAGCGGACAAGCCACGGAAGTCACGGATACGTGGAACAGCAATAGTGATCAGGCGCTCAAAGAACTCCCACATGCGTTCGCCACGCAGAGTTACTTTACAGCCGATCGGATAGCCCTGACGGATTTTGAAGCCTGCAACAGATTTGCGTGCTTTGGTGATCAGCGGTTTTTGACCGGAGATTGCTGTCAGGTCAGCTGCTGCGTTATCCAGCAGTTTCTTGTCAGCGATCGCTTCACCAACACCCATGTTCAGGGTGATCTTCTCGACCCGAGGGACTTGCATGACAGAATTGTAGTTAAACTCAGTCATGAGTTTGTTAACTACTTCGTCTTTGTAGTAATCATGCAGTTTCGCCATCGTACTACTCCAAATTACTTGATAGTTTCGCTGTTAGACTTGAAGAAACGGACTTTTTTGCCGTCTTCGAATCTAAAGCCTACACGGTCAGCCTTGCCGGTAGCCGCATTGAAGATTGCAACGTTAGAAACCTGAATAGCAGCTTCTTTTTCAACGATGCCACCTGGTTGGTTCAGGGCCGGAACCGGCTTCTGATGTTTCTTAACCAGGTTGATACCTTCAACGACAAGTTTGCCGGAAGACAGAACATTTTTTACTTTACCGCGTTTACCTTTATCTTTACCGGTTAACACGATAACTTCGTCATCACGACGGATTTTCGCTGCCATGATTCGCTCCTTAGAGTACTTCTGGTGCCAGAGAGATAATTTTCATGAACTTCTCAGTACGAAGTTCACGAGTTACCGGCCCAAAGATACGCGTGCCGATAGGCTGCTCGCTGTTATTGTTTAAAATAACGCATGCATTACCATCGAAGCGAATGACAGAACCGTCAGGGCGACGAACACCCTTCTTGGTGCGCACCACTACCGCCTTCAGCACATCACCTTTTTTGACCTTACCACGTGGAATTGCTTCCTTGATGGTGATCTTGATGATGTCGCCTACGCCTGCGTAGCGACGGTGCGAGCCACCCAGAACCTTGATACACATTACGCGACGTGCACCGGAGTTGTCGGCGACGTTCAGCATAGTCTGTTCTTGGATCATTTTAGTGCTCCGCTAATGTCAACTACTACCTGAGACTCTAAAATCAGAGCCGTTAAAAAGCCCCATATCGAGGGCGCGGCATTATAACACCGCTTCTGCAATATGGGTAGAAAAAATAAACGGCTCATCGCTGAGCCGTTTATTCGTATTGAGAAGGCGTACTGTATTACAGAACCGCTTTCTCTACAACGCGAACCAGCGTCCAGGACTTAGTCTTGGACAGTGGACGGCATTCACGGATTTCAACCTTGTCGCCGATACCACATTCGTTGTTCTCGTCATGTACGTGCAGTTTGGTCGTACGCTTGATGAATTTACCGTAGATCGGGTGTTTCACAATACGTTCGATAGCTACAACAATGGATTTCTCCATTTTGTCGCTAACAACACGACCTTGCAGAGTACGGATTTTATCGGTCATTACGCACCCGCCTTCTGAGTCAGTAAAGTCTTAACGCGTGCAACATTGCGACGCACTTGCTTCAGCAGGTGAGTCTGTTGCAGCTGGCCACTTGCAGCCTGCATACGCAGGTTGAACTGCTCACGCAGCAGGTTCAGCAGCTCAGCGTTCAGCTCTTCAACGCTTTTTTCACGCAGCTCTTTTGCTTTCATTACATCACCGTCTTAGTTACAAAGGTGGTTTTGATAGGCAGTTTCGCTGCTGCCAGGCCGAAGGCTTCACGGGCCAGCTCTTCCGGAACACCGTCCATTTCATAAAGGACTTTGCCCGGTTGGATCAAGGCAACCCAGTACTCCACGTTACCTTTACCTTTACCCATACGAACTTCCAGCGGCTTCTCGGTGATCGGTTTGTCCGGGAATACACGGATCCAGATCTTACCTTGACGCTTAACTGCACGGGTCATTGCACGACGTGCTGCTTCGATCTGACGTGCAGTCAGACGACCACGGCCAACAGCTTTCAGACCGAAAGTGCCGAAGCTAACATCCGTACCCTGCGCCAGACCACGGTTGCGGCCTTTGTGCACTTTACGGAATTTTGTACGCTTTGGTTGTAACATCAGCGACGCTCCTTATTTACGGCCTTTACGCTGCTGCTTTTTAGGTTGAGCAGCCGGTTTTTCCGGTTGTTCAACAGCAGCCATACCACCCAGGATCTCACCTTTGAAGATCCATACCTTAACGCCGATTACACCGTAAGTGGTGTGCGCTTCAGAGGTGTTGTAGTCGATGTCAGCACGCAGAGTGTGCAGCGGTACGCGACCTTCACGGTACCATTCGGTACGTGCGATTTCCGCGCCGCCCAGACGGCCGCTAACTTCAACTTTAATACCTTTAGCGCCCAGACGCATTGCGTTCTGTACAGCACGCTTCATAGCACGACGGAACATAACACGACGTTCCAGCTGTGAAGTGATGCTGTCAGCAACCAATTTAGCGTCCAGTTCAGGCTTACGAACTTCAGCGATATTGATCTGTGCAGGAACGCCAGCGATATCCGCTACGACCTTGCGCAGTTTTTCTACGTCTTCGCCTTTCTTACCGATAACGATGCCAGGGCGAGCAGTGTGAATAGTCACACGGATGCTCTTCGCTGGACGCTCGATAACGATACGAGATACAGACGCTTTAGCCAGTTCCTTAGTCAGGTACTGACGTACTTTAAAATCGCTGTCCAGGTTGTCAGCGAATTCTTTGGTGTTCGCAAACCAGGTAGAGTTCCATGGTTTTACAATACCCAGGCGAATACCATTAGGATGTACTTTCTGACCCATTGCTAGTCTCCAGAGTCTCAGCGATCGGACACAACCACAGTAATGTGGCTGGTGCGCTTCAGGATGCGATCTGCACGACCTTTCGCACGCGGCATAATGCGCTTCATGCTTGGGCCTTCATCTACGAAAATTTTCGCGACTTTCAGATCGTCGATGTC
Source organism: Enterobacter sp. EGD-HP1 (assembly GCF_000733275.2). Classification (NCBI taxonomy): domain Bacteria; kingdom Pseudomonadati; phylum Pseudomonadota; class Gammaproteobacteria; order Enterobacterales; family Enterobacteriaceae; genus Enterobacter; species Enterobacter sp. EGD-HP1. The sequence continues at coordinate 21,049 of NZ_AVOP01000019.1, forward strand.
AGCGCCATCGTTGTGTTCAGCGTTAGCAATGGCAGATTCCAGTACTTTCTTGACCAATACCGCAGCTTTCTTGTTGGTATAGGTCAGGATGTCCAGGGCCTGCGACACTTTCTTACCGCGAATCAGGTCAGCAACAAGGCGAACCTTCTGAGCAGAAGAACGAGCATGGCGATGTTGAGCTAAAGTTTCCATCTCTTCCTCCTACCTTATTTCTTCTTCGCTTTTTTATCAGCAGCGTGGCCGCGATAAGTACGAGTCGGTGCGAATTCACCCAGTTTGTGACCAACCATTTCGTCGGTAACAAAGACTGGAACGTGCTGACGACCATTATGGACAGCGATGGTCAAACCGATCATGTTAGGAAAGATCGTTGAACGACGGGACCAAGTGCGCAGGGGCTTCTTGTCTCCGCTTTCCACCGCTTTCTCTACCTTCTTCAGCAAGTGCAGGTCAATAAAAGGACCTTTCTTGAGAGAACGTGGCATGGCTTATCCTCTAAAATTATTTGCTACGGCGACGTACGATAAATTTATCAGTACGCTTGTTGCTGCGGGTCTTCTTACCTTTGGTCTGAACGCCCCACGGAGTTACCGGGTGCTTACCAAAGTTACGACCTTCACCACCACCATGTGGGTGATCGACTGGGTTCATCGCAGTACCGCGAACGGTAGGACGAACACCACGCCAGCGTGCAGCACCTGCTTTACCCAGAACGCGCAGCATATGCTCAGCATTGCCAACTTCGCCCAGAGTAGCGCGGCAGTCTGCTTCGACTTTACGCATTTCACCAGAACGCAGACGCAGGGTGACATAAGCACCGTCACGCGCAACGATCTGAACGTAAGTACCAGCGGAACGTGCCAGCTGACCGCCTTTACCTGGTTTCATTTCTACGTTATGAACGGTAGAACCAACCGGGATATTGCGCATCGGCAGGGTGTTGCCTGCTTTGATTGCAGCATCAACGCCAGACTGAATCTGGTCGCCAGCTTTCAGGCCTTTAGGGGCCAGGATGTAACGGCGTTCGCCGTCTTTGTACAGAACCAGCGCGATGTTCGCGGAACGGTTCGGATCGTACTCAAGACGTTCAACAACTGCTGGGATACCGTCTTTGTTGCGTTTGAAGTCAACAATACGATAAGCCTGCTTGTGGCCACCACCGATGTGACGAGTGGTGATACGGCCATTGTTGTTACGACCACCGGATTTGCTGTTTTTTTCCAGCAACGGAGCAAAAGGTTTGCCCTTGTGCAGCTCAGGGTTAACCACTTTAACTACGTGGCGACGACCCGGAGATGTCGGTTTACATTTAACAACTGCCATTGTATTACTCCTCCGACTTACTCAGCGCCGCCAACGAAGTCCAGATTCTGGCCTTCTTTCAGGGTGACGTAAGCTTTTTTCCAGTCGCTACGACGACCGATACGCTGTCCGTGACGTTTAACTTTCCCTTTAACTACCAGGGTGTTAACGACTTCGACTTCGACTTCAAACAGTTTCTGCACAGCAGCTTTGATCTCTGCTTTGGTCGCGTCTTTAGCAACTTTGAGAACGATGGTGTTTGTTTTTTCCATCGCAGTAGACGCTTTTTCAGAAACGTGCGGTGCGCGAAGCACCTTCAGCAGACGTTCTTCACGAATCATGCCAGCATCTCCTCAACTTGCTTAACAGCATCAGCAGTCATTACGACTTTGTCGAAGGCGATCAGGCTAACCGGGTCGATACCAGTCGCATCGCGTACGTCAACCTTGTGCAGGTTACGTGCGGCCAGGAACAGGTTCTCGTCCAGCTCACCGGTGATGATCAGCACATCTTCCAGAGCCATGTCTTTCAGTTTCTGTGCCAGCAGCTTAGTTTTAGGCGCTTCAACAGAGAACTTCTCGACAACGATCAGACGATCCTGACGTACCAGTTCGGACAGGATGCTTTTCAGCGCGCCGCGGTACATCTTTTTGTTAACTTTTTGACTGTGGTCCTGTGGACGCGCAGCGAAGGTCACGCCACCTGAACGCCAGATCGGGCTCTTGATAGAACCTGAACGCGCACGGCCGGTACCTTTCTGGCGCCATGGCTTTTTGCCAGAACCAGTTACTTCAGCACGAGTCTTCTGAGCACGAGTACCCTGACGAGCACCAGCTGCATAAGCAACAACAACCTGGTGAACCAGCGCTTCGTTGAAATCACGACCGAAGGTAGTTTCGGAAACAGTCAGCGCGCTCTGCGCGTCTTTCAATACTAATTCCATTGCTATCCCCTTACGCCTTCACAGCTGGTTTAACGATCAGGTCGCTACCGGTTGCACCCGGAACTGCACCTTTAACCAGCAGCAGGTTGCGCTCAGCGTCAACACGTACTACGTCCAGGCTCTGAACGGTTACACGTTCGTTACCCAGCTGACCTGCCATTTTCTTGCCTTTGAACACTTTGCCCGGAGTCTGGTTCTGACCGATAGAACCCGGAACGCGGTGAGACAAGGAGTTACCGTGGGTAGCGTCCTGGGTACGGAAGTTCCAGCGCTTAACGGTACCAGCAAAACCTTTACCTTTAGAGGTACCGGTTACGTCAACTTTTTTAACGTCAGCAAACAGCTCAACGCTAATGTCCTGACCTACGGTGAACTCTTCGCCTTCAGCAAGACGGAATTCCCACAGACCACGGCCAGCTTCTACGCCAGCTTTAGCGAAGTGACCCGCTTCTGGTTTGGTTACACGGTTAGCTTTTTTAGCACCAGTGGTCACCTGAACAGCGCGGTAGCCATCGTTAGCCAGATCTTTAACCTGGGTAACGCGGTTTGCTTCAACTTCGATTACGGTTACTGGGATTGAAACGCCATCTTCAGTGAAGATGCGGGTCATGCCCACTTTTTTACCGACTAAACCAATCATTGTATCAACCTCTCAATCGCTCGATGACCTGATTAACCCAGGCTGATCTGCACGTCTACACCGGCAGCCAGATCCAGACGCATCAGAGCATCAACGGTTTTCTCAGTTGGCTCAACGATGTCAACCAGACGCTTGTGAGTGCGGATTTCGTACTGATCGCGCGCGTCTTTGTTAACGTGCGGGGAGATCAGAACGGTGAAGCGCTCTTTGCGGGTCGGCAGCGGGATCGGACCACGGACTTGCGCACCAGTGCGCTTAGCAGTCTCGACGATTTCCGCGGTTGATTGATCGATCAGACGATGATCAAACGCTTTAAGGCGGATACGGATTCTTTGGTTCTGCATGAGACCAGAGCTCCAATTATTTTATAAACGAAAATGATTACTCCTCAAACCCATTACGATTGATGGGAGAGTGTAACCGTTCTTACGTAGCTCCCCAATTGGGAGCATTGTTGAGTAACAAAATGAGCTACTCTGGTTCTGATTGAACCCGCCGTCAATTACGACAAGCCCGCGCATTATACGTAAATCTGGGCAAGACGCAAGTGCCGTTTAGAAATTAAGCGCCAAAGGGGCTGGATGCGTAAGAGCGCGCAACATTTTATGCAATGTATCCTGCGTCGATTCTTTCTTTCGAGTCGCTACGCATCTACGTTTTTTGTGCATTGCCGGCCAGGCCGATTATAGCGAGTATGCGCTCAAATCCGTTTGAGGCCATTTCCATGCTAACCACCCTGCCCTTTCTGCTGATCTATCTTTCACTGACTGCCTTACTTGTACATGACGATATTCGCTACGGTCTGCTTCCCGATAAATTTCTCTGCCCGCTACTATGGGCGGGACTGCTCTTTCAGCTCTGTATCCAACCTGATTTTCTGCCGAGTGCGGTTGCGGGTGCGATGATTGGATATATTGGCTTTGCCGTTATTTACTGGGGATATCGGTTTATCTGCCGGCGTGAAGGGATGGGATATGGCGATATAAAATACCTGGCGGCGCTTGGTGCATGGCATGGCTGGTGCGTACTGCCTACGCTGACGTTACTCGCGGCGCTGATGGCGCTTCTTTGCATTCTTGTTTTTTCGTTAATCCGCCCTGATAAAGGGGCATTAAAAAACCCGCTGCCTTTTGGGCCATTTCTGGCAGCAGCGGGTTTATGCGTAGGTTGGAAGACGGTGGTTACTCTTCCACTTTAATCTGCGACTGAAGGTAGTTCTGCAGGCCGATTTTAGCAATCAGGTCCAGCTCCGTTTCCAGCCAGTCAATGTGGCCTTCTTCATCGGCCAGGATCTGGATCATCATATCGCGACTGACGTAGTCATGTACGCTGTCTGCGTAGGCTATGGCTTCACGGAGATCTTTGGCGCCTTCAAGTTCCAGCCTGAGGTCGGAACGCAGCATCTCTTCGACATCTTCTCCGATGCCCAGCTTTCCGAGATCCTGCAGGTTTGGAATGCCTTCAAGGAATAAAATACGCTCGATATATTTATCGGCGTGCTTCATTTCATCGATCGATTCATGGTACTCAACGTCGTTCAGACGTTTAAGCCCCCAGTTTTTGAACATTCTTGCATGGAGAAAGTACTGATTGATTGCGACAAGCTCATTTCCCAATAATTTATTGAGATAACTTATGATTTTAACATCACCTTTCATTATATAGTCCCTCCGCTTCCACTCATTGAAGCGTAGATCGGGCTACAGGGATGTCAAAAAAAAGATAGGCGCTTACGCGATCTCTTTGAATTCCGGGATCTGCATCAATTCGTCCTGCATAATCTCACGCGCTGCGCGAACGCATTTACCGCATTGATTTCCCACCGGAACAAACTTGCGAAGCTGCTGGAAAGACTGTGGCTGAAACTGGCGAACGGCCTGACGTATTTTCTTGTCGCTTACACCATTACATAAACAAACGTACATAGAGACTCCCGTTCAAATTATGCGCAAAGTGTAAGTGAGAATGGTTATGATTACAATACCACAAGCGCCACAATACGGGGCGGGAGCAGGCAAAAAATGCGAAATTTTGTGACAAGGCCTGAACGGCAGAAAACAAAAAAGGACGCCGAAGCGTCCTTTTTTTTATTCGGGGATAATTAATTAGCCCAGAACTTTAGCAACAACGCCCGCGCCAACGGTACGGCCG
>NZ_AVOP01000020.1:0-16502 GCF_000733275.2 Enterobacter sp. EGD-HP1
CCGTGTCGATGGAGGCGCATTATAGGGAGTTCTCCGCAGGCCGCAACCGCTAAATGACAGAAAAATGACTGACTGCTGCATTCCACAGCAAAACCCCGCCTTATACCTTTTTACACACAGACTTATCCACAATGATACGAAAAAGTGAAAATGTGCGAGCGTTGCGCAAACGTTTTCGTTAAAATGCTCGCGCTTAACAAGGATGCCCCGTCAGGTGTGTTAGATGAGTTTTTCGCAGGAAAATTCATCTAACGCTCTCTGTAATCGTGAAATCCAGGGGATTTACCATGCAACAACGTCGTCCAGTCCGCCGCGCTCTGCTCAGTGTTTCTGATAAAGCCGGTATCGTCGAATTCGCTCAGGCACTTTCCGCACGCGGTGTGGAGCTGCTTTCTACAGGCGGTACCGCTCGCCTGTTAGCAGATAAAGGTCTGCCGGTAACCGAAGTGTCCGATTACACCGGTTTCCCGGAAATGATGGATGGACGCGTCAAAACCCTGCACCCGAAAGTGCACGGCGGTATTCTTGGCCGTCGCGGTCAGGACGACGCCATTATGGAACAGCATGACATCGCGCCAATCGACATGGTGGTTGTTAACCTCTACCCGTTTGCCCAGACCGTTGCCCGCGAAGGCTGCTCTCTGGAAGATGCCGTAGAGAATATCGACATCGGCGGCCCAACCATGGTGCGCTCCGCGGCCAAGAACCATAAAGATGTGGCCATCGTCGTAAAGAGCAGCGATTACGAAACCATTATTAATGAGATGGATGCCAACGAAGGGTCACTGACGCTGGAAACGCGTTTCGACCTCGCCATCAAAGCCTTCGAACACACCGCCGCGTACGACAGCATGATCGCCAACTACTTCGGTAGCCTGGTGCCAGCCTACCACGGTGAAAGCAAAGATCCTTCTGGCCGCTTCCCGCGCACCCTGAACCTGAACTTCATTAAGAAGCAGGATATGCGCTACGGCGAGAACAGCCACCAGCAGGCAGCCTTCTATATAGAAGAAGAGGTAAAAGAAGCCTCTGTTGCGACCGCTCAGCAGGTTCAGGGTAAAGCCCTTTCCTATAACAACATTGCCGACACCGACGCCGCGCTGGAATGCGTGAAAGAGTTCAGCGAGCCAGCCTGCGTTATCGTCAAGCATGCGAACCCATGCGGCGTTGCCGTGAGCACCTCTATTCTGGATGCCTACGATCGCGCATACAAAACCGACCCGACCTCCGCGTTCGGCGGCATTATCGCCTTCAACCGCGAGCTGGATGCTGAAACCGCGCAGGCCATCATCTCCCGTCAGTTCGTTGAAGTGATCATCGCGCCATCCGCTTCCGAAGAAGCGCTGAAAATCACCGCAGCAAAACAGAACGTGCGCGTACTGGTTTGCGGCCAGTGGGCAGAACGCGTGCCGGGCCTGGACTTCAAGCGCGTGAACGGCGGCCTGCTGGTTCAGGACCGCGATCTGGGCATGGTGACGGAAGCCGACCTGCGCGTGGTGACCAAACGTCAGCCGAGCGAACAGGAACTGCGTGACGCGCTGTTCTGCTGGAAGGTTGCGAAGTTCGTCAAATCCAACGCCATCGTCTACGCCAAAGAAAACATGACCATCGGGATAGGTGCAGGCCAGATGAGCCGCGTCTACTCCGCGAAAATCGCGGGCATTAAAGCAGGCGATGAAGGTCTGGAAGTAAAAGGCTCCGCCATGGCTTCTGACGCCTTCTTCCCGTTCCGTGACGGTATCGACGCGGCTGCTGCAGTGGGCATCACCTGCGTGATCCAGCCTGGCGGCTCAATCCGCGACGACGAAGTGATTGCCGCCGCCGACGAACACGGCATTGCGATGATCTTCACCGACATGCGCCACTTCCGCCATTAATTCCCGGAGCTGAAAATGAAAGTATTAGTCATTGGTAACGGCGGACGCGAGCACGCTCTGGCGTGGAAAGCGGCGCAGTCTCCGCTGGTGAAAACGGTCTTCGTGGCACCGGGCAACGCCGGTACCGCCCTGGAGCCGACGCTACAGAACGTCGCTATTGGCGTAACCGATATCCCGGCGCTGCTGAGCTTTGCCCAGAGCGAGAAAATCGACCTGACCATCGTCGGCCCGGAAGCGCCGCTGGTGATTGGCGTCGTCGATGCCTTCCGAGCGGCGGGCCTGACCATCTTCGGGCCAACGCAAGGTGCCGCGCAGCTGGAAGGCTCTAAAGCCTTCACCAAAGATTTCCTCGCGCGTCATAACATCCCAACGGCGGAATATCAGAACTTCACCGAAGTAGAGCCAGCCCTGGCCTATCTGCGTGAAAAAGGCGCGCCGATTGTTATCAAGGCCGACGGTCTGGCAGCAGGTAAAGGCGTGATCGTGGCGATGACCCTCGAAGAAGCCGAAGCCGCGGTTCAGGATATGCTGGCGGGCAACGCCTTTGGCGATGCGGGCCACCGCATCGTGATCGAAGAGTTCCTCGACGGTGAAGAAGCGAGCTTTATCGTGATGGTCGACGGCGAGCACGTTCTGCCGATGGCCACCAGCCAAGATCACAAGCGCGTGGGTAACGGCGATACCGGCCCGAATACTGGCGGAATGGGCGCTTACTCCCCCGCTCCGGTAGTGACTGACGAAGTCCACCAGCGCACCATGGATCGCGTCATCTGGCCTACCGTGAAAGGGATGGCGGCGGAAGGCAACACCTACACCGGTTTCCTTTACGCAGGTCTGATGATCGACAAGCAGGGTAACCCTAAGGTCATCGAATTCAACTGCCGCTTTGGCGATCCGGAAACGCAGCCCATCATGCTGCGCATGAAATCCGATCTGGTGGATCTGTGTCTGGCAGCCTGCGAAGGCAAGCTGGACGAGAAAACCTCCGAGTGGGACGAGCGTGCCTCTTTAGGTGTAGTGATTGCTGCGGGTGGGTATCCGGGCAACTACAACACCGGGGACGAGATCCACGGTCTGCCGCTGGAAGAGATTGAGGGTGCGAAGGTGTTCCATGCAGGTACGAAGCTGGCTGAAGACGATCGCGTCCTCACCAACGGCGGACGCGTGCTGTGTGCGACCGCGCTGGGCCATACCGTGGCAGAAGCGCAGAAGCGCGCCTATGCGCTGATGGCGGATATTCACTGGAACGGCAGCTTTAGCCGTCAGGATATCGGTTATCGCGCAATTGCGCGCGAGCAGGGCGAGTAATTCCACACCCTCACTCTCACCCTCTCCCTCAAGGGAGAGGGAACTTAAATCAAAAACTCTTTTCCGTCGGCTGCCAGGTGCAGAAGTCTTCGTTCGCCACCAGCAGCAGCTGAGAGCCTTCCGGCGCTTCCAGCCACGCCACACTCACCTCCACTGATGAATGACGCTGACGGCGCTGAATGTGTTCTGTCGCCCAGGATTCAAGCTCAGGCTTGACCGTCTGCCCTTCGCAGGTGGTTACCGTTCCATCGTTATGCCAGCGCCCCTGGCGCAGCACAACGCGGCCCAGACGAAGCGCATCGCTGGTCTGGCGGATTTGTTCGGCACGATAACGGTAGAGGGCGATTTGATCGCTGGAAAGCTGCTGTTTTTGACCGCTGACTTCGCGCTGCATAAAGCTCAGCTCGCCATGGTCGTCAAAACGCACTTTCACGTGTTCGGGGGTCTTGCTGTAGACGTTCAGTTCAATCAGCGACAGGTCATCTCCCTGCCAGCGATACTCCGCAGTCGACGTATTGCCGTTATGCCACGGGCTGAAGGCAGAAAGCAGATGCACTTCACCGCCGGAATCCTTGCGCCAGATCCTGACCGCGCCCTGGTTGTCCGCGTAACCGCTGGCGGTAAACGGCGGCAGGGAGGTGTCGTGGCTGCAGGATGACAGCAGCAGCATGCCTGCCAGCGCGAGCGTTCCACGCCAGAAAGACAAAAGGGGCGTTACCGCCCCTTCGCTAAAACTGTTCACTGCCACGCGTCTTACTTAACAGCGTCTTTCAGTGCTTTACCAGAAACAAATGCCGGCACGTTAGCTGCGGCGATTTTGATTTCTTTACCGGTCTGCGGGTTGCGGCCAGTACGCTCAGCGCGGTGGTTCACTTTGAAGGTACCGAAACCAACCAGTTGTACAGCATCGCCTTCTTTCAGAGACTCAGTAATAGCAGCCAGGGTAGATTCCAGAGCAGCTTTAGCCTGCACTTTAGACAGATCAGCCTTGTCCGCAATTACATCAATCAGTTGAGTCTTGTTCATAAGTTATCCTTTCAATGTGTTTATCGCTTGCTAAGCATCGAGTGCGACGAAAATGCCAAAAAAGCACTCTCCTGCATACACGCACCGATAGCCACTTTTTTTCGCCCCCCAAATGTAGACCAGACAAGGGGCGAAAGGGAAGAGTCGAGGAGCGACAAAACGGGCGTTATCTCAAGTTTTCTTGTCTCATTGGTTAAAAATTATACCAATATTGCTCTCGGCAGCCTCTCGTAAGTCCGCGCGCAGCCCTTTTATCAGCTCAATATCGCGTTCTTCACACTCTGCCAGCAGGCGGAAAATTTCCCACTGAATGTCCCATTCTTGCTCAACCGCCGGGTTCGCACGCAGCTCTTCGTCGGTCATCTCCCGTCCTTCCTGGGTCATTTCCAGCATCGCGACGGTCGTAATAGATGCCTTACTGACTTCAATAGCGTGCTCCAGCGTTTCACCGCTCAGACGGGAGTGAAGCAGCTCGCTTAACGCCACGCAGGCATCAATCGCCGGGTAGACACCGTACAGATCAAAATCATCCGCAACCGGAATCGCCTCTTCCAGCTTTTCCAGCTGGGAGTCGAAGTTCACCTTCGCGTCTTTCACCGTCAGCGTTTCCCAGATCAGGTCCAGAATGCGGCGGTAGATATGGCCATCACCAAAGCCCGTTTCCTTACAGAACGCGGCATAGTTGGGATACATGCGCTCGCACAGGCAAGCCATAAACGTCACGTGCTGCCAGCTTTCAACTTTCTCAAGGCGCAGGTGAATCGGATTTTGTAGCATGAGGATCTCTCGAATCGAAAATTAGGCGCAGTTTACCTGAATCATCGCTGAATTTCCTGCCAACGAACAAAAGCCGGACGCGAAGATGCCACGGCGTCTGCCCAGCGCGTCGGCTCCGGCAAGCGGTAGCCCTTCATGCAGCGCTGCACCCACGCCAGGGCGCTGTCCATGCTCACCCGGTGCCCGGTGGCGATAAAGAGCGGGTTACAGCGCGCCTTGCTGCGCCAGACCCACGCCAGCTGCTCGCCTTTATGGATAAGCGGCGCCAGCGCGCCCGGCTCGGCAGAAAGAGGTTCAAACGCACCGCACAGGCGTTTCTTGGCGACGCCAATGGTCGGCACATCCACCAGCAGCCCAAAGTGGCTGGCAACGCCTAAACGGCGCGGGTGTGAAATACCGTGCCCATCGACAAACAGCAGGTCAGGTTTTTGCGAGAGTTGCTCCAACGCTGCCAGCAGCGCGGGATATTCGCGGAAGGAGAGAAAGCCCGGAATGTACGGCATGGTGGTCGCGATACGCGCGACCTTGTACTCCACCAGCTCAAGCGAAGGGTATTTCAGCACCACCATCGCCGCTCGCGTCACTTCCCCACCCTGCTCGAACCCGACGTCCGCTCCGCCAATGTACTGCGGAGGATCCTTATCCAGACGATCCTCGCGGATCACCGATGAAGCCAGTTCGATTTGTTGAGCGCGTAGCGACGCGAGATCCATAACCACTCCTTACTTGTGATACTGGGCAGAAAGCCGATGCACCGCCTCCACAAATACGCCAGCGTGTTCTGGCGGCACATCCTGATGAATGCCGTGGCCGAGGTTAAAGACGTGGCCTTCCCCCTGGCCGAAACCAGACAGTATAGTCGACACTTCTTCTTCAATGCGGGCGGGCTGAGCATAGAGCATGGAGGGATCCATATTACCCTGCAGCGCCACTTTGTCGCCCACGCGACGGCGCGCATCGGCGATATCGGTGGTCCAGTCGAGGCCCAGCGCGTCACAGCCGGTTGCCGCCATCGCTTCCAGCCATTGACCACCGCCTTTGGTGAATAGCGTCACCGGCACGCGGCGACCTTCGTTTTCACGCAGCAGGCCGTCAACGATTTTGTGCATGTAGTACAGGGAGAACTGCTGATAGTCGCGCCCGGTCAGCACGCCGCCCCAGGTATCGAAAATCATCACCGACTGCGCACCGGCTTTAATCTGCGCGTTGAGATAAAGCGTGACGCTCTTCGCCAGCTTGTCGAGCAGCGCATGCAGCGCCAGCGGCTCGGCGTACATCATCTTTTTAATCATGGTGAAGGCTTTGCTGCTGCCCCCTTCCACCATATAGGTCGCCAGCGTCCACGGGCTGCCGGAGAAGCCAATCAGCGGCACTTCACCTTTCAGCTCGCGGCGAATGGTGCGCACGGCGTTCATCACGTAGCCCAGCTCGCCTTCCGGATCGGGGATCGGCAGCTTATCCACGTCGGCTTTGCTTTTGATTGGGGAGGTGAAACGCGGACCTTCACCGGTTTCGAAGTACAGGCCAAGGCCCATTGCATCCGGAATGGTCAGAATATCCGAGAAGAGGATCGCAGCATCCAGCGGGAAGCGGCGCAGCGGCTGGAGCGTCACTTCGCAGGCCAGCTCGGCGTTTTTGCACAGCGACATAAAATCGCCCGCCTGCGCGCGCGTGGCTTTGTACTCTGGCAGATAGCGTCCCGCCTGGCGCATCATCCACACCGGGGTGACATCAACGGGCTGGCGCAGCAGCGCACGCAGATAACGATCGTTCTTCAGTTCGGTCATTTTTGCAGTTCCTTAAGCGTCATGGCCCCAGTGTAACACTACTCATACTCGGCCCGACACATCGCCACGGTATCTTCTATCAGCCGACGCGCCACGGTGCCCGGCGGAGGTAACAGCGGTAAATCGTCGTAGCGATACCAGTTCGCGTCCAACAGCTCTTTCTGGTCGATAACAATCTCGCCGCTGTCGTATTCGGCCATAAATGCCGTCATCAGCGACTGCGGGAACGGCCACGGCTGGGAGGTGACGTAGCGCAGGTTCTTCACTTTGATTCCGCTCTCCTCCATCACCTCGCGCGCCACCGCCTGCTCCAGCGTTTCGCCCACTTCGACGAAGCCGGCCAGCACGGTGTGAACGCCGTTGCGATGGCGGGTATGCTGCGCCAGCAGGATGGAATCCTCCCGGCGGATAGCGACAATGATGCACGGTGCGATCTGCGGGTAATAGCGTTCGCGACAGTGGTTACAGAGCAACGCCCACTCGGTTTTGCTCGGATGCATGGTGTGTCCGCAGTAGCCGCAGTATTTATGCGAGCGGTAAAACTCTGCCAGCTGCACGCCGCGCCCCGCCAGCTGGAACAGCCCGACATCCAGATCCAGCACCTGGCGAACGGATCCCATATCCTGGCGGCGAGCCTGTTGGATCAACCACACAGGATCGCCCTGCCACTCGCCAATCTTCAGCGCGCGCTGGCCTACAAGATCGAACATTTCCGCTGCACCGTAGGGCAACTCTCCGGCAGGCAGCCATAACTTTTGTTCGTGACTGACGATCCACCAACCAAGATCTGATTTTTCAATAATACGATCCATATCTATTGCACTACCTTCGCTTCACTGACATGTTGTTAGCATTGTGGTTACATTCTGGATAAGCAGATTCAATCCTACATTTTGCGGAGTCGACCATGTTAAACCAGCTGGAAAGCCTGACTGAGCGCGTTAGAGGAAGTAACAAACTGGTGGATCGCTGGCTACATGTGCGCAAGCATCTACTCGTGGCTTATTACAATCTGGTCGGTATTAAGCCTGGCAAAGAATCGTTTATGCGACTGAATGAAAAAGCGCTGGATGATTTTTGTCAGGGCCTGGTCGACTATCTGTCCGACGGCCATTTCAATATTTATGAACGCATTATCCGCGAAATGGAAGGGACAACACCGTATTTAGCGGCCAGCAAACTCTATCCGCTGCTGGAAGCCAACACCCAGCAGATCATGGATTACTATGATTCCGCGCTCGAGAACGCCATCGATCACGATAACTATCTTGAGTTTCAGCGTGCGCTATCCGACCTCGGTGAGGCGCTGGAAGAGCGATTCACGCTGGAAGATAAGCTGATCGCTCTCGTGCTGGACAATGATTTGAACATCAGTAACGAAGAGAACGTCGCGCGCCCTGCTTGAGTTCTTCATCGTTAACGAGTAATTTACAACCATTCGCCCCTCTCACGAGGGGGATTTTTCTTGTCGGAGTGCCCAGCGCCTGAAAGCGCGGGCTGAGACCGTTAATTCGGGATCCGCGGAACCTGATCAGGCTAATACCTGCGAAGGGAACAAGAGTCAAACAGCTGTTGTATCGCCCAGGGGCGATCTCCTCTTGCTTCATCCGTCGTCTGACAAGCCATGTCCTTCACTTTTGGAATGAGCTATGTCTACTGCAAAACTGACCCGCCGCGAACAGCGCGCACAGGCCCAACACTTCATCGACACGCTGGAAGGTACCGCTTTCCCGAACTCGAAACGCATCTACATTTCCGGCTCGCAGGCCGATATCCGCGTCCCGATGCGCGAAATTCAGCTCAGCCCGACGCTTATCGGCGGCAGCAAAGATAACCCCCAGTATGAAGACAACGAAGCCGTGCCGGTATACGACACCTCCGGCCCGTACGGCGACCCTGATGTTGCGATCAACGTCCAGCAGGGTCTGGCTAAGCTGCGCCAGCCGTGGATTGATGCGCGCAACGACTGCGAAGAACTGAGCGTGCGCAGCTCTGCGTACACCAAAGAGCGCCTGGCCGACGACGGTCTGGACGCGCTGCGCTTTACCGGCCTGCTGACGCCAAAACGCGCCAAAGCGGGCAAATGCGTGACCCAGCTGCACTACGCGCGCCAGGGCGTCGTCACGCCGGAGATGGAGTTCATCGCCATCCGCGAAAACATGGGGCGCGAGCGCATCCGCAGCGAAGTGCTGCGCTACCAGCACCCGGGCGAAGGCTTTGGCGCACGCCTTCCGGAGAACATCACGCCGGAGTTTGTGCGTGACGAAGTGGCCGCAGGCCGCGCGATCATCCCCGCCAACATCAACCACCCGGAATCCGAGCCGATGATTATCGGCCGCAACTTCCTGGTGAAGGTCAACGCTAACATCGGTAACTCGGCCGTCACCTCCTCCATCGAAGAAGAGGTTGAAAAGCTGGTCTGGTCAACGCGCTGGGGTGCGGACACGGTAATGGACCTCTCCACCGGCCGCTATATTCACGAAACCCGCGAATGGATCCTGCGTAACAGCCCGGTACCGATTGGCACCGTCCCGATTTATCAGGCGCTGGAGAAGGTCAACGGCATTGCCGAAGACCTCACCTGGGAAGCGTTCCGCGACACGCTGCTGGAGCAGGCTGAACAGGGCGTGGACTACTTCACCATTCACGCGGGCGTGCTGCTGCGCTACGTGCCGATGACGGCGAAGCGTCTGACCGGCATCGTCTCGCGCGGCGGTTCCATCATGGCGAAGTGGTGCCTCTCCCATCATCAGGAAAACTTCCTCTACGAGCACTTCCGCGAGATCTGCGAAATCTGCGCCGCGTACGATGTTTCTCTGTCACTGGGCGACGGCCTGCGTCCGGGCTCTATTCGCGACGCCAACGACGAAGCGCAGTTTGCCGAACTGCACACGCTGGGCGAGCTGACCAAAATCGCCTGGGAGTATGACGTGCAGGTGATGATTGAAGGCCCGGGACACGTGCCGATGCAGATGATCCGCCGCAACATGACCGAGGAGCTGGAGCACTGCCACGAAGCGCCGTTCTACACGCTGGGGCCACTGACAACCGACATCGCACCGGGCTATGACCACTTCACGTCAGGCATTGGGGCGGCGATGATCGGCTGGTTCGGCTGCGCCATGCTCTGCTACGTGACGCCGAAAGAGCACCTCGGCCTGCCTAACAAAGAGGACGTGAAGCAGGGGCTGATCACCTACAAGATTGCCGCCCACGCCGCGGATCTGGCCAAAGGTCACCCGGGCGCGCAAATCCGCGATAACGCCATGTCGAAGGCGCGCTTTGAATTCCGCTGGGAAGATCAGTTCAACCTGGCGCTGGACCCGTTCACCGCGCGCGCCTATCACGACGAGACCCTGCCGCAGGAATCGGGCAAAGTCGCCCACTTCTGCTCTATGTGTGGGCCGAAGTTCTGCTCGATGAAAATCAGCCAGGAGGTGCGCGACTACGCCGCCGCGCAAACCATTGAAGTGGGTATGGCGGACATGTCAGAAACCTTCCGCGCCAGAGGCGGCGAAATCTACCTCAAAAAAGAGGAGGCGTAATGTACCAGCCCGATTTCCCGCCCGTCCCCTTCCGGTTAGGGCTCTATCCGGTGGTGGACAGCGTAGAGTGGATAGCGCGCCTGCTGAAGGCCGGCGTCCGCACTCTCCAGCTGCGCATCAAGGATAAACGCGATGACGAGGTGGAAACCGATGTGGTTACCGCCATTGCGCTGGGGCGTAAGTATAACGCCCGCCTGTTTATCAACGACTACTGGCGGCTGGCCGTTAAGCACGAGGCCTACGGCGTGCATCTGGGCCAGGAGGACCTGGAAACAACGGATCTGAGCGCTATCCGCGAAGCCGGGCTGCGTCTTGGCGTTTCAACACACGATGACATGGAGATCGACGTGGCGCTGGCGGCCCGTCCCTCTTACATCGCGCTGGGTCACGTCTTCCCGACGCAAACCAAGCAGATGCCTTCCGCACCGCAGGGCCTGGCGCAGCTGGCGAGTCACGTCAAACGCCTTGCCGAATACCCTACCGTCGCCATCGGCGGAATCAGCCTTGAACGCGCCCCGGCGGTGCTGGAGACCGGCGTCGGCAGTATCGCCGTCGTCAGCGCCATCACCCAGGCCGCAGACTGGCGGTCCGCCACCGAACAGCTGTTACAGCTGGAAGGAGCGGGTGATGAATGACCGCGATTTTATGCGCTACAGCCGTCAGATCCTGCTGGAAGATATCGCCATCGACGGACAGCAAAAACTGCTCGCCAGCCGGGTGCTGATTGTCGGTCTGGGCGGGTTAGGCGCGCCCGCCGCGCTTTATCTGGCAGGTGCAGGTATCGGTACTCTGGTGCTGGCCGACGACGATGAGGTTCACCTCAGCAACCTGCAGC
Organism: Enterobacter sp. EGD-HP1; assembly: GCF_000733275.2. Lineage (NCBI taxonomy): Bacteria > Pseudomonadati > Pseudomonadota > Gammaproteobacteria > Enterobacterales > Enterobacteriaceae > Enterobacter > Enterobacter sp. EGD-HP1. Next base: position 11,156 of record NZ_AVOP01000020.1, read on the forward strand.
GACAAATCCTCTTCACCACCGAGGATATCAACCAGCCAAAAGCGCAAGTCACCCGGCAGCGCCTGAACCAGCTCAATCCGGATATCGAGCTGATTGCCCTGCAGGATCGGCTCAGCGGTGAAAGCCTGCGCCGTGAGGTCGCCCTTGCCGACGTGGTGCTGGACTGCACGGACAACATGGCGACGCGCCAGGCGATTAACGCCGCCTGCGTGGCAAATAATACGCCGCTTATCACCGCCAGCGCGGTGGGGTTCGGCGGGCAGATGATGGTCCTGACCCCGCCGTGGTCGCAGGGCTGCTATCGCTGCCTGTGGCCGGATGATGCAGAGCCAGCGCGCAACTGCCGTACGGCGGGCATTCTTGGTCCGGTGGTCGGCGTAATGGGCACAATGCAGGCGCTGGAAGCCATCAAGCTGCTCAGCGGCATGGAGACGGAACGTAATACGCTGCGGCTGTTCGATGCCCGCTCCAGCGGCTGGCGCCACCTGGCGTTACACCGCGCCAGCCGCTGCCCGGTATGCGGAGGCCGCGATGCGCATTCTGTTTAACGATGAGCCGATGAGATGCGACGACGGGCTCACCGTTGCGGTACTGCTCGACAAGCTGCGTCAGCTCAAGCCGGGAACGGCGCTGGCGCTCAATCAACAGATCCTGCCGCGCGAGCAGTGGGAACATCAGCAGGTCAATGACGGCGACCAGATCCTGCTGTTTCAGGTTATCGCAGGGGGCTGAGATGTTACGTATTGCCGATAAAGTCTTTGATTCACATCTGTTTACCGGAACCGGAAAGTTCGCCTCGCCGCAGCTGATGGTGGATGCCATTCGCGAAAGCGGCAGCCAGCTGGTGACGCTGGCGCTCAAGCGCGTGGATCTGCGTCATCACAGCGATGCCATACTCGCTCCTTTACTGGAGGCTGGCGTCACGCTGCTGCCTAACACCTCCGGTGCCAAAACGGCCGAAGAGGCAATTTTCGCCGCGCAGCTGGCCCGCGAGGCGCTCGGCACCCGCTGGCTGAAGCTGGAAATTCATCCTGACGCCCGCTGGCTGCTGCCTGACCCTATCGAAACGCTGAAAGCGGCTGAAAAGCTGGTGCAGCAAGGGTTTACCGTCCTGCCTTACTGCAGCGCTGACCCTGTTCTGTGCAAACGGCTGGAAGAGGTCGGCTGCGCCGCCGTCATGCCGCTGGGCGCCCCCATTGGCTCCAACCAGGGGCTGGAAACCCGCGCGATGCTGGAAATCATTATTGAGCAGGCTACCGTACCGGTGGTGGTTGATGCGGGCATTGGCGTGCCCAGCCATGCCGCGCAGGCGCTGGAGATGGGCGCCGACGCGGTACTGGTCAACACGGCCATCGCGGTTGCCGACGATCCGGTCATGATGGCGCGTGCGTTCCGCATGGCCGTAGAGGCTGGCCTGCTGGCAAGGGAGTCCGGCCCCGGCTCGCGCAGTTTCCAGGCGCAGGCCACCAGCCCGCTGACCGGTTTTCTGGAGGCGATCTCATGAGCACGTTTACCGAGCGCTGGCGGCAGCTTAGCTGGGATGACATAGCCCTGCGCATCAACAGCAAAACGGCGGCTGACGTGGAGCGCGCGCTGAATGCCCGCCATCTGACCCGCGAGGATCTGATGGCCCTGCTCTCCCCGGCGGCCAGCGCGTACCTCGAGCCGATGGCCCAGCGAGCGCAGCGGCTCACCCGCCAGCGTTTTGGCAACACGGTGAGCTTCTACGTGCCGCTCTATCTCTCAAACCTGTGCGCCAATGACTGCACCTACTGCGGCTTCTCCATGAGCAACCGCATCAGGCGTAAAACGCTCGATGAAGATGAGATTGCCCGTGAGTGTTCGGCTATTCGTGAAATGGGCTTTGAACATCTTCTGCTGGTCACGGGCGAACATCAGGGAAAAGTGGGAATGGACTATTTCCGTCAGCACCTTCCCGCCATTCGCCGTGAGTTTGCGTCGTTGCAGATGGAAGTGCAGCCCCTGGCGCAGGAGGAGTACGCGGAGCTCAAAACCCTCGGCCTTGACGGCGTTATGGTTTACCAGGAAACCTATCACGAGGCGACGTACGCCCGGCACCACCTGAAAGGCAAGAAGCAGGATTTCTTTTTCCGCCTGGAAACGCCGGACAGGCTGGGTCGCGCCGGGATCGACAAAATCGGTCTGGGCGCGCTGATCGGGCTCTCTGACAGCTGGCGAGTGGATTGTTACATGGTGGCGGAACATTTGCTGTGGCTCCAGCAGCACTACTGGCAGAGCCGTTATTCCATCTCCTTCCCGCGCCTGCGTCCCTGCGCGGGAGGAATTGAACCGGCTTCGCTGATGGATGAACGCCAGCTGGTGCAGACCATCTGCGCGTTTCGCCTGCTCGCCCCGGAAGTGGAATTATCGCTCTCAACGCGCGAGTCCCCGGCGTTTCGCGATCGCGTCATCCCGCTGGCGATTAATAACGTCAGCGCATTTTCCAAAACGCAGCCCGGCGGCTACGCCGACGATCGTTCGGAGCTGGAGCAGTTTGCACCGCATGACGGACGACGTCCGGAAGCCGTTGCCGCCGCCCTGACGGCACAAGGTCTGCAGCCTGTCTGGAAAGACTGGGACAGCTGGCTGGGAAGAGCCTCGCAGTGACGTTGAAACGCACTGCAACACGTTAAAAAATTGTCGAGGCGCGACGAAAAGACAAAACCGGATGGTTGTCAGCGATCGTCCGGTTTTTTATTGTCACACGGTCAGCAACGGATGCTGACCAGGGCGAAAAGCTTCTTCCTCGTTTCGCCCTGCCTCAGGTGCATTGCACAAACGGCCCTGCCAGTTTAATAAGTATTTTCTTAATGGTTCTTAAGATAAATCATCCCGTCAGAAATCGTGTGCCGTATAATTCACCGCTAACCGCAGGACAGCGACTATGCTGAGAGGATATCGGCAGACGAAAAGTATTCACCATCAGGAACGATGTACAGCTCATGGCACTTCACAGCAAAAAGCTCTCTTTTACCCGGCCCATTATGCTCAGCTTCGCGGGGATCCTCTGCAGTTTTGCGGTGATCGCGATCGCGGTGACGCTTTCGCAACGGAAGGATTTTCTTGAGGATTACCATAAGATCAATAGCAACTTCACGCACAACCTGGCGGTGAACTACACCGAATCCATCCTGCGTGAAAACGACTATATCCTGGGCCGTTCCGCGATGTATTTTGCGCGCGACGACAGGCTAAACGAGACGCTCAACGTCAACCCGACGCAGGGGCTACAGATGATGATGCATTTGCAGAACCTGATGCCGACCGTCTCCTCCATCTCGCTGGCGGACACGCAGGGGCATTATCTTCGCGCACCGGAAGTGCTCCCCACGGAGAAGAGTAAAACCTTCGATCCCCGGGCGCGGCCCTGGTTTGTCGCGCAGGCCGAAGCCAGTATCTTCAGCCACTATACCCGCCCCTACATGGACTACTTCACCGGCCATCCGACGGTAACACTCTATAAGCCATTGATTTCACCGGAAGGCCGACTGAAGGGAACGATCGCGTTTCACCTCGATTTGACGTCAATGGGCTACACCCTGCGTCAGATGGTGGCGCCCGTTCAGGGGGAATTCTTCGTCGTCGAACGTGACGGCGCCGTTGTGCTTCACCCGGATACAGGCGCGCTGTTCAAACAGTACGTGAGCGAAGCGCTGATGGACAAAATGACCAGCGGCGAAGGCCACCTTTATGACAAGAAAAGCAACGCCTGGTACTACTACTACTCATTTACCAATCCGGACTGGTTTGTCATTTACCGGGTCTCTGGCGAGACGCTCACCGATATCACCCGCCACGAAACGACGATTGTTGGCTGGGGGTTTGCGCTGGCGGCCATCATCATCATCCTCTTCGGCTTATATCTCCGCCATGCCTCGCGTACCGTGCTGATGCACATTATCAATGCCATCAAAACCGGCGACGTCAGCGAGGCGCCGCGACTGGAAGCGATGCTGAGCCATACTATCCAGTCCAATAAAGAGCGTGAGATGGCCTATGTGCGCCAGGCTACTCACGATGCGCTGACGGGCTGCAAAAACCGCCGCGCATTCGATAGCGATATTGCGGAGCTGCTGAATGCCCATCAGCCTTTCGCGCTGGCGCTGGTGGACATTGATAACTTCAAGTCGATTAACGACACGCTGGGCCACCTGACCGGTGATATCGTTCTGCGCAACGTGGCCCGCGAAGGGATCCAGATCATGCAGCCACATCACGTCTCGCTTTACCGGTACGGTGGAGAAGAGTTTGCGGTAATTTTCCAGGCTGAGCAGATGACGTCTGCGCTCTCATTACTGGAAGCGTGGCGTATCGCTGTTGAAAAACGCGTCTGGCGAGAAGAAAACCTGCGGGTTACGTTCAGCGGCGGTCTTGGGGAGTGGCATTTTGAACCGCTGGATCAATTTGTCGGAAGCGTTGATAACGCCCTCTACAGCGCTAAACAGCAGGGCAAAAACCGCATTAACCGAACGTCCATCAGCTAATCCTCCCTCTTTCACCCCTGCCCGTTTCGACGGGCCGGGTACGCGACAATGTAAAATTGTAACCGGTTTCAGAAAATCACCGGTTTCTTTGTGATGCCTGACACACAATCGCGGTAAACCGGTTGTTGAAGCGGTCTGCACGGGATAATTATCAATAAACACATGTAGATCGAGGCTGATTATGAAGAACATCGTTTTATGCTGTGCAGCGGGAATGTCAACCAGCATGCTGGTTCAACGTATGAAAGACGCCGCGCAGAAAAAAGGGGTTGAAGTCACCATTAAAGCCGTTCCGGTTGCGGAGTTTAAAGACAACATCGCGACGGCCGACATCGTATTGCTGGGGCCACAGGTTAAATACGAGCAGGCTAAACTCCAGGCGCAGGCCGAGCCGCTGGGTAAAAAGGTCGCGGTGATCGACATGATGGATTACGGCATGATGAAAGGCGATGCCGTACTGGAAAAAGCGCTCAAACTTCTGGAGTCATAATGGAAGACTTAGAAACTACGATTATGGAACTGCTGGTCAACGCAGGCGCGGCGCGCAGTGCGGCCCTGACGGCGTTACAGATGGCGCGTAAAGGTGAGTTTGACGAAGCGGAAAAAGCGATGGAAGAGTCGCGCGAATATGTGAAGCATGCGCACACGATCCAGACGCAGCTTATCGGCCTTGACGAAGGGACCGGGAAGCTTCCGGTTAACCTGATCACCGTCCACTCTCAGGATCATCTGATGAACGCGATGGTCATTCAGGACCTCGCGGGCGACATGATTGAGCTTTATCGACGGATCCCCCTGGTAAACTGATAACCTACAGATGTAAAAAAACCCGCCGAGGCGGG
>NZ_AVOP01000021.1:0-12452 GCF_000733275.2 Enterobacter sp. EGD-HP1
GAAGGTGGTCTTTTACTGTCGGGTGGCGCTACGCTTACCCGACCTACGAGGCACATGCCCGGTAATGTTCATCACCGGGCATCAACGATTACTCGTTGTCGGAACCGCCCAGACCTGCGTTCAGCAGTTCTGCCAGGCTCGCGGATGCATCTTCAGCAGTCACCTGCGGTGCAGTTGGCAGTTCGCCCGCAGCACGACGACGCATACGATCCTGATGGTATGCATAACCGGTACCCGCCGGGATCAGACGACCCACGATAACGTTCTCTTTCAGACCGCGCAGTTCATCACGCTTACCAGCAACAGCGGCTTCGGTCAGGACACGAGTCGTTTCCTGGAACGATGCTGCAGAGATGAAGGACTCGGTTGCCAGAGACGCTTTGGTGATACCCAGCAGATCGCGCGAGAAGGTCGCACCGATTTTGCCGTTCGCTTCAAGTTCGCGGTTAGCAATCTTGACGCGTGAGTATTCAACCTGCTCGCCTTCCAGGAACTCGGAGCTGCCTGCGTTTTCGATGGTTGCTTTACGCAGCATCTGACGAACGATAACTTCGATGTGCTTATCGTTAATCTTAACGCCCTGCAGACGGTAAACGTCCTGTACTTCGTTGGTGATGTAACGCGTTACCGCGTGTACGCCACGAAGACGCAGAATGTCGTGCGGAGCTTCTGGACCATCGGAAACCACGTCACCACGTTCTACACGTTCACCTTCGAACACGTTGAGCTGACGCCACTTAGGAATCATCTCTTCGTACGGCTCGCTGCCATCTACTGGCGTGATAACCAGACGGCGTTTACCTTTGGTCTCTTTACCGAAGGAAATGATACCGCTGATTTCAGCCAGGATTGCAGGCTCTTTCGGACGACGTGCTTCGAACAGATCCGCAACGCGTGGCAGACCACCGGTGATGTCCTTGGTACCGCTGGATTCCTGTGGAATACGCGCCAGAGCATCACCCGCACCGATCTGAATGCCATCTTCCAGCTGAACGATCGCTTTACCCGGCAGGAAGTACTGCGCAGGCATGTCGGTACCCGGGATCAGAACGTCGTTACCCTGAGCATCAACGATTTTCAGTGCAGGACGCAGATCTTTACCACCGGTAGTACGTTCAGCAGAATCCAGAACCACCAGAGAAGACAGACCGGTCAGCTCGTCGGTCTGACGAGTAATGGTCTGGCCGTCGATCATGTCAGTGAAGCGGATGAAACCACTTACTTCGGTGATAACCGGCATGGTGTGTGGATCCCAGTTTGCAACGGTTTCACCGCCGGCAACCTGCTCGCCATCACCTTTCGCCATAACCGCACCGTAAGGCACTTTATAGCTCTCTTTGGTACGACCGAATTCGTCGATCAGCTTCAGCTCGGTGTTACGAGAGGTCACAACCAGCTTGCCTGCGGAGTTAACAACAGACTTCGCGTTGCTGAGCTTGATGCTACCTTTGTTTTTCACCTGGATGCTGGATTCAGCAGCCGCACGAGATGCCGCACCACCGATGTGGAACGTACGCATCGTCAGCTGTGTACCCGGCTCACCGATGGACTGTGCCGCGATAACGCCGATTGCTTCACCTTTGTTGATGATGTGGCCACGCGCCAGGTCACGACCATAGCAGTGCGCACATACACCAAAGTCGGTGTCACAGGATACAACGGAACGTACTTTCACGGAGTCAACAGAGTTCGCTTCCAGCAGGTCACACCAGTGCTCGTGCAGCAGCGTGTTGCGTGGAACCAGAATGTCTGCAGTACCCGGCTTCAGAATGTCTTCCGCGGTCACACGACCCAGAACGCGATCGCGCAGTGGCTCTTTAACATCACCACCCTCGATAACCGGGGTCATGGTGATACCTTCGAGGGTGCCACAATCGTCTTCGGTCACAACCAGATCCTGCGCAACGTCAACCAGACGACGCGTCAGATAACCGGAGTTCGCTGTTTTCAGTGCGGTATCCGCCAGACCTTTACGAGCACCGTGCGTGGAGATGAAGTACTGGAGTACGTTCAGACCTTCACGGAAGTTCGCGGTGATTGGCGTTTCGATGATGGAGCCATCTGGCTTCGCCATCAGACCACGCATACCTGCCAGCTGACGAATCTGCGCTGCGGAACCACGCGCACCGGAGTCGGCCATCATGTAGATGCTGTTGAAGGAAACCTGCTGCTCTTCTACGCCGTCACGGTTAATGACGGTTTCGGTCTGCAGGTTATCCATCATCGCTTTGGATACACGATCGTTCGCCGCTGCCCAGATATCGATAACTTTGTTATAGCGTTCGCCCGCGGTTACCAGACCAGACTGGAACTGCTCCTGGATCTCAGCAACTTCGGCTTCCGCTTCAGAGATGATCTCGTGTTTCTTCTCTGGGATGACCATGTCATCGATACCAACAGATGCACCTGAACGCGCTGCATAAGCAAAGCCGGTATACATTGTCTGGTCAGCGAAGATAACGGTCGGCTTCAGACCCAGAATGCGGTAACAGGTGTTCAGCATTTTGGAGATCGCTTTCTTGCCCAGCGCCTGGTTGACGATGGAGAAAGGCAGACCTTTCGGTACGATCATCCACAGAATGGCACGGCCAACGGTCGTGTCTTTCAGGCTGGTTTTCGCAACGAATTCGCCGTTTTCATCTTTTTCGTATTCGGTGATACGCACTTTAACGCGCGCATGCAGAGAGGCCAGGCCAGCGCGATAAATACGCTCAGCTTCTTTCGGGCCAGTCAGCACCATGCCTTCGCCTTTGGCGTTAACACAGTCACGGGTCATGTAGTACAGGCCCAATACAACGTCCTGAGAAGGAACGATGATAGGCTCACCGTTCGCTGGGGACAGGATGTTGTTGGTAGACATCATCAGCGCACGCGCTTCGAGCTGGGCTTCCAGCGTCAGCGGTACGTGAACAGCCATCTGGTCACCATCGAAGTCGGCGTTATAGGCCGCACAAACCAGCGGGTGCAGCTGGATAGCTTTACCTTCGATCAGGACTGGCTCAAATGCCTGGATACCCAAACGGTGCAGGGTTGGTGCACGGTTCAGCAGTACCGGGTGTTCGCGGATAACTTCGTCCAGGATATCCCAAACGACAGCTTCTTCACGCTCAACCATTTTCTTAGCGGCTTTGATGGTGGTGGCCAGGCCACGCAGTTCCAGCTTGCCGTAGATGAACGGTTTGAACAGCTCCAGTGCCATTTTCTTCGGCAGACCGCACTGATGCAGACGCAGGTATGGACCTACGGTGATTACAGAACGACCGGAGTAATCAACACGCTTACCGAGCAGGTTCTGACGGAAACGACCCTGTTTACCTTTGATCATGTCGGCCAAAGATTTCAGAGGACGCTTGTTAGAACCGGTGATCGCACGACCGCGACGACCGTTATCCAGCAGGGCATCTACCGCTTCCTGCAGCATACGTTTTTCGTTGCGTACGATGATGTCCGGCGCAGCCAGATCCAGCAGACGTTTCAGACGGTTGTTACGGTTGATAACGCGACGATACAGATCGTTCAGATCGGACGTTGCGAAACGACCACCATCCAGCGGAACCAGTGGACGCAGATCTGGCGGCAGAACCGGCAGAACGGTCAGGATCATCCACTCTGGTTTGTTACCAGACTGAACGAACGCTTCCAGCAGTTTGATACGCTTGGTCAGCTTTTTACGTTTGGTTTCGGAGTTGGTTTCGTTCAGCTCTTCACGCAGCTGCTCGCACTCTTGCTCCAGATCCATGCTCTTCAGCAGGGCCTGAATAGCTTCCGCACCCATCTTCGCGTCGAATTCGTCACCGAACTCTTCCAGCGCATCCAGATACTGCTCTTCAGTCAGGATCTGATGACGTTCCAGGTTCGTCATCCCGCCTTCGATAACCACATAAGATTCGAAGTACAGAACGCGTTCGATATCGCGCAGCGGCATATCCAGCAGCAGACCGATACGGGACGGCAGAGATTTCAGGAACCAGATGTGAGCGGTTGGAGAAGCCAGCTCAATGTGGCCCATGCGCTCACGACGCACTTTGGTCTGGGTCACTTCAACGCCGCACTTCTCACAGATCACACCACGGTGTTTCAGGCGCTTGTACTTACCGCACAGGCACTCGTAATCTTTTACTGGCCCGAAAATACGCGCACAGAAAAGGCCGTCACGCTCAGGTTTGAACGTACGGTAGTTGATGGTTTCCGGCTTTTTAACTTCACCGAAAGACCATGAACGGATCATGTCTGGCGAAGCCAGAGCAATTTTGATCGCATCAAACTCTTCGGTTTTAGTCTGCGCTTTCAGAAACTTTAATAAATCTTTCACGGATTTGCTCCCGTCGGAGTTAGCACAATCTGGTGCCGGGGGTTAACCCGGCACCAGTGACCTGTTTGAGCGAGAATTACTCGTCTTCCAGTTCGATGTTGATACCCAGCGAACGAATCTCTTTCAACAGTACGTTGAAGGATTCTGGCATGCCCGGTTCCATCTGATGGTTGCCGTCCACGATGTTTTTATACATCTTGGTACGACCGTTCACGTCATCAGACTTAACGGTGAGCATTTCCTGCAGGGTGTATGCCGCGCCGTATGCTTCCAGCGCCCACACTTCCATCTCCCCGAAGCGCTGACCACCGAACTGTGCCTTACCACCCAGCGGCTGCTGAGTAACCAGGCTGTAAGAACCGGTAGAACGAGCGTGCATCTTGTCGTCGACCAGGTGGTTCAGTTTCAGCATGTACATGTAACCGACGGTTACCGGACGCTCGAACTGTTCACCGGTACGGCCGTCAAACAGCGTAATCTGACCAGACGTTGGCAGACCACCCAGTTGCAGCAGCTCTTTAATTTCAGCTTCTTTCGCACCGTCGAAGACCGGCGTTGCGATTGGCATACCTTTTTTCAGGTTCTCAGCCAGGCGCAGCACTTCTTCATCGCTGAAGGTATTCAGGTCGACTTTCTGGCGCACATCGGTACCCAGATCGTAGGCACGCTGGATGAATTCGCGCAGTTTCGCGACTTCTTCCTGCTGCTTCAGCATGGCGTTAATCTTGTCGCCGATACCTTTCGCAGCCATACCCAGGTGGGTTTCCAGGATCTGACCAATGTTCATACGAGACGGTACGCCCAGTGGGTTCAGTACGATATCTACCGGCGTACCGTTAGCATCGTGCGGCATATCTTCGATCGGGTTGATCTTAGAGATAACACCCTTGTTACCGTGACGACCTGCCATCTTATCACCAGGCTGGATCTGACGTTTAACGGCCAGATACACCTTAACAATCTTCAGCACGCCTGGTGCCAGATCGTCGCCCTGAGTGATTTTGCGGCGTTTCGCTTCGAGTTTTTTCTCGAACTCGTGTTTCAGTTCGTCATACTGCTCAGCCAGCTGTTCCAGCTGATTTTGTTTCTCTTCGTCGGTCAGGCCCAGTTCCAGCCAGCGATCGCGTGGCAGTTTGTCGAGCTTCTCAGCTTCAACGCCACCGGCAACCAGCACCGCATAGATACGGCTGAACAGACCCGCTTCGAGGATCTGCAGTTCTTCAGACAGGTCTTTCTTAGCCTGTTTGAGCTGCATCTCTTCGATTTCCAGCGCACGCTTATCTTTCTCAACGCCGTCACGGGTGAAGACCTGAACGTCGATAACCGTACCGGAAACACCGTTTGGTACGCGCAGAGAAGAGTCTTTAACGTCAGACGCTTTCTCACCGAAGATTGCACGCAGCAGTTTCTCTTCTGGCGTCAGCTGGGTTTCACCTTTAGGCGTAACCTTACCAACCAGAATGTCGCCGCCGGTCACTTCTGCACCGATGTAAACAATACCGGATTCATCCAGTTTAGAGAGCGCAGCTTCACCCACGTTAGGGATGTCAGCGGTAATCTCTTCTGGCCCCAGCTTGGTGTCACGGGACACACATGCCAGTTCCTGAATGTGGATGGTGGTGAAACGATCTTCCTGAACCACACGCTCGGAGACGAGGATGGAGTCTTCGAAGTTGTAACCGTTCCACGGCATGAACGCTACGCGCATGTTCTGACCGAGCGCCAGTTCACCGAGGTCGGTGGACGGGCCGTCTGCCAGCACGTCGCCGCGCTCAACTGGCTCACCCAGAGATACGCAAGGCATCTGGTTAATACAGGTGTTCTGGTTAGAACGGGTGTATTTGGTCAGGTTATAAATGTCGATACCAGCTTCGCCCGGATACATCTCGTCTTCGTTAACTTTGATAACGATACGGGATGCATCGACGTACTGAACAGTACCGCCACGTTTAGCAACTGCAGTAACACCGGAGTCAACGGCAACAGCACGTTCCATACCGGTACCAACCAGCGGCTTATCAGCGCGCAGAGTTGGAACGGCCTGACGTTGCATGTTCGCACCCATCAATGCACGGTTGGCGTCATCGTGTTCCAGGAACGGGATCAGGGACGCACCGACGGATACCACCTGCTGGGTGGATACGTCCATGTAGTCAACCTGGTCGCGGCTGAACAAGCTGGATTCGCCTTTGCTACGGCAGGTAACCAGATCTTCTACAAAGTGGCCTTCGTCATCCAGGTTGGAGTTCGCCTGAGCGATAACGTAGTTGCCTTCTTCAATAGCAGACAGGTAGTGAATTTCGTCGGTTACAACACCGTCAGTCACTTTACGGTACGGGGTCTCGAGGAAACCGTATTCGTTAGTCTGTGCGTACACGGACAGGGAGTTGATCAGACCGATGTTTGGACCTTCAGGCGTTTCGATTGGACATACGCGACCGTAGTGCGTCGGGTGTACGTCTCGAACTTCAAAGCCTGCGCGTTCACGGGTCAGACCGCCTGGGCCGAGTGCAGAGATACGACGTTTGTGCGTAATCTCAGACAGCGGGTTGTTCTGGTCCATGAACTGAGACAGCTGGCTTGAACCGAAGAACTCTTTCACTGCTGCAGAAATCGGCTTGGCGTTGATCATATCCTGAGGCATCAGGGTATCCAGATCGCCCAGAGACAGACGCTCTTTCACCGCACGCTCTACACGCACCAGGCCAACGCGGAATTGGTTTTCCGCCATTTCGCCTACGGAACGGATACGACGGTTGCCGAGGTGGTCGATATCGTCCACTTCGCCTTTACCGTTACGGATATCAATGAGCTTCTTCATCACTTCGATGATGTCGTCTTTGCTCAGGATACCGGAACCTTCGATTTCGTCGCGCAGCAGAGAACGGTTGAACTTCATACGACCAACCGCGGACAGATCGTAGCGGTCTTCGGAGAAGAACAGGTTCTCGAACAGGCTTTCCGCCGCTTCGCGAGTTGGTGGCTCACCAGGACGCATCATGCGGTAGATTTCTACCAGCGCGCTCAGACGATCGGTGGTTGGGTCGACGCGAATAGTCTCAGAGATATAGGCACCGTGGTCCAGATCGTTGGTGAACAGCGTTTCGATACGTTTGTGGCCAGACTGACTCAGCTTAGCCAGCAGATCCAGGCTCAGCTCCATGTTCGCTGGGCAGATCAGCTCACCCGTTGATTCATCAACGTAATCTTTCGCGGCTACTTTTCCTGCAATGTACTCAACCGGAACTTCGATGAGTTTGATATCATCTTTTTCCAGCTGGCGGATGTGGCGCGCAGTGATACGGCGACCTTTTTCCACATACACTTTGCCGTCGGCTTCGATGTCGAACGACGCGGTCTCACCACGCAGACGTTCCGGCACCAGCTCCATCTGCAGCTTGTTGTCGCGGATTTCAAAGATCACTTTCTCAAAGAACAGGTCCAGGATCTGTTCAGTGGTGTATTGCAGCGCACGCAGAATGATGGTTGCAGGCAGCTTACGACGACGGTCGATACGGACAAACAGGTTGTCTTTCGGATCGAACTCGAAGTCCAGCCATGAACCACGGTAAGGAATGATGCGTGCGTTATACAGTACTTTACCGGAAGAGTGTGTTTTACCTTTATCGCTGTCGAAGAAGACGCCCGGGCTACGATGCAGCTGGGAAACGATAACACGCTCAGTACCGTTGATAACGAAAGTACCGTTGTCCGTCATGAGTGGAATTTCACCCATGTAGACTTCTTGTTCTTTAATGTCTTTTACGGTGCCTTCCGGCGCTTCGCGCTCGTAGATCACCAGACGCAGTTTTACGCGCAGCGGTGCGGAATAGGTCACGCCACGGATCTGACATTCCTGAACGTCAAACACCGGTTCGCCAAGGCGGTAGCTGACGTACTGCAGCTCGGAGTTACCGCTGTAGCTCTGAATCGGGAACACGGAGCGGAAGGCTGCTTCCAGACCGTACTGCCCTTCAGGATCTTGCTCGATAAACTTCTGGAACGAGTCAAGCTGGATAGAAAGGAGATATGGAATGTCCAGAACTTGTGGACGTTTACCAAAATCCTTACGAATACGTTTTTTCTCGGTATAGGAGTAAACCATAGGGTTCCTCAGCTCGCTGACAAGTCGACCCATCTGTCCGACGAAGGGACAGTTTGTGCAACACCATTTTGTGGACCGGAAAATTGAATACTTTCCGCAATACCTGTTGCTATCACGCTTAAATCATTTCGTCGCGATTTACACAGAGCGAGCACCCTGTCGCAATATATTAAGTCGTCGATAGAAACATGCATTGTCAGGACAATCAGCAGTCAAACAGTGTGAAATGCTACTGATGCCTTACAGCGCAAAAAGGCTGGTGACTAAAAAGTCACCAGCCATCAGCCTAATGACTTAGGCTGCAACCAGAAAAGTTGGCTTATTTAACTTCAACTTCAGCGCCAGCTTCTTCCAGAGATTTTTTCAGTGCTTCTGCGTCGTCTTTGCTCACGCCTTCTTTCAGCGCAGCTGGAGCAGATTCTACCAGGTCTTTAGCTTCTTTCAGACCCAGGCCAGTTGCGCCACGTACTGCTTTGATAACAGCAACTTTGTTAGCGCCAGCAGCTTTCAGAATTACGTCGAATTCAGTTTTTTCTTCAGCAGCTTCAGCCGGGCCCGCAGCTACAGCTACAGCAGCAGCAGCAGAAACACCGAATTTTTCTTCCATTGCAGAAATCAGTTCTACAACGTCCATTACGGACATAGCTGCAACTGCTTCAATGATTTGATCTTTAGTGATAGACATTTAAATTGTTCCTGAAAATCAGAATAAGTTTATACGTAAGCGAATGCTTTATAAAGATAACTGCGATTAAGCAGCTTCTTTCGCATCGCGAACAGCAGCCAGAGTGCGAACCAGTTTGCCAGCCGAAGCTTCTTTCATGGTTGCCATCAGGCGTGCAATTGCTTCTTCGTAGGTCGGCAGGGTTGCCAGGCGATCGATTTGCGATGCCGGGATCAACTCACCTTCAAAGGCTGCAGCTTTGACCTCAAATTTTGCATTCGCTTTCGCGAACTCTTTGAACAGACGAGCAGCAGCGCCCGGGTGTTCCATAGAGTATGCAATCAGGGTCGGACCAACAAACGTGTCTTTCAGGCACTCGAACTGAGTACCTTCAACTACGCGACGCAGCAGGGTGTTACGAACAACACGCATGTATACGCCAGCTTCACGACCTGCTTTACGCAGTTCAGTCATTTTGTCTACAGTAACGCCACGGGAATCCGCAACTACTGCAGACAGCGCGCCTTTGGCTACTTCGCTGACTTCAGCAACAATCGCTTGTTTGTCTTGAAGATTTAAAGCCATTAGCTTTGCTCCTGGATGTTTGCCGGAACTCATGTTCCGGAACTCACTTCACTCTCCCCAACGGAAAGAGCGTCTTAATACGGTGAGCAGAAACAAGCCAGAGTATCCAAAAATAATCTTAGCGTTCTGTCACCGTCTACGCAGGGGATTAAGTCTCTTGCGAAACACCTGCGGTCTTCGACGGAGGCCTGGATTAGGCCAGGCTCCAACGAACAAATCTTTTAGCCGCTAACTTTCGTTAGCAAACGTGGGGGTAAGATTGTAGACAAAATCACCGCCCACGTAAAGGCATTAGTTTGCAGCAGCGCTCAGGCCAGCCTGGTCAACTGCAACACCTGCACCCATGGTGGTGGAGATGCTAACTTTCTTGATGTACACGCCTTTCGCCTGAGTTGGTTTTGCTTTTTTCAGCGCAACCAGCAGAGCTTCCAGGTTTTCTTTCAGTTTGTCAGCGTCAAAGTCCACTTTACCGATGGTGGTGTGGATGATGCCGTTTTTGTCGTTACGATAACGAACCTGACCTGCTTTAGCGTTCTTAACCGCTTCAGCAACGTTAGGCGTTACAGTACCCACTTTCGGGTTTGGCATCAGGCCGCGTGGACCCAGAACCTGGCCCAGCTGGCCAACAACGCGCATTGCATCTGGAGAAGCAATAACAACGTCAAAGTTCATTTCGCCTTTCTTGATCTGATCAGCCAGATCTTCCATACCTACCAGTTCAGCGCCGGCAGCTTTAGCAGCTTCAGCGTTTGCACCCTGAGCAAATACAGCTACGCGAACGGAACGGCCAGTACCGTGTGGCAGTACAGTTGCGCCACGAACGTTCTGATCGGATTTACGCGCGTCGATGCCGAGGTTAACGGCAACGTCAACGCTTTCAACGAACTTAGCAGTTGCCAGTTCTTTCAGCAGAGCGATAGCTTCGTTGATGTCGTACTGTTTGGTCGCATCAACTTTGTCACGGATCACGGACATGCGCTTGGTCAGTTTAGCCATTTCTTAGTCCTCCACTACCAGGCCCATGGAACGTGCAGTACCTTCGATTGAGCGAGTCATCGCTTCAATGTCGGCACCAGTCATGTCGGCAGCTTTGGTCTGCGCGATTTCCTGCAGCTGAGCGCGGGAAATTTTACCCACTTTGTCTTTGTTCGGTTTACCGGAACCAGACTTGATACCAGCCGCTTTCTTCAGCAGAACTGCTGCTGGAGGGGTTTTGGTAACGAAAGTGAAAGAACGGTCAGCGTAAACAGTGATTACGACTGGGATTGGCAGACCTTTTTCCAGGGATTCGGTTTTTGCGTTGAACGCTTTACAGAATTCCATGATGTTCACACCCTGCTGACCCAGAGCTGGACCAACTGGTGGACTTGGGTTCGCCATACCAGCTGCAACCTGCAGCTTGACGTAGGCTTGTACTTTCTTAGCCATTCTAAAATCCTCTGATTGGGTAATAGCGCCTCAGGGAGGCTCCCCGTGAATAAAATTCGTTTTACGGGCCGGGGCCCATAAAAACAAAAGGCGCGAAATTGTATTCCAATCTCGCGCCCTGTGCAACGATTAAATCGCCGCTTTTTTGATCGCTGCTTAGGCTTTTTCGACCTGCGCAAAGTCCAGTTCTACCGGGGTCGCACGACCGAAGATAGAAACAGAAACTTTCAGGCGGGACTTCTCGTAGTCCACTTCTTCAACGACGCCGTTAAAGTCAGCAAACGGACCGTCGCTAACACGAACCATTTCACCCGGTTCAAACAGCGTTTTAGGACGCGGCTTATCACCCACCTGCTGCAGGCGGTTCATAATCGCATCAACTTCTTTGTCGCTGATTGGCGCCGGACGGTCAGACGTGCCGCCGATAAAGCCCATCACGCGCGGTACGCTGCGCACCAGGTGCCAGCTCGCGTCGTTCATCACCATCTGAACCAGCACGTAACCCGGGAAGAATTTACGCTCGCTTTTGCGACGTTGGCCGCCACGGATCTCAACCACTTCTTCGGTCGGAACCATAACTTCGCCAAATAACTCTTCCATGTTGTGTAATTTGATATGCTCGCGCAGCGACGTTGCTACGCGGCCTTCAAAACCGGAAAACGCCTGAACGACGTACCAACGCTTTTTAGGGGCTTCAGACATCTTAGAACCTCAGGCCAGTAATAAAGGAAACCAGGCGAACCAGAATACCATCCAGTCCCCACAGGATCAGTGACATTACAGCGGTAACCGCCGCTACGATCAGCGTGGTGTGCAATGTTTCCTGGCGAGTCGGCCAAATGACCTTACGAACTTCGGTACGCGCTTCACGTGCAAAAGCAACGGTTGCTTTACCTTTAGTCGTCAACAGCGCGACACCGCCCGCTGCAGCAATCAGAATCACCACTGCCAGCGCACGGAGCGGCAGCATCATGTCACGATAAAGATAGTTGCCAACGATTGCCACAATCAGCAGCACGGCAACAGCGACCCACTTCATCGCTTCCAGGCCGCGCCCGCTCCCTTGAGCTTCGGTATTCGCACTCATAAACCAACCTGTCAGAAGAATTCTACAAATAATTTCACCCCGCGATTGCGAGGCGAGCCAAATCGAAATAATCCCTTTATGGATTATACGCTCTCTGCAGAGCCTGTCTCAGCAATGATTATGACAAAAATAATCACTGATGAGCCAGGTTCTGATGTGAAAGCGTGCAAAAAGGGCATCAAATGATGCCCTTTTCATGCGCATTGCGTCAAATGTTATCAGCGATTAGCCGAGAACTTTAGCAACCACGCCCGCGCCAACGGTACGGCCA
>NZ_AVOP01000023.1:0-406589 GCF_000733275.2 Enterobacter sp. EGD-HP1
CGCAAGCTGCTGGTGAACGGGGTTGAAGGGAGCGAGTGGGTGATGTAGTGCGGCCTGATGCCCTCACCCTAACCCTCTCCCACAGGGAGAGGGAATAGAACGTAGGCCGGGTAAGGCGAAGCCGCCACCCGGCTTTTTTTTAGCCGTCGATACCTTTGCTGCGCAGGTAGTCTTCGTAGTTACCGGTGAAGTCCACTACGCGCTCTGGCGTAATTTCGATCACGCGGGTCGCCAGCGAGCTGACGAACTCACGGTCGTGAGAGACGAAGATCAGGGTGCCCTGATACATCTCCAGCGCCATGTTCAGGGATTCGATAGATTCCATGTCCAGGTGGTTAGTCGGTTCGTCCATCACCAGGATATTAGGTTTTTCCATCATCAGCTTGCCGAACAGCATGCGGCCCTTCTCACCACCGGAGAGCACTTTAGCCGGCTTTTTGATGTCGTCCTGGCTGAACAGCAGACGACCCAGAATGCTGCGCACCGCCTGCTCGTCGTCGCCTTCCTGCTTCCACTGGCTCATCCAGTCGAAGACGGTCAGATCGTTTTCGAACTCGTACTCATGGTCCTGCGCGTAGTAGCCAATCTGCGCGTTTTCAGACCACTTCACGGTGCCGTTGTCCGGCTGCAGTTCGCCGACCAGGGTTTTCAGCATGGTGGATTTACCCACGCCGTTGGCGCCGAGGATGGCAATCTTCTCGCCCACTTCCAGCAGCAGGTTGAAGTTTTTAAACAGCGGGCCGTTCTCAAACCCTTTTGCCAGGGCTTCCACTTCCAGCGCGTTACGGAACAGCTTCTTGTCCTGCTCGAAGCGAATGAACGGGTTCTGACGGCTGGAGGCTTTGACTTCGTCCAGCTTGATTTTGTCGATCTGACGCGCGCGCGAGGTCGCCTGACGTGACTTAGAGGCGTTGGCGCTAAAGCGGCTGACGAAGGACTGCAGGTCAGCAATCTGCGCTTTCTTCTTGGCGTTATCCGCCAGCAGACGTTCACGCGCCTGGGTGGCCGCCGTCATGTATTCGTCGTAGTTGCCCGGGTACACGCGCAGCTCGCCGTAGTCCAGATCCGCCATGTGCGTACAGACCATGTTCAGGAAGTGACGGTCGTGCGAAATGATGATCATGGTGCTGTCGCGATCGTTCAGCGTCTGCTCCAGCCAGCGGATGGTGTCGATGTCCAGGTTATTCGTCGGTTCGTCGAGCAGCAGGATGTCCGGGTTAGAGAACAGCGCCTGTGCCAGCAGCACACGCAGCTTCCAGCCTGGCGCCACTTCGCTCATCGGGCCGTAATGCTGTTCAACCGGAATGCCGACGCCCAGCAGCAGTTCGCCCGCACGCGCTTCCGCAGAGTAACCGTCCATCTCGCCGTACTGCGTTTCCAGATCGGCCACTTTATAGCCGTCTTCTTCGCTCATTTCGGCCAGCGCGTAGATGCGATCGCGCTCCTGCTTCACTTCCCACAGTTCCCCATGCCCCATGATCACGGTGTCGAGCACGGTGAACTCTTCGAAGGCGAACTGATCCTGACGCAGCTTACCGATACGCTCGTTAGGGTCGAGCGATACGTTGCCGAGCGTCGGCTCCAGGTCACCGCCGAGGATCTTCATAAAGGTGGATTTTCCGCTACCGTTGGCACCAATCAGGCCGTAACGGTTGCCGCCGCCAAATTTGACGGAAATGTTTTCGAACAGCGGCTTACTGCCAAACTGCATAGTGACGTTGCTGGTAACTAACACGGGGAGATTCCTGCGAAAAGTGTGATAAACACGGCATTATGCCACAATTCCGAATTGAGATCCCGTGTTGCGGCAATCCGCTAAACTTTAACAAAATCGAAAAAAATGTGATTTCGTACACATCTGAATTCCCTGTGAGCGGGAATGCACATATAATGCGCTCCCATCACAGATTCAGACTTATCAACTCATCGCCAGAATGGCTTAGATACCTCGCACAACATGAACATGAAATTAACAACGCTTTTTGCGGCGGCGTTAGCCGTAGTAGGTTTTTGTAAGACCGCGTCTGCGGTGACGTATCCCCTGCCAACAGACGGTAGCCGTCTGGTAGGCCAGAACCAGGTTGTGACGGTACCAGAAGGTAACTCTCAGCCACTGGAGTATTTCGCTGCGCAGTACCAGCTGGGCCTGTCTAACATGCTGGAAGCGAACCCGGGCGTTGACCCGTATCTGCCGAAAGCGGGTACCGTGCTGAATATTCCTCAGCAGCTGATCCTGCCGGATACGGTTCATGAAGGTATCGTGATTAACAGCGCCGAAATGCGTCTGTATTACTACCCGAAAGGCACCAACACCGTTATCGTGCTGCCAATCGGTATCGGCCAGCTGGGTAAAGACACCCCAATGAACTGGACCACCAAAGTTGAGCGTAAGAAAGCGGGCCCAACCTGGACGCCGACCGCCAAAATGCACGCGGAATACATCGCTGCGGGTGAACCGCTGCCAGCCGTTGTGCCGGCAGGCCCGGATAACCCAATGGGTCTGTACGCGCTGTACATTGGCCGTCTGTACGCTATCCACGGTACCAACGCCAATTTCGGTATCGGCCTGCGCGTGAGCCACGGCTGCGTGCGCCTGCGTAACGACGACATTAAGTTCCTGTTCGAAAACGTGCCGGTCGGTACGCGCGTGCAGTTCATCAACGAACCGGTGAAAGCGACCTCCGAGCCAGACGGCAGCCGCTACATCGAAGTGCACAACCCGCTGTCCACCAGCGAAGACCAGATCAACAACAACGAAGTCGTTCCTGTGACGCTGAACAGCGCGGTGCAGGCGGTGACGTCTCAGCCAGACGTAGAAACGGCGATTGTTGACCAGGCCGTGCAGAACCGCTCCGGTATGCCGGTGCGTTTGAACTGATAATGAAGCATTAAAAAAGCGGGCCTCGTTGCCCGCTTTTTTTTACCCGTTATTCACGATCACGATCCCGCCGTGGTCGTACCGATAGTGGCAGTGGGCATACTCCAGCGGCGTGCCATCCTCCAGATAAATCACCTGCTCCACTTCCAGTACGGGATCGGTCTGCTCGCAGACCAGATGCTCCCTGTCCAGCGCGTTGGGCTTAAGAGCCCGTACCACCCGATACGACCCCATTATTTTCAGCCCCAGCGTCTCCTGCACGTACTGGAACACTGAACCTTCAAGATGGTTTTTCGTCAGGCCCGGCACCAGATTCATCGGCATCACCGTGGAGTCCAGCGACATCGGCTCGCCGTTCAGCAGGCGGAGTCGAATGAAGTCATAGATCGGCGCATCGGCGTTAACCATCAGCGACGCCTGCTCTTTCTCGTTCGGAAAGCGCAGCTCGAAATGCACCACCCGGCTGGTCACCGTGCCCAGATGTTCCCATGTTTTGGTCGCGCCAAAGTAGTCGCTGCCGGAAAGATCCCACTGCGAGAGCTGGAGGAAGTTTTTGCGGATGAACGTGCCCTGCCCCTGGCGGGTATAGACCAGACCTTCGACGATCAGCTGGCGCATCGCCTGCTGAATGGTCATCCGGCTGGAGCTGAACTCCGCCGCCAGCGCAAACTGGTCCGGCAGGGGTTCGTTGGCGGCGTACTGCTGGCTGATAATGCGTTTCTTAATTTCCCGCGCTATGGTGATGTACTTCGCCGCCATCGTACTTCCTTTCAGTTAGTTTTCTATCCCGCTGTTTTTCAACGCCACTCTCTCGGCAATCTTGAGGAAAGGCAGGTAGAAGAATACACCAAATACGATGATTGCCAACTGTACCACCACCGCCCGCCAGTCCCCCGCCGTGGCCAGCCAGGCGCTGAGAATGGGCGGCGTGGTCCACGGGATCATCACCACGCAGCGCGACATTAACCCCAGCGTGGTACAGAGCCAGGCGAAATAAATGCCGATGGCGGGCAGCAGCACAAACGGGATCATCAGCGGCAGGTTAAACACGATCGGCAGGCCAAAAATCACCGGCTCGTTGATGTTGAATAAACCGGGTGCCAGCGACAGACGCGCCACCTGCTTCGCCGACTTTTGCCGGGAGAAGATAAAGATGGCGATCAGCAGCGAGATCGTGCTGCCCGTGCCGCCCACCATGCCAAACGTCGGCACGAAGATGTTGTTGATGATGTGCGGGATCGGCTGTCCGTTGGCGAAGGCCAGCATGTTCTCGTTGGTGTTGATCAGCAGGAACGGCTCCAGCACCACGCTGTTAACGACAGACTGATGAATACCCAGCGTGAACAGGAAGTTACCGAAGCTATAGATGAAGATCGTCCCCGGCAGGCTGGTGTTGATCAGCCGCAGCGGCTGCTGGATAAAGGTCGTAATAAGATGGATCAGGTCCGTGTGCAGCACGTTTGCCAGCACGGCCGCCAGCACCGCAAACAGGGAGAGCGTGAGAATGGTCGGGATCAGCGCGGTAAAGGATTTACTCACCGCCGGAGGCACGTTTTCCCCGAGGGAAATGTGCAGCGCCTTCAGCCGCGAAATGGCGATAAACACCTCCGTTGAGAGCAGCCCGATCAGTACCCCGGCGAAAATCCCGGTTGAGCCAATATTGGCGAACGTCAGCACCTGGGTGACGTTCACCGCAGCGTCGCTGCCGACGGGCGTAATCTGCAGGCGCATCGGCATCATGATGATGAAGCTGCTGACGGCGATAACCACTGCCGAGACCGGATTGTCAAAATCTTTGTTGCGCGCCAGCGACCAGGCAATCATCGGGGCCAGCAGCAGCGCGGCGATGTTTAGCGTGCCGTTGATAATCGCCTCGCCCCACACCTTGAAGTGTGCGAGCGTGTCGCCGTGAAAAATCCACGGAAACACCACGTTGTTCACCAGCACCGCCAGACCGGCAAGGATGAAAATCGGCATCACCGTGGCGAAGGCGTCGCGCAGGGAGCGAAGGTGCACCTGGTTTGCCAGGCGCGCCGAGAACTCAACAAACTTATCGACAAAGGACTGCATGTGCGGTGTTATTTTTGTTTCAGACATAGCGGATAGTTCCCATCAATCAGTCACAAAAACGGCCCGGCAGCGTACGGCTTACATCTCGCGTCCGTTGGTATGGATAACCTGTTTTAACCACGCGTAGCTCTTCTTCGGCACGCGCTTCAGGTCTTTCAGGTCGTGGTTTTCCCGGTTGACATAGACCACGCCGTAGCGCTTACGCATGTCGCCCTGGGAGCTGAGAATGTCGATCAACCCCCAGCCGAGGTAACCGATCACCTCTGCCCCGTCCTCGAACATCGCCTCCTTCATGGCCTCGATATGCGCCCGGTGGTAGTCGATGCGGTAGGTGTCGTCGATCGGGTTTACGCCGTCCCAGGACTCAATCACCCCAATGCCGTTCTCGATCGGGAACACCGGCAGGCGCCAGTCGTTGGCGTAGCGGGTGATGATGGTGCGAAAGCCCAGCGGATCGATCTGCCAGTTCCACTCGGTGGCCTTCAGGTACGGGTTGTTTTTCTCGCCGTGCAGCAGGTAATAGTTCACCGGCGTGCCTTCCGGGATGGCATCGCTGTCCAGCGTTTTGCTGGCGTAGTAGCTGAAGGCCATATAGTCGTTTCTGGTGCGCGCCAGCAGCGCGAGATCCTCGGCGCGATAGATATCGTCAAAGCCCTCCTGCTCCACCACCGCCATCACCGCCGGGCTGTAGCCCTGCCCTGCGAAGACGCGCAGCAGGTTCTGGTTGAGGAATTCGTCGTACTGCTGGGCGCAGAAGATATCGCGCGGTTTGCAGGTGGCCGGGTAGATCAGCTGGTGCGCCAGCATGCCGCCCATCAGCTTGCCCGGTTTGGTCTGGTGCAGATACTCGGTCAGCGCCATGTGCGCCACCATCGCATGGTGCTGAAGCTCATACAGCTCGCGCAGGGTTTGCTCGCCTTTCATGTAACCGGAAATGCGAAACGCTTCCGGCATATGGAAGATGTTCTGCTCGTTGAAGGTCAGCCAGTACTTCACCCGGTCACCGAAGCAGTCGATCATCTTTTTGCCGTAGCGGATAAAGGCGTCCATTACGCGGCGGTCATTGAAGCCGTTGTACTCCTGCGCCAGCGCCAGCGGCATATCGAAGTGGTAGAGACACACCATCGGCTCGATGCCGCGTGCGATCAGATCGTCGATAAAACGGTCATAAAACGCGATGCCCTCGTCGTTAAAATCGCCGTCGCCCTGCGGGCAGACGCGGCTCCATGAAATCTGAAAGCGGTAGCAGTTCATGCCCAGATCCTGCATCAGGTCGAAATCTTCCCGGTAGCGGTGATAGGAGTCGGTCGCGACTTTCCAGTCGGAGATGTTTTCCCCGGCTTCGCGAATGTCGTACACCGACATCCCCTTCCCACCCTCGTTCCAGGCCCCTTCCGTCTGCATGCTGGATACGGAGTTGCCCCATAAAAAGTTGGCCGGCAGTGAATTGTTCATGGACCCTCCCTATATGACTAGTCATTTAAAATTTCATGACTAGTCATATAGGCGAAGATGAAATTTGGATCAAAGAGGAGGATCGTTTTTTGTGAGATGGATTGAAATAATGACCAGGGAAGTAGCCCCGGTAAGCGAAGCGCCACCGGGGGAGAAGGGATATTACTGTGCGAGCTGATTGCGGCGATATTCACCCTGCCGCTCCAGCATCCAGCCCGGGTATTCGCGCGGCAGCACGCTCACCGCATCAAGCTGTTTAAGCTCGTCTTCGCTCAGTCGGATCCCGGTCGCGGCGATATTGTCGTCCAGCTGATCGACGCGTTTCGCACCAATAATCACGCTGGTCACGGCTTTTTGATGCAGCAGCCAGGCCAGCGCGATTTGCGCGACGGAGACACCCTTGCTTTCGGCGATAGTACGCATCACGTCCACGCAGTCGAAGGCGCGATCTTTATTCACCGGCGGGAAGTCGAACTCCAGACGACGACCACCGGCTTCGCTCTGCCCGTCGCGGCCATATTTTCCGCTCAGCAGGCCGCCCGCCAGCGGGCTCCAGACCATCAGCCCGACGCCTTCGCTCTGCATCATCGGCACCAGTTCGCGCTCCAGATCGCGTCCGGCAATGGTGTAATACGCCTGCAACGACGCGAAACGCGCCAGCCCAAGGCGCTCGGAAATACCGAGCGCCTTGGCAATCTGCCACGCCGCCCAGTTCGAGACGCCGATGTAGCGCACGTGGCCGTGCTGCACCAGGTTATCGAGCGCATAAAGCGTCTCTTCGATCGGCGTGGCGGGGTCGAAGCCGTGAAGCTGGTAGAGATCGATATGATCGAGCTGCAGGCGGCGCAGGCTCTCCTTCACGCTGCTGACGATGTGATAGCGCGAGCTGCCGCGCGAGTTCACCCCTGCCGTTCCCGTTTCGCCGAACACTTTCGTGGCGACCACCACGTTCTCGCGCGGGATTTTCAGGTTTTTCAGCGCCTGACCGGTGATCTCCTCCGATCGTCCTTCCGAGTAAACGTCCGCTGTGTCGATAAAGTTGATCCCGGCATCCAGCGCGCGGCCCACCAGCTGCTCGGCCTCACTTTGCTGAAGCTGGCCAATCTTGCCCCACATGCCGCCCTCGCCGCCGAAGGTCATGGTGCCGAGGCACAGTTCAGAAACGAACAGACCGGTGTTGCCCAGTTTTTGATAACGCATCAGTTATTCCTCGCATGTCGATTGGGTACCCGATAGTTATACCCGCCCCTCAGCCCTCGCGAATGTGGTGTTCCTGTTCATTTCTTGCCCAATCCTCTAAATATTTATCCGCGCGGGGCGTCGCCAAAGACGCTGTAGTCCGGTAGTTGCACCTGCTGATACGGCTCCCAGCCGCCGCCGAGCGCCTTATAGAGCGCCACCAGATCGAGCGCGCTCTGGACCTGCGCCTGCGCCCGCTGCTGCTCGGCCTGCGCCAGCTGACGCTGGGCGTCCAGCACGTCGATAAAGCTGGCGATGCCCTGCCGATAGCTGTCGCTCGCCAGGTCAAAGGCGTTTTGCAGAGCGTCGATCGTTTTTGCGAGACCCGCTTCACGCTGCTGGTCGGTGCGATAGCTCACCAGCGCGTTTTCAACATCGCCGAGCGCGGTCAGCACCGTCTGGCGATAGTCCAGCACCGCCGTTCCCTGCTGCGCGCGCGCCACCTTCACGCTGGAGACCAGTCGACCGCCCTGGAAGATGGGAATGGAGACCTGCGGGCCGAAGCTGTAGAAGTGGCTGCTCCAGTCGGTCAGCCAGTTAGTTTCGCTGTTGCGCAGGCCAAACTGCCCGGAAAGCGTAAAGCTCGGGAACAGCTCCGCCACCGAGACGCCGATTTGCGCCGTGGCGGCGTGGAGGTTCGCCTCTGCTTCACGCACGTCCGGACGACGTCGCGCCAGCGTGGACGGAATGCCCGTTTGCACGATATCCGGCAGCGCGGGCATCGGCTGCGCAGACTGGAGTTCGCCGTCCAGCGCCCCCGGCGGCTTGCCGAGCAGGATCGCCAGGCCATTCATCGCCTGCCGCTCCTGCGCCTGATATTGCGGCAGCTGTGCCTCAAGGTTGCCTAACTGCGCCCGGGCGTTTTCCACGTCCATCTGCGGCGACAGCCCGCCGCGCTGGCGGCTTTCGGTCAGATCCAGCGTCTGCTGCGCGCTTTTAATCTGGGTGTTCAGCGTGGCGATAATGCTCTGCGCCCCGCGCAGTTGGAGCCACGCGCGCGCCACTTCGGCTTCCAGCGACACCAGCGCGTCGTTACGCTGCTCGATAGCCGCTTTCTGCTGCGCTTCGGCGGCTTCCACCTGACGACGCACCTTACCCCACAGGTCGATTTCCCACTGGGCGTCGAAGCTGCCCTGGTAGAGGTTAATCGGCTGCGTCAGCGGCCCCAGCGCGCCTTTCAAATTGGGATCGATGCTGTCCACCTGGTCGTACACGCCGTGAGATTTCAGCTCCCCTTCCAGCCCAAGCTGCTGGCGCGTCGCCTGCAGATTGCCGTTGACCGACGGATAAAACGCCCCGCCCGCCTGGTTAATCTGTTCACGCGCCCCGGCGATGCGCAGCACCGTCTGCTGCAGCGTCAGGTTTCCGGCGATGGCGCGCTCAACCAGGCTGTCGAGCTGCGGCGAGCCGAAGGTCTTCCACCAGCGCGGATTGGTCGCGGCGGAGGTCGTCTGCGATTTCACCGCGCTGTCACCCTTATCGTTCCAGTGCGTAACGGCAGGCGGGGCGGGCGGCTGGTAGTCCGGCCCGACGGCGCAGCCCGCCAGCAGCATCATTATCATCAGGGGGTGTAAACGTCTGTGTATCATCAATGTGCTCCTGCACTCCCCTCGCTCTTAACCGGCGAGAGCAACAAACAAAACGGAATCAGTAACAAGGCCACCGCGCTCAGAATGGTGAAGACGTCGATGTAGGCCAGGAAGCGCGACTGCTCAATCATGGTCTGGTACATGCGCCCGGTGGCGATGCCGGTGGGATCGCCCACCTGGGTGGTGAAGTTCTGGATCGCCTGGGCGCTTTCGCGTATCGCCTGCTGGAACTGCTCGTTAAACGGCGAGGCGTGATATGCCAGATGGGCGCTGTGCGCCTGCGCGCGCTCGGTGATGGCTGCCGTCGAGAGCGATATGCCAACCGAACCCGCCACGTTGCGGAACATGGTAAACAGCGCCGCCGCGTCGGCGTTGAGCCGCCTCGGTATCGAGATGAAGGCAATGGTAGTCAGCGGCACAAACAGGAACCCCAATCCAATCGACTGGGCGCTGCGGAACAGGACCAGGGTTTCGAAGTCGATATCCGGCGTGAGCGTGCGCGACCAGAAGAACGACACCGCCAGACAGGTAAAGCCAAAGGCAATAATCCAGCGCGTCTGCACCACCGGCATCAGCTTCAGCACCAGCGGGATCGTTAAGACGATCAGCACCGCCCCGGGCGACAGCACCAGCCCGGACCAGGTGGCGGTATAGCCCAGGTCCTGCTGCGCCAGCTGCGGGATCACCACCGAACTGCCATAGAGGATCATCGCCATCCCCGCCATCAGCAGGCTGGAAATGGCAAAGTTGCGGTCCTTCATGCAGTGCAGATCCACCACCGGCTTTTTGGCATACACCAGCCAGTAGATGGCGCCGATAATGCCGATAAGCGTCAGCACCGCGAAGGTGCGGGTAAAGTTCGAGTTAAACCAGTCTTCATCTTCCCCCCGGTCGAGCATCACCTGCAGGCAGCCCAGACCCAGCGCGATCAGGCCGATCCCCGTCCAGTCGATACTCAGCTTCTCTTTCGATTTGCTCTCCCACGGCGGATCTTCCAGCAGCTGGTAGATCGCCAGCACCGTCACAATCCCCACCGGGATGTTGATAAAGAACACCCAGCGCCAGGAGTAGTTATCGGTGATCCAGCCGCCCAGCGTCGGGCCGAGAACCGGCGCAACGATAATCGCAATGGAGGAGAGACCAAACGCTTTGCCCCTGTCCTCGGGCTTGAAGTAGTCGAGCAGCACCGACTGCTGCGTGGGCTGCAGCCCACCGCCAAAAAAGCCCTGCATCACGCGGAACAGGATGATCTGCCACAGCTCGGTGGCGATGCCGCACAGGAACGAGCAGACGGTGAACATCACGATGCAGATCAGGAAGAACTGCTTGCGGCCGAACACCCGGCTCAAGAACGCCGAGATGGGCAGCACAATGCCGTTCGCCACCAGATAGCTGGTTAACACCCAGGTAGATTCGTCATAGCTGGACGAGAGCGAGCCTGCCACATGGGGCAGCGCCACGTTGACGATGGTGGTGTCCAGAATTTCCATGAATACCGCCAGGGTGACAACAATCGCCACCGCCCACGGGTTGCTGGCAGGTTTCCAGGTATCGTGGCTGTGATCAGTCATTCCACCGTCACCTTCGGTGCAACCGACAGCCCCAGCGGCAGCGGTTTGTTCGGATCGAGGCCTTTATCAATCACGATTTTGACCGGCACGCGCTGCACAATTTTGACGAAGTTACCGGTGGCATTTTCTGCCGGGAAGGCGGAGAAGCGCGAGCCGCTGCCCTGCTGGATACTGTCGACGTGCCCCTCAAGCTCCATATCCGGCCACGCATCCACGGAGACGGTGACCTTATCGCCGGGCTTCATGCGCTCAAGCTGAGACTCTTTAAAGTTAGCCACCACCCAGACGTTGGGTGAGACCAGCGAGAACAGCGCCGTTCCCGCCTGCACCAGCGTCCCCGGCTGCACATTGCGTTTGGTGACAACGCCGTCGAACGGGGCGCGAACTTCGGTATAGGAGAGGTTCAGGTTGGCCGTTTCCAGCTGCGCTTTAGCCTGATCGACCTGACGCTCGCGCGCTTCAACGTTGGTTTCCTGCTGGCGAATCTGCAGCTGAACCTGCTCCGCCACTTCCAGCTGCGCCTGGGCGCTCGCCAGCCCTGCCTGTGCGCTGCGCAGTTGAGCATTCGCGGAATCAATGCTTTGCTGGGTGGTCGCTCTCGGGTCGACGCCGCGCTGGCGACGATACTCCGCCTGCGCGTTGGCCAGATCGGCCTGCGCTTTCAGCACCTGGGCTTTGGCTTCATCACGCTGGGCCGGATACTGGACTTTTGAAAGCGCCAGCTGCGCCTGGGCCTGATGCAGCTGTGCGATAGCCAGCCCAAGCTGGGCCTGGGCCTGATCGCGCTGCGCGGTGGTATCACGCGGATCGATGACCACCAGCAGATCGCCCTTTTTCACGCGCTGGTTATCGCGCACGCGCAGCTCGGTAACGTAGCCTGCCGTTTTCGGGGCAATCGTCACCACGTCGCCGTCGGTAAAGGCGTCGTCGGTCGTCTCTTCGTTACGGGTTAAAAACCACCAGACCAGCGCCACGACGACCATTACCACCACGACAATGCCGAGGATAATTAACGGTTTCTTGCCCGGGCGCTTACGCTCATTATTGTTTTTGTCCTGCTGGTCAGCAGGCGGGTTTTGATCTTCAGCCATAGTTCAGCAACGGTCCTGTCAGTGAGCGGCATCACACTATGCCGTTCACTAAAGCTAGGACGTTGCTATACGTTTGCCAGGAAAAACTGACAAATTGCGCACTATATGAGAAGGAATATTCCGAAACCGATCGCCGCGGCCCAAGCCAGCATCGGAATCGACCAGACGTGGAAACGCCACCAGATACGGCGGTCGTTGGCCATACGCAGGGCAATCAGGTTTGCCAGCGAACCGGGCAGCAGCCCAAACCCGCCGATGTTCACCGCCCAGGCCAGCAGCGTATCGGGCGGAACATAGTTGAGCAGCAGAATGGTGGACGGCACGTTGCTGATAAACTGCGACAGGCCAATCGCCGTCAGCCACAGTCCCGGCTGCGACAGCGTACTGACGCTGTGCAGCACGTTTTGCAGCACCGGAAGCTGGATAAGGAGATGCACATCAATAAACATCGCCATAAAGACCAGCAGCAGCGTCCAGTCCACGCTCACCAGAACGCGACGCGCCAGGACGACAAACCCTGCGGCAACGAGCAGGACGCCCGCCAGCTCATACTTCAGCTCCAGCGCGAACAGAAAGACGATGTATAACCCGAGACAGCTCCACACCAGACGCGGCTGCCACTGAGGGCCGGTTGTACCGCTGTGGTACTGCAATTTTTTATCGGGAAACGCAAACCAGCACACCGCCATCAGCGACAACATCATCACCAGCGCCAGAGGGGCCATCTGCCAGGTAAAGGCGGCAAACGACAGCCCGGACCGTCCCCAGAGAAGGATATTTTGCGGGTTGCCGATTGGCGTCAAAAGTGAGCCGGCATTGACGGCCAGCGCTTCGAAGATGATCAAGCGGCTGACCGGGATCTCGCACAGCTTACGCAGCGTGAGCGTGAGGGGCACGATGATAAACAGCGCCACATCGTTGGTCAGAAACGTCGACAGCACCGCGGCGGAGAACACCATAAACAGGGACAGCCTGCGTTCGGTGGCAAAGCGGCGCACCATTTTACGTCCCAGGACGTCAAAATAGCCGCTCAGCTCGACCCCTTTGGTGAGCATCATCAGGCCGCTCAGGGTAATGATGGTGCGCCAGTCAATCGCGGCGGGCCAGGCGTGTGGGGCAAACGGCACAAAGAGGCTTAACGCTGCGCCAATGAGTAATAAGAGATGGAAGAAACGATCGCGTGCCAGAGCCTGCAGTCCAGGGATTTTCATTCAGCGGAGGGACCATATTTAAGCGTAAATTCACGAAACTTCACCAGCGTCTCTTCGCTAACGTGATGTTCCATTCCTTCCGCATCCCGGCGGGCGATCTCCGGGCTAACGCCCAGCACCAGCAAAAAATTCTCGACGAGCTGATGACGCTCGCGGCTCTCCTGCGCGAGTTTCTCCCCTTCCGGCGTCAGAAAAACACCGCGCCAGGGGATCATTTCGATTAAGCCCACGGAGGCCAGGCGTTTTAACATTTTTGCGACAGTCGGCTGTGAAACCCCCAGCCTGGCGGCCATATCGACCTGGCGCGCTTCACCGACCTCACGAATAAGATCGGAAATGAGTTCAACATAATCATCAATCAGTTCACGCCGGTGCGCTTCACGGACCTGGCGAAAACCTTCGACATGTTCTTCAACATTCACCAGTTGCGTCGTTTTCCTCATTGTTGGCTTACCTGCGCGACGGTTCATTGTACTTCCTCAGTGGGGTGACGCTTCCAGCGCCCGGTATCGAGAGCGCACATTGTAAACCATCCCTTCACAAGCACAAAAAATTAACGAAATAGCCATAGCTATACAATATAGCCTGTGCTATATCTGTATGTAATGCAGTCACCCTTCACGGATCGAAGGGATCAAAACTCAGGAGGTCTTATGAACGAATTCAAGAGGTGCATGACCGTGTTTACCCACTCTCCCTTTAAAGTGCGCTTGATGCTGTTGAACATGCTGTGCGATATGTTTAACAACAAACCGCATCAGGACGATAAACCTTCCCACTAAGCGGCGTTGCGGTACGCCGCTTCATTTTCCCGTCACAATCCCGCTGTAAACTGGCTTCCAGCCGCCTTATTCCCGACCTTTTTTACGGATTTGCAATCCCCTTCGCAAAACATCTGCTTAGCAACTGTTGATATTATTTAGCGCTCGCACTATCTTCTTGCAGCCCTGCACAATTTGCGGCTCGCTGAAGCGGACCCTCATTCCCTCTCCACGCACTGTCAGGCAGGTTATGACCCTTGACGCCAGGGTGAGCACATGGCGTTTTCATCCATGATAGTGACCTATGAATGTAACCCTGATAGATACCGTTGTGACCCGCAGCCGGGCCTTAAGCCCGTGGACGGGTTTTTACTTTTTGCAGTCATTACTGATTAACTTTGCGCTGGGTTATCCCTTTAGTCTGCTCTACGCGGTGGCGTTCACCTGCGTGCTGCATGTGCTGTGGCGAGCCGCACCGCGCGTGCAAAAAGCGTTAATCGGGATCTGTTCGCTGGTTGCTGCACTCTATTTCCCGTTTGGTCAGGCTTACGGCGCGCCAAACTTTAATACCCTGCTGGCGCTGCACTCGACCAATATGGAAGAGTCGACAGAGATCCTGACGATCTTCCCGTGGTACAGCTATGTGGTCGGGCTGTTTATCTTCGCGTTGGGCGTTATTGCCATCCGCCGTCAGTCGGGCGAGAAAAAGTCCTGGGGTAAGATCGAAATACTCTGTCTGGTGTTCAGCGTTGCCGTGGCGTTTGTCGCCCCCATCCAGAATATTCCCTGGGACGGTAAGCTCAGGCTCATCAATATCGGCTATCCGGTTTTCCGCTTCGTGAAAGACGTCGTTGTCAATAATAAAGAGGTTCTCGACGAACAGGCGCGCATGGCTGAGCTTTCCAACATGAAAGACACCTGGAACGTGCTGGCCGTTAAGCCGAAATATCACACCTATGTGGTGGTAATCGGCGAAAGTGCCCGTCGCGATGCGATGGGGGCCTTCGGCGGACACTGGGATAACACACCGTTTGCCAGTTCGGTTAAAGGCACGCTGTTTACCGATTATGTTGCGGCCAGCGGCTCGACGCAGAAATCGCTCGGCCTGACGCTTAACCGGGTCGTCGACGGCAAACCTCAGTATCAGGATAATTTTGTCACCCTGGCAAACCGCGCGGGTTATCAGACCTGGTGGTTCTCCAATCAGGGGCAAATTGGCGAATACGATACGGCCATCGCCAGTATCGCCAAACGAGCCGACGAAGTGCAGTTCCTGAAGAACGGTGACTTTGAAGCCGACAAAAACACTAAAGATGAAGCGCTGTTGAAAATGACGGCACAGGTCTTCGCCACCCCGCGCACCCAGCCTCAGCTGATCGTCCTGCACCTCATGGGGTCACACCCACAGGCCTGCGATCGGACCGGCGGAAAGTATGCGGAGTTTGTGCAGTCCAAAGAGACGTCTTGCTATCTCTACACCATGACGCAAACCGACGACCTGCTGAGCAAGCTGTACGATCAGCTACGCAATACGGGCGACAGCTTCTCCATGGTCTATTTCTCGGATCACGGGCTGGCGTTTAAAGAGCGTGGTAAAGAGGTGCAGTACCTGGCGCACGATGACAAGTTCCAGCAAAACTTCCAGGTGCCGTTTATGGTGCTGTCGAGTGATGATAAAACGCATCGCGTCATTAAAGCGCGCCGTTCGGCAAATGATTTCCTGCAGTTCTTCTCGCAGTGGACGGGGATTAAAACCGAGCAGATAAAAAACGCTTACCCGTTTGTCTCGAACAAGAAAGCTCCCCCAGTGTACGTTACCAACTTCAAGTTACAGAAAGTTGACTACAACCATCTGGGTACGGATATTTTTGATATTAAGAGCAAGTAGCGGTCTTTTTCCCTCTCCCACGGGGCTGAGGGTTCCCCACAAAATAATGCCTGCACGGACGACTCCCTCTCCCTTGAGGGAGAGGGCTGGGGTGAGGGGGAACATACGGCTCTGGTGGTCATTCCGTTCACTTCATGTTCCTTGCTACTCTGTAACGACATGACCGGTGAACGTGCCAGGGTGGCTCAATCGCCTCGACCCGGCCTTACGGAAACACTTCGGCGATTTACAGCCGGACCAGGGCATCGCTGTAACCCATTCATTTTCCTGAAGCAACGTTCACCGCTTCCGGTTAAAAAATTACCGGGGATCCCTCAGCCCACAGGGAGAAGGAAAAAGACAAAAAAAATCCGCCACATGGGCGGATTTTTTATTAGCTCACCGGAGTGATTAGAAGCGGTAACCTACGCCCGCGATCCAGGTGCCAACGTCAACGTTGCGGATACGGCTCTGCTCATAGGAGAAGTCCAGAGCAACGTCCTGGATTGGGTTGAACTGCAGGCCTGCGCCATAGGAGAAGCCATAGTCGCTGTTGCTTGCAGTGCGGTTCAGACCCTGGTTTTCGGTCTGCTGGAATTTACCGTAGCCAACACCTACAACACCGTAGATGCTCGCCCAGTCATTCAGACGGTAAGCTGGACCAGCGGTGATACCGTAGTACTGGCCTTTATTGTATACGCCGTTTTCAGAACGATCTTTCTCGGTGTAGGTGAAAGAACCGATCACGCCCAGTGGGTTGTTATCCTGCTCGTAGCGATACTTCAGGTTGAAGCCGTTAGCTTTGTTCATCACGCCCTGATAGTCGCTCTGAGCGTAACCACCAGTAACAGTAGAAGTAGCAGCTACAGCGGTACCTGCGGAAACAGCCAGTACAGCGGCCAGTGCTGAAAGACATGCAATTTTTTTCATAACCACCTCAAATGTGCTTCAAGTAAGTCCGTAAGTTTTAAATATATCAAAAAAATTTGCGAAACTCTTTGTGATTCGTGATGTCTAATGAAACCTTTCCTGTAACAGAACGTTTCCAGCGTCAGCTATCTCTTTCAAATCACATGCAATTTTCACTACTAAATGCGCATAGTGCGCGCACGCGCCGTTACATTCATCCAGATTATTCCTAATCTATCAGGCGATAAATCCACCAGCGCTTAACCATTTTACGGATTTCACGAGGTTTTTTTTCAACAGCGCCTCAACCGTTGCCGCTTATTTCCTTTACACTGCAACCTTTACCTCATTTGACATAAGCTGACAGGAGAAAGGATGCCTGGGTTATCCCGCACGTCGTCGGTTTGGCTGCCGGTCGCAGTCATACTCATTGCCATGTTGTCCATTCAAAGCGGTGCTTCGCTTGCAAAATCACTTTTTCCGCTGGTCGGTGCGCCTGGGGTGACAGCCCTTCGTATCGTGCTGGGCACGGCGATACTGGTGGTCATTTTCAAACCCTGGCGTCTGCGCTTCAAAAAGGAGCAGCGTTTGCCCCTGCTGTTTTATGGGCTCTCCCTGGGGGCGATGAACTATCTGTTCTACCTCTCTATTCAGACGATACCGCTGGGGATCGCCGTCGCGCTGGAATTTACCGGCCCACTGGCGGTGGCGCTTTTCTCCTCGCGACGTCCGGTCGATTTTATCTGGGTCGTGTTAGCCGTGCTGGGGCTATGGTTCCTGCTTCCCCTGGGCCAGAGCGTCGCTGAGATCGATCTGACGGGCGCAGCGCTGGCACTCGGTGCAGGCGCCTGCTGGGCCATCTATATACTCACGGGCCAGCGTGCAGGAGAAGAGCACGGTCCGGCGACCGTCGCGTTGGGGTCACTGATCGCAGCTATCGTCTTTGTGCCCATCGGCATGGCGCAGGCGACCGAATCGATCTGGCAATGGTCGGTTATGCCCATCGGGCTGGCGGTCGCGATCCTCTCTACCGCACTCCCCTACTCTCTGGAAATGATAGCCCTTACGCGTCTGCCGACACGCATATTTGGCACCCTGATGAGCATGGAGCCTGCGCTAGCCGCCATTTCAGGAATGGTGTTTCTCGGTGAAACCCTGACGCTGACCCAGACGCTGGCGCTCTGCTCGATTATCGCAGCATCAATGGGATCAACGCTCACCATGCGCCCTGAACCTAAAGTTGAGAAGGTTGATATCAGCTAAGGCCATATATTCTGCATGACTTCAATGCCATGCAGAATAAAGGCCAGAAAAACGGTCGTTATAATTTCTTACACACTTTGCGCTATTTCCGAAATATCTCTCTGCATTTACGTCCCCCTGCAGCAATTAAGATTGATCTGTATCAATTTAAAAATTACCCATTAATTTCAACACATTAAATTCTCAACTTCCTTCTCGCTATTAAACCGATAGGCACAGCCAAACCGCAGACAAAAAAACCGGTGCTATACTTAGTTCCGTAATTACCTGGGACATAAACATCAAGAGGATATGAGATTATGAGTACCGCTAAACTGGTGAAAACGAAAGCGTCTAATCTGCTTTATACCCGTAACGATGTATCGGATAGCGACAAAAAGGCGACCATTGAGTTGCTGAATCGCCAGGTGATCCAGTTCATCGATCTTTCGCTGATCACCAAACAGGCCCACTGGAATATGCGCGGTGCAAACTTTATTGCCGTTCATGAAATGCTGGATGGCTTCCGCACAGCACTGGTTACCCACCTCGATACCATGGCAGAACGTGCCGTTCAGTTAGGCGGCGTGGCGCTGGGTACCACGCAGGTGATCAACAGCAAAACACCGCTGAAGAGTTATCCGCTGGATATTCATACCGTTCAGGATCACCTGAAAGAGCTGGCGGACCGCTACGCGATTGTGGCCAATGACGTGCGTAAAGCGATTGGCGAAGCCAAAGACGAAGATACCGCAGATATTTTCACCGCCGCATCCCGCGACCTGGATCAGTTCCTGTGGTTTATCGAATCTAACATCGAATAATTCATACGAATTTTCTATCAAACCCTCGCCCTCTGGTGAGGGTTTTGCACATCTATGGTGCACAGTTTTTGCCTGCACACCTGCAAAAGTGAACGAAATGTAATAATCACCTCACACAACCGTTAACGGAAGATTGTTTTTTCGTCAGAATTTACGCTAAATATCTCCCCGTCAGTTGAGCCAAACGAAGCGCACCAAAACAGTGCTCCACTTTGGTGCAATAAAACCTCATTGCCCCATTTATTGTGCAATGCATGACATCATCCCCTTTGCAAAACAATAGCTTGTAAAGTTGGCACGATTTTTTCATTGTGCCACCTGTTCTCGCAGGGGATCGCCCCGTGGATATAAAAGGAAATGCTATGAAGTCTGTATTAAAAGTTTCACTGGCTGCACTTACCCTGGCTTTTGCAGTGTCCTCTCAGGCTGCCGACAAACTGGTTGTGGCGACCGACACGGCGTTCGTTCCGTTTGAATTCAAACAGGGTGATAAATACGTTGGTTTTGATGTGGATCTGTGGGCCGCTGTCGCAAAAGAACTCAAGCTGGATTACACCCTGAAGCCGATGGACTTCAGCGGCATCATCCCGGCACTGCAAACCAAGAACGTCGATCTGGCGCTGGCAGGCATCACCATTACCGACGAACGTAAAAAAGCGATCGACTTCTCCGACGGCTACTACAAAAGCGGCCTGCTGGTCATGGTCAAAGCCGATAATAACGACGTAAAAAGCGTGAAAGATCTCGACGGCAAAGTGGTGGCAGTGAAGAGCGGCACCGGTTCGGTTGATTACGCGAAAGCCAATATCAAAACCAAAGACCTGCGTCAGTTCCCGAACATCGACAACGCGTACATGGAACTCGGCACCAACCGTGCTGACGCTGTTCTGCACGACACGCCGAACATCCTGTACTTCATCAAAACAGCCGGTAACGGCAAGTTCAAAGCCGTTGGCGAGTCTCTGGAAGCCCAGCAGTACGGTATCGCGTTCCCGAAAGGCAGCGACGACCTGCGCACGAAAGTTAACGGCGCGCTGAAAACGCTGAAAGAGAACGGCACCTATAACGAAATCTACAAAAAATGGTTCGGTACCGAGCCTAAATAATAAGACGTAAAAATGACGTTCACTCGGGGGCGACCTTTCGCCCCTGCTATTTTTGAAACACGGTAACAGTAACAGGAAATTATCATGCAGTTTGACTGGAGCGCCATCTGGCCTGCCATTCCACTCTTGCTTGAAGGCGCTAAAATGACTCTGTGGATTTCGGTCCTGGGTCTGGTTGGTGGGTTGATTATCGGTCTTGTCGCCGGTTTCGCTCGCACCTACGGCGGCTGGATCGCAAACCACATCGCACTGGTTTTCATCGAAGTGATCCGCGGCACGCCTATTGTCGTGCAGGTCATGTTCATCTACTTCGCCCTGCCAATGGCATTCAATGACCTGCGCATCGACCCGTTCAGCGCAGCCGTCGTGACCATTATGATCAACTCAGGCGCCTACATTGCGGAAATCACCCGCGGTGCGGTGCTGTCGATTCATAAAGGCTTCAGTGAAGCCGGCCTGGCGCTGGGTCTTTCTCGTCGCGAAACGATCCGCCACGTTATTCTGCCGCTGGCGCTGCGCCGCATGCTGCCACCGCTCGGTAACCAGTGGATCATCAGCATCAAAGATACGTCGCTGTTCATTGTTATCGGCGTGGCAGAGCTGACCCGTCAGGGGCAGGAGATCATTGCTGGCAACTTCCGCGCGCTGGAAATCTGGAGTGCGGTAGCCGTTGTCTACCTGATCATTACTCTGGTTCTGAGCTTCGTTCTGCGTCGTCTTGAAAGAAGGATGAAAATCCTGTGATTGAATTTAAAAACGTTTCCAAGCACTTTGGCCCAACCCAGGTGCTGCACAATATCGATCTGAACATCAAACAGGGTGAAGTGGTGGTCATTATTGGGCCATCCGGCTCCGGTAAATCCACCCTGCTGCGCTGCATCAACAAGCTGGAAGAGATCACCAGCGGTGACCTGATTGTCGACGGTCTGAAGGTGAATGACCCGAAAGTGGATGACCGTCTGATTCGTCAGGAAGCGGGCATGGTGTTCCAGCAGTTCTACCTGTTCCCGCACCTGACGGCGCTGGAGAACGTGATGTTTGGCCCGCTGCGCGTGCGCGGTGCCAGCAAAGCGGCGGCGGAAGCGCTGGCAAAAGATCTGCTGGCAAAAGTCGGCCTGGCAGAACGTGCGCACCACTTCCCTTCCGAGCTGTCCGGTGGTCAACAGCAGCGTGTGGCGATTGCCCGCGCCCTGGCGGTCAAACCGAAAATGATGTTGTTTGATGAGCCTACGTCCGCACTCGACCCGGAGCTGCGCCACGAGGTGCTGAAAGTCATGCAGGATCTGGCGGAAGAAGGGATGACGATGGTTATCGTGACCCACGAAATCGGCTTTGCTGAGAAAGTGGCGTCCCGCCTGATCTTTATTGATAAAGGCCGTATCGCGGAAGACGGTAACCCTCAGGAGCTGATTGCGAACCCGCCGAGCCAGCGCCTGCAGGAGTTCCTGCAGCACGTCTCCTGATCCCTCGCTTTACGCTAAGCCGGGCATGCCCGGCTTTTTTACGCCAGATTGTTCCCAAAAATCCCCCTCCGCGTCCCGACTTCTATACTTATCATTTTGTTCGACATT
Source organism: Enterobacter sp. EGD-HP1 (assembly GCF_000733275.2). Taxonomy (NCBI): domain Bacteria; kingdom Pseudomonadati; phylum Pseudomonadota; class Gammaproteobacteria; order Enterobacterales; family Enterobacteriaceae; genus Enterobacter; species Enterobacter sp. EGD-HP1. Next base: position 21,385 of record NZ_AVOP01000023.1, read on the forward strand.
TTCACCGGAGGACGCCGTGCCGTGGATCCTGTTGCTGTTGATAAGCCTGTGTAGTGCGCCATCGTTCGCCGTCTCGATCCCCGGCGTCACCACCGGAACCCAGCAAAGTACGCCACCTCCGGAGCCCGATGCCGAACAGAAAAAAGCCGCCTACGGTGCCCTTGCCGACGTCCTCGAGAACGACACCTCCCGGCAGGAGCTCATTGGTCAGCTGCGCAAAGCCGCCGCCACGCCGCCGCAGGCGTCGGTGCCAACCCTCACCCCTCCGCAGGTTGAGGAGCAAAAAACGGTGCTGGAGAACGTCACCGACGTGAGCCGCCGCTATGGGGAAGCGTTCTCCTCGCGCTTCGCTCAGCTTTACCGCAACCTGATTGGCTCACCGCATAAGGCATTTAACCCGCAAACGTTTTTCGCCGCCGCCACGCAGTTCCTGATGCTGGCGGGTGCGGTATTTCTTTTTTACTGGCTGGTGCGCCTGTGCGCGTGGCCGCTGTACCGCAAAATGGGGCAATGGGGACGCAGGAAGAATCAGCATAAAAGCAGCTGGCTGCACCTGCCGTTGATGATAGCCTCAGCGTTTATCATCGATTTACTGCTGCTGGCGTTGACGCTGTTTTTAGGCCAGATGCTGGCCGACAGGCTGAATGCTGGCAACAAAACCATCGCCTTTCAGCAGTCGCTTTTCCTGAATGCCTTTGCCCTGATTGAGTTCTTCAAGGCGCTGCTGCGGTTACTCTTTTGTCCGCACGTGCCGGCGCTGCGTCCTTTCTCCATTCGGGATGCGAGCGCGAGGTACTGGGCGCTGCGTCTGAGCGTGCTCAGCGGGTTGATTGGCTACGGCCTGCTGGTTGCCGTGCCGATCATCTCCAACCAGGTGAACGTCCAGTTTGGCGCGCTGGCAAACGTGCTGATCATGATCTGCATTACCGTCTGGTCGCTGTATCTTATCTTCCACAATAAAAAAACCATCACCCAAAGCCTGCTGAATCTGGCCGATCGCTCCCTCTCGTTCTTTAGCCTCTTTATTCGCGCGTTCGCCCTGGTGTGGCACTGGCTGGCAAGCGCTTACTTCATCGTGCTGTGCTTCTTCTCGCTGTTTGACCCGGGCAATAGCCTGAAATTTATGATGGGGGCGACGTTTAAAAGCCTGGCGATTATCGGCATCGCGGCCTTTGTGTCGGGGCTGCTGTCGCGCTGGATCTCGAAAACCATCACCCTGTCGCCGCAGGTCCAGCGTAATTACCCGGAACTGCAAAAACGGGTAAACGGCTGGATGTCGGTATCACTCAAAGTGGCGCGCATTCTCACCGTCTGCGTGGCGATTATGCTGCTCCTGAATGCGTGGAGCCTGTTTGATTTCTGGAACTGGCTGCACAACGGTGCGGGTGAAAAAACGGTCGATATCCTGATTCGCATCGCGCTGATTTTGTTCTTCTCCGCCGTCGGCTGGACGCTGCTGGCGAGCCTTATTGAGAACCGTCTTGTCTCGGATATACACGGCAGGCCGCTACCCAGCGCGCGGGCAAGAACGCTGTTAACCCTGTTCCGCAACGCGCTGGCGGTCATTATCAGCACCATCACCATTATGATCGTGCTGTCGGAAATTGGCGTGAATATCGCCCCGCTGCTGGCGGGTGCCGGTGCCCTGGGGCTGGCCATCTCCTTCGGCTCACAAACGCTGGTGAAGGATATTATTACCGGCATCTTTATCCAGTTTGAGAACGGGATGAACACGGGCGATCTGGTGACCATCGGGCCGTTAACCGGCACCGTGGAGAGGATGTCCATCCGCTCGGTTGGCGTGCGTCAGGACACCGGGGCGTACCACATCATTCCCTGGTCTTCGATCACCACCTTCGCCAACTTTGTGCGCGGCATTGGTTCCGTTGTGGCGAACTACGATGTGGATCGCCACGAGGATGCGGACAAAGCGAAGCAGGCGCTGCGGGATGCGGTAGAAGAACTGATGGAGATGGAGGACATTCGCGGGCTGGTGATCGGAGAGCCGTCATTTGCCGGCATCGTCGGGCTGACGAACACGGCATTTACCCTGCGCGTGTCGTTCACCACCCAGCCGCTGAAGCAGTGGACGGTGCGCTTTGCGCTCGACAGCATGGTGAAAAAACACTTTGATCTGGCGAACGTGCGGATGCCCGTGCAGACCTATCAGGTATTACCGCCGCCCGCATCGCCGCTCCCTCCGCAGGAGCCGACGCTGTAACCGAGCCGGGTGGCGGCTTCGCCTTACCCGGCCGACGACGGCGTGCTATTTGCGACGTTTGCTATTGTCCATAAACGTCCAGGCGATAAAGCGGCTCTGTTTCTGGCCCTGCGCCATCTCTTTTTTCACCACTTTTACGGCGCCCGCTTCGGTCAGCGCGCGGTAGAGCGGGGGCAGGTTATCCCCCCGGGAAACCAGCGTCGTGAACCATTTCACCTGACGGCCAAACTGCTTGCTTTCCGCTATCATGCGCAGGATAAACGCCACTTCGCCCCCTTCACACCAGAGCTCCTGCTGCTGACCGCCGAAGTTCAGCGCCGCATCTTCAGCCTGACCCAGGTTACGACGCTTGCGCTCGCTGCCCGCACGGGCCGATGCCGCCGAATCATGGAACGGCGGATTGCACATCGTGGCGTCATAGCTTTCGTTTTTGTGAATAATGCCGTTGAAGATCGACGCCGCGTCTTTCTGACGACGCAGGCGAATGGCGCGGCTCAATCCCGGGTTAGCGCTGATAATCGCCTGGGCGCTGGCAAAGGCCTCGTCACCGATTTCGCTTCCGGTAAAGCGCCACTGATATTCATGCGCGCCGATCAGCGGGTAAATCAGGTTCGCCCCGGTGCCAATATCCAGAATGGTGGCCTGCTGTGGGACGACACCCTCATTCCCTTCGGCAAGAAGATCGGCAAGGTGATGCACGTAATCAGCGCGGCCCGGAACAGGTGGACAGAGAAAGCCTTCCGGGATATCCCAGTGAGCTACACCGTAAAAATGCGCCAGCAGGGCTTTGTTCAGCATTTTAACCGCCTGCGGGTCAGCAAAGTTGACCGAGGGTTCACCCGCGGGGGTCTGAACAAGATAGTCCTGCAGCGGCGGACAGCTCAGGCATAACGCGTTCATATCGTAGCGGCTGCGGTGGCGATTTCGCGGGTGTAATCCCGGCTTTTGGGCAGTCATGGCATTCTCCTTTAAACAGCGGCGTAAGATACCCTTTGCTGGCCCAGCGGTAAATCTTTCTCTGCGCCGCTCAAAAAATCGCCACAAATCAAACACCTTTATGTCTATGATCCGTCAACGAATTGTCAATTTATATCGTTCAAAAAATAAGCAGATCATCATCAAATATTTGCGCTAAGTCACACTCGTCAGGCTTCTAAACTTAAAGGGAATCACCTGTTGTTTCCTCATGAGGATGTGATTATGAAAAAGTACCTGACCCTTGCTGTTATCGCAGCCGCCCTGGCGACCGCGTCCTTCTCTGCCATGGCCGTTCAGTCACTGACCCAAAGTACCGATACGAGCCAGCTACGTCCTGCGGGCACCGTTTCGGTAAGTCGTGCCAGTAACCTCGACGATCTGCAGGATAAGCTCGCCGAAAAAGCCCGTCAGGAAGGTGCAAAAGGATTCGTGGTGAACTCCGCTGGCGGAGATAACCATATGTACGGCACTGCGACCATTTATAAATAATCTGTCTCTTCCACAAGACTGCATCTGCTCAACGGGTGCAGTTTACTTCTCCCTTCGCCTTGATTGTTCATTTTTTAACCCCATAGTAAACATATGGCCTAAACCGATTTCAGGAGGACGCTATGGCTTCCGGCTGGGCAAATGACGACGCTGTTAACGAACAGATCAACAGTACTATTGAAGATGCGGTTGCGCGTGCCCGCGGTGAAATTCCGCACGGCGAAAGCTTAACTGAATGCGAAGAATGCGGAGAACCCATTCCGGAGGCGCGCCGAAAAGCTATTCCCGGCGTACGGCTTTGCATCACGTGCCAGCAGCAAAAAGATTCAAAAAATGCATCCCATTCAGGATATAATCGCAGAGGTTCGAAAGACAGCCAGTTACGTTGACTTTGCTTTACCCAAGTTAACCGGGCACGTGCGTTCCTTTACGCTCACGATTTTTAGCCAGACGCGTAGCAAAACGTGCCCTTCATATCGCTTCTGTAAAGCGCATCCGCAAGAAGTGTAAAGCGGTACTTTGAATTTATTAATATTCAATAAGTTATTTGTCATTCAATTTTTTTGAGCAACCACGTCAATTCTCTTCGATTTTATCACTCGCAAAAAACCGTGATACTTATCACATCGACGGAACATCGTCCCCTTAACAGAAAAACCTGCGAGAGATTAATTATGAAAACCATCAAATATGCTGTAGCTGCTGTTGCCCTGTCCGCTCTGTCTTTCGGCGCTTTCGCTGTAGAGCCTGTCTCTTCTACTCAGGCACAGAACATGAACAAAGTCGGTGTGGTCAGTGCTGATGGCGCCACCACGCTGGACGGTCTGGAAGCCAAACTGGCTGAGAAAGCCGCTGCTGCCGGTTCAAGCGGATACACCATTACCTCCGCTAACGGCAATAACAAGCTGAGCGGTACCGCGGTTATCTACAAATAATCGCCTGAACGAATGCTGTACCCTCGCCATACCCTCTGGTGAGCTGCTCCACCCTCATTGACCCTGTTGTTGTTACCCTTGCTTGCCCGTCCGCCACTGGACGGGCTTTTTTTTGTCTAAAACGCCTGCGCCACGCGTTCAAGCCCGGCCTGGACGGATTCCACTTCTCCGGTTGCCAGCAAGCAGCAGGCCATCTGCAGCTTGATCGAATGCGGAACAGGCACATTTCCGGCAAGGCACTGCTCAATCCAGTGGGTCGTAGTATGGGGATCTTTTGCCTCAGGCAATATCACACCGGTATTTTCTTCCCCCCGTTCCAGAATCGCGCGCGTACCTGCAGAATCAATCAGCATCACCTGCGGGCAGCGCTGCGGGTTCGCATAAACCTCGCCTTCGGTGCCGTGCATCAGTAACGCCCTTCCGCCAATCGCCTCAAAGAACTGCCCCACACGCGCCACGTATTCCGGGTGCGAGACGCTGGAGAGACGCAGGGCGGCATCTTCGCCAAACGGCGTGGCCAGTTTCGCCAGCGTGTGTGCGCTGTTACGCACGCCCATGCGCCAGCGCATATCAAGCTGCTTTTCCAGCGGCGGGCAGAGCGTGCCGACCGGGATATAAACAGGCTGATGACCGTCCAGCTTCGCCTGCGCCTGACCGGCATGACGCGTTGGCTCAATGCCCAGCATTCCGAAAATAGTCTCCGTCAGCACGCGGGTGGGATCTTCGCTTACGCCGTGCACTACCACCGGGAACCCCAGCTTGTGTAATAAGATAGCGAGCAGCGGGGTTAAATTTGCCTGCTTGCGCGCGCCGTTGTAGCTCGGGATCACGATCGGCATGGGCTTTGCCACGGGCGGCGTTAAGCGCAGCGTTTGCGCCTGCATGGCTTCATAGAACCCGCGCATCTCCGCCTCACCTTCCCCTTTGATGCGCAGCGCGATCAGAATCCCCCCCATTTCCAGATCGGGGACGTCGCCCTCAAGCATGCGGGTATAAAGCGCACGCGCGGTTTCATGGTCCAGATCGCGGGCATGATTTTTCCCGCGCCCTACCTCTTTGATAATTTTGCGATAATCCACGACTTCTCTCCTGACAGCATCATCATGTCAACAATATAGCCCTGATGATTGCCTGGCCGTTAGTGTTTTATCCCCTAACCCAATGCTCTGTATTAATGATAAAAAATAAACACAAGCAATTTTTCAATTATTTGTGATTTCTAAAGAACATTCTTAGCCATGCCTTTTTTGATTAAATAACCAGCGGAAAGTCATTTAGGGTCAACGGTGAAAACGTCCAGGCAACGTTCTCACCCGAAATATACCAGGATTGTTTATGAACAAGGTTGCTTTAGGTTTATTTATCGCCGCAGCGGTGGGATGTTCTGCATCCGCTTTTGCGGCAACAGACGGTGAAGGTCAGATCAACTTCACCGGGGAAATTATTGATTCAGCATGTCAGGTGGTTAACGGGTTGAGTAATCCGTTAAACGTTCAGTTAGGCAAAGTCTCTAAAACGGTATTTGCCGGTGCAGGCTCTACCAGCACGTTAACGAAGTTCGATATTCAGTTAAAAGATTGTCCAGAAACCGTTACCTCCGCAGCGATTAACTTCGGTGGAACGCCGGATGCGAATAACAACGCCACGCTGGCATTAACGCCGGACGTGGATGCGGCCACGGGTGTAGCCATTCAGCTGGTTGACGCTTCAGAACAGCCGGTGAGTCTGTATACCCCTTCTCAGCAATATCCGTTAGCCTCCGGCACGGCGGTAAACGACCTGATATTCGGTGCTCGTTATATTCAAACCGGAGCCGCGATTACCGCAGGTCCGGCTAACTCCGTATCGACCTTCACCGTTATCTATAACTGATATTTTCAATCCTGAGATATTAACGCGTTTATAGGCGTTAATATCTCTTCTATTATTGAGAAATATTTATGCGCCACGGTTATTTACTGAGCACGCTTTTACTGGCGGCCGCCACTGCACATGCAGGTGTCATTATTAATGGCACACGTCTGGTCTACCAGGGAGATAAAAAGGAATCGTCTCTTGGTCTTTCAAACCCGGATACAACGGATTATCTGGTGCAGTCCTGGGTCGACTCTGGCGGTAAAAACCTGGCCAAAGCCCCTTTTCTGATCACTCCCCCGCTTTTTCGCCTTGATGCGAAAGAGGATAACGTTCTGCGCGTGGTGCGCACCGGCGGTAATTTACCGGAAGATCGTGAATCCATGTACTGGCTGAATATCAAAGCCATCCCCTCGTCAAAGCACGTTGATGGGATCAATACCCTGCAAATTGCCATTAATACGCGCATTAAATTGTTGTATCGCCCACCCGCGGTGAAAGGCAAACCTGAAGATGTCGCCAATAAACTTGAGTGGCATCGCGAGGGCAACGATTTGGTCGTCAATAACCCGACGCCTTTCTATATGAATTTCCAGAAGGTGACGCTGAACGGCCATAAAGTGGATAAAGCCACATGGGCAATTCCGGAAACGGAAACGCATTTTGCCTTACCGGGCAACGTCAGCGGTTCCACTGTCGCGTATTCCATTATTACGGATTACGGCAGCATCAGCCAGACCTGGTCGAAATCAGTCCACTAATACCCCACGCGGACAATTATAATAATCATGTACAGCCATAAAAAGCCGTTCACCTGCCGAATTTCATCACTGCTGGTCATTCTCTGTGGCCTGGCACTGGCGATCTTTGCGCAGCAGGTTTTGGCTGATGATTATTTTAACCCGGCGCTGCTGGATATTGATAATCCGCAACAGGGTAAGACCGATCTGTCAGTTTATGAAAAAGGGCCGGGACAAGCACCGGGTAAATATCAGGTCGCCATTTTTATTAATAACAACAAAATTGATACCCGCGACGTCACGTTCTCATTACGAAAAGATTCACACGGCAACAGTGCGCTTCAGCCCTGCTTTAGCCTGAGCGACTTAAAAAGCCTGGGTATCAAAACCCGAAAATATCCGGCGCTGATGGTAAAAGGCCAGTGCGCTGATTTAACCGCCATCCCGGCAGCCTCCGCGTCGTTTCACGTTCGCAACCAGCAGCTGCTGCTCAGTATTCCACAGCTGGCCCTGGGCCAGGTTCCACGCGGCTATATCGACCCGAAAGAATTCGACGAGGGGATCACCGCAGGCATTCTCAACTACAGCGCAACCGCCAGCCAGAGCCATGCGCGTCAGCCGGGCGAACAGGATAACAGCAGCCAGTACGTTAACCTGCGTCCCGGTTTTAACGTCGGTGCCTGGCGCGTACGCAACTACTCCACGTGGAATCGCAGCACCCAGGGCAAGGAAGAGCAGCAAAAATTCTCCTCCGTTTATACCTATGCCCAGCGCGATATCGTGGCGATGAAGAGCGATCTCACCGTTGGGCAAAGCTCCTCGCCTTCTGATGTTTTTGACAGCGTACCCTACACCGGCGTGGAGCTTAAATCCGACAGCGACATGCTGCCGGACAGCGAGAAAGGCTATGCGCCGATCATTCGCGGCACCGCACACAGCAATGCGCTGGTGATGGTTCGCCAGAACGGCTACGTCATTTATCAGAACACGGTTGCCCCCGGCGCGTTTGAAATTAACGATCTCTACCCCACCGGCAGCAGCGGCGATCTGCAGGTCACCGTGAAAGAGACCGACGGCAGCGAAAGCCATTTCGTGGTGCCGTATGCCTCCGTGCCGGTACTGCAGCGTGAAAAAAACCTGCGCTACAGCGTGACCGCCGGGCGGTACCGTTCTTACGACAAAGACGTCGAGAAGACGCCGTTTGCTCAGGGCAGCGCGATTTACGGCCTGCCCTATGGTTTCACCGCTTACGGCGGCGTACAGCAGAGCAGCCACTATCAGTCCCAGGCGCTCGGCGCCGGGAAAAACATGGGCGATTTAGGGGCGTTCTCCATCGACGTCACCCGCGCGAAAGCCCTGCTAAAAAAGCAGCAGTCCAGCAAGGGGCAATCGTGGCGCGTGCGCTACAGCAAAGATTTTGCCGGTTCAGGCACCAACTTCTCGCTCGCGGGCTATCGCTACAACAGCAAAGGGTTTTACACCCTGGAAGACACCATGGAGTCTTACACCCGCTCTGACGGCTGGTCAGCCCCTCAGCAGCGCCGCGCCCGCACCGAGGCCACCGTCGACCAGACGCTGCCTGAAGGCTGGGGATCTGTCACCCTGAGCATGGTGAAAGAGACTTACTGGAGCCAGAACCAGGACATGACCTCCATGAGCGTCAGCTACAACAACAGCTGGCACGGGGTGAGCTACAGCCTGAGCTACAGCATGAACAAGAACACCAACGACAGCGATGAAAACGGCGATGAGGTGACGAACGACAACCAGTTCTCGCTGAGCGTCTCCGTTCCGCTGGACCACTGGATGCATAACACCTGGGCCACCTACAACCTGAACAATACCAAAGACGGTACCACGCAGAATCTCGGCCTGAACGGCACGGCGCTGAAGGAAGACAACCTGAACTGGAATATTCAGGAAGGTTTGAGCAGTACCGGCAGCGGTAGCTCGACCAGCATGAACGCCGATTACAAAGCGACTTATGGCGAAGTGAGCGCAGGCGTCAGTCAGGATAAGTATCAGCAGACCGTTAACGTTGGTTTGCAGGGCGGCGTGGTTGCCCACGCGAACGGGATCACCCTGAGCCAGCCGCTCGGTGAGACCATCGCGCTGGTGAAAGCACCCGGCACGCACGGGACGCATATCACTAACCAGACGGGCGTGGAGACCGATTTCCGCGGCTATACCGTCGTGCCGTTTGTTACCGCGTATCGCCATAACACCATCGCACTGGATACCGAAACGCTGCCGGACAACGCCGACGTGACGCACGCGGCACAGGTGGTGACCCCAACGCGCGGCGCCGTGGTGCGGGCGAGCTTTGCTACCCGCGTGGGCAATCGCGTGCTGATGACGCTCACCCACAACGGCAAACCGCTGCCCTTCGGCGCAACGGTAACCACGGAGGATAAGGACAGCGAGTTTATTGTCGGTAACGACGGACAGACGTACCTCTCGGGTCTGCCACAGCAAGGGCATCTCGCCGTCTCCTGGGGAGAGGATGTGAGCGAGCACTGCGTCGCTGACTATGCACTAACGGATGAGAAAGAGAAAACCAGCATTATCAACGCTGCGGCGCAGTGTCATTGATGCATCCATCAGGCAAATATTATGCAAATGATTAAACAGTGCTTCTTCTTACTGGTTCTGGGAACCGCCGCGTTATTTATGCCGCATGCGAAAGCGACATGCACCACGCCGGATCTGCCCAAAATGATCAATGTGGCATCCATCTCCGTCCCGACGACGCTGGCGGTTGGCGAGACCATTCCCGGCACCGAACAGAGCACCCATGTCGCCGGTCATTGCGATCAGGCGGTAGAAAGCGGACTGGAAATTGTCTCATGCTATTACGGCACTGGCGCGGAAATCCCGGGCCTGAAAGGCGTCTACGATTCTGGCGTACCCGGAATTGGTGTCGCATTGATGAACGATCGGGGCCAACGCATCAGCGGAGCGGGAGGCGTAAACTGCATCTCAACGGGAACACCGGTCGGTTATGTCTCCAGTGACGGCAATCTCTCTTTTAACTTTGACGTTACGCTTGAGCTGGTCAAAACCAGCGATACGGTGACGTCAGGCACGCTGAATCAAAGTCAGACCCGTTTTGGGATTGGTGTTTATCACCACGATGGCATCGGCGATCCAAACTCTGTCTCCTACGCAGGGAACATCAATGTCCAGCAGGTGACCTGCTCCGTCTCGCCAAAAAGCCTGACCGTGGTGCTGGGCGATTTTCCCGTGAGCCAGTTTTTCTCAACCGGCCTGCTCACCGACGAAAAGGACTTTAACGTTAGCCTGAACTGTAATACGACGGTTCAGCCGGAGCTGAAGATCAGCAGCGCGAACGGCTATGTCCCCGGCTACGAAGGGGTCATTAAGCTGACCCCGGAAAGCGGCGTGGCAACAGGGGTGGGGGTATCTATCGTCTCCGATAACAAGATTCCGGCTTTTGATGAATACTTCACCACCTCAAGCCCCGCAAACGCCAACGAAACGCTAAACATTCCCTTCAAGGTACGCTACGAGCAGATAAGCGATACCGTCACCCCCGGACCGGCCAATACCGTCGCGACCATTACCGTTGCGTATAAGTAGGTTCACAATGAAGAGATATTTGATTTTCCTGACCCTCGGCCTGCTGGCAAACGCTTATGCGGAAGATATTCAGATAGAGATGACCGGCAACATTTACGCCAATACCTGCACGGTCGATAGCGCCAGCCAGAACCTGACGGTCAATCTGGGTCAGGCAGTGGCGGGTAATTTTAAGGACGTGGGGGATACCGGCGAGTGGAAAGCGTTTGATTTGACGTTGTCAAAATGCCCGTCAACCACCACGCTTGCGACGGCGACATTTATCGGCCAGGCCGACGGCGCGCACCCGAATAAATTCGCTAACACCGGTACGGCCGGTGGGCTGGCGCTGGAGCTGGCCGATCGCCCGGATAAGATGCTCATCGCCCCGCAGGCAAGCTTCAGCGTTCTGGTGAATCAGGACGATCATACCGCTGATTTCCCGCTTTCTGCCCGCTATTACGCCACCGCCCTGCCCGTTACCGCCGGCACATTCAGCAGCGTTGTTCAGGTCACGTTTATTTACCAGTAGGACCGCGCCTCTTAGCACGGATGCTTTTTGTACGCCCGGCAGAGGATTTTGCCGGGCGTTTTTTTACTTCAGGCACATCCGGTTGTTCAATCGGGAAAACGGGCAGCGCGTTCAGCAGCCGCTGACCGTAGTTTTTAGTGAGTAAACGCTTGTCATAAATCACCACCTCGCCCCAGCAGCCGTGGCTACGAATCAGACGCCCGACCTGCTGAATCAGGTTAAACGACGCCGCGGGTAAACTCTGCACCTCAAACGGATAGCGGTTGAGGCTTTTCAGCCACTCCCCTTCGGTGATCACCACCGGGCTGTCGATAGGCGGGAAGGCGATTTTATGGATGTGTACCTGCGTCAGATAGTCCCCTTTCAAATCCAGACCTTCAGCAAAGGACTGTAGGCCTACCAGCACGCTACGTTCACCGTTATCGATGCGCTTGCGGTGGGTTTCCACCAGCCGGTAGCGCGGCTGATCGCCCTGCACCAGCAGGAGTAAACGCAGGTCGGTGACGTGCTCCAGGAAGCGCTGCATCGCGCGCCCGCTGGCAAACAGCACCAGCATGCCGGGGTACTTTTTACTCTCGACCTGTTCGCGGAAGTAGGCCGCCATTTCCGCAATGTGCTGCTCCTCGTTGTCGATGAGCGGCTCGAATTTCATGCGCGGAATAACCAGCTTGCCCTGTTCGCAGTGGTTAAACGGCGAGTCCAGCGCCACGAAACGGTCGCCCGCTTTCTCTTTCAGTCCGCTCATCTCCTGCAAACGAGAAAAACTGTTCAGGGAACGCAGCGTGGCGGAGGTGACAACCACGTGCGGCACGCTGCGCCAGATCAGCTTTTCCAGCTGATCGGCCACGCGGATGCCGACGCAGTGGAAAAAGAGGTGAACCTGCCCGTCCCGCACGTCGCGGGTGGCCCATTTGGTGACCGGCGCGCCGGACGCCTGCGCCATCGAGGCCAGCCGCCAGAGCTTGCTCTGCGCTTCAAACATCCCCAGCGCGCGGTTCATCTGCAGCAGAATGCGGTGCAGACGCACCACGTCATGCGAGCCGGTTTTCTCGCTCAGATCGTTTAAGAACATCTCCGCCAGGCCGCGCAGCTTTTCCAGATGCTTCGCCAGCTGCTGGCAGATCTCCATCACCTCTTCCGGTAGCTCTCCCATCGCAAAGCGGTGTTCCGCCTCCTGGGCTGCCGGAAGATAGAGATTCAGAATGTTGTTGAGCGATGAGATCAGGCCGTAGACCTCTTCGCAGTGGTCGCTCAACCGCTCGGGCACCGCCAGCGGCGGCGTGGTTTTCGGGCGGAACTGCTCCATGCAGGTCGCCACCAGCTTGCAGAACAGATCCAGCTGCAGGCGGAACCAGGGCGCCGTGATTTCGGCGCTCATCTCCAGCGCGTCCCGCGCCACGTCCGGCAGATGATGGCCTTCATCAAGCACCAGCAGCAGGTTTTTAGGCTCCGGCAGCACCGCTTCGCTCTCGAGCGCGGCCATCACCAGCGCGTGGTTTGCCACTACCACTTCCGCCTCCTGGATCTCACGCCGGGCGACAAAGAACGGGCACTCGCGGTAGTAGTGACAGTTGCGGTTCAGGCAGCTGGCTTTGTCGGTGCTGAGCCTGCGCCACAGGTCGTCGCTGATGGCCTGGCTGGTGTGATCCCGCAGGCCGTCCCACTTATAGCCGTCGAGCTCGGCTTTGAGCTTTGCACACTGCTCCTGCTCGGCCTTATTGTTTGGCGTCAGCTCGTCATCCAGAAACGCGAGCAGATCCTGCTGATTCGGCTCGCTGCTGGCCAGCGCCGCCAGGTTACGCGGGCACACGTAACGCCCGCGCCCAAAGGCTGCCGTAAACCGCAGGTCGGGGATGATTTTGCGCAGCAGGGGTAAATCCTTGCTGAAGATCTGATCCTGCAGCGCCACGTTGGCGGTGCTGACCACCAGCGTTTTGTCCTCTTCCCGCGCGATCGCGATGCCGGGAATGAGGTACGACAAGGTTTTCCCGACGCCGGTCGGGGCTTCAATCGCCAGATGTCGCCCGTCGTCCCCGGCGAGCGTTTTTGCCACGTCAGCAATCATCTGCCGCTGCGGCGCTCGGGGGATAAAGTCGGGGATCTGCTGTTGTAGCGCCTTATACCATGCGCCAATTTGCGCCTTGAGCGCAGCGGTTAAAGCCATTGGAAAACCTGAAATACTGTATAAACAGCCACTATTGTGGCACTTTCTCTTCGCGGCCGCAAAAAGAAAAGCCCGGCTTTACGACCGGGCTTCCAGATTACTGCGGGTTAGCAGGCTTGCGCGGGCGGCGTCGACGCTGCCCTTCTCCTGCTGGTTTACCTTCGCCGCTGCGCCACGGGTTTTCACCCGCCGGTTTGCTGTCGTTGTTACGACGCGGCGGTTTGCCGGATGATTTTGGCGCACCACCCTCAGCACGACGCGGCTGCTGACCACGACCGCCGCCGCCCTGGCCACGTCCACCGCCGCCCTGACGACCGTTCTGAATCGGCTCGGCTTTAATCGACGGGTCCACTTCGTAGCCCGGGGTTTCGATGCGCGGGATCTCTTTCTTCAGCAGGCGTTCGATATCGCGCAGCAGCTTGTGTTCATCCACGCAGACCAGAGAAAGCGCTTCACCGGTTGCCGCCGCGCGGCCGGTACGTCCGATGCGGTGAACGTAATCTTCCGGCACGTTTGGCAGCTCGTAGTTCACCACGTGCGGCAGCTCTTCAATGTCGAGGCCACGGGCGGCGATGTCGGTCGCCACCAGCACGCGGATGTCGCCGGATTTGAAGTCCGCCAGCGCACGGGTACGCGCGCCCTGGCTCTTGTTACCGTGGATCGCCGCGCTGCGGATACCGTCTTTATTCAGCTGTTCCGCCAGGTGGTTGGCACCGTGCTTGGTGCGGGTAAAGACCAGCACCTGCTGCCAGTTACCCTGACCGATCATCTGGGAGAGCAGTTCCCGCTTGCGCTTTTTATCAACAAAGTGAACGTGCTGCGTCACCTGCTCAGAGGCGGTGTTGCGACGCGCCACCTCCACTTCCAGCGGGTTATGCAGCAGCTTTTCCGCCAGCGCCTTGATCTCGTCGGAGAAGGTCGCGGAGAAGAGCAGGTTCTGACGGCGCGCAGGCAGCTTGGCCAGCACGCGACGAATATCGTGGATGAAGCCCATGTCGAGCATGCGGTCGGCTTCGTCCAGCACCAGAATTTCAATGCTATCGAGCTTCACCGCGTTCTGGTGCTCCAGATCCAGCAGACGGCCCGGCGTTGCTATCAGCACGTCCACGCCGCCGCGCAGCTTCATCATCTGCGGGTTGATGCTAACGCCACCGAAAACCACCAGCGAGCGAATGTTGAGATAGCGGCTATAGTCACGCACGTTCTCGCCAATCTGGGCTGCCAGCTCGCGGGTTGGGGTCAGGATCAGGGCACGAACCGGACGACGGCCTTTGGCGTGCGGCTGGTTTTTTACCAGCAGCTCTAACAGCGGCAGCGTAAAGCCCGCGGTTTTACCGGTGCCGGTCTGGGCGCTCGCCATCAGGTCACGACCCTGCAGAACAGCGGGGATCGCCTGCTGCTGGATTGGGGTTGGCTCAACGTAGCCCTGCTCTGCGATCGCGCGCAGAATTTCCGGGTTCAGGCCAAGGGAATCAAAAGACATAAAAACTCCGAACCGCCCCGACCATCACAGGTGTAGTTTTCAGGGAGATATAACGAATAGGGGAGGACAAAAACCACAATGTCGCGAAGGAGCGGAGTGTAGCAGCTTTTGTGACGTGGCGCATAAAATATCCCTCAGCGTTCCCTCGACGTTAGCGTGAATCAGGCATAATCTTAATCAATCGATTGATTAATTTTTAATGCCGCCATGAATACGACACCCACAACAACCAAAGGTGAACAGGCCAAAAATCAGCTTATCGCCGCCGCGCTGGCGCAGTTTGGTGAGTACGGGCTGCATGCAACCACGCGCGATATTGCCGCGCTGGCCGGGCAGAACATTGCGGCGATTACCTACTATTTTGGCTCAAAAGAGGATTTATACCTCGCCTGCGCCGAGTGGATCGCCGATTTTATCGGCACGCAGTTTCACCCGCACGTTGAGGAAGCCACCGCGCTGCTCGGCCAGCCGTCGCCCGATCGCGCCGCCGTTCGCCAGCTTATTCTCAAAGCCTGCCACAACATGATCCGCCTGCTGACGCACGACGATACGCTCAACCTGAGCAAGTTTATCTCCCGCGAGCAGCTCTCACCTACAGCCGCCTACCAGCGGGTACACGATCGGGTGATTGCCCCGATGCATACCCATCTTACCCGGCTGATCGCCGCCTATACCGGGCGGGACGCCGGTGATACTGAGACAATTTTGCATACCCACGCCCTGCTGGGTGAAATCCTTGCCTTCCGTCTGGGCAGGGAAACCATCCTGTTACGCACCGGCTGGACACAATTTGATGAGGATAAAGCCGCGCAGATTGGCCAGGTCATTGCCTGTCATCTCGATCTGATCCTGCAAGGCTTAACGCAAAGGAGCCTGAAGTCATGAAAAAACCTGTCGCCATCATTCTGGTGGTTGTTGTGCTGCTTGCTGCTGGAATAGGTGGCTGGCTGTGGTATCAGAGCCAGCAGGATAAAGGCCTGACGCTGTACGGTAACGTGGATATTCGCACGGTGAACATGAGCTTCCGCGTCGGCGGACGTCTCGCCTCGCTGAGCGTTGACGAAGGCGATGCCATCAAAAGCGGGCAGACGCTGGGGATGCTGGATAAGGCGCCCTATGAGAACGCGCTGATGCAGGCCAAAGCGGGCGTATCCGTGGCTCAGGCGCAGTATGACCTGATGCTGGCAGGCTATCGCGATGAAGAGATCGCCCAGGCTGCCGCCGCAGTTAAGCAGGCGAAAGCCGCCTATGACTACGCGCAGAACTTCTACGCGCGCCAGCAGGGGCTGTGGAAAAGCCGCACCATTTCCGCTAACGATCTGGAAAATGCGCGCTCGTCCCGTGACCAGGCGCAGGCGACGCTGAAATCCGCACAGGATAAATTAAGCCAGTACCGCACCGGTAACCGCGCGCAGGATATTGCCCAGGCGAAAGCCAGCCTTGAACAGGCACAGGCGCAGCTGGCCCAGGCCGAGCTAGACCTGCGCGACACCACCTTAATCGCCCCGTCCGATGGCACGCTGATGACCCGCGCCGTGGAGCCGGGCAGCATGCTCAGCGCGGGCAGCACCGTCTTGACGCTCTCCCTGACCCGCCCGGTGTGGGTGCGCGCCTACATTGACGAGCCGAACCTCGGCCAGATGCAGCCGGGCCGCGAGCTGCTGCTCTATACCGACGGTCGCCCGGACAAGCCGTATCACGGCAAAGTGGGCTTTGTCTCCCCTACCGCCGAATTCACGCCGAAAACCGTTGAAACACCGGACCTGCGTACCGACCTGGTGTATCGCCTGCGCATCATTGTCACCGATGCGGACGACGCGCTGCGTCAGGGCATGCCCGTCACCGTAAAAGTAGACAACGGGGAACGACATGAATGACGCGGTTATTCAGCTCAACAATCTGGTTAAACGCTTCGCGGGAATGGACAAACCGGCCGTCGCGCCGCTGAACTGCACCATCCAGAAAGGCTACGTGACCGGGCTGGTCGGCCCGGACGGCGCGGGGAAAACCACGCTGATGCGGATGCTGGCGGGGTTGCTCAAGTCGGATGAAGGAAGCGCCAGCGTGCTCGGTCTTGACCCGATCAAGGACGACGGCGCGCTCCACGCCATGCTCGGCTATATGCCGCAGAAGTTTGGCCTGTACGAAGACCTGACGGTGATGGAAAACCTGAACCTGTACGCCGACCTGCGCAGCGTCACCGGCGAAACCCGACAGAAAACCTTCGCGCGCCTGCTGGAGTTTACCTCCCTCGGCCCGTTCACCGACCGGCTGGCGGGCAAGCTCTCCGGCGGGATGAAGCAGAAGCTGGGGTTGGCCTGCACGCTGGTCGGCGAGCCGAAAGTGCTGCTGCTGGACGAGCCCGGCGTCGGCGTAGACCCGATTTCCCGCCGTGAACTGTGGCAGATGGTGCACGAGCTGGCGGGCGACGGGATGCTGATCCTCTGGAGCACCTCCTACCTCGACGAAGCGGAACAGTGTCGGGACGTGCTGCTGATGAACGAAGGCGAACTGCTTTATCAGGGCGAGCCGACGACGCTGACGCAGAGCATGGCCGGACGCAGCTTCCTGCTGCATAGCCCGCAGGAGTCCAACCGCAGGCTGCTGCAGCGGGTGCTCAGGCTGCCGCAGGTCAGCGACGGGATGATCCAGGGCCGCTCGGTGCGCATTATTCTCAAAAAAGAGGCCACCGCCGACGACGTTCGCCAGGCGCAGGGAATGCCTGAGATCGAGATAGAAGAGACCGCACCGCGCTTTGAGGACGCGTTTATCGACCTGCTGGGCGGCGCGGGTACGTCAGAGTCGCCGCTTGCCGCCATTCTGCATACGGTGGAAGGCACGCCGGGCGAAACGGTCATTGAAGCGAAATCACTCACCAAAAAGTTCGGGGATTTCGCCGCCACCGATAACGTCAATTTCGCGGTTAAACGCGGCGAGATTTTTGGCCTGCTCGGGCCGAACGGCGCGGGAAAATCGACCACCTTTAAGATGATGTGCGGCCTGCTGGTACCGACGTCCGGCAAGGCGCTGGTGCTGGACATGGATCTGAAAGTCAGCTCCGGCAAGGCGCGCCAGCATCTGGGGTATATGGCGCAGAAGTTTTCCCTGTATGGCAACCTGACGGTCGAGCAGAATCTGCGCTTTTTCTCCGGCGTGTACGGCCTGCGCGGGCGGGCGCAGAACGAGAAAATCCGCCGCATGAGTGATGCCTTCGCGTTAACCAACATTGCCTCCCACGCCACCGACGATCTGCCGCTCGGCTTTAAGCAGCGGCTGGCCCTGGCCTGCTCGCTGATGCACGAGCCGGATATTCTGTTTCTGGATGAACCCACTTCTGGCGTGGATCCCATTACCCGCCGCGAGTTCTGGCTGCACATCAACAGCATGGTGGAAAAAGGGGTGACCGTGATGGTGACTACCCACTTCATGGACGAGGCGGAGTACTGCGACCGCATCGGGCTGGTGTATCGCGGCAAGCTGATTGCCCACGGTACCCCGGACGACCTGAAAAACCAGGCCGCCGACGATGAGGTCCCGGACCCGACCATGGAGCAGGCGTTTATCACCCTCATCCACGACTGGGATAAGGAGAATGCCCATGCGCAGTAAAGCCCTTTCCTGGCGCAGGGTGCGCGCGCTGTGCGTTAAAGAGACGCGGCAGATCGTGCGCGACCCCAGCAGCTGGCTGATTGCGGTGGTGATCCCCCTGCTGCTGCTGTTTATCTTTGGCTACGGCATTAACCTGGACTCCAGCAAGCTGCGGGTCGGGATTTTGCTGGAGCAGCAGAGTGAAGATGCGCTGGACTTTACTCACGCCATGACCGGATCGCCCTACATTGACGCCACCATCAGCGATAACAGGCAGGAGTTGATCCAGAAAATGCAGGCCGGGAAAATTCGCGGTCTGATCGTCATTCCGGTGGATTTTGCCGCCAATATGGCGCGGGCGAATGCCGATGCGCCGATCCAGGTGATTACCGACGGCAGCGAGCCGAACACCGCCAACTTCGTGCAGGGCTACGCGGAGGGGATCTGGCAGCTCTGGCAGATGCAGCGGGCGGAAGATCGGGGTGAAGAATTTAAACCGCTGATCGACGTGCAGACGCGCTACTGGTTTAACCCCGCCGCCATCAGCCAGCACTTTATTATTCCGGGCGCGGTGACGATTATCATGACGGTGATTGGCGCGATCCTGACCTCGCTGGTGATCGCCCGCGAGTGGGAGCGTGGCACCATGGAGGCGCTGCTTTCTACCGAAGTGACGCGCGTCGAGCTGCTGCTGTGCAAGCTCATCCCGTACTATTTCCTCGGCATGCTGGCGATGCTGCTCTGTATGCTCGTCTCGGTCTTTATCCTCGGCGTGCCGTATCGCGGCTCGCTGGTGGTGCTGTTTTTTATCACCAGCCTGTTTTTACTCAGCACGCTGGGGATGGGGCTGCTCATCTCCACCATCACCCGCAACCAGTTTAACGCCGCGCAGGTGGCCCTCAACGCCGCCTTTTTACCGTCGATTATGCTGTCCGGGTTTATCTTCCAGATAGACAGCATGCCTGCGGTGATCCGCGCCGTGACCTACATCATCCCGGCGCGATACTTCGTGAGCACGCTGCAAAGCCTGTTTCTGGCGGGGAATATTCCGGTGGTGCTGATTATCAACACCCTGTTTTTGATGGCGTCGGCGGTGATGTTTATCGGGTTGACGTGGATGAAAACCAAACGGCGGTTAGATTAACGCCGTGCAAATATTTCGCCCGGTGGCGCTACGCTTACCGGGCCTACGATTTGTAGGTCGGGTAAGCGCAAGCGCCACCCGACTGGAGGACGATGCGATGTTTCACCGATTATGGACGTTAATACGCAAAGAGCTGCAATCCCTGCTGCGCGAGCCGCAAACCCGCGCCATTCTGGTCTTGCCGGTGCTGATCCAGGTTTTACTGTTCCCGTTCGCCGCCACCCTTGAGGTGACCAACGCCACCATCGCCATTTACAACGAAGACAACGGCAAACATTCCGTCGAGCTGACGCAGCGTTTTGCGCGTGCCAAAGCCTTTACCCACATCCTGCTGCTGAAAAGCCCGCAGGCGATCCAGCCCACTATCGACACGCAAAAAGCGCTGCTGCTGGTGCGGTTCCCGGCGGATTTCTCCCGCAATCTGGATACCTTCCAGACCGCGCCGATGCAGCTGATTCTCGACGGACGTAACTCCAACAGCGCCCAGATCGCAGCGAACTATCTGCAGCAGGTGGTGAAGGATTACCAGCAGGAGCTGATGGACGGCAAACCGAAGCCCAACAACAGCGAGCTGGTGGTGCGCAACTGGTACAACCCGAATCTGGACTATAAGTGGTTCGTGGTACCGTCGCTGATCGCCATGATCACCACCATCGGGGTGATGATCGTCACCTCCCTGTCCGTCGCCCGCGAGCGCGAACAGGGCACGCTGGACCAGCTGCTGGTCTCCCCGCTCGCCACCTGGCAAATCTTTGTCGGCAAAGCGGTCCCGGCGCTGATTGTCGCGACGTTCCAGGCCACCATCGTATTGGGGGTAGGCATTTGGGCCTACCAAATCCCGTTTGCCGGTTCGCTGGCGCTGTTTTACTTCACGATGGTGATTTATGGGCTGTCGCTGGTGGGGTTTGGACTGCTCATCTCGGCGCTCTGCTCGACGCAGCAGCAGGCGTTTATCGGGGTATTCGTCTTTATGATGCCCGCGATTTTGCTCTCGGGTTATGTTTCGCCCGTCGAGAATATGCCGGTATGGCTACAGGATCTGACGTGGGTAAATCCGATTCGGCACTTTACGGACATCACCAAGCAAATCTATTTGAAGGATGCGAGTCTGGATATTGTCTGGGGAAGTTTGTGGCCGCTACTGGTCATCGCGGCCACGACGGGCTCACTGGCGTACGCGATGTTTAGACGCAACATCGCGTAGCTTTTTCTCTTTGGTCAGCAGCGAGACGACCGCAGGCCCTGCGAGGATAGCCAGACCCGCCAGGGCCAGCAGCAGGTTGTTTTGCAGCACGCGCGACAGCAGCCACAGCACAATCATCGCCGCACCAAAATACCAGGTGGTGGTGAGCTCTTCGAGCACATCACCCACCTCGCGCCAGCGCGCTTCATGGTGGCGCTGTAAGAACAGCATCGACAGCACGGTGACGCCATAAAGGACGCATAGCCCCAGGCCAACACGCACCAGCGTGCCGCTCATCCAGCCCATCACCAGTACGGCCACGACCAGTAAATGCAACATTATCTGCCAGCAACTCAGGCCAGTTGCGACACGAACACGTTGTTGCCACTTCATGGCTTCTCTCCTGAAGGATTTTTCTCTGCTTAATCAGACTACCGCACTTTACGGAAAATTCCGTAACGCCGCATCTTTTTGTGACGCCGACTACACTTTATTTTCATTGGGATAGTCACTCAGGAAGGAGCTTATGACTCAAAAAATGCAGCATTTCTCGCTTAAGGTGCTGACGATAAACATTCATAAGGGCTTCACAGCATTTAATCGCCGCTTCATTTTACCGGAGCTGCGCGACGCGGTACGCACCGTCAGCGCGGATATTGTCTGCCTGCAGGAAGTGATGGGCGCACACGAAGTGCATCCGCTCCACTTTGAGAACTGGCCCGACACGCCGCACTATGAATTTCTGGCCGATACCATGTGGAGTGATTACGCCTACGGCCGCAACGCGGTCTACCCGGAAGGGCATCACGGCAACGCTGTGCTGTCCCGTTACCCCATTGAACATTACGAAAACCGCGACGTTTCCGTCGGGGAGAGCGAAAAACGCGGCCTGCTTTACTGCCGCATTACCCCGCCCGACCTCGAGCGACCAGTCCATGTCGGCTGTGTTCATCTGGGCCTTCGCGAAGCCCATCGTCAGGCGCAGCTGAAAATGCTGGCCGAATGGGCCAACGCGCTTCCCGAAGGTGAACCGGTGGTCGTGGCGGGCGATTTCAACGACTGGCGACAGCGGGCAAACTATCCGTTGAAGGTAGATGCCGGGCTGGAAGAGATTTTTACTCGCGCCAACGGCAGGCCTGCGCGCACCTTCCCGGTCCGTTTCCCGCTGCTTCGGCTTGACCGCATCTACGTGAAAAACGCCCACGCCAGCAGCCCGACCGCCCTGGCGCTCCTCAACTGGCGACATCTTTCCGACCACGCCCCGCTCAGCGCGGAGATCCACCTATGAAATGTTCCTGGCAGGAAGGCAACCGAATCACGCTGCTGGTCAACGGAGACGAGTACTACCCGGCCGTGTTCAAGGCGATTGATAACGCGCAGCAGAAGGTGATCCTCGAGACCTTTATCTGGTTCGAAGATAACGTCGGCAAGCAGTTGCACAGCGTGCTGCTGCGAGCCGCACAGCGCGGCGTCAAAATTGAAGTGCTGCTTGATGGCTATGGCTCGCCGGATCTCAGCGATGCGTTTGTGAATGAGTTGACCTCCGCGGGCGTGGTGTTCCGCTACTACGATCCCGGCCCTCGCCTGTTCGGCATGCGTACCAACCTTTTCCGGCGGATGCACCGCAAAATTGTGGTGGTGGACGAGACGGTGGCGTTTGTCGGCGGCATTAACTACTCCGCTGAGCATATGTCCGACTACGGCCCGGAAGCCAAGCAGGATTACGCCATTCGCATTGAAGGCCCGGTGGTGCAGAACATTTTACTGTTTGAGCTGGAGAACCTGCCGGGTAAAGAGGCCGTTCGCCGCTGGTGGAGACGTCGCCATCGCCCTGAAGAGAACCGGAAGCCCGGCGAAGCGCAGGCCCTTTTCGTCTGGCGGGATAACGGCGAACACCGGGACGACATTGAACGTCATTATCTCAAGATGCTCGCCAACGCGAAGCGCGAAGTGATTATTGCTAACGCCTACTTTTTCCCGGGCTATCGTCTGCTGCACGCCATGCGCAATGCGGCGCGACGCGGGGTACGCGTAAAGCTGATTGTGCAGGGCGAGCCGGATATGCCGATAGTCAAAGTCGGCGCGCGGCTGCTGTATAACTATCTGGTGAAGGGCGGCGTACAGATCTACGAATATCGCCGCCGACCGCTGCACGGCAAAGTGGCGCTGATGGACGATCACTGGGCCACCGTGGGCTCCAGCAATCTCGATCCGCTGAGCTTATCGCTCAATCTCGAGGCCAACCTGATCATTCACGATCGCCAGTTTAACCAGACCCTGAGGGATAACCTGCAGGCGTTGATCGTTAACGACAGCGTGCGCGTGGACGAATCCATGGTCCCCAAACGTACCTGGTGGAACCTGGGCATCAGCGTGGTGGTGTTCCACTTTCTGCGCCATTTCCCGGCCATGGTCGGCTGGCTGCCGGCGCACACGCCTAAGCTTGCGCAGGTGGACCCGCCGGTACAACCGGAAATGGAAACCCAGGACCGTATTGAAGCGGAAGATGGAGGCAAACCCTGATGTCGAAATCGCATCCGCGCTGGCGGCTGGCAAAAAAGATCCTGACCTGGCTGTTTTTTATTGCGGTCGCGGTTCTGCTGGTGGTCTACGCGCAGAAAGTTGACTGGGAAGATGTGTGGAAAGTCATCCGCAACTATAACCGGATGGTGCTGCTGGGCGCTGTAGGGCTGGTTATTGTGAGCTATCTGATGTACGGCTGCTATGACCTGCTGGGCCGCGCCTACTGCGGCCACAAGCTGGCCAAGCGCCAGGTGATGCTGGTGTCGTTTATCTGCTACGCCTTTAACCTGACGCTGAGCACCTGGGTCGGCGGCATTGGCATGCGCTACCGCCTTTATTCGCGCCTTGGCCTGCCGGGCGGGACCATCACGCGTATTTTCTCGTTAAGCATCACCACCAACTGGCTGGGCTATATTCTGCTCGGCGGGGCGATCTTCACCATCGGCGTGGTGCAGCTGCCCGCGCACTGGTATATCGACGAGGCCACGCTGCGCATTCTGGGCATCGTGCTGCTGCTGATCATCGCCGTTTATCTGTGGGCCTGCGCCTTTGCTAAACGCCGCCATATGACCATCAAGGGGCAAAAGCTGGTATTGCCCTCATGGAAGTTCGCGGTACTGCAAATGGTGGTCTCCAGCGCCAACTGGATGGCGATGGGGGCCATTATCTGGCTGCTGATTGGCGAGGACGTGAATTACTTCTTCGTGCTGGGCGTGCTGCTGGTGAGCAGTATTGCGGGCGTGATTGTGCATATTCCGGCGGGGATCGGCGTGCTGGAAGCGGTATTTATTGCCCTTCTGGCCGGGGAGCATGTCACTCAGGGAACGATTATCGCCGCCCTGCTGGCGTACCGCATGCTGTATTACTTCCTGCCGCTGGCGCTGGCAACGGTCTGTTATCTGGCGCTGGAGAGCCGGGCGAAGAAGCTGCGGGCGAAGAATGAGAGGATGTTAGCGAAGTGAACAAGTCGGGTGGCGGCTTTGCCTTACCCGACCTACGGTTCGCGTTTCGTAGGCCGGGTAAGGCGAAGCCGCCACCCGGCAAAACAACCCTAGCGACGGTTGCCGAAAATACGCAGCAGCATCAGGAACAGGTTGATGAAGTCCAGATACAGCGTCAGCGCGCCCAGAATTGAGTATTTGCGCAGGTTTGAACTGTCGCGTACGTCGATCTGCTCGCCGATGTTTTTCAGCTTCTGGGTGTCATACGCCGTCAACCCAACGAAGACCACCACCCCGATGTAGGTCACAGCCCACATCAGCGCGTCACTCTTCAGCCACAGGTTCACCAGCGACGCCAGCACAATCCCAATCAGCCCCATAAACAGCATGTTGCCGAAGCCGCTCAGGTCACGTTTGGTGGTGTAACCGTACAGGCTCATCACGCCGAACATCCCGCCGGTCACCACGAAGGTGCTGGCGATGGAAGAGTAGGTGTAGACGATGAAAATACTGGAAAGCGTCAGCCCGGTCAGCGCCGAATAGAGCATAAACAGCGTGGTCGCCATTCCGGCACTCAGCTTTTGCACCAGGCCAGAAAGCACAAACACCAGCGCCAGCTGCGCGATAATCAGCCCAAAGAAGGTGATCTTGCTGGAGAAGATAAACATCATCAGCTCCGGCGTGTTCGCCGCATACCACGCGATAAACGCGGTAAGCAGCAGGCCAACCGTCATCCAGCCGTACACCTGAGCCATATACGTCTGCAGGCCGCTACGGGTCTGCTGTACTATTGAATCGGAACGCGGAAATCGGTCCATGATTCACTCCTGATTAAGTTTAAGTAGACACACACGTTAAGATTAACACATCCACGTAAACCGACTACCAACGGCTGGCGGCTTGTTTATCGCTGTCGCGCGATTCTACCCAGCGGTCACCTTCCGGCGTGGCTTCGCGCTTCCAGAACGGCGCTTTGGTTTTGAGGTAATCCATAATGAACTCCCCTGCCGCAAACGCGCTGCCGCGGTGTGCGCTGGTCACCCCGACAAAGACAATTTCCTCGCCGGGCCACATCTCGCCGATGCGGTGAATCACCGCGACGCGGCCAAGCGGCCAGCGGCTCCGCGCCTCGTCGACAATCTCCGCCAGCGACTTTTCGGTCATCCCCGGATAGTGCTCCAGCGTCAGTGCCTTCACGCTGTCACCGAGGTTGTGGTTGCGCACTTTGCCGGTGAAGGTGACGACCGCGCCGTCTTCATCGCGTTCCGCCAGCCAGCTGTATTCGGTCCCCACGTTAAAACGCTCGGGGCTCACCAGAATTCGTGTTTCAGCCATCTTAGCCCCCCGTCACCGGTGGGAAGAAGGCCACTTCATCGCCTTCCTTCAGCGGATGGGTGAACTCCACCAGCGTCTGGTTAACGGCGGCCAGCAGCTTGCCTTCGTCCAGCGCCAGCGCCCAGCGGTCGCTTTGTGCCGCCAGATGCGCGCGCAGGGCAGCGACGTTTTCGAAGGACGCATCCAGCGTCAGGCTGTCTGTATTCACCAGCTCGCGCACCTGCGCAAAAAAGAGCACCTTAATCATGGCTGTCCACCTTAAAATCACCGGATTTGCCGCCGCTTTTTGCCAGCAGGCGCACCGGGCCAATCACCATATCTTTCTGCACCGCTTTGCACATGTCGTAGATGGTCAGCGCGGCGACAGATGCCGCCGTCAGGGCCTCCATCTCCACGCCGGTTTTGCCGGTTAAACGGCAGAGTGACTCAATACGCACGCGGCTCTGCTCCGGCTGCGCCTGCAGGTTCACTTCCACCTTGCTCAACATCAGCGGATGGCACAGCGGAATGAGATCCCAGGTGCGCTTGGCGGCCTGAATACCCGCGATGCGCGCGGTGGCAAAGACGTCGCCCTTATGGTGGCTGCCGTCGATAATCATCGCCAGCGTTTCCGGCAGCATGGTGACGAACGCTTCCGCGCGCGCCTCGCGTACCGTTTCAGCTTTGGCGGAAACATCCACCATATGCGCTTCGCCGGCGGCGTTAATGTGGGTCAGTTGTGACATAGCTTATTTCTTTAAATGGGGATGGAAATTACACGGACGGGTACGGGCATCGAGCTGCGGGGCGATGATGTTTTCCCACGCGGTGCGGCAGGCTTTGGTCGAACCCGGCATGGCGAAAATCAGGGTTTTGTTAGCCACCCCGGCAACGGCGCGCGACTGGAGCGTAGAGGTACCAGTCTCTTCAAAGGAGAGCATGCGGAACACTTCGCCGAAGCCTTCCACCTCGCGGTCGAACAGCGGGATCAGCGCTTCGGGGGCCTGATCGCCTGCGGTAAAGCCGGTGCCGCCGGTGATCAGCACCACCTGCACCTCATCGCTGGCAATCCACTGCGAAACCTGAGCGCGAATGGCGTAGCGGTTCTCCTTCACGATCGCTTTATCGACGATGCTATGCCCCGCGTCATGGGCCGCCTCGCGCAGCCAGTGGCCGGAGGTATCATCCTCTTCGCCACGGCGGTCGGAAACGGTAAGAATGGCAATGCGTGTCGGGATAAATTCTGCGCTTACCTGACTCATCTTCTAATTCCTTCTTAAGCCTGATTACCCGCCGATGTAAGACAGGTTCTGAGTAATGCCGGTATTGCCCTGATGCAGGAAGTGGGTCTGTTTTTTATGCGTCAGCGCTTCAGAAATGCGTGCTTCAAGCGCGTCCTGCTGCGCATCGTCTTCCAGCAGATCGCGAAGGTCTACGCCGCCGTCGCCGAACAGGCAAAGATGGAGCTTGCCAACGGAGGAGACGCGCAGGCGGTTGCAGCTGGCGCAGAAGTCCTTCTCATAGGGCATGATAAGCCCTATCTCACCTTCGTAATCCGGGTGGCAGAAGACCTGCGCCGGGCCGTCGCTGCGCTGGCGGATCTGGTGGATCCAGCCGCGTCTCAGCAGCGCGTCGCGCAGCACCATGCCGGAGATATGATGGCGACGGAACAGCTCGCTCCCCTCGCCCGTTTCCATCAGCTCGATAAAACGCAGCTGTATAGGGCGGGGTTTGATCCACGCCAGGAAGGTATCGAGCTGATGATGGTTCACATCACGCATCAGTACCGTGTTGACTTTGACCTTCTCGAACCCGGCCGCAAATGCCGCGTCGATACCGTCCATGACCTGCTGGAATTTATCCTGGCCGGTTATGGCGTGGAACTGACGGGCGTCCAGGCTATCGACGCTGACGTTGATCGCCGTCAGCCCCGCATCGCGCCAGTTCGCCACGTCACGCGCCATGCGGTAACCGTTGGTGGTCACGGCAATCTGACGGATACGTTCATTTTCACGCACGGCGGCAATGATGTCGGGGAAATCACGGCGCAGAGAGGGTTCGCCGCCGGTCAGACGCACTTTTTCGGTGCCGAGCTCAGAGAAGGCGCGCGTGACGCGGCGCACTTCATCCACGGAGAGAAAGCCGTTATTGGTGACGCTGCCCGGTTTGTAGCCATCGGGCAGGCAGTAGGTGCAACGGAAGTTGCACACATCGGTAATCGACAGACGTAAGTAATAAAACTTACGCGCGAAAGCATCAGTAAGTTGTGAAGCCATGTACACCTTTCCAGATCGGGAGGCACAGTCATTTCTTTCTGTACCCTGGTGGCAAATTCGCCACGGCCAGAGCGCCATATCTTTCGACACAGGCACAAGGGCTAGAGTGTATGTTTTCAATTTTGAAAACGTGGTTAGGACGATAGTAGCGCGGAAATTCTGACGGCGCCATTATCGCTTTACGCTATATAATTATCTATATAGCGTATCAATCCTGCATTTTCGCTACAGAATACCTAAAAACCGCATTTTCACATTGATATACGTCATTTTGCATCGGGTGAGGCATCGTCTTTTAGGGGTAGTTAGGTTACTGTTACGCGATCGAACGTAATAAGGAATACGTATGCGCAATCGCACTTTTGCGGATCTTGACCGAGTGGTCGCTCTTGGCGGCGGGCACGGCTTAGGCCGGGTTATGTCCTCTTTGTCCTCACTCGGCTCAAGGCTGACAGGGATAGTGACCACCACCGATAACGGCGGCTCAACCGGGCGCATTCGTCGTGCCGAAGGCGGCATTGCCTGGGGAGATATGCGCAACTGCCTGAACCAGTTAATTACCGAGCCAAGCGTCGCGTCGGCGATGTTTGAGTACCGTTTTGGGGGTAATGGCGAACTTTCCGGGCATAACCTCGGAAATCTGATGTTAAAGGCGCTTGATCACCTGAGCGTACGGCCTCTGGAAGCCATCAACTTAATCCGTAATCTGCTCAAAGTGGACGCATTCCTGATCCCCATGTCTGAACAACCGGTTGACTTGATGGCAATCGACGCTGAAGGGCATGAAGTTTACGGCGAGGTAAATATTGACCAGCTCCTCCTGCCGCCGACGGAGTTGATGACCTATCCGAGCGTGCCCGCCACGAGGGAAGCGGTAGAGGCCATCGGGGAAGCGGATCTTATCCTGATCGGTCCGGGCAGTTTTTATACCAGCCTGATGCCCATTCTGCTGGTGAAAGAGCTGGCGCAGGCGCTGCGCCGTACCCCAGCCCCGATGGTTTACATCGGTAACCTGGGACGTGAACTGAGCCCGGCGGCGGCGAGCCTGTCGCTGTCAGACAAACTCAATTTGATGGAGCATTACGTAGGCAAGAAAATCATTGACGGCGTAGTCGTGGGCCCAAAAGTGGATGTGTCAGGGATTGGCGATCGTCTGGTGGTGCAGGAGCCGCTGGAGGCCAGCGATATCAAGTATCGCCACGACCGCCATCTGCTACGCGAGGCGCTGGAGAAGGCGATTCAGGCGCTGGGTTAGCAAAAAACTCCCGGTGGCGCTGCGCTTACCGGGGCTACAAAAGACGCTAACCCCGTAGGCCCGGTAAGCGCAGCGCCACCGGGCAAAACCCACTCACGATGCCGCTATGAAAAGATCCCTCAGCTGATGAAGCTGGTCGCGGATCTGCGCCGCCTCTTCGAACTCCAGGTTCTGCGCGTGCTGCATCATCTGCCCTTCCAGCTCGTGGATTTTCTGCTGCAGCGCTTTCGGCGTCAGCACGACGGTATCTTCTTCCACCACTGAACGCGCCTTGCCGCGACCTTTCGCTTTGGTTTTGGCAATGTTCTGACCCAGCGCCAGAATATCCACCACCTTCTTGTTCAGCCCCTGCGGCGTGATGCCGTGCTCTTCGTTGTAGCGCTGCTGTTTCTCGCGGCGGCGCTCCGTTTCACCGATCGCTTTCGCCATCGACGGGGTGATTTTGTCGCCGTACAGAATCGCTTTACCGTTGACGTTACGCGCCGCACGGCCGATGGTCTGGATCAGGGAGCGTTCAGAACGCAGGAAGCCCTCTTTATCCGCATCCAGAATCGCCACCAGCGAGACCTCCGGCATATCCAGACCTTCTCGCAGCAGGTTGATCCCCACCAGCACGTCAAACTCGCCCAGACGCAGGTCGCGGATAATCTCCATGCGCTCCACGGTGTCAATATCCGAGTGCAGATAGCGCACCTTCTCGCCGTGCTCTTCGAGATATTCGGTGAGGTCTTCCGCCATACGCTTGGTGAGCGTGGTCACCAGCACGCGCTCGTTGATGGCGGAACGGGCCCGAATTTCCGAGAGCAGATCGTCCACCTGCGTGGCCACCGGACGAACTTCAATAATGGGATCGAGCAGACCCGTTGGACGCACAACCTGATCGACAACGTCTTCACCGGATTTCTCCAGCTCGTAGTTGCCCGGCGTGGCCGAGACGTAAATGGTTTGCGGCGCCAGCGCCTCAAACTCTTCAAACTTCATCGGGCGGTTATCCAGCGCTGACGGCAGTCGGAAGCCGTACTCTACCAACGTCTCTTTGCGCGCCCGGTCACCGCGGTACATCCCGCCGATCTGCGGGATCGTAACGTGGGATTCGTCGATCACCAGCAAACCGTCTGTCGGAAGATAATCAAACAGCGTCGGCGGTGGCTCGCCCGGCCCGCGCCCGGAGAGGAAGCGCGAGTAGTTTTCAATGCCGGAGCAGTAGCCCAGCTCGTTCATCATCTCAAGGTCGAACTGGGTGCGCTGGCTCAGGCGCTGCTCTTCCAGCAGCTTATTGTTCGCCAGAAGCTCCTTACGGCGCTCGGCCAGTTCAACTTTGATCTCTTCCATCGCCTGCACGATACGCTCGCGCGGCGTCACGTAGTGCGTTTTCGGGTAGATGGTGAAGCGCTGGATCACCGACTCAACGTGTCCGGTCAACGGGTCGAAGAGCGACAGGCGTTCAACCTCTTCGTCAAACAGCTCGACGCGCAGCGCCATATCGTCCGATTCCGCCGGGAAGATGTCGATCACCTCGCCGCGTACGCGGAAGGTGCCGCGCTGGAACGCCTGATCGTTACGGGCATACTGCAGCTCCGCCAGACGACGGACGATGGCGCGCTGGTCGATGATCATCCCCTGCGTCAGGTGCAGCATCATCTTGAGATAGAGATCCGGATCGCCCAGACCGTAGATCGCGGAAACCGATGCGACGACGACCACGTCGCGACGCTCCAGAAGCGCCTTAGTGGCCGACAGACGCATCTGCTCGATGTGTTCGTTCACCGAGGCGTCCTTCTCAATGAAGGTGTCAGAGCTCGGCACGTAGGCTTCAGGCTGGTAGTAATCGTAGTAGGAGACGAAATACTCCACCGCATTTTCCGGGAAGAACTCTTTCATCTCGCCGTAAAGCTGCGCGGCCAGGGTTTTATTGGGTGCCAGCACCATCGTTGGGCGCTGGAGATCCGCAATCACGTTGGCAATGGTGAACGTTTTACCCGAGCCGGTTACCCCCAGCAGCGTCTGGTGCGCCAGCCCGTCTTCCAGCCCCTCCTCCAGACGACGGATCGCCTCAGGCTGATCGCCAGATGGACGGAAAGCAGAATTCAATTTGAACGGTTTACTCATGGGCGACAACCTGATGACGTTAAAAGCGGCAGGTGAGTAATTTTACTCCTTGTTGCCAGGAATGCCAGTAAAAAACACTGGATGAAAAACCAGTAGCATGTCAGGATATTTAGAGTAGCGCCTGAATGATTAGCGCGACAGCGGCCAAAATTTGGGCTGTGACAATATAAAACACCAGTCAGGTCAGGTTATCCCCAGAACTTTTTCTTTTTTAACATTTGTCAAGCCAGGTAATGATAGTTTTGTGGCAACGGGTGACACTTTCATGACGGGAATTGCTTTTATCTAAGCAATTAAATAATAAACGATATTTTCTAAAGCCGCGTTTCGCGCCAATTTGGGCGTAAGCCGCGTCTTCTCTCGCTTATCGCGTGTTTTCTAACTCTAATGCACATGGTTATCCACAGGAATAGTGGATAACTGCTTCCAGCCCATGCAGACTGGCGCTCGGCAAATTCCCGGTTTTTCCCACGAGACGGCTGCAAAAAATTTTTATAGCTATTTTTTGATGATTAACAGTTGCGTCATTCATAACCAACCGATGGGATCTTGCTCACATTTTCATCATTTCGGGTTCTGCACCACAACTCAACACCGCCAGCACCGTCGATGTGCAATCCGGTTTTTTATAAACCGCTTTCCGGTGATTTATTCCTAAAAAAGCCGTTTTTTTAAACACTTTTCGGTTTCTGGCAGGGGTTTTGCAGATTCAGACTCGAGCCTCACCTACACACATTTTTAAGGAGAGAAAGATGTTGAGTCTGCGTGCTGTGAATCAGTTTTACGGAAGCCAACATACGCTATGGAACGTGAATTTGGATTTTCCGCAAGGGATGTGTACAGGCGTCGTTGGCCTGCCGGGGATGGGGAAAACCACCCTCATGAATTGCATCGCCGGGAGAGTGCCCGTTGAAAGCGGCAGCATCATCTGGCATGAGGCGGGCGCGCCGCCGCGCGATTTGCTTAACCTGCCGCCAGAACAGCGCTCAGGACCGGGGATAGGCTATGTCCCGCAGGACAGACGGATCTTCTCCCAGCTAACGATTGAGGAAAATCTGCATATCGCCATGCGGGCGATGGGGAAACCCAACCCGGAAGCGAAAAGTGACGTTTATGACCTGTTTCCGGCGCTCTACACACTGCGACAGACCCGCGCCAACACGCTCTCTCCGGACGACCAGTACCAGCTGGCGCTGGCTAATGCGCTGGTGAACCGTCCGCACCTGCTGATCCTCGATGAGCCCCTGCACGGCGCAGGACACAGCTTCGCCCAGAGACTGGGGCAGCTGCTGCTGCGCTTGAACCGGGAGTTAGGTATGACGGTGCTGCTAGCGGAGCAGCAGCTGTCGTTTATCCGTCGGGTGGCGGACCGTTTCTGTATGCTCTATCGAGGGCGTAACGTGGCGCAGGGCCACGTTAACGAACTGGATGACGAGCTTATCGCGCACTGGATGTCGCGGGAAGCAAGACGCTGAGATCGAGATAACGCCCGGTGTCGGCATTTTCCGCGCCGTCAGCAAGCCAGGGAATTTCTCCGAGGCACGGGGCGGGAAGAACGCGCCTGAGCGTCGCCAGATATTCCTGGTGTCGTTTACCCGGTGCAACCACGTCGTTGGCTATCCAGCCCGCCAGCGTCAGCCCGGCCTGCTGTACGGCCTGCGCGGTCAACATGGCGTGATTGATGCAGCCCAGCTTGACGCCGACGACCAGAATGACCGGAAGCTGCTCGGCCTGCACCCAGTCAGCAAACGTCTGCGTGTCCGAAAGCGGCGTAAACCAGCCCCCTGCACCTTCCACCAGCACCCAGTCAGCCTGACTTTCCAGCGTCCGCAAGCCGGCTGAAAGCACGGCGAAATCAATCGGACGACCTTCGTCAGCGCTGATAATGTGCGGCGAGGTCGGCTCGGCAAAGGTGTACGGATTGACCGCTGAATAGGCGAGTTCACGCGTGCTGTTTCGCTGGAGCGCCAGCGCGTCGGTGTTGCGTAACCCTTCCGCCGTCATCTCGCTGCCAGAGGCGACGGGCTTATACCCGGCGGTGGTTTTTCCCTGTAAACGGGCAGCCTGCAGCAGGGCCGCGCTGGCCACCGTTTTGCCCACTTCCGTGTCCGTGCCGGTAACAAAATAACGGTCAGTCACGTTCTATAATCCCATGAAAAAGTTGATAAGAGAGCGGGAAATGACCCCGCTGCTGCGGCCAGGCCAGCTCCAGACGCTGCAGCTGGCCCCGGGTCAGCGGTTTTTTCTCCCGCCCGGCATGCAGGTGCGTGGCCCCGATGCCCTTCAGCGAGCGCATGGCGCTGAGCGCATCGCTAAAATTGAGGGTGATGGTCTGCACCGTGCTGCGGTAGCGCCAGTCTGCCAGCGCCTGCGTCACCTGGTCATGCGATAAAAAGCGGTTCGCGTGCGGCTGCTCATCCACCGCTTTCCACGCCTGATTCAGCTCCGGCAGCGAACTTTCCAGCAGGGTGGTAAAGGCCACCTTCCCGCCCGGTCGCGCCACGCGATATAGCTCGCGCAGGGCCTGCGGCAGGCTGCTGCACCACTGGACCACCAGATGACTCCAGACCAGATCGAACTGCGCATCCGCCAGCGGAATCGCCTCGATATCGGCCAGCAGATAGCGATCCGCTGCCTCCCTCTGGCGCGCCTCGTCGAGCATCTGGTCTGAGAGGTCGATAGCCGTGACCAGGCTTCCCGCCCCGCGCCAGTAGCGGCTGTTGCTGCCGGGGCCACAGCCGGCGTCCAGGACCTGCGGAAAACGGTTCTCGCCAAGCGCGGCCAGAAGCCCCTGCGCGCTCTGACGCTGCAGCTCATCGTGCTGCGAATAGCTCTGCGCGGCCCGGCCAAATGCCGCCGCAACGGCCTGTTTATTCACCGGCATCATGAAGCACCTCCAGCAGCGTCTGGATATCCGGTGCTTCATGCGCCGCCGTCAGGGTTAAGCGCAGCCGCGCGGTGCCCGGCGGGACCGTTGGCGGGCGGATGGCGGTCACCCACATGCCGCGCTCGCGCAGCGCCTGTGCCAGCGCCAGCGCGCGGCCGTTTTCGCCGACAATCACCGGCTGGATAGCGCTCTGCGAATCGGGACTGTGGAAGGGCAGCGCCGCTAACCCCTGGCGGAAGCGTGAGATATGCTCTGCCAGCCGCTGGCGACGTTCATCCCCTTCTGCGCTGCGGATCACCGCCAGCGACGCAGACAGCGCCACGGCCTGCGCCGGGGGCATGCTGGTGCTGTAAATCAGGTGTCGGGCAAACTGCAGCAGATAGTCGGCGACGGACTCGCTGCACAGCACGGCGGCCCCGCTCACGCCAAAGCCCTTGCCGAAGGTGACAATCAGCAGCTCCGGCTTCACGTTTTGCTGATGCGCGCTGCCGCGTCCTTCGTCGCCCATCACGCCAGTGCCGTGGGCATCGTCCACCAGCAGCCAGGCGTTTTGCCGTTTTGCAGCCTCGTGCAGCGCGGCAAGCGGTGCGCTGTCGCCGTCCATGCTGAACACCCCTTCGGTGATCGCCAGCTGCTGTCCGTCACAGGGTTTATCCAGCAGCGCGGCGAGCTGCCCCGCATCGTTATGGGCAAAGCGGCGCAGCTGCGCCGGGCTTAAGTTTGCCGCCTCCAGCAGCGAAGCGTGGCTCAGGCGGTCGGCGACTATGCGGTCCTCTTTTTCCATCAGCGCGGTAATAACCGCCTGATTGGCGGCAAAGCCGGAGATAAACAGCAGCGCGCGCGGGTAGCCAAGCCAGTCGGCAAGCGCTTCCTCCAGCGCCTGATGCGCCGCGGTGTATCCGCTGACGTGTCCCGAGCCGCCGCTGCCCACGCCAAACCGCTCCGCGCCCTGCTGCCAGGCGCGAATGATGGCCGGATGCTGGCTCAGCCCGAGATAATCGTTGCTGGAGAAGTTACAGAACTGCCGCCCGTCGTGGGTCAGAAAACGGCCTGCGCCGTTCTCCACTACCCTGCGAACGCGAAACGCCTCTGCCGCCCGGCGTTCGTCCAGCGCGGTATTAATGCGTGCCTGCCAGGTCATACGGCTGCCGCGTTGTAGAACTGGTCGGTGTCGGCGTTGAAAATCTGCTGCTCCAGCTGCTGCTGTTGCTCGTTATCGCCCGTCAGCACCTCGGTCTGGTGCGGATTTAGCCCCAGCTTGCGGAACAGCTGAACGTCTTTGTCCTCTTCCGGGTTCGGCGTGGTCAGCAGCTTGCAGCCGTAGAAGATGGAGTTGGCACCGGCCATAAAGCACATCGCCTGGGTCTGCTCGTTCATCTGCTCGCGACCGGCAGAGAGGCGCACGAAAGAGGTCGGCATCATGATGCGCGCCACCGCAATGGTGCGGATAAAATCAAACGCATCCACGTCGTCGTTATCCGCCAGCGGCGTGCCTTTGACCTTCACCAGCATGTTGATCGGCACGCTCTCCGGCGGGGTCGGCAGGTTCGCCAGCTGCAGCAGCAGGCCCGCGCGGTCTTTCACCGTTTCGCCTAAGCCCACGATACCGCCGGAGCAGACCTTGATCCCCGCATCGCGCACTTTATCCAGCGTGTCCAGACGCTCCTGATAGGTCCGCGTGGTGATGATGTTGCCGTAAAACTCCGGCGAGGTGTCGAGGTTGTGGTTGTAGTAGTCCAGCCCCGCCGCGGAGAGGCGCTGCGCCTGCTCGTCGTTCAGCGTGCCGAGCGTCATACAGGCTTCGAGGCCCATCTCCTTCACGCCCTTCACCATCTGCTCCAGATACGGCATGTCGCGATCGTGCGGGTTCTTCCACGCCGCGCCCATGCAGAAGCGGGTCGAGCCGGCGTTTTTCGCCTTACGCGCCGAGTCGAGCACCTGCTCCACTTCCATCAGCCGCTCGGATTCCAGGCCGGTTTTGTAGCGCGCGCTCTGCGGGCAATATTTGCAGTCTTCAGGACAGGCACCGGTCTTGATCGACAGCAGCGTGCTGACCTGAACGTGGCGAGGATCGAAGTGCTGACGATGCACCTGTTGGGCTTCGAACATCAGCTCAAGGAAAGGTTTATTAAATAATTCAGTGACTTGCGACATCGTCCAGCGTGCGTGGTGAGCCATGGGGCTTCTCCAAAGGGTTTTGTTAATTTTCGGTTCGGTTTATACTCGTAAACCTAAAACTTTTCAAAATGGTTTACAAGTCGATTATGACCCAGGACGATCTCGCCTTCGACAAGCAGCATATCTGGCACCCTTACACTTCCACTACCCGCCCTCTTCCCGTCTATCCGGTGGCCTCGGCCCACGGCTGCGAGCTGCACCTCGCCAGCGGCGAACGGCTCGTTGACGGGATGTCCTCCTGGTGGGCGGCCATTCACGGGTACAACCACCCGCGCCTGAATGCGGCGATGAAGGCGCAGATTGACCAGATGTCGCACGTGATGTTTGGCGGAATCACCCATCAGCCCGCGGTGGATTTATGCCGCCGCCTGGTGGCGATGACGCCTGCATCGCTGGAGTGCGTGTTCCTGGCGGATTCCGGCTCGGTGGCGGTGGAAGTGGCGATGAAAATGGCGCTGCAGTACTGGCACGCGAGGGGCGAAACGCGCCAGCGGTTCCTCACCTTCCGCAACGGCTATCACGGGGATACCTTCGGGGCGATGTCGGTGTGCGATCCGGATAACTCCATGCACAGCCTGTGGAAGGGCTATCTGCCGGAAAACCTGTTTGCCCCGGCACCCCAGAGCCGCTTCGACGGTGAGTGGAACGAGATGGACATGGTCGGCTTCGCGCGGCTGATGGCGACGCATCGCCATGAAATCGCCGCCGTGATCCTGGAGCCGATTGTGCAGGGCGCAGGCGGAATGCGGATGTACCACCCGGAATGGCTGAGGCGCATTCGCAGGATGTGCGACCGCGAAGGCATTCTGCTGATTGCCGATGAGATCGCCACCGGCTTTGGCCGCACCGGCAGGCTGTTTGCCTGCGAGCATGCGGGCATTGCGCCGGATATTCTGTGTCTGGGTAAAGCGCTGACCGGCGGCACCATGACGCTCTCCGCCACGATCACGACCCGTCACGTTGCCGACACCATCAGCGACGGCGAGGCGGGCTGCTTTATGCACGGCCCGACGTTTATGGGCAACCCGCTGGCCTGCGCCGTCGCAAGCGAAAGTCTCGCCATTCTGGAGAGCGGCGAGTGGCAGAAGCAGGTTGCGGCAATTGAGGCGCAGCTGAAAGAGGAGCTGAGCGCCGCCTCGGGCGCGAATTTCGTGGCGGACGTGCGCGTGCTGGGTGCCATCGGCGTGATTGAAACCACCCATCCGGTGAATATGGCGGCACTGCAGCGCTTCTTCGTTGAGCAGGGCGTCTGGGTGCGGCCTTTCGGCAAGCTTATCTACCTGATGCCGCCGTACAGCATTACGCCGGAGCAGCTGCGTAAATTAACCGACGCGGTTGTAACAGCCGTTAACATTCCCGCGCATTTCACGATGTAACCCTATGCATTACACTTGCTGAACGAGCGATCAACGAGGGTAAACCGTATGAAAATCATCAGTAAAGATCTGCGCGACGGTGAAAAACTGCCGGAACGTCACGTATTCAACGGCATGGGGTATCAGGGAGACAATATCTCCCCGCACCTGGCGTGGGACGAGGTTCCGGCCGGAACCAAAAGCTTTGTCGTGACCTGCTACGACCCGGATGCGCCTACCGGCTCCGGCTGGTGGCACTGGATTGTGGCGAACCTGCCTGCCGACACGCGCGTCCTGCCGCAGGGCTCCGGCTCTGACCTGGTTGCCCTGCCTGAAGGTGCCATTCAGACGCGCACCGATTTTGGTAAAGCGGGCTACGGCGGCGCGGCGCCGCCAAAAGGGGAAACCCACCGCTATATCTTCACGGTGCACGCGCTGGATGTGGAGAAGATTGAGGTCGACGAAGGGGCGAGCGGCGCGATGGTCGGCTTTAACGTGCATTTCCATTCGCTTGGCAGCGCGTCGATTACGGCGATGTATTCCTAAAAAAAAGCCGGGTGGCGGCTACGCCTTACCCGGCCTACATTTCGTACCCGTAGGCCCGGTAAGCGCAGCGCCACCGGGCATAAAATCACAGCACCGAAGGCAACAACCCCACCAGCCGTCCTTCCTCCAGAAGCTGCATCGCCTTATCAATATCCGGCGCAAAGAAACGGTCGTCATCGTAGTGCTTAACGTGCTCGCGCAACGCATGACGCGCCTGCTCCAGCAGCGGGCTGGATTTAAGCCCTTCTCGCAGGTCGATACCCTGACTTGCCGCCAGCCATTCCACCGCCAGCACGCCGCGGGTGTTGGCGGCCATTTCCCAGAGACGACGCCCGGCAGCCGGTGCCATCGAAACGTGATCTTCCTGGTTCGCTGACGTTGGCAGGCTGTCCACGCTGTGCGGGTGCGACAGGGCTTTGTTCTCGCTCGCCAGCGCCGCGGCTGTGACCTGGGCAATCATAAAGCCCGAGTTGACCCCGCCGTTACGCACCAGGAACGGCGGCAGCTGGGACATATGTTTATCCATCATCAGCGCGATGCGGCGTTCGGACAACGCGCCAACTTCGGCAATCGCCAGGGCGATATTATCCGCCGCCATTGCCACCGGCTCGGCGTGGAAGTTACCGCCGGAGACCACCTCGTTTTCCTGGGCGAACACCAGCGGGTTATCGGACACCGCGTTGGCTTCCACCAGCAGCACCTCCGCCGCCTGGCGCAGCTGCGTCAGGCACGCGCCCATCACCTGGGGCTGGCAGCGCAGGGAATACGGATCCTGAACCTTGTCGCAGTTATGGTGTGAATCGGCAATTTCGCTGGAGTCAGTAAGCACGTGACGATACATCGCGGCGGCATCAATCTGCCCGCGCTGACCGCGCACCTCGTGGATGCGGGCATCGAACGGGCGACGCGAGCCCAGCACGGCTTCGGTGGTCAGCGCACCGCACACCACCGCCGAGGCGAACAGATCTTCTGCTTCAAACAGGCCGCGCAGCGCGAAGGCGGTCGACGCCTGCGTGCCGTTCAGCAGCGCCAGCCCCTCTTTCGCCGCCAGCGTGATCGGGTTTAACCCGGCTTTTTTCAGCGCCTCTTTCGCAGGAAGCCACTCGCCCTGCCAGCGCGCTTTGCCTTCGCCCAGCAGCAGCAGCGACATGTGGGCCAGCGGCGCGAGATCGCCGGATGCCCCAACGGAGCCTTTTGCCGGGATCCACGGATAGACTTCCGCATTCACCAGCGCCATCAGCGCCTGGATAACGCTCAGGCGAATGCCCGAGAAACCGCGCGCCAGGCTGTTGATTTTGAGAACCATCATCAGACGGACAATCTCATCATCCAGCGGCTGGCCGACGCCCGCCGCGTGTGACAGCACCAGCGAACGCTGTAAGTTCTCCAGATCGTGCGTCGCGATGCGGGTCTGTGCCAGCAGGCCAAAGCCGGTGTTGATCCCGTAGGCGGTGCGCCCTTCGGCAACAATGGCTTCGACGCAGGCAACGCTGTCGTTAATGGCGGCGTGGGCGCTTTCATCCAGCGAAAGGGTGACCGGCTTGCGCCAGACGTTACGCAGCTGTTTGAGGGTCAGCGAGCCGGGAGTGAGTGTTAACGCGTTCATTAATGCTTTCCTTGTGTGGCAGGGATCATCGGCAGGTTCAGCCCCTGCTCTTTGGCACAGTCAATGGCAATCTCATAGCCCGCATCCGCGTGACGCATCACGCCGGTGGCCGGGTCGTTGTGCAGCACGCGAGCGATGCGCGCGGCGGCTTCATCGGTTCCATCGCAGACGATGACCATCCCTGAATGCTGGGAGAAGCCCATCCCCACGCCGCCGCCGTGGTGCAGCGACACCCAGGTCGCGCCGCTGGCGGTATTGAGCAGAGCGTTCAGCAGCGGCCAGTCGGAGACCGCATCGGAGCCGTCGCGCATGGCTTCCGTTTCGCGGTTCGGGCTGGCAACGGAGCCGGAGTCCAGGTGGTCGCGGCCGATAACGATCGGCGCGGAGACTTCACCGCTGCGCACCATTTCGTTGAAGGCGAGGCCGAGTTTTTGACGCCACTCCAGCCCTACCCAGCAGATACGCGCCGGCAGGCCCTGGAAGTTAATGCGCTCGCGGGCCATGTCCAGCCAGTGGTGCAGGTGTTCGTCATCGGCGACGATCTCCTTCACTTTGGCGTCGGTTTTGTAGATATCCTCCGGGTCACCGGACAGGGCAACCCAGCGGAACGGACCGATGCCGCGGCAGAACAGCGGGCGAATGTAGGCAGGAACGAAGCCCGGGAAGTCGAAGGCGTTATTCACGCCCATCTCTTTCGCCATCTGGCGAATGTTATTGCCGTAATCAAAGGTCGGAATGCCCATCTGGCTAAAGGCCAGCATGGCGGAGACGTGCTCGGCCATGGAACGTTTCGCGGCAAGCACGGTGCCTTCCGGATCGGTCTCCGCTTTTTGCTGATATTCTTCCCACGTCCAGCCCTTTGGCAGGTAACCGTGCAGCGGGTCATGAGCGCTGGTCTGGTCGGTGACCAGATCCGGGCGCACGCCGCGGGCGACGAGCTGCGGGAGAATATCCGCCGCGTTGCCGCACAGGGCAATCGACACGGCTTTCCCTTCGGAGGTGTATTTTTTGATGCGCGCCAGCGCATCGTCCAGATCGGTTGCCTGTTCATCGACGTAACGGGTACGCAGACGAAAATCAATGCGGCTCTGCTGGCACTCAATGTTGAGCGAGCACGCGCCGGCAAGCGTGGCGGCCAGCGGCTGCGCGCCGCCCATGCCGCCCAGACCCGCGGTCAATACCCAGCGGCCTTTGAGCGAGCCGTTATAGTGCTGGCGACCGGCCTCCACAAAGGTTTCGTAGGTGCCCTGCACGATCCCCTGGCTGCCGATGTAGATCCAGCTACCCGCGGTCATCTGGCCATACATCGCCAGCCCTTTTGCGTCCAGCTCGTTGAAGTGTTCCCATGTGGCCCAGTGCGGCACGAGGTTAGAGTTGGCGATCAGCACGCGCGGCGCGTTTTTGTGCGTTTTAAATACGCCTACCGGCTTGCCGGACTGTACCAGCAGGGTTTCGTCGTGTTCGAGTTCGGTCAGGGATTTTACAATTGCGTCATAGCATTCCCAGTTGCGCGCGGCGCGGCCTATGCCGCCGTAGACCACCAGCTCGTGGGGGTTTTCCGCCACCTCAGGATCAAGGTTGTTCATCAACATGCGCAGCGGGGCTTCGGTGAGCCAGCTTTTGGCGGTGAGCGTGGTGCCGCGCGCGGCGCGGACATCCTGCTGGCGGTATTTACCTGACGACATTGTGTGCTCCTCATAGGGGACAGATGATGCATTTAGATATACTTGTATAGACAAGCACACACAAGGTCGGATTTAACAAAAAAGATACAATTTTGTTATATTGCGTTAGCGATCACGCTTATAAAACTTATGACATGAAGTGGCCCTGCAGCCGGTAGCGATTCCCCGGGAAAAGCA
The DNA here is from genome assembly GCF_000733275.2 of Enterobacter sp. EGD-HP1. NCBI lineage: Bacteria > Pseudomonadati > Pseudomonadota > Gammaproteobacteria > Enterobacterales > Enterobacteriaceae > Enterobacter > Enterobacter sp. EGD-HP1. The sequence goes on from NZ_AVOP01000023.1 coordinate 63,127, forward strand.
GCCGGGCATGCGACACAATGTGCGACGAGGACCAGGTTCGACGGCGGATCAGCAGGCACGGATCGTGCTCTTTAATGCGCAGCCGCTCGCACTCCTGCGGCGTGGCGCGCACGGCTTCCACAATGTGCTCCCCTTCCGTGAGCGGTGCGACGAGTGAGAGATAGGCGTGCGGCGTGGTCTGGGTGTAATCCTGATTCAGATAGTCCGGTATCCGTTCAGCGTTTACGCAGCGATCTTCAATCTGCACCGGAATGTCGTTCTCAAAATGCACCATCACGGAGTGGAAGATACGACTGCCTTCTTTAACATTCAGCTCTACGGCCTGCTCGGCGCTGGCCTGGGTCTCTTCGAGCACCAGCACCTCACAGCGATGCTGATGATTTCGCGAGGTTATCTCATCGGCAATACTGCGGATTTCAAACAGGGCGGATTGCCCTTTCGGTTCCGCCACAAACGTCCCCACGCCCTGCAGGCGCACCAGAAGCCCTTCATCGGTCAGTTCGCGCAGCGCCCGGTTGACGGTCATCCGGCTAAAACCAAACTGCGCCACCAGCTCGGCCTCCGAGGGAATGCGATCGTGCGGCCGCCAGACGCCGGTGGCGATTTTTTCGCTGATCGCCTGCTTCACCTTTTCGTAGAAAGGCGCGGGAGGACTCGACTGCGGCAGAGGTGAGCGTGAAAACATCGTAACTCCTTGAATAGTGTTATGCCCACCAGTGAGCAATTTGCCAGGCCAGACGGGCGGCAAGCTTTGCGCCCTGTCCGTCCCGATCGTACTGCGGGTTAAACTCTACCAGATCGGCGGCCTGTAGCTTACCGCTACGGCAGATTTGTTCGATAACCGGGAGAAGATCCAGCGCCGGTATGCCTAACGCAGCCGGGGCGGACACGGCAGGCATTTCGCTGGCGGGCAGGACGTCCAGATCGATCGTCAGATAGATACGATCGGCCTGCGTCAGCACCTTTTCCAGCGCGGATAGCGCATCGCGCCTGAAATGGAGATCTTCCACCAGCGTGACGTTCAGGCGTTCGGCCTCATCCCACAGCGCCAGCGTGTTCGCCGCCCGGCTCACGCCAAAGCAGGCGTACTGAAATTCCCGCCCGCGCTCATCGCAGTAATGCGCCAGCTGGCGAAACGGGGTACCGGACGTCGCCCGGTCGGCCTTGCGCAGGTCAAGATGGGCATCAAGGTTGATCACCGCCACGCGCTCGTTAGGGAACGCATCCAGAACGCCCCGACCGTGCGCCCAGGCGGTTTCGTGCCCGCCGCCAAAGACCAGCGTGCGCATCCCGGACCGCTGGCAGGCCGTGACGGCATCGCTTAACGCCTGCTGCGCCGCTTCCAGCTCGTCGCCTTCAACGTACACCGAGCCCATATCCGTCAGCCGTTCATGCCCCTGATGGCTTGCCATATTCGCCAGCGCTTTTCGCAGCATATCCGGTGCCTGCACGGCGCCGGGCCTGCCCTGATTGCGTTTAACCCCTTCATCACATTCAAAGCCTATCAGCGCGATGCCGGATGAAAGCGGCGTGAACTGTCCCTGCTGCTTTATCGTCTGGAAAATGCGCGTTGCATTGCTGGCCTCGGCGCTGTCGTCGCGCCCCTGCCAGACCGTTTCGGCTACGGGCCGCCATAACCTCATACTGCCTCCCCACGGAAAATACGTTGATACAGCGGATTGCGTCCCGGCTCGTAGACCATCTCAACCGGATGACGAGCATCCCAGACGATAAAATCAGCGACAAACCCTGCCCGCAGCTGTCCGTGGGTTGCGCCACGGCCCAGCGCCTGCGCGGCATGCCGCGTGACGCCAGCCCAGGTTTCTTCAGGGGTCAGACCAAACTGGACGCAGGCCATGTTCATCGCCAGGTGCAGGCTGGCAAACGGGCTGGTGCCGGGGTTATAGTCGGTCGCGACGGCCATCGGGACACCCTGTTTTCTGAGCCGTTCAACCGGCGGACGCTGGCGCTCCTGAAGAAAATAGAACGCACCCGGCAACAGGACGGCAACCGTGCCGCTTTCCGCCATCGCCTGAACGCCTGCGTCGTCGAGATACTCAATATGATCGGCGGAAAGCCCCTTATACTGGCTGACCAGCGCCGCGCCGCCCTGATTAGACAGCTGCTCGACATGCCCTTTCACCGGAATACCGAGCGCGGTGGCAGCCTTAAAGAGGCGCTCGGTTTGCGACGGGGTGAAGCCGACGTTTTCACAAAACACGTCTACTGCTTCATATAACTCTTTCTGCCACAGCGTGGGCAGTATCTGCTCGCAGACCAGCGTGAGGTAGGCATCGGGATCCTGCCGGTATTCCGGCGGAACCGCATGAGCCGCCAGCAGCGTTGGGCTGATATCGATCGGGTTATTGAGGCCCAGCTGGCGTGCGACCTGCAGCATCTTCTCTTCGGCCTCGGCGTTGAGCCCGTATCCCGACTTGATTTCAACCGTAGTGACGCCTTCATTCATCAGCCGCTGAAGCCGCTGTTGCGCCAGTTCTAGCAGAGTTTCCGGCGAGCTGCTGCGCGTCGCCGTCACAGTGGCGTTAATCCCGCCCCCCTGCACGCTGATGGTTTGATAAGAGACGCCGTTCAGACGCTGCTCCCACTCCGCCGCACGGTCGCCGCCAAATACCAGGTGGGTATGGCAGTCGATCAGGCCAGGCGTGACCAGACGTCCCTGAAGATCGACACAGTGAGGGTGTCCGGCAGGAATATCAGATTCAGGGATCACGGCCAGAATAGTGTGGCCGCGCACGACCAGGGCATGATGCTCTTTCAGTCCATAAGGCTCAGGTACGTCCGGCGCCATCGTAGCCAGCCGCGCATTTCGCCATATCACATCGTCGGGATGAATCTGCTGCATGGGCATTCCACTTGTCATGGGTTGTATAGACATTTATTTGCATCCACCGTCTACTGTCAACCGCCTTGAAGGAAAATGTTATTTATTTGTGATCACTTACCTGCCGCTCCGGGGCTAAAATGCAACTTTTACCCTTTTTATCTTCCCGTTTCGCTCAACTTAGTATAAAAAAGCAGGCTATTTCGTCTATCCCGTAAAGACTTGCATACCCAGGAGCTTCACCTTGAACATTTCCAGGATTTCCCGTCTGGCGTTAGCACTCGCCTTTGGCGTGACCTTATCCGCATGCAGTTCAACTCCGCCGGATCAGCGACCTTCTGAGCAGGCTGCGCCCGGTACCGCCTCCCGCCCGATTTTGTCCGCTGATGAAGCGAAGAACTTCGATCGTGCGCATTACTTCTCAGCGATGGATCCTAACGCTGCGCCGTGGACACCCTCTTCTATTAACCTGCCTAAACAGCCTGACTTCGTGGTCGGCCCGGCAGGTGCGCAGGGCGTAACGCATACCTCTATTCAGGCTGCGGTTGATGCTGCCATCACTAAACACAGCGCGTCTCGCCAGTACATCGCGATCCTGCCAGGTGAATATGAAGGCACCGTGTATGTGCCGGCGGCCCCAGGCAGCATTACGCTTTACGGTCTGGGCGAAAAAGCGATTGACGTAAAAATTGGTCTGGCGATTGATTCCGAAATCGACAGCAACACCTGGCGCCACCTGGTGAACCCGGCCGGAAAATATATGCCGGGTAAACCAGCCTGGTACATGTTTGATAACTGCCAGAGCAAGCGTTCCGCCACCATTGGCGTGATGTGCTCAGCGGTGGTCTGGTCGCAGAATAACGGTCTGCAGCTGCAGAACCTGACCATTCAGAATACCCTGGGTGACAGCGTTGACGCGGGTAACCACCAGGCCGTGGCGCTGCGCAGCGATGGCGACAAGGTACAGATTAACAACGTCAACATTCTGGGCCGTCAGAACACCTTCTTCGTGACCAACAGCGGCGTGCAGAACACCCTGCAGAATAACCGCCTGACCCGTACCCTGGTGACCAACAGCTACGTTGAAGGTGACGTGGATCTGGTGTCCGGTCGCGGCGCGGTGGTGTTTGATAACACCGATTTCCGCGTGGTGAACTCACGTACCCAGCAGGAAGGCTACGTGTTTGCGCCGGCAACCCAGTCTAACCTCTTCTACGGCTTCCTGGCCGTGAACAGCCGCTTTAACGCTGCCGGTGACGGCGTGGCGCAGCTGGGACGCTCCCTGGACGTGGACTCTGCCACTAACGGCCAGGTCGTGATCCGCGACAGCGTGATCAACGAAGGCTTCAACATGGCGAAGCCGTGGGCTGATGCCGCGATCTCCAAACGTCCATTCTCCGGCAATACCGGGGCGGTGGATGATAAAGGGAACGTGCAGCGCAACCTGAACGACGCTAACTTCAACCGCATGTGGGAATACAACAACCGCGGTCTGGGTAGCAAAGTGGTTGCTGAGCCGAAACAGTAAGCTGTTTTGCCGGGTGGCGGCTTCGCCTTACCCGGCCTACAGAGATAAAAAAACCTCGCACATGCGAGGTTTTTTGTTTTAAGCCGCTTAGTGAGCGTTAACGACGACCCACATTGGCCCTTGGCCGACGGCGTAACGTCCTTTCTCTTCCAGCAGCCCCTGCTCGCCTTTAATTTCATACAGCGCGATATGGTGGGATTTCTGCCCCGCCGCAATCAGGTATTTACCGCTGTGATCGATATTAAAGCCGCGCGGCTGGGTTTCCGTTGGCTGGAACCCTTCAATCGCCAGCACGCTGCCGTCTTCAGAGACGCTAAACACGGTAATCAGGCTGGAGGTACGGTCGCAGGCGTACAGATGGCGGCCATTTGGCGTAATGTGGATATCTGCCGCCCAGCGGGTATCGGAGAAGTCAGACGGCATCATATCCAGCGTCTGCACGCACTCAATCTGGCCGTTAGGATCTTTCAGCTCCCAGACGTCCACCGAGCTGTTCAGCTCATTGACCACGTAGGCGTACTGCTGGTTCGGATGGAAGACCATATGACGCGGACCGGCGCCTTCAACGGTAGTCACTTCGGCAGGGTTCTGCGCCACCAGGTGACCATCGTCGCTCAGGGTGAACAGGCAGATACGATCCTGCTTCAGCGCAGGCACCCACAGCGTGCGGTTATCCGGCGTGATATTCGCCGAGTGGCAGCCTTCAAGCCCTTCCACTACATCCACGGTGTCGACCGGAATGCCATCTTCCAGACGCGTTACGCTGACGCAGCCCGCGTTATAAGAGCCGCTGAAGACAAAGTTGCCTTTACGATCGGTCGAGATATGGGTTGGGCTTCCCGGCAGTGGTGCTTCGGCAGTGTACGTCAGCGCGCCATCGTCCGGAGAAATGCGATAGGCCAGCACGCGAAACTCCGGGCGCACACCCACGTACAAGAAACGTTTATCCGGGCTGATGACCATCGGTTGCACCTGGCCTGGCACATCAACAACCTGAACCAGCGTGAGCGTCCCTTCGGTATTTAAACGCCAGACGTGGATCTGCTGGCTTTCAGGACTGGCGGTATAAACGGTTTGTTTCATGAATATTCACTCCTCACTGCGCATGAAAGTAATTAACTTTTGACGGTGAATGCTGAATTGTCGACAGGAATTTTGAAGCGTTCGCCTCTCGGTGTACCATCCCATCAAAACGTAAATTCAATATTAACCCGGGAAAACAGATGACCTCGCGTGTGATTGCTCTGGATTTAGACGGTACCTTACTGACGCCGCAAAAAACCCTTCTCCCCTCCTCCCTTGAGGCGCTTAAACGCGCGCAGGAAGTGGGATATCAACTCCTTATCGTAACGGGTCGACATCACGTTGCCATTCACCCTTTTTATCAGGCACTGGCGTTAGATACACCTGCAATTTGTTGTAATGGCACTTATTTGTATGATTATCAGGCAAAAAAGGTTTTAGCCTCCGACCCGCTGCCGGTTCCCCAGGCGCTGCAACTGATTGATCTGCTGGATGAGCATGCCATTCACGGCCTGATGTACGTGGACAACGCGATGGTGTACGAGCGCCCTACTGGCCATGTGGTGCGCACCAGCAACTGGGCGTTGTCCCTGCCTGAAGCGCAGCGTCCGGTCTTTACCCAGGTTTCCTCCCTGCGTCAGGCAGCCCAGGACGTTGAGGCTATCTGGAAATTCGCCCTGACGGATGAAGACACCACCAAACTGAATACCTTCGCAAAACACGTGGAGCAGACGCTGGGTCTGGAGTGCGAATGGTCCTGGCATGACCAGGTGGATATTGCCCGCAAAGGCAACAGCAAAGGCAAGCGACTGACGCAGTATGTGGAATCTCAGGGCGGGTCGATGCAGGATGTGATCGCCTTTGGTGATAACTACAACGACATCAGCATGCTGGAAGCCGCCGGAACCGGCGTGGCGATGGGCAATGCCGACGACGCGGTCAAAGCGCGCGCCAACGTGGTGATTGGCGACAACACCACCGACAGCATCGCGCAGTACATTTATACCCACCTGCTGTAATCAGGCGGTGATCGAGACGCTCTTAATTTGCGCGTAAAGCCACAGGCCGGGTTTGATCCCTAACTCATCCCTGGCCCACGGGCTGATGCGCGCCCAGAGCGTCCTGCTGCCGACTTCAAGCTTCACTTCTACCTGCCCGTTATCATCAAAACACTCCGCGACTTTGGCGCGCAGAATATTTCGAATACTGGTTTGCAGCGGCGGCTGCAGCACCAGCGAGACGTCCGACGCCTGGATGCGAATGCGCAGCGCGGACTGTAACGGTTTATCGATCTTATTGACCCAAAGATGCTGGTCGCCCAGCGCCAGGGCAGTCATCGCGTAGTGTGGGTGGTGTTCCAGAACGCTCACTTTCAGGATGCTGCTCTGCTGCTCCCGGGGTAACCACGGGTGCATGACGCTGCTGCCCCACACCTCTTCCAGGTTGCCAAACGCCTTAACGCTGCCCTCTTCCAGCACCAGCACCTTGTCGGCCAGATGGAGGATTTCGTCCAGCGAATGGCTGACGTAGAGCATCGGAATATTAATTTCGCGCGTCAGGCGCTGTAGATAAGGCAGAAGCTCGCGTTTACGCGGAATATCGAGCGAGGCCAGCGGTTCGTCGAGCAGCAGCAGTTCGGGTGCGGTCAGCAACGCGCGGCCAATGGCCACACGCTGTTTTTCTCCGCCGGAGAGCGAGGAGGGCAGCCTGTCGAGCAGAGGTTCAATGCCTAACAGCGTCACCAGCTTATCAAACTGCCCGGCCATGCTTTTCGCCATGCCGTAACGCAGGTTGCCGCGCACGCTGTAGTGCGGGAACAGGCGCGCGTCCTGGAAAACATAGCCGATGCGGCGCTTATCCGGCGAGAGGTAAATTTTGTTCTCCACGTCATTCAGGACGCGGTCATTCAGGACAATACGGCCAGACTGCGGGCGGGTCAGGCCGCTGATGGCATTAATCAGCGACGTTTTTCCCGCTCCCGACACGCCAAAGATGGCGGTGATGCCGCTTGCAGGCAGCGTCTCGTTAAGCGTCAGAGTATGGTTTCCCAGCGTCTGGGTAAAATGGAGTTCCAGCATGCTTATTTCCCCATCCGCTCGCGGCTGAGCCGCGCCAGCCATTCAGACACCATCAGCGATGCCAGCGCCAGCACAATTGAAATAATACACAGCCGCGCCGCCGCGCCTTCACCGCCCGGCGTTTGAATCAGGGTGTACATTGCCGAGGGAATGGTTCGCGTCTCGCCGGGGATGTTCGACACAAACGTGATTGTCGCGCCAAACTCGCCCAGCGAGCGGGCAAAGGCCAGCACCGTGCCGACGATAATGCCCGGCAGCGTCAGCGGGAGCGTGATGGTGAAAAAGACGCGCCAGCGCCCTGCGCCCAGCGTGCGGGCCGCCTGTTCGAGCTTCATGTCCACGCCTTCCAGCGCGAGGCGTATCGCCCTCACCATCAGCGGGAATGACATCACCGCTGCCGCCAGTACCGCACCTCGCCAGCTGAAAGCAAACGTCAGCCCAAACCAGTCGTAGAGCTTCTCGCCGATAAAACCGCGTCGCCCCATCGAAATCAGCAGCAGGTAACCGACCACCACGGGCGGCAAAACGAGCGGAAGATGAAGCACGCTGTCGAGCAGCGTTTTGCCGGGAAACTGGCAGCGAACCAGTAGCCAGGCAAAGAAGATCCCAAAGGGCAAACTCAGCGCAACCGCAAGGGAAGAGACTTTAAGGCTCAGCAGCACAGCCTGCCATTCAGGATCAGTCAATATCATCAGTGAGTCGTAAATCCATAACGTTTAAAGATCGCGGACGCCTCCGGGCCCTTCAGGTAATCGCGGAAGGCGGTCACGGTCGCATTTTTGTGTCCATCAACAATCGCAACAGGATATTCCACTTTCTTGTGGGAGTCTTCCGGGAACGTTGCGACCACTTTTACCCCTTTACTGGCAACGGCATCAGAGCCATACACAATGCCCAGCGGGGCTTCGTTGCGTTCCACCAGCGCCAGCGCGCCGCGTACGTCTTCCGCCGGGGCCAGCTTCGGTGACAATGTCTCCCATGCGCCCAGCTTTTGCAGCGCTTCTTTGGCGTAAATCCCGGCCGGAACGTGCTCCGGATCGCCCACCGCCAGACGGCCACCGTTCAGCAGGCTCGTCCAGTTGGTCTCTTTGTTAATGCTGATGTCCGCCTGCGCGCTGGCTTTTGGCGCCACAACAACCAGGCTATTCCCCAGCAGCGTTTCGCGGGTTGTCGCATCAATCGATTTCTTCTCCGCCGCGTAATCCATCCACTTCTGGTCAGCCGAAATGAACAGATCCGCCGGTGCGCCCGCTTCAATCTGGCGCGCCAGCGTCGAGGAAGAGGCAAACGAGGAGACTACCTCAACGTTTTTCTCTTTTTTATACGCCGCCGCGATATCCTGCATTGCATTGGTCAGCGACGCCGCCGCAAAGACCGTGATTTTCCCCTCATCCGCCAGCGCGTGTCCGGTAAGTGAAAGCGTCAGCGTTGCCCCTGCGAAAAGGCGTACCCATGTACGTGCCATCTGTAACTCCTGTGAGTAGCGTTATATACACATTAATATAACGATATCGTCAGGGAGATCCCAGCGTTTAATCGTACCGCTGAAGGGGTAAACCGGTGTGATGCGTTAAATATTATCGGCGAAAATGGGAAAATCTTGAGAGCAAAACGCCCGGACTCGCCGGGCGTTTTGTGGGGAATCAATGCTGCTTTTTAGCCTGGTCTCTGTGACCAATGTTCGAAAAGACGTTGAACACTTCACCCAGGCCGTAGATGGCACCGAGGATGATGGCCATCACTACTGGTACCATGATCACGGCGAATACCAGACTTTTCAACAACTCTAACATGGTTTTCTCCAGATATTGTGAATGCCTTATTCTACCCTTTCAGGTGGGAAAATCATCCCCTTTTGTGCGGTACCCTTTGCGCCCTGCACCATTTAGGCCACAATACTCTTTTTGCCAGGACACTGTTATGCAGGCCGAAATTCTCCTCACTCTACGACTTCAGCAAAAGCTTTTCGCCGATCCGCGACGTATCGCCCTGCTTAAACAAATAGAACAAACGGGCTCGATTAGCCAGGGGGCGAAAAATGCCGGGATTAGCTATAAAAGCGCCTGGGATGCCATCAACGACATGAATACCCTGAGCGAGCAACCGCTGGTAGACAGAGCCACTGGCGGCAAAGGCGGCGGTGGTGCAATCGTGACGCGCTATGGCCAGCGTCTTATTCAGCTTTACGACCTCCTGGCCCAGATCCAGCAAAAAGCGTTTGATGCGTTAAGCGACGACGATAACGTGCCGCTGGACAGCTTGCTGGCCGCCATTTCCCGCTTCTCGTTGCAAACCAGCGCCCGCAACCAGTGGTTTGGTACGGTGACGGCGCGCGACAATCTCCAGGTACAGCAGCATATTGAGATCCTGCTTGCCGATGGCGCCACCCGTCTGAAAGCCGCAATCACGGCGCAGAGTGCAGAGCGCCTTGAGCTGGATGAAGGTAAAGAGGTGCTGGTGCTGCTGAAAGCGCCGTGGGTCAATATCACGCGCCATCCCGACACCGCAAAGACAGCCGATAACCAGCTCCAGGGCGCAATTAGCCATATCGAACGCGGCCAGGCGCACTGCGAAGTGCTGATGACCCTCGCAGACGGGCAACCGCTTTGCGCGACGATACCGCTTAGCGAAGCGGAAGGTTTAGAAGAAGGTACTGTCGTCACCGCCTGGTTCAACGCGGACCGGGTGATTATCGCCACATTGTGCTGAGCGCATTGACAATCGCGCCGACAGTGCGTATCCCTGATATCTATTGCTGCAAAAACAGGGATAAATCATGTCATCATTGCATATTTCGCAAGGCACGTTTCGCCTTAGCGATACCCGAACGCTGACGATTGCTGATTTGACGATACGCGCGGGTGAAAGCTGGGCGTTTGTCGGCACTAACGGCAGCGGTAAATCCGCGCTGGCCCGCGCGCTGGCCGGCGAGCTCCCCCTCCTCAAGGGCGAATACCGGGGCGACTTTACGCGCCTGACGCGCCTGTCATTTGAACAACTGCAAAAGCTGGTAAGCGACGAGTGGCAGCGCAACAACACCGATTTACTCAGCCCTGGCGAAGAAGATACCGGCCGTACGACGGCGGAAATTATTCAGGATGAGGTGAAAGATCCTGCCCGCTGCCAGCGCCTGGCAGAACGGTTCGGCATCACCGCCCTGCTGAACCGGCGCTTTAAATACCTTTCTACCGGCGAGACGCGAAAAACGCTGCTTTGTCAGGCGCTGATGAGCGAGCCAGAGCTGCTTATCCTCGACGAACCGTTCGACGGCCTTGACGTGCAGTCCCGTGCGCAGCTGGCGTCCCTGCTGGAGTCGCTCAATCAGCAGGGCTATACCCTGGTGCTGGTGCTTAACCGCTTCGATGAAATTCCGGATTTTATCCAGCACGCGGGCGTACTGGCAGACTGTAACCTGACCGAGACCGGTGAAAAAACAGCGCTGCTTAAGCAGGCGCTCATCGCTCAGCTCGCGCACAGTGAACAACTCGACGGAATTACCCTTCCGGAACCTGACGCCCCTTCGGCCCGCCACGCGCTTGATCCCGATCAGCCGCGCATCGTGCTGCGCGATGGGAGGGTCTCTTATGACGATCGCCCGATCCTTAACCGTCTTAGCTGGACGGTCAATCCCGGCGAACACTGGCAGATTGTCGGACCTAACGGCGCGGGAAAATCCACGCTGCTTAGCCTGATAACCGGCGATCACCCGCAGGGCTATAGCAACGATCTGACGCTGTTTGGTCGGCGTCGCGGCAGCGGCGAAACCATCTGGGATATTAAAAAACATATCGGCTATGTCAGCAGCAGCCTGCATCTGGATTACCGGGTCAGTACCACGGTACGCAACGCGATCCTATCCGGCTATTTTGATTCCATCGGTATTTATCAGGCGGTATCGGACAAACAGCACAAGCTCGCACAGCAGTGGCTGGATATCCTGGGCATGGACAACCGGGTCGCTGACGCGCCGTTCCATAGCCTGTCGTGGGGGCAGCAGCGTCTGGCCCTGATCGTTCGCGCCCTGGTGAAACACCCTACGCTTCTGATCCTCGACGAACCGCTGCAGGGACTCGATCCGTTAAACCGACAGCTTATCCGCCGCTTTGTGGACGTGCTGATTAGCGAAGGCGAAACGCAGCTGCTGTTCGTTTCACACCATGCCGAAGACGCCCCCTCCTGCATCACGCATCGCCTGGAGTTTGTTCCGGACGGTGAGGGTTATCGCTACCTTCTCAGCAACGTTGACTAACTCAGGAGGGCTCTGCCCTCCTCTTTTTCAGATAACTTGCATCAATACATCGCTATCTCTTTGATCTACAATGCCCCACAGCGGCTGAAAATCGGACTTTAAAAACAGTGTAAACGATTCCACTATTTTATCCCATGTCACACTTTTCGCGACTCTGTTATGCTATGGTTATTACATACCATAAGCCCAATGGAGCGAAATATGCGAGTTCTGGTAACAGGTGGTAGCGGTTACATAGGTAGTCATACCTGCGTGCAGCTGCTGCAAAACGGTCACGACGTCATCATCCTCGACAACCTGTGCAACAGTAAGCGCAGCGTACTGCCTGTGATTGAACGTCTTGGCGGTAAACAACCCACTTTCGTGGAAGGCGACATCCGCAACGAAGCGCTGATGACCGAGATCCTTCATGACCACGCCATCGAAGCGGTGATCCACTTCGCGGGTCTGAAAGCGGTCGGTGAATCCGTTGCGAAACCGCTCGAGTATTACGACAACAACGTCAACGGTACGCTGCGCCTCATCTCCGCCATGCGTGCGGCCAACGTCAAAAACTTCATCTTTAGCTCCTCCGCCACCGTCTACGGCGATCAGCCCAAAATCCCTTATGTTGAAAGCTTCCCGACCGGTACGCCGCAAAGCCCGTACGGCAAAAGCAAACTGATGGTAGAGCAGATCCTGACCGATCTGCAAAAAGCACAGCCGGAGTGGAGCATCGCGCTGCTGCGCTACTTCAACCCGGTCGGCGCGCATCCGTCTGGCGACATGGGTGAAGACCCGCAGGGCATCCCGAACAACCTGATGCCGTATATCGCCCAGGTTGCCGTCGGTCGCCGCGACTCGCTGGCGATTTTTGGCAACGACTACCCTACCGAAGACGGCACCGGCGTGCGCGACTACATCCACGTGATGGATCTTGCTGACGGCCACGTGGCGGCCATGCAGCAGCTGGCCAACAAGCCGGGCGTGCATATTTACAACCTCGGCGCCGGGGTCGGCAGCAGCGTGCTGGACGTGGTCAACGCCTTCAGCAAAGCCTGCGGCAAGCCGGTGAACTACCACTTCGCTCCGCGTCGTGATGGCGACCTGCCTGCTTACTGGGCCGATGCCACCAAAGCCGACAAAGAGCTAAACTGGCGTGTAACGCGCACGCTTGATGAAATGGCACAGGATACCTGGCACTGGCAGTCACGCCACCCGCAAGGCTATCCGGACTAAGGATATGTCATGACGCAATTTAATCCCGTCGATCACCCGCATCGTCGTTTTAACCCGTTAAGCGGGCAATGGATTTTGGTTTCTCCGCATCGCGCCAAGCGCCCCTGGCAGGGGGCGCAGGAGACGCCTGCAAAACAGACGCTGCCACAGCACGATCCGGACTGCTTCCTCTGCCCGGGCAACACGCGCGTAACGGGAGATAAAAACCCGGACTACAAAGGCACCTTCGTCTTCACCAACGATTTTGCCGCCCTGATGACCGACACCCCGGACGCGCCGGAAAGCCACGATCCGCTGATGCGCTGCGAAAGCGCGCGCGGCACCAGCCGCGTGATCTGCTTCTCGCCCGATCACAGCAAAACGCTGCCAGAGCTGAGCGTGGACGCGTTGAAAGAGGTGGTCAGCACCTGGCAGGCACAGACCGCAGAGCTGGGGCAGAGCTATCCGTGGGTGCAGGTGTTCGAAAACAAAGGCGCGGCCATGGGCTGCTCTAACCCGCACCCACACGGCCAGATCTGGGCAAACAGCTTCCTGCCTAACGAAGCCGAGCGTGAAGACCGTCTGCAGAAAGCGTATTACGCGGAAAATAGTTCGCCTATGCTGGTGGACTACACGCAGCGCGAGCTGGCCGACGGCAGCCGCACCGTGGTGGAAACCGAACACTGGCTGGCCGTCGTCCCTTACTGGGCCGCCTGGCCGTTTGAAACGCTGCTGCTGCCGAAGGCGCACGTCCAGCGCATCACCGATCTCAGCGACGCGCAGCGCGACGACCTTGCCCTGGCGCTGAAAAAGCTGACCAGCCGTTACGATAATCTCTTCCAGTGCTCCTTCCCGTACTCCATGGGCTGGCACGGCGCACCGTTTAACGGCGAAGAGAATCAACACTGGCAGCTGCACGCCCATTTTTATCCGCCGCTGCTGCGCTCTGCGACGGTGCGTAAATTTATGGTGGGCTATGAAATGCTGGCGGAAACCCAGCGTGACCTGACGGCGGAACAGGCGGCAGAACGTCTGCGTGCCGTTAGCGACGTCCACTATCGCGAATCAGGAGTCTAAAAAATGAGTCTGAAAGATAAAACACAATCCCTGTTTGCTGAGAAATTTGGCTACCCTGCCACCCACGTTATTCAGGCGCCTGGTCGCGTTAACCTGATCGGTGAACACACCGACTATAACGACGGTTTTGTGCTGCCGTGCGCCATCGACTACCAGACCGTCATCAGCTGCGCGAAGCGCGACGACCGTAAAGTCCGCGTGATTGCGGCGGATTACGATAATCAGACGGACGAGTTTTCCCTTGATGCCCCGATAGTGACGCACGACAGCCAGCAGTGGTCTAACTACGTGCGCGGTGTGGTGAAACACCTTCAGAAGCGTAACAAGAACGTTGGCGGCGCGGATTTAGTTATCAGCGGCAACGTGCCGCAGGGTGCGGGCTTAAGCTCCTCTGCGTCTCTGGAAGTCGCCGTTGGCACCGTCTTCCAGCAGCTTTATCACCTGCCGCTGGACGGCGCGCAAATTGCGCTGAACGGTCAGGAAGCAGAAAACCAGTTCGTGGGCTGTAACTGCGGCATTATGGACCAGCTGATCTCCGCGCTGGGCAAAAAAGAGCATGCCCTGTTAATTGATTGCCGCTCGCTCGGTACCAAAGCCGTTCCCCTGCCGAAAGGCGCGGCTGTGGTGATCGTCAACAGTAACTTTAAACGCACGCTGGTGGGTAGCGAATACAACACCCGCCGCCAGCAGTGCGAAACCGGCGCCCGCTTCTTCCAGCAGCCTGCCCTGCGCGACGTAACGCTCAATGAATTTAACAAAGTGGCGCACGAGCTGGATCCGGTCGTCGCCAAACGCGTTCGTCACGTGCTGACGGAAAATGCCCGTACCGTTGAAGCCGCATCCGCGCTGGCGAAAGGCGATCTGAAACGCATGGGTGAGCTGATGGCGGAATCTCACGCCTCCATGCGCGATGATTTTGAAATCACCGTTCCGCAGATCGACACCCTGGTGGACATCGTCAAGGCCACCATCGGCGACAAAGGCGGCGTGCGCATGACGGGCGGCGGTTTTGGCGGCTGCATCGTTGCGCTGGTGCCAGAGGAGCTGGTTCCTGCCGTACAGGACGCTGTGGCGAAGCAGTACGAAGCAAAAACGGGTATCAAAGAAACCTTCTATGTTTGCAAAGCATCACAAGGAGCCGGACAGTGCTAAATGAAACGCCTACACTCGCACCGGATGGCCTGCCGTATCGCCTGTTAACCCTGCGCAACAGCGCGGGGATGGTCGTTACGGTGATGGACTGGGGTGCAACCCTTCTTTCTGCCCGCGTACCGATGCCGGACGGCAGCGTGCGCGAGACTCTGCTTGGCTGCGCCTCGCCTGAACAGTACATCAATCAGTCCGCCTATCTGGGCGCGTCCGTAGGCCGCTATGCTAACCGCATCGCGAAGAGTCGTTTTGAGCTCGACGGCGTGCAGTACGCCCTGCTTCCAAGCCAGGGTGAGAACCAACTGCACGGCGGACCGGACGGGTTTGATAAACGCCGCTGGAAAATTGTTCGTCAAAACGACGGGGAAGTGCTGTTCTCGCTGGATTCGCCTGATGGCGATCAGGGCTTCCCGGGGAACCTTACCGCGTCCGCGCGCTTTACGCTAACGGACGACAACCGTATCGCGATTGAATACCGTGCGACGGTCGACAAGCCGTGTCCGGTCAACCTGACCAATCACGCGTACTTTAATCTGGACGGTAACCAGTGCGACGTGCGTAACCACAAGCTGCAGATCCTGGCGGATGCGTATCTGCCGGTTGATGAGATGGGCATTCCGCATCAGGGCCTCAAAGACGTGAGCGGCACCAGCTTTGACTTCCGCAGCGCGAAATCTATCGCCCAGGATTTCCTGAGCGATGACGATCAGCGTAAGGTAAAAGGCTACGATCACGCTTTCCTGCTGCAGGCCAAAGGCGATGTGAAACAACCTGCCGCGCAGGTCTGGTCTGCGGATGAGAAGCTGCAGATGACGGTTTATACCACTGCCCCTGCCCTGCAGTTTTACTCAGGCAACTACCTCGGCGGCACGACGGCGCGCGAACACGATGAGTACAGCGACTGGCAAGGCCTGGCGCTGGAGAGCGAGTTCCTGCCGGACAGCCCGAATCATCCGGAATGGCCACAGCCGGACTGCGTGCTGCGCCCGGGTGAAGAGTACGTTAGCGTTACTGAGTATCATTTCATTCCGCGCGCTTAATGCCCGGCGGCGCTCCGCTTGCACGGGCCTACGGGTAGGCAGGATAAGCGAAGCGCCATCCGGCAAAAAACGCCAGCCCTCACAACGAGGGCTTTTTTCTGCGCGCCTTGCTGAAAATAGCGCCGATTGCAGACAAAATCATAACCCTGGATTCACAAGCATCTTACACTCAGAGACTATTTTCGCTATGGTTAGGGTTAAGCGTTGCTGGTGGCACCGCCACGGCAATATAATGAGAATTGTTATCATTCTAAAAATGCTTGAGGAGTAAGAGATGGCTATTACTAAGCTGGTTCTGGTGCGTCACGGCGAAAGCCAGTGGAACAACGAAAACCGCTTTACCGGTTGGTACGACGTTGATCTGTCCGAGAAAGGCGTAAGCGAAGCAAAAGCAGCAGGTAAACTGCTGAAGGAAGAAGGCTTCAGCTTTGATTTTGCTTACACCTCTGTGCTGAAACGTGCCATCCATACCCTGTGGAACGTGCTGGACGAACTGGATCAGGCCTGGCTGCCGGTTGAGAAGTCATGGAAACTGAACGAACGTCACTACGGTGCGCTGCAGGGCCTGAACAAAGCGGAAACCGCTGAGAAATATGGCGACGAGCAGGTTAAACAGTGGCGTCGCGGCTTCGCAATCACCCCGCCAGAGCTGACCAAAGATGACGAGCGCTACCCGGGCCACGACCCGCGTTACGCGAAGCTGACCGACGCTGAGCTGCCAACCACCGAGAGCCTGGCGCTGACCATCGACCGCGTTGTGCCTTACTGGAACGAAACCATTCTGCCACGCCTGAAAAGCGGCGAGCGCGTGATCATCGCCGCTCACGGTAACTCCCTGCGTGCGCTGGTGAAATACCTGGACAACATGGGTGAAGACGAAATCCTCGAACTGAACATCCCAACTGGCGTACCGCTGGTGTATGAGTTCGACGAAAACTTCAAGCCAATCAAACACTACTATCTGGGTAACGCAGAAGAGATCGCGGCGAAAGCAGCGGCTGTCGCGAACCAGGGTAAAGCGAAGTAATTTTCGCCAGACATAAAAAAAGCGCGGAGCATTCCGCGCTTTTTTATTTCTGCATTCGCATTAACCGCGACGCGCTTTTACCGCGTTCGCCAGCTGACGCAGGATCGTGTCGGTATCTTCCCAGCCGATACAGGCATCGGTGACGCTCTTACCGTAGACCAGCGGTTCGCTGCCTTCCAGGTTCTGGTTACCTTCAACCAGATGGCTTTCGATCATCACCCCGATCACCGCCTTCTCACCGCCGGCAATCTGCTGGCAGACGTCTGCACCCACTTCCATCTGCTTTTTAAACTGCTTGCTGGAGTTGGCATGGCTGAAATCGATCATCACCTGCGGTGGCAGCCCGGCTTTTTCCAGCCCGACCTTCACTTCTGCCACGTGTTTCGCGCTGTAGTTCGGCTCTTTGCCGCCGCGCAGAATGATATGGCAGTCACCGTTACCGCTGGTGTTAACGATGGCGGAATGGCCCCATTTGGTTACGGACAGGAAGCAGTGCGGCGCACCCGCTGCGTTGATGGCGTCGATAGCCACCTTAATGGTGCCGTCAGTGCCGTTTTTGAAACCCACCGGGCAAGAGAGACCGGACGCCAGCTCGCGGTGCACCTGAGATTCGGTCGTGCGGGCACCAATTGCGCCCCAGCTCATCAGGTCTGCCAGATATTGTGGCGTAATCATGTCCAGGAATTCACCGGCCGCAGGCAGGCCGCTGTCATTGATCTCCAGCAGCAGCTTGCGCGCAATGCGCAGACCGTCGTTGATCTGGAAGCTGTTATCCATATGCGGATCGTTAATCAGCCCTTTCCAGCCCACGGTGGTACGCGGTTTTTCAAAGTACACGCGCATCACGATTTCCAGCTCGCCTTTCAGCTCTTCACGGAGGGTGAGCAGGCGGGCGGCATACTCTTTCGCGGCTGCAGGATCGTGAATAGAGCACGGGCCAATCACCACCAGAAGACGATCGTCATTACCTTTCAGGATCTTATGGATCGCTTTACGAGCATGAGAAACCGTGTTTGCGGCATTTTCAGTGGCGGGGAATTTCTCAAGGAGCGCTACAGGAGGTAATAACTCATTGATCTCTTTAATGCGTAAATCGTCGTTCTGATAATTCATTTTCTTTCCAGCTCTGCCATATCTTTAGTAATGAAAGCAATCCTTTCAATCTATCTTGTCGACCAGGAAGTGTAAACACGGTTTTACACTTCACGCAGATAATTCCTGGAATTCGCCTAAAAATCGCCACAAAATAGCGAAAAATGAGATCTAACCTAAGCTTTTTAACTGTAACAACCATTTTTAAACGCTTAAACGCGATTCCCTACTGACGTAAGTCCGTAAGGCGGAATCTTTCGCCTCTGAAAAAGATGCACTGTTGGAGAATGTTATCCAGCGTAACGACAAGAACAGGAGCACCATGATGAAAATGACGAAACTGGCAACCCTCTTCCTGACCGCCACACTCACTCTGGCCAGCGGCAGCGTCCTGGCCGCGGAAACGGGCACATCAGACAGCAACGGTGATGCGAATGCCGCTGCGGCAGCAGGCCAGCCCGCACCTGATGCGAAACAGAATATCGCCCCGAATAATGTCGACAACAGCCAGATCAATACTGGCAACACCAACACCGGCGGCACCATGCTGCATCCCAACGGCAGCGGTTCCGGCACCATGAATCATGACAATATGAGTTCGGACGAGGTTCATAAGAACTCAATGTGCAAGGACGGCAAATGCCCCGATCCTAATAACAAAGTAGGAAACGACGCGAATACCAAAACCGATGGCACCACCCAGTAACGGGGGGTTCGGGAAGAAAAAGGAGAGCTCTGGCTCTCCTTTCTTTTTGGAGTAACCTATTAAAAACGCTACACTAAAAACAATAACACATCAGGAAAGCAGACATGGCGCACTCCCATTCCCACTCCCACTCTCCCGGCAACGACAACGCTAAACGACTGATGCTGGCCTTTGGCGTCACGGCAACGTTTATGGTTATCGAGGTCATTGGCGGCCTGATTTCCGGCTCTCTGGCGCTTCTGGCGGATGCCGGACACATGCTGACCGATGCCGCAGCGCTGCTCTTCGCCCTGCTGGCGGTGCAGTTTGCGCGTCGTCCTCCGAATGCGCGCCATACCTTCGGCTGGCTGAGGCTGACCACCCTGGCCGCGTTTGTTAACGCCATTGCGCTGGTGGTCATTACCGTTCTTATCGTCTGGGAGGCCGTACAGCGCTTCAGACACCCGCAGCCGATCGCCGGGGCGACAATGATGGTGATTGCCGTGGCAGGGCTGCTGGCAAATATCCTGGCCTTCTGGATTTTGCACCGCGGCAGTGGAGAAAAGAACCTCAACGTACGCGCTGCGGCTCTGCATGTTCTGGGCGATTTGCTCGGCTCAGTAGGGGCGATTGTCGCCGCGCTGGTGATCCTCTACACCGGCTGGACGCCTGTCGATCCGATTCTGTCCGTGCTGGTGTCGTGTCTGGTCTTGCGCAGCGCCTGGCGGCTGCTGAAGGAGAGCGTGAATGAACTGCTTGAAGGGGCCCCGGCATCGATGGATATTGACGAGCTGAAGCGCAACCTGCGCCGTACTGTCCCGGAGGTCCGCAACGTTCATCATGTTCACGTCTGGCTGGTGGGGGAAAAACCGGTCATGACGCTGCACGTTCAGGTCATTCCGCCGCACGATCACGATGCGCTGCTTGAACGCATCCAGCACTTTCTTGAACATCACTACGAGATTGGCCACGTCACCATCCAGATGGAGTATCAGCCCTGTAACGGTCCGGACTGCCACCTTAACGAGGCGCAGTCCGGACATTCACATCAGCATCACCACTAGCTGGAAAGCGCGTGAGAACCCCGCTCACGCGCGCTCTTAATCCACATCCGGCTGCCGTTCAGCGCAATGAAGGTCAGCAGCAGATATTCCAGCGACATCGCATAGACGCCCTGCAGGGCGAAGATCGCCACGCTAATCACGTTGATGATGACCCACAGCAGCCAGTTCTCAACGTATTTACGGGTCATCAGGATCATCGCCGCAATCGACAGCACCATCATGCAGGAATCCCAGAACGGGAAGGCATCCGGCTGGAGGACAGGCATCGTCACGTTCAGGCCGAAACCGGACATGACCGAGACGGCAACGCGGGTCAGGAACGCAAAGACCGGGTTGATATAGACGGTCATTAAGCCAATGGCGACCACGCAGGCGACAAACCAGGCGATGGCTTTCGGCAAGGACAGCCAGCGGATCTGCAGCTCTGCCTCCTGCTGGCTGTTCTGACGCGACCACGCGTACCAGCCGTAGATATTGGCGGCGAAGAAGAACAGCTGTAAAAGCAGGCTGGCGTAGAGCTGGATCTGGAAGAAGATAATCGCAAACAGCGTAACGTTAATCAGCCCGAACGCGTAGTTGCTGATCTTCTCCAGGCTTGCCAGCCAGATACAAAGTAACCCCGCCAGCGTGCCAACGGCCTCAATCCATGACAGGTCATAGCCACCTGCACCAATCGGTATATGAACCAGAATGTTTTGTGTGCTAAAAAAATCCATCTTTTCCCCGGGGCGTTTTGAATTAAGTACGTAGTGTAGCTGCAAAATCCAGCATGCGGTTAAGCGGAATCAACGCACCTTCACGCAGAGCGGCATCCACATGGATTTCATGTGCTGCACCGCCCGTCTCGAGCCCTTCGGCAATGGCCTTCAGGCCGTTCATCGCCATCCACGGGCAATGCGCACAGCTGCGACACGTTGCGCCCTCACCCACCGTTGGCGCTTCAAGGAGCTCTTTCTCCGGCACGGCCTGCTGCATCTTGTAGAAGATACCGCGATCGGTCGCCACGATGAGCTGCTTGTGAGGCAACGTCCTGGCCGCGTTGATAAGCTGGCTGGTTGAGCCCACGGCATCGGCCATGTCGACAATCGACTGCGGTGATTCAGGGTGAACAAGAATAGCGGCGTCAGGATAGAGCGCCTTCATGCGCGCCAGCGCCTGGGTTTTGAATTCGTCGTGCACAATACAGGCACCCTGCCAGCAGAGCACGTCAGCCCCCGTCTGCTTCTGGACATAATTTCCAAGATGACGGTCAGGCGCCCAGATAATCTTCTCACCCAGGCTGTCCAGATGTTCAATCAGCTCAACGGCGATGCTGGAGGTGACAACCCAGTCTGCCCGCGCTTTTACCGCCGCAGATGTGTTGGCGTAAACCACCACGGTGCGGTCAGGGTGGGCGTCACAGAAGGCCGTGAATTCGTCAATCGGACAGCCGAGATCCAGAGAACACTCTGCATTAAGCGTCGGCATCAGAATGGTTTTTTCAGGGCTGAGAATTTTTGCCGTTTCGCCCATAAAACGCACGCCTGCAACCAGCAGCGTGGAAGCGGGATGTCTTGCACCGAAGCGTGCCATCTCCAGTGAGTCAGAAATACAGCCCCCGGTCTCTTCCGCCAGCTGCTGAATTTCCGGGTCTGTGTAGTAATGGGCCACCATCACCGCATCTCGTTCTTTGAGAAGACGCTTGATCTTCTCGCGGTAGAATTGCTTTTCATCCTGGCTCAGCGGGACAGGCTTTGGCGGAAACGGATAGATTGCGGCTTCAGGATCAAACATCACACTCATTATGGCTTCTCGTTTTACGGGCTTAACAATATTGCCTTTCTTTTGCATGAGATAGCAAAACGCGTGGCAATTGTGTTTTGTATACTAAACAAGATAGCGAATATGAGCGGAAAAGTCACCGGAAATAGGTGCGGATAGCATTTGTCGGGTGGCGGCTTCGCCTTACCCGACCTACAAAAACTGCAGATAGCAAAAAGGCGCCTTTAGGGCGCCTTTCTACACTGGTGGGTCGTGCAGGATTCGAACCTGCGACCAATTGATTAAAAGTCAACTGCTCTACCAACTGAGCTAACGACCCCTTGCGGGATGTACTTCAAATTTATTCAGGCTGGTGGGTCGTGCAGGATTCGAACCTGCGACCAATTGATTAAAAGTCAACTGCTCTACCAACTGAGCTAACGACCCATTTGGGTGTTGCCTGAATTATCACTCGGAACCAATAAAATTGGTGGGTCGTGCAGGATTCGAACCTGCGACCAATTGATTAAAAGTCAACTGCTCTACCAACTGAGCTAACGACCCGAGTGGTGGGTGATGACGGGCTCGAACCGCCGACCCCCTCCGTGTAAAGGAGATGCTCTACCAACTGAGCTAATCACCCACTCTGTACTGCCAGTATGCGTTAAGTGGTGGGTCGTGCAGGATGACTCGGCTTCGCCTCGCCCTACGGGCCGTTGCTGACGCAACGTTATCCTTCACGTTTTACTACTACTTCCACCTGACTTAGTGGTGGGTCGTGCAGGATTCGAACCTGCGACCAATTGATTAAAAGTCAACTGCTCTACCAACTGAGCTAACGACCCACTTTTACGCTGTTTTCACGTTGTTTGATATCCCGTGGCAACGGCGGCATATATTACTGATTTAAGAATTCAGCGCAACAAAAATTTCGATGAAGATCACTTAACTGCTTAGTAATCATGCTGCACGACCAGAAAAAACGCGATTTCTGGTCATGCGATAATCATCCCATCGAATTCAGACGTTTTTGCGCCTGCTTGGCACCTTCGGTACCCGGGAATTTAGAGACCACCTGCTGATAAACCGCTTTGGCTTTCGCAGTGTCGCCTTTGTCCTGCATGATGACGCCCACTTTGTACATCGCATCAGGCGCTTTTGGCGATTTCGGGTAATTTTTTACCACGGAGGCAAAATAAAACGCCGCATCGTCCTTTTTACCCTTGTTGTAATTCAGCTGACCGAGCCAGTAATTCGCATTTGGCTGATAAGTTGAATCAGGGTATTTCTTAACAAAGCTCTGAAACGCAGCAAGCGCCTCATCCTGACGAGATTGATCCTGCACCAGCGCAATGGCAGCGTTGTAATCTGTATTCGCGTCACCGCTCTGTACAGGCGCGCCTGTTGAAGCAGACGCATCCGCTGCTGGTGCAGATGTCGCCGCACCGCTCTGATCGCCTGCTGCT
Organism: Enterobacter sp. EGD-HP1; assembly: GCF_000733275.2. Classification (NCBI taxonomy): domain Bacteria; kingdom Pseudomonadati; phylum Pseudomonadota; class Gammaproteobacteria; order Enterobacterales; family Enterobacteriaceae; genus Enterobacter; species Enterobacter sp. EGD-HP1. The sequence continues at coordinate 86,384 of NZ_AVOP01000023.1, forward strand.
GGCTGTGCTTGTGCTGCACCACCACCGCTGCTCAGGCTATCTATCTGCAACAAGATTTGCTTCTGACGTTCCACAACCTGGTTAAGCTGATACTGGCTTTCCTGAATCTGACCGCGGAGAGAGTCAATATCATTCTGGTTGTCGGAAAGTTGTTGCTGGAGTTGGGTTAAAAGCTGGCTGTGAGCGTTAGAAATACGCTCGAGTTGAGTGACCCGGTCTTCTACCGAGCCTGAGCCGACACTACTGATTGGTGCCTGAGCAAAAGCGGCCCAGGGGGCCGCTATTCCAACCAGTAACGACAGACTCAACAGATGATGTCTGAAGTTACTGCTCATGCAATTCTCTTAGTAAACCAGTACGGCACGACGGTTTTTGGAGTAAGCCGCTTCGTCGTGACCCAGTACTGCAGGTTTTTCTTTACCGTAAGAAACGATGGAGATCTGGTCAGCAGAAACGCCTTTACCCTGCAGGTACATTTTAACAGCGTTAGCACGACGTTCACCCAGGGAGATGTTGTACTCTGGAGTACCACGTTCGTCCGCGTGACCTTCTACGGTGACTTTGTAAGATGGGTTGCTACGCAGGAAGTTAGCGTGAGCATCCAGCATCGCAGCGAAGTCAGAACGGATGTCGTATTTATCCAGATCGAAGTAAACGATGTTGTTCTGCTGCAGCTGCTGCATCTGAAGACGCGCTTGCTCTTCAGAAGACATGTTGCCATTGCCGTTCGCGTCCATACCGGTGCCGGCACCCATCATGCCTTCGCCGCTCTGGTCATTGCTTGCGTTCTTGTTAGAAGAACACGCTGCGATTGCCATTACAGGCAGAGCGATCATCAGCCCCTTCAGCACTTTGTTCAGTTGCATTTCTATGATTCCTTTAGTAATCAATTAATTATTATTTACAGATACGGCGACCAGGCAGGTGATTTTACCTGTCCATCAGTTGCCGGAATACGCGCTTTGAAACGCCCATCTGTAGAAACCAGATTCAGCACAGATCCCATCCCCTGAGAAGAGCTGTAGATTACCATAGTGCCGTTAGGTGCCAGACTTGGCGTTTCATCCAGGAACGTTGACGACAGAACTTGAACGCCACCCGCTACCAGATCTTGTTTGGCAATGTGCTGCTGCCCACCGTTGGAGCTCACCATTACCATAAATTTACCGTCACTGCTCACGTCTGCGTTCTGGTTCTGCGAACCTTCCCAGGTAATACGCTGCGGAGCACCGCCGTTGATGTTGACTTTGTAGATTTGTGGACGGCCAGCCTGGTCAGAGGTAAACGCCAGGTTTTGACTGTCCGGGAACCATGAAGGTTCAGTGTTGTTGCTGCGACCGTCGGTCACCTGACGGATCTGACCAGAGCCAATGTCCATCACGTACAGATTCAGGCTACCGGTTTTTGACAGCGCAAATGCCAGTTTAGACCCGTCCGGAGAGAACGAAGGCGCACCGTTGTGACGTGGGAAAGACGCCACCTGACGAACGGCACCGTTTGCCAGCGTCTGGATAACCAGTGCTGAACGACCGCTTTCGAAGGTGACATAGGCCAGTTTAGAACCGTCCGGAGACCAGGCTGGAGACATCAGCGGCTGTGAAGAACGTTTCACCAGGAACTGGTTATAGCCATCGTAGTCAGATACGCGCAGCTCATACGGGAACTGACCACCGTTGGTCTGCACCACGTACGCGATACGGGTACGGAACGCACCTTTAATGCCGGTCAGTTTTTCAAATACTGCATCGCTGGCCGCGTGTGCCGCGTAGCGCAGGTACTGCTTAGTGACCTTGTAAGAGTTCTGAGCCAGAACGGTACCTGGTGCACCGCCGGTATCCACCAGCTGCCAGGCCACGTTGTAAGAGCCGTCCGGGTTAGGCGTAACCTGACCCACAACCACGGCATCAATACCCAGTGCAGACCATGCTGCAGGCTGTACTTCCTGCGCGCTACCCGGCTGCTGAGGCAGACGAGAACGATCTAACGGGTTGAATTTACCGCTGTTACGCAGGTCAGCCGCCACGATGCCACCGGCATCTTCAGGTGCAGCGCCAGGACCGGCCCACTGGAACGGAACAACCCCGATTGGGCGTGCCGAGTCCACCCCCTGGGTGATCTCGATACGTACTTCTGCGTGCAGTACTGCTGCCCACAGCATTAAAAAACTAAATGCTACACGTAATGCCTGCTTCATCATATCTCCCTTATCCGGGTAACCTTACCCACGATAATTTAGCAGAATGTTAACAAACTCAAATAGACAAAACTACCAGAACCCTGTGACTAAACCTGGTCTATTTTTCCCCGTTTGCACGGGGAAAATGTAACTTAAGGTTTGAAGTCCAGCGGCGCATTTTTGAAGACTTCGTAAACTGCCTGAGACGGCGGTTTAGGCATCTTCGCCTGACGCGCTGCAGCCAGGGCCGCAGTACATAAAGCCGGGTCGCCACCTTCAGACTTGATATCCAGCAGCATGCCGTCCGGAGCCAGTTTTATACGCAACGTACACGTTTTACCGGTATAGGAAGACGCATCATAGAATCGGCTTTCAATAGCGGATTTAATCTGCGCGGCATAACCGTTGATTTCAGCCCCTGTCGCACCGTTACTCTTAGTGTTACCACTTCCCGTCGGCGCTGCGTTGTTTCCTTTCGCCCCACCGCCCGTTTTCGGTGCATTCTTACCGGAGCTCAAATCGCCCAGCAGATCGTCAACCCCTGCGGCGGCAGCGGCTTTTTCAGCGGCTGCGGCCTTTTTGGCAGCCGCTTTATCAGCAGCAGCTTTCTTATCGGCAGCGGCCTTCTCAGCAGCAGCTTTCTTATCGGCGGCAGCCTTCTCAGCTGCAGCTTTTTTATCGGCAGCGGCTTTTTCAGCGGCGGCAGCTTTTTCTGCAGCCGCTTTCTCAGCAGCAGCCGCTTTCTTCGCGGCCTCGGCAGCAGCTTTCTTCTCTGCTTCCTGAGCGGCTTTTTTCGCGGCTTCCGCTTCGGCTTTCTTCTGAGCATCGGCAGCGGCTTTCTTCGCGGCTTCCGCTTCAGCTTTCTTCTGGGCATCAGCAGCGGCTTTCTTCGCGGCTTCCGCTTCAGCTTTCTTCTGAGCATCAGCAGCGGCTTTCTTCGCCGCTTCTGCCGCTAATTTTGCCTGGGCATCAGCCTGTGCTTTCGCGTCCGCTGCGGCTTTTGCTGCCGCCTCTTCCGCCTGCTTTTGCTGTTCCTGTGCTTTTTTCGCGGCCTCTTCGGCTTGCTTCTGCTGTTCCGCCTGCTCTTTCGCAGCTTCCTGCGCCTGCAAACGTTCTTTCTCAAGCTGCTTCAGACGCTCCTGCTCTGCGGCCTGCTTTTCACGCAGTTCTTCCGCCTGCTGTTGCGACTGTTTTTCACGCTGCTCTTCAGCCCGTTTGGCACTCGCCTTCTGCTGTTGCTCGCGATTATAGTTCTGTACTACCGCACCGGGATCCACCATCACAGCGTCAATGGAAGACCCTCCACCGCCGCCGGCTGATGCATCAATATGCTCGTCGAACGAACTCCAGATCAGTGCTGCAAAGAGAATCACGTGCAGCACTGCGGAGACGATTATCGCTCGCTTAAGCTTGTCGTTCTGTTCGGTTGCCTTTGACACTATCGGTTCCCAAAAACTACGCGGATGATCAAATAGGTTGGGTCATTAAGCCAACTGACTTAACACCCGCACTATGTAGCAAGTTCAGCGCTTTAATAATTTCATCGTAGGGTACGTCTTTCGCGCCACCGATTAAGAAGACCGTTTTCGGATTTGACTCCAGACGACGCTGCGCTTCAGCAATAACCTGCTCAGGCGGCAGCTGATCCATACGATCTTTCTCAACCACGACGCTGTATTGCCCTACGCCGGAAACCTCAATGATAACCGGAGGATCGTCATTGGTGCTCACCGCCTGTGATTCTGTCGCATCCGGCAGATCCACTTCCACGCTCTGGGTAATGATTGGCGCTGTCGCCATGAAGATCAGCAGCAGTACCAGCAGGACGTCCAGCAGTGGAACGATATTGATTTCGGACTTGAGCTCGCGACGACCTCGTCCACGCGATCTGGCCATGGTTTACCCCTTGTTGCTCTCGGTGCTGGTAAACGCCTGACGGTGCAGAATCGCAGTGAACTCTTCCATAAAGTTGTCGTAGTTCAGTTCCAGTTTGTTCACGCGCTGGTTCAGACGGTTGTAAGCCATAACCGCAGGAATTGCCGCAAACAGACCGATAGCGGTCGCAATCAGTGCTTCAGCGATACCCGGTGCAACCATCTGCAACGTCGCCTGCTTCACCGCGCCCAGCGCGATAAAGGCGTGCATGATCCCCCACACGGTACCAAACAGGCCGATATACGGGCTGATAGAACCGACAGTACCGAGGAATGGAATATGCGTTTCGAGATTTTCCAGCTCGCGGTTCATAGAGATGCGCATCGCACGCGAGGCACCTTCCACCACCGCTTCCGGCGCATGATTGTTTGCACGATGCAGACGGGCAAACTCTTTGAAACCGCTATAAAAAATTTGCTCGGAGCCTGTAAGGTTTTCACGGCGTCCCTGGCTTTCCTGATACAGACGAGAAAGCTCAATACCCGACCAGAACTTATCTTCAAACGCTTCAGCTTCACGGCCAGCGGCATTGAGGATACGCGTTCTCTGGATGATGATGGCCCAGGATGCGATTGAAAAACCAATCAAAATCAACATGATAAGTTTAACCAGAAGGCTTGCCTTCAGGAACAAATCAAGGATATTCATGTCAGTCACTGCTTAAACTCCGCGACAATAGACTTAGGAAGCGCACGAGGCTTCATTATGGTTGGATCAACACAAACAATCAGCACTTCAGCTGAGTTCAGTACGGTATTCTCTGCGTTGACTATCCGCTGCGTGAACACCAGTGAGGTCCCGCGCATTGATGTAATTTCAGTTTGGACTTCGAGCATATCGTCGAGTCTGGCAGGCGCAAAATACTCAAGCGTCATCTTGCGAACCACGAAGGCAACTCGCTCAGCCAACAGCACCTGTTGACTAAAGTGATGATGGCGCAGCATCTCTGTGCGTGCCCGTTCATAAAAAGCAACGTAGCTGGCGTGATAAACCACACCACCGGCATCGGTATCTTCGTAATAGACACGAACCGGCCATCGAAACAGCGTTGTATTCACTTTACATCCCGGTAATGCAACAAAAGTTAATGCTTTTAAACTTCGCTACTATACGCGCGGGAATGATGGTTTGGAATGGGAGAAAGTAAACGGAGAGTAAATTTTTATGGGCTCGGGTAAGCCCATAACGTTAACGGACATTTCTTATTCAGAAGAAGAAGAAAATCAAACCGGCGAGAAGCACCAGATCGGCGATCAGCGGGCAAAAAATTCCCTGCCAGTGAACGGCTTTCGGACGAAAGCCCACGCCGTGGATCACACCTGCGCACACCGCCCACATAATGAGGAAGCCGTGCCAGATTTCAAGCTCGCTGGTTTTCGCTGCAAAGCGCGAAGGGTCCCAGAAGATACAACCTGCCAGCAGTAATGCCATCACTAAAGAAAGCGCCCGTAACGGGCGCTTATCCATTACCGCGTAAAGTTTCGCGATAATATTCATCAGTGTTTTTCTTCACCCGCTTTGGTCGCTTCGACGTGCTCAAGCGCCAGGGCAGTGATGACACCAAATGCACAGGCAAGAAGCGTCCCTAAAATCCATGCGAAATACCACATATTCAGCTCCTTACTTAGTACATAGAGTGGGTGTTGCTTTCGATATGTTCTTTCGTGATGCGACCGAACATTTTCCAGTAACACCAGATGGTGTAGGCCAGAACAATCGGAACGAACACGCAAGCAACATACGTCATCAGGTTCAGCGTCATATGGCTGGAGGTTGCATCCCACATGGTCAGGCTAGCATTCAGCATGGTGCTGGATGGCATGACGAATGGGAACATCGCAATACCCGATGTCAGGATGATGCATGCCAGGGTCAGGGAAGAGAACACGAACGCCAGAGCGCCTTTCTCCAGACGAGACGTCAGCACGGTCAACAGCGGCAACAGTACGCCCAGAGCCGGGATAGCCCACAGCGCAGGGGTATTGTTAAAGTTCACCAGCCATGCACCTGCCTGACGCGCCACTTCTTTGGTCAGCGGATTAGACGGCGCAGTATGGTTGATTGCAGACGTCACCACGTAGCCATCAATGCCGTACACCACCCACACACCGGCCAGTGCGAAGCAGACCAGCGTGACCAGTGCCGCAACCTGAGCAGTAGCACGGGAACGCAGGTGCAGTTCACCAACCGTACGCATCTGCAGATAGGTTGCGCCCTGAGTGATGATCATCGCCACGCTCACCACGCCTGCCAGCAGACCAAACGGATTCAGCAGCTGGAAGAAGTTACCGGTGTAGTAAAGACGCATATATTCGTCCAGGTGGAACGGTACGCCCTGCAGCAGGTTACCGAACGCCACGCCGATCACCAGCGGTGGAACGAAGCTACCGATGAAGATGCCCCAGTCCCACATGTTGCGCCAGCGGGTGTCTTCAATCTTGGAACGGTAGTCGAAGCCTACCGGACGGAAGAATAAAGAGGCCAGCACCAGAATCATCGCCACGTAGAAGCCGGAGAACGCAGCCGCGTAGACCATCGGCCAGGCAGCGAACAGCGCGCCGCCTGCGGTGATCAGCCACACCTGGTTACCGTCCCAGTGAGGGGCGATGGAGTTGATCATGATTCGACGCTCGGTGTCATTACGACCGAGGAAACGGGTGAGCATCCCCACCCCCATGTCGAAACCATCCGTGACGGCGAAACCGATCAGCAGAACGCCGATCAACAGCCACCAGATAAAACGCAATACTTCATAATCGATCATTTGATGACTCCTGTCTTAGCGTGCCGGCTGAGTAGTCGCGGTGGACTGCTCGTAGTGATAGCGACCGGTTTTCAGGCTGCTTGGGCCAAGGCGCGCGAACTTGAACATCAGGAACAGTTCAGCCACCAGGAACAGGGTGTACAGACCACAAATCAGCAGCATGGAGAAGATCAGATCGCCCGCTGTCAGGGAAGAGTTCGCTACCGCCGTTGGCAGTACCTCACCAATCGCCCATGGCTGACGGCCATACTCCGCAACAAACCAGCCGGATTCGATAGCGATCCACGGCAGTGGAATACCGTACAGTGCGGTGCGCAGCAGCCATTTTTTCTCACCGATGCGGTTGCGAATCACGGACCAGAAGGACGCCGCAATGATCAGCAGCATGATGATGCCGCAGCCCACCATGATACGGAATGCGAAGTACAGTGGCGCAACGCGTGGAATCGAGTCTTTGGTGGCCATCTGGATCTGCGCTTCTGTCGCATCAGAAACGTTCGGGGTATAGCGTTTCAGGAGCAGACCGTAACCCAGATCTTTCTTCACGTTGTTGAACTGGTCGCGAACGGCCTGATCGGTAGAACCGGCACGCAGCTGTTCCAGCAGCGAGTAAGCTTTCATACCGTTACGGATACGCTCTTCGTGCTGAACCATCAGCTCTTTCAGACCGGTCACCTGCTTATCAACAGAACGGGTGGCGATGATACCCAGTGCGTAAGGGATCTGAATAGCGAAGCGGTTTTCCTGCGCGTCCTGATCCGGAATACCGAACAGCGTAAACGCAGCAGGCGCCGGTTGGGTTTCCCATTCGGCTTCGATGGCGGCCAGTTTGGTTTTCTGCACGTCACCCATTTCGTAACCGGATTCATCACCCAGAACGATAACAGAGAGGATTGCAGCCATACCAAAGCTTGCAGCGATAGCAAAGGAGCGCTTAGCAAACGCGAAGTCACGACCGCGCAGCATGTAGTAAGAACTGATACCCAGGACAAACATCGCGCCGCACACATAGCCAGAAGCGACGGTGTGAACGAATTTAACCTGCGCAACCGGGTTCAGGACCAGCTCGGCAAAGCTGACCATCTCCATACGCATGGTTTCGAAGTTGAAATCAGACGCGATAGGGTTCTGCATCCAGCCGTTCGCCACCAGGATCCACAGCGCGGACAGGTTCGAACCTAATGCCACCAGCCAGGTCACCGCCATATGCTGGACTTTACCCAGACGGTCCCAACCGAAGAAGAACAGACCTACAAAGGTGGATTCGAGGAAGAATGCCATCAGACCTTCAATGGCCAGCGGCGCACCGAAGATATCCCCTACATAGTGGGAATAGTAAGACCAGTTAGTCCCGAACTGGAACTCCATGGTCAAACCGGTTGCCACGCCCAGTGCGAAGTTGATACCAAACAACTTGCCCCAGAACTTGGTCATATCTTTATAAATCTGTTTGCCGGAGAGAACGTATACGGTTTCCATAATGGCCAGCAGGAACGCCATACCGAGCGTCAGTGGCACAAACAGGAAGTGGTACATCGCGGTCAAGGCAAACTGTAAGCGCGACAGTTCGACTATATCTAACATCATGACTCCTTGCTCATCGCATGAAGACTCCGAGAGTGAACCCCGTCAGAGAGAGATCCACACGCATGCCCCAATACAAATTATTCGCATCCTTGTCGTCGTTATTACCCTGAAGGAGGATAAAAACGGTGACGTGAGGTTACAAATACGTTAATAAAAAACTCAAATTGATCCCGCAAATATAATACGCTGCAAAACCCTTACAATAAACAGGTTTTTATTGAATCACATTTACGTTTTTCGACGGTGATCAATTTATAGCAAAATTACCACTTTTCGGCCATTTTGATCGGGGACAATTTAGCGCCTTTTGACGGGTTTTTCCAAGGATTAAACATTGATTTAAATCAAAAACAATTCGTTATGTTAATTGTGTTTTGATGTGGTGAACATAGTAAAGACCATGTTAAAGATATGTGTATAAAATACAATTAAGGTTATCGAATCGACGGATGAATATAAACAGAAGTGATTTTTATTAACTTAGCAGTCTGAATGCATCATTTATTCAGGACATAAATTTTAGTGGGTTTTTCGTTTTTTTCCATCTGCTCTCTTAAAGGTAAATAAATAACAATTATTTTACTTTTACACCCTCTCTAATTAACACCTATTTGTGACTATTGCATGACGCCCGGCAGGCAATAAAAAAGGCCGCTTTACAGCGGCCAACCATGTCGAAACGGACATTTTTATACTTCAACGCCCCCCTTTCGGGGAGCAGAGAGGACTTACTTAATGATGGATTTCAGTGCTTCGCCGATATCCGCCAGGCTGCGAACGGTTTTCACGCCTGCGGCTTCCAGCGCTGCGAATTTCTCATCAGCCGTACCTTTACCACCGGCGATGATCGCGCCTGCGTGACCCATACGCTTGCCTTTCGGCGCGGTCACACCCGCGATGTAGCCCACAACCGGCTTGGTCACGTGTTCTTTGATGTAAGCAGCCGCTTCTTCTTCAGCGCTACCACCGATCTCACCGATCATCACGATCGCTTCGGTCTGCGGATCTTCCTGGAACATCTTCAGGATGTCGATGAAGTTAGAACCCGGGATTGGGTCACCGCCGATGCCCACACAGGTGGACTGGCCGAAGCCGTAATCGGTAGTCTGCTTAACCGCTTCATAGGTCAGGGTACCGGAACGGGACACGATGCCCACTTTGCCCGGCTTGTGAATGTGGCCCGGCATGATGCCGATTTTGCATTCGCCCGGGGTGATAACGCCAGGGCAGTTCGGACCGATCATGCGCACGCCTGCTTCATCCAGCTTCACCTTCACGGTCAGCATATCCAGCGTCGGGATGCCTTCAGTAATAGTGATGATCAGTTTGATGCCTGCGTCGATCGCTTCCAGAATGGAGTCTTTGCAGAACGGTGCCGGAACGTAGATCACGGTCGCGGTTGCGCCCGTCGCTTCTACGGCTTCACGCACGGTGTTGAACACCGGCAGGCCCAGGTGCGTGGTGCCGCCTTTACCTGGCGTTACGCCGCCAACCATCTGCGTGCCGTAGGCAATCGCCTGTTCGGAGTGGAAAGTCCCCTGGCTACCGGTGAAGCCCTGGCAGACAACCTTGGTATCTTTATTAATTAAAACTGACATTATTTCCCCTCCACTGCGGCAACAACCTGCTGAGCTGCATCCGTCAGACTTTTCGCTGCAATAATATTCAGGCCGCTGTCAGCCAGTTTTTTCGCGCCGAGTTCAGCGTTGTTACCTTCCAGACGCACAACAACCGGAACGTTAACACCCACTTCTTCTACCGCACCGATGATACCGTCGGCGATCAGGTCGCAACGCACGATGCCGCCGAAGATGTTAACCAGAACGGCCTTCACGTTGTCATCAGAGAGGATGATTTTGAACGCTTCGGTTACGCGCTCTTTGGTTGCGCCACCGCCTACGTCGAGGAAGTTCGCTGGCTCACCGCCGTGCAGCTTAACGATGTCCATGGTGCCCATTGCCAGGCCCGCACCGTTAACCATACAGCCGATGTTACCGTCCAGCGCCACGTAGTTCAGCTCCCACTGTGCAGCCTGCGCTTCACGCGGGTCTTCCTGAGACTGGTCGCGCATTTCGCGCAGATCCGGCTGGCGGAACAGCGCGTTACCGTCAGCGCCAAGCTTGCCGTCGAGGCAGATCAGGTCGCCCTGAGTGGTGATCACCAGCGGGTTGATCTCGATCAGCGCCAGGTCGCGCTCCAGGAAGATAGTTGCCAGACCCATGAAGATCTTGGTGAACTGCTGAACCAGCTTGCCTTCCAGACCCAGTTTGAACGCCAGCTCGCGACCCTGGTAAGGCATTGGGCCCGCCAGCGGATCGATAGCCACTTTGTGGATCAGGTGCGGAGTCTCTTCCGCCACTTTTTCGATTTCCACGCCGCCTTCGGTAGACGCCATGAACACCACGCGACGGGAGCTACGGTCAACAACCGCGCCCAGGTACAGTTCTTTCGCGATGTCGGTCGCCGCTTCCACCAGAATCTGGTTAACCGGCTGGCCGTTCGCATCTGTCTGGTAGGTCACCAGACGCTTGCCGAGCCAATGTTCAGCAAACGCACGAATCTCTTCTTTGCTCTTAACAACCTTCACACCGCCCGCTTTACCACGGCCACCAGCGTGAACCTGACACTTAACTACCCACGGGCCGGAACCGATTTTAGATGCGGCTTCTTCTGCTTCACGCGGGGTAGTACAGGCATAACCCACCGGAGCCGGTAAGCCATACCGGGCAAACAGCTGTTTGGCCTGATATTCATGTAAGTTCATGTGTTCTATCCATCCTTCAGGGTAATCGTTATCTTCAAACCTGTAGACCGGCGCAGCGTGTGCCGGCCTACGGGGCAGGTGATGCTAAAAGTGACTAGACGTCCAGCAGCAGACGCGTTGGATCTTCCAGCAGCTCTTTAATCGCTACCAGGAAGCCCACGGACTCGCGGCCGTCGATCAGGCGGTGGTCGTAAGAGAGCGCCAGGTACATCATTGGCAGGATCTCAACTTTACCGTCTACCGCCATCGGGCGATCTTTAATGGCATGCATACCCAGGATCGCGCTCTGCGGCGGGTTAATGATCGGGGTAGACATCAGCGAGCCGAATACGCCGCCGTTGGTAATGGTGAAGTTACCGCCGGTCAGGTCGTCTACGGTCAGCTTGCCGTCGCGGCCTTTAACAGCCAGCTCTTTGATGTTTTTCTCGATGTCAGCCATACCCAGGGTATCCACATCACGCAGAACCGGCGTTACCAGGCCACGTGGAGTAGAAACCGCCATGCTGACGTCGAAATAGTTGTGGTAAACCACGTCATCGCCATCGATAGACGCGTTCACTTCCGGGTAGCGTTTCAGCGCTTCAACCACCGCTTTCACGTAGAAGGACATAAAGCCCAGACGGATACCGTGACGTTTTTCAAACGCGTCACCGTACTGCTTGCGCAGGTCCATGATTGGCTTCATGTTCACTTCGTTGAAGGTGGTCAGCATCGCAGTGGAGTTTTTCGCTTCCAGCAGACGCTCGGCCACGCGCTTACGCAGGCGAGTCATTGGCACGCGTTTTTCGCTGCGGGCGCCCAGAGCAGGCTGCGCTGCGGGTGCTGCCGCAGGGGCTTTCGCTTCTGCCTGAGCAGGCGCTTTCGCCAGGTGCTTGTCGATGTCTTCGCGGGTCAGACGACCGCCCACACCGGTGCCTTTGATGGCTGCCGGGTCAAGGCTGTGCTCAGCCAGCAGGCGACGGATCGCCGGGCTGAGGGCGTCGTTAGACTGTTCTTCCAGAGAAGCCTGCTGGCGCTGAGCCGGCGTAGAGGCTTTCTCTTCAGATTTCGCGCTGGACTCTTTGCCCGCGCTGTTGCCTTCACGCAGGCGACCCAGGATCTGACGAGAGGTTACGGTAGTACCTTCATCTTCCAGCACCGCGTCCAGAACGCCATCCGCCGAAGCCGGTACTTCCAGTACCACTTTGTCAGTTTCGATTTCTACCAGCACTTCATCGCGCTTAACGGCATCGCCTGGTTTTTTGTGCCAGGTAGCGACGGTCGCATCTGCTACGGATTCAGGCAGGTCGGGAACAAGAATATCTACGCTACTCATTTTGTATCCTTTAATTAATCGACGTTCAGCGCGTCATTGACCAGATCTTGTTGCTGCTTCTGGTGAACGGACATATACCCTACCGCCGGAGAGGCGGAGGCCGGGCGACCTGCATAGCGCAGGGCTGACCCAAATGGAATCACTTCACGGAAATGATGCTGGCTGCAGTACCATGCGCCCTGGTTAAGCGGCTCTTCCTGGCACCAGACAAAATCATGTACGTGAGCATATTGTTTCAGCACTTCCTGCATCGCCTGATGCGGGAACGGATAAAGCTGTTCGATACGCACGATGGCGACATCTTTCTGATCGTTCTTGCGGCGCTGTTCCAGCAGGTCGTAATAAACCTTACCAGAACACATGACGACACGCTTCACGCCCTGCGGATCCAGCTCGTCAATTTCACCGATGGCCGGCAGGAAGGTTCCGTTCGCCAGTTCTTCCAGGCTCGACACCGCCAGCGGGTGACGCAGCAGGGATTTCGGCGACATCACCACCAGCGGACGGCGCATACCGCGCAGCGCCTGACGACGCAGCATGTGGTAGACCTGAGCCGGGGTGGACGGTACGCAGACCTGCATGTTCTGCTCGGCGCAGAGCTGCAGATAACGTTCCAGACGCGCGGAGGAGTGCTCCGGACCCTGCCCTTCATAACCGTGCGGCAGCAGCATCACCAGGCCACACATGCGGCCCCATTTCTGCTCGCCGGAGGAGATGAACTGGTCGATAACCACCTGCGCACCGTTGGCGAAGTCACCGAACTGCGCTTCCCAGATGGTCAGGGTGCGGGGTTCTGCGGTAGCGTAACCGTATTCGAAGGCCAGAACCGCTTCTTCAGACAGCACGGAGTCCCAGACCTTGAACTGGCCCTGCCCGTTGTGCACGTGCTGCAGCGGGGTGTAGGTTGAACCGTTGGACTGGTTGTGAACAACCGCGTGACGGTGGAAGAAAGTCCCACGGCCCGCATCTTCACCGGATAGACGAACAGGAATGCCTTCGTCAACCAGCGTTGCGTAAGCCAGCGTTTCCGCGCCGCCCCAGTCAAACAGCTTCTCGCCTGCCGCCATGGACTGACGGTCAGCGTAGATTTTCGCCACGCGAGACTGCATCTCGATAGCGTCCGGTACGGTGCTGATGCGTTTAGCCAGCTCCTGCAGGCGCTTCATCTCAACCTTGTTCGGGTAGCTCTCATCCCACTCGTGGTTGAGGTACGGCGACCAGGTAAAGGAGTGCATGTTCATCGGACGCAGTTCTTTCACCACGCATTCACCCGCATCCAGCGCGTCGCGGTAGAGGTTGACCATTTCGGTCGCATCTTCCAGCGTCGTCACTTTGTCGCTCTCCAGCTTGTCAGCATAGATTTTGCGAGGGGTCGGGTGTTTTTTGATTTTCTGGTACATCAACGGCTGGGTTGCACTTGGCTCGTCCGCTTCGTTGTGGCCGTGACGGCGGTAGCAGAAGAGGTCAATGAACACATCGCGTTTGAAGGTATTACGGAAGTCCAGCGCCAGACGGGTAACGAAAGCAACGGCTTCCGGATCGTCCGCGTTAACGTGGAAGATCGGCGCCTGCACCATCTTACCGATATCGGTGCAGTACGGGGTCGAACGCGCGTCCAGCGGGTTAGAGGTGGTAAAGCCCACCTGGTTGTTGATCACGATGCGAACGGTACCGCCCACTTCGTAACCACGCGCTTTCGACATGTTCAGGGTCTCCTGAACCACGCCCTGCCCTGTTACCGCCGCATCACCGTGGATGGTGATAGGCAGCACTTTATTGCTGCTCGGCTCGTCCAGACGATCCAGACGTGCGCGCACGGAACCGATAACCACCGGGCTAACAATTTCCAGGTGTGACGGGTTAAACGCCAGCGCCAGGTGAACCAGACCGCCTTCAGTTTCGATATCCGACGAGAAGCCCATGTGGTACTTCACGTCGCCGGTGCCGAGGTGTTCTTTATGTTTGCCCGCGAACTCGTCGAACAGGTCCTGCGGTTTTTTACCCAGCACGTTGACCAGCACGTTCAGACGACCACGGTGCGCCATGCCCAGTACCACTTCACGGGTGCCGCTCTTGCCTGCGTGACGAATCAGCTCTTTCAGCATCGGCACCAGCGCGTCGCCGCCTTCCAGCGAGAAGCGTTTTGCGCCCGGGAATTTCGCGCCCAGATAGCGCTCAAGCCCTTCCGCTGCGGTCAGTTCGTTCAGGAAGCGTTTTTTCTCGTCAGCCGAGAAGGTCGCGTGGCCCGCTACGGATTCGATGCGCTGCTGGATCCAGCGTTTCTCTTCGGTAGAGGTAATGTGCATGTATTCCGCGCCGATGGAGCCGCAGTAGGTTTGCTTGAGCGCGTCAATCAGATCGCCCAGCTTCATCGTGTCTTTGCCGATGGCAAAGGAACCTACGTTAAAGCTTTCCTGGAAATCGGCCTCGGTCAGATCGTGATACGCCGGATCGAGATCGGCCACACGGTCTTGTTTCCACAGTCCCAGCGGATCGAGATTCGCATGCTGGTGACCGCGGAAGCGATAAGCGTTGATAAGCTGCAGGACTTTAACCTGCTTCGCATTGGTGTCAGGGTCGGAAATCGCAGAAGAGTAACGTGAGGCATCCTTCGCCAGACGACGGAAATAATCACGTGTTTTGGAATGGAATTGATCCGGTTTGACCCCTGTGCCAGGCAACTGCTGGAACATGGAACGCCAGTTTGCGTCCACTGAGTCAGGATCGGTTAAGAAGTCTTCATAGAGCTGTTCAATCCAGCTCTGGTTCGCACCAGAAAGGAAAGAAGAGTCCAGCCAGGCTTTCATTGCGCCGTTCTGCATCGTGATCCCTTAAGCATTTTTATGCTTACTTTCGCCGTAGAAACTACCACGCACACCACGTGTACGTGCCGGGGTTCACCTGCGAGCTCTTTTCATTTGGCCCGCGAAGGAACCTTTAGAAACTGTCTAGACTTCAGGGCAGTTTTTAAAGGTTTCTGCAATTTGCCCGGTGGCGCTACGCTTACCGGGCCTACTGTTACGTAGGCCGGATAAGCGCAGCGCCATCCGGCGTTTTTTACTTACGCACTGCGCTGCAGCAGCATCGACTTAATATGGCCGATGGCGCGCGTCGGGTTCAGCCCCTTCGGACACACGCTGACGCAGTTCATGATGCTATGGCAGCGGAATACGCTGAAAGCGTCACTCAGTCCTTCCAGACGGCTGTCGGTTTCGGTGTCGCGGCTATCGATCAGGAAGCGATAGGCAGCCAGCAGACCGGCCGGGCCGATAAACTTGTCCGGGTTCCACCAGAACGACGGGCAGGACGTAGAACAGCATGCACAGAGAATACACTCGTATAACCCATCGAGTTTTTCACGCTGCTCAGGAGACTGTAAGTGCTCGCGAGCGGGTGGATTTTGCCCATTATTCAATAAGTAAGGCTTAATCTTCTCATATTGTGCATAGAATTGCCCCATGTCTACCACCAAATCACGCACGACCGGCAGGCCTGGCAGAGGACGGATAACAATTTTCTGACCGGGACGCTGCAACGCTGAAATTGGCGTGATGCAGGCCAGGCCATTTTTGCCGTTCATGTTTACACCGTCAGAGCCACACACCCCTTCACGGCAGGAGCGGCGGAACGACAGCGTAGGATCTTTCTCTTTCAGCTGGATTAAGGCATCCAGCAGCATCATGTCACGACCTTCTTCCGCTTCGAGGGTGTAATCCTGCATACGCGGAGCGTCGTCTACATCCGGGTTATAACGATAAACTGAGAATTCGAGTTTCATTATCCTGTCTCCGCATTAGTAAGTACGAATCTTCGGCGGGAACGCCGGACGCAGTTTCGGTTCCATGTTAACGCTACGACGCGTCATGGTTTCCGACTCTGGCAGATACAGGGAATGGCACAGCCAGTTTTCGTCATCACGATCCGGGAAGTCGAAGCGGCTATGCGCGCCACGGCTTTCGGTACGGAAGTTTGCCGACATCGCCGTCGCGAACGCGGTTTCCATCAGGTTATCCAGCTCCAGACACTCAACGCGCTGGGTGTTGAACTCGCTGGAGGTGTCGTCCAGACGGGCATTTTTCAGACGCTCGCGGATCGCTTTCAGCTGCTCAAGACCTTTGGCCATCGCGTCGCCTTCGCGGAATACCGAGAAGTTGTGCTGCATGCATTCCTGCAGCGCTTTACGGATTTCCACCGGATCTTCGCCGTTACGGTTACCGTTCCAGCGGTTGAGGCGCTCAAGAGAGGCATCAATTTCGTCATCGGTCGCGTCACGCAGCGCGCCCTGCTCGGCAATGGATTCCTGCAGGTGCAGACCGACTGCACGACCAAACACCACCAGGTCCAGCAGGGAGTTGCCGCCCAGACGGTTTGCACCGTGTACGGATACGCAGGCAATTTCGCCTACCGCAAACAGGCCAGGGATGACCACGTCTTCGCCCTGCTCGTTCACGGTCAGCGCCTGACCGGTCACTTTGGTCGGAATACCGCCCATCATGTAGTGGCAGGTTGGGATAACCGGAATCGGCTCTTTCACCGGGTCGACGTGCGCGAATGTGCGGGACAGCTCCAGAATGCCCGGCAGACGAGATTCCAGAACCTCTTTACCCAGATGGTCGAGCTTCAGCTTCGCGTGCGGACCCCATGGGCCATCACAGCCGCGGCCTTCACGGATCTCGATCATGATGGAACGCGCCACCACGTCACGACCCGCCAGGTCTTTCGCATTCGGGGCATAACGCTCCATGAAGCGTTCGCCGTGTTTGTTCAGCAGGTAACCACCTTCACCGCGGCAGCCTTCCGTTACCAGAACGCCTGCACCGGCGATACCGGTTGGGTGGAACTGCCACATTTCCATATCCTGCACCGGCACGCCCGCGCGGATAGCCATACCGACACCGTCACCGGTGTTGATGTGGGCGTTGGTGGTGGACTGATAGATACGGCCTGCGCCGCCGGTCGCCAGCACGGTAGCGCGGGCTTTGAAGTAAACCACTTCACCGGTTTCGATGCACAGCGCGGTACAGCCGACAACTGCGCCATCGGCGTTTTTCACCAGATCCAGCGCGTACCACTCGGAGAAGATGGTGGTATGGTTTTTCAGGTTCTGCTGATACAGGGTGTGCAGCAGTGCGTGACCGGTACGGTCAGCCGCCGCCGCGGTACGTGCCGCCTGCTCGCCGCCGAAGTTTTTCGACTGGCCGCCAAACGGACGCTGATAGATAGTGCCATTTTCCAGACGGGAGAACGGCAGACCCATATGGTCCAGCTCCAGAATCGCTTCCGGGCCGGTTTTACACATATATTCGATGGCATCCTGGTCGCCGATGTAGTCGGAACCTTTTACCGTGTCGTACATGTGCCATTCCCAGTTATCTTCATGGGAGTTACCCAGCGCAACGGTGATACCGCCCTGCGCAGACACAGTGTGGGAACGGGTCGGGAAAACTTTAGAGAGCAGCGCACAGGTCTGGCCGCTCTGGGAAATTTGCAGTGCGGCACGCATACCTGCGCCACCGGCACCAATTACAACAGCATCAAATTCTCTGACTGGCAGTTTCATTACACACCCCACACCACAACGAATCCATAAATAACGTAAACCACCAGTGCAACAACAATGGCCAGCTGCAGTGGGAGGCGAATCGCCAGCGGTTTAACGTAATCGGTCAACACCTGCCACATGCCAATCCACGCATGAATAAGGATGGAGAACAGAGCCAGCAGGGTGAACACTTTGGTGAAGGCGGATCCGAAGAACCCACTCCAGATTTCCCACGTCAGCGTGCCGCTGGTCGCGAAGAAACCGATCATATAGATGATGTAAAGGGTGAGAACGATAGCGGTAGCACGGACCAGGATGAAGTCATGTACGCCGTTGCGTCCTAATGCGGAGGCGTTGCTTACCATACGAGAACTCCTGCGAGAAGTGAAAGCACGACTGTAATCACAAATGAAATGTTAGCGGAGCGTTTCCCGGCTTCGAAAGTCTCTTCCAGGTAGCCAAAGTCCATCAGCATATGGCGAACACCCACGACGACGTGGTACGCCAGCGCGGTCAGAATGCCCCACATGATGAATTTCACGAAGAAGCTGTTCATGATGGCAGAGGCCTGGAGGAATCCTTCAGGGGAAGAGAGGCTGGTGCCCAGTAACCACAGCAAAATACCGACCGCCACAAACGTAATCACACCAGAAACACGGTGCAGAATGGACGCTATTGCTGTTACAGGGAACCGGATCGTTTTGAGATCCAGATTGACAGGTCTTTGTTTTTTCACATTTCTTATCATGAATAACGCCCACATGCTGTTCTTATTGTTTCCTTCCTCCGGACTGCGATGCGGGTCAAGCAGCGTTCCTTTTCTATAACTGCGCGTCATGCAAAACATTGCTTCCAGATGCTAAAACGACACGTTACAACGCTGGGTGGCTCGGGATTGCAGGGTGTTCCGGAGACCTGGCGGCAGTATAGGCCGTTCACAAAATCATTACAATTAACCTACATACAGTTTGTCGGGTTTTCTCTGGAACAGTGATCAGGGTCACGATAACAACATCTTTTTAATTTTTAATCATCTGATTTGACAAATGTTAAACAATATTGTTACAAACGTCATCAGAAAAGGCATATAATGCGCAAAAGTTATGAGGTCTCACTTTCACCTGACAAATAGTTATGTAACAGTGTGATGGTATTGACCGAAGTTATCAGGACAGTTATTAGTGATATACAGGTTTGAATAATTCGGACTGCAAAAACGCTGATTTGCTGTTGTTTCACTGATATTTCATTCGTTTACCTGCAAGGCGCCATAGCTCTGTACCCTGGTTTGTCCTCGTGAGCTGAGCGGTAAGCCAAATAACAATCTGGTAACGGTGATTAACAGCTGAAAGCAAATCCGGTGAAGCGCAGTCTTAAGCATAAGGCGCTAAGGAGACCGTAAATGGCTGATACAAAGGCAACGCTCACCCTAAATGGTGACACTGCTATTGAACTGGATGTGCTAAAAGGCACGCTCGGTCAGGATGTTATTGATATCCGTACGCTGGGTTCTAAAGGTGTATTCACCTTTGACCCTGGATTTACCTCTACCGCATCTTGCGAATCCAAAATCACCTACATTGACGGTGACGAAGGTATCCTGCTCCATCGCGGCTTCCCCATCGATCAGTTAGCCACCGAATCCAACTATCTGGAAGTGTGCTACATCCTGCTGAACGGCGAAAAACCGACGCAGGCCCAGTACGATGAATTTAAAACCACCGTGACCCGTCACACCATGATCCATGAGCAGATTACCCGTCTGTTCCATGCGTTCCGCCGTGACTCTCATCCGATGGCGGTCATGTGCGGTATTACCGGTGCGCTGGCGGCGTTCTACCACGACTCCCTTGACGTGAATAACCCACGTCACCGTGATATCGCGGCGTTCCGCCTGCTGTCCAAAATGCCTACCATGGCGGCGATGTGCTATAAGTATTCCATCGGCCAGCCGTTTGTGTATCCGCGCAACGACCTCTCCTACGCGGGTAACTTCCTGCGCATGATGTTCTCCACGCCATGCGAAGAGTACGAAGTGAACCCGGTGCTGGAACGTGCAATGGACCGTATTCTGATCCTGCACGCTGACCACGAACAGAACGCTTCTACCTCTACCGTCCGTACCGCGGGCTCTTCAGGCGCGAACCCGTTCGCCTGTATCGCTGCGGG
Source organism: Enterobacter sp. EGD-HP1 (assembly GCF_000733275.2). Taxonomy (NCBI): domain Bacteria; kingdom Pseudomonadati; phylum Pseudomonadota; class Gammaproteobacteria; order Enterobacterales; family Enterobacteriaceae; genus Enterobacter; species Enterobacter sp. EGD-HP1. Next base: position 106,636 of record NZ_AVOP01000023.1, read on the forward strand.
CATCGCCTCCCTGTGGGGACCGGCGCACGGCGGCGCGAACGAAGCGGCACTGAAGATGCTGGAAGAGATCAGCACCGTTGAGCACATTCCTGAGTTCGTGCGTCGCGCGAAAGACAAGAATGACTCCTTCCGCCTGATGGGCTTCGGTCACCGTGTTTACAAAAACTACGACCCGCGCGCTACCGTCATGCGTGAGACCTGCCACGAAGTGCTGAAAGAGCTGGGTACCAAAGATGACCTGCTGGAAGTGGCGATGGAGCTGGAACACATCGCGCTGAACGACCCGTACTTCATCGAGAAGAAACTCTACCCGAACGTCGATTTCTACTCTGGCATTATTCTGAAAGCGATGGGCATTCCGTCTTCCATGTTCACCGTCATCTTCGCCATGGCCCGTACCGTTGGCTGGATTGCGCACTGGAACGAAATGCACAGCGAAGGCATGAAAATCGCCCGTCCTCGTCAGCTGTATACCGGCTACGAGCAGCGTGATTTTAAGTCTGACCTGAAGCGCTAATAAACATGCCCGGCGGAGCTTCGCTTGCCGGGCCTACAAGTGCGAAATGTAGGCCGGGTAAGGCGTAGCCGCCACCCGGCTTTTTTACATCTGGCACCCGGGGCACCAGTAAAACGGTCTTGAGGAGAGCATTGTCCTCTCTATAATCCCGCCGCATCGCTCACACTTTTTCCCCGCCCGATGAAACACCTTAAAGCGGAACAGCGCCCCGTGATGCGTGTTCTCATCCACCACGCCGCGCGTGTTGTACGACAGCCGCGGAATATCCAACAGCGCGTGGGATAGCGCCTCCAGCTGTTCATCGCTTAACTGAGACGCTTTATGCTGCGCCGCCAGCCCCACTTCCCACAGAATTTCCACCCGCAGATAGTTACCTAGCCCTGCCAGGAACGCCTGATCGAGCAATAACCCGGAAAATTGCCGGTTGCGGAATTTGGGGGATAACAACCGGGTTTTAACATCGTTTGCCGTCAGGCGCATGTCCAGCACGTCCGGCCCGACCCGCTGTAAGAACGGGTGAGTGAGCAGTTGCTCCGGCGTTAACATTTCGATATCCGACGCGCTGTAAAGCAGGATTGCCTTATCCGCCGTTTGCAGCCTGACGCGCAGCACGCGAGTGGTCTGCGGCTGCTCGTCCGCCTCCACCACGCGCCAGACGCCGTAAAGCTGGTTATGGCTATATAACGTCAGGTTATGGGAAAAGTGCGTAAGCAAGGCTTTGCCGCGCGTTTCAATATGGATCACCGTCTGCCCCACCAGCTGTGATTCAAACGGTTTTAGCTGAGGAAAAGCAAACCAGACGTGCGTCAACGGTTTGCCCTTTATCGCCGCCTCCAGGCTATCCGCCGCGCGGCGGATCTCCGGACCTTCTGGCATGTTATTGTCCTTTCATGATTATTCTGCGCTGACCAGAATGCCCTCTTCAGAGAACGCCGCCCGCAAGCGGCGCGCGAACTGGAGCGCATGCTCGCCGTCACCGTGTAAACACACCGTATCGGCCTGCACGTTCGCCAATGTTCCGTCCACGGCGGTCACCCGCCCGGCGCGCACCATCTCCAGCGTCTGCGCCAGCGCTTCAGCGTCGTCGGTAATCAGCGCACCGGCCTGCGTCCGCGGCACCAGGCTGCCGTCCGGCAGGTATCCCCGATCGGCAAACACTTCGTGACGGGTGGTCAGGCCCAGCCGTTCTCCGGCGCGAATCAGCTCGCTGCCCGCCAGACCCACAAGGATCAGCTGCGGATTACAGTCCCGCACCGCACGGGCAATCGCCTCCGCCAGCGCCGGATCTTTCGCCGCCTGATTGTAGAGCATGCCGTGCGGCTTCACGTGGCGCATCACGCCGTTCTGGGCGCGCACCATCGCCTCCAGCGCGCCGATCTGGTAGAGCACCTGAGCGTAGACCGTCTCAGGGGGCAGATCCATCGCCGTACGGCCAAAGTTTTCCCGATCGGGGAAGCTGGGATGTGCGCCAATCGCCACGCCGTTTTTGATGGCATTACGCACGCTCTCCAGCATGGTTTGCGCATCGCCCGCGTGAAAGCCACAGGCGATGTTGGCCGAGGTGACCAGCGTCATCAGCGCCGCATCAGCGCTGCTGCCCTCCCCCAGATCGGCGTTTAAATCAATCTTTACCATCAAGCCTCCACGCCAGCTGCTCCAGATAACGCTGCTGATCCTGCCGGGCTTTCAGCGCCTCCTCCAGCGAACACTGCACGAAGTGAATCGGCTGCCCAAGCGGAATTTGCGCCAGATGGTAGCGATCGGCTTCAATAATGCAGGCAATGCGCGGATAACCACCGGTAGTTTGCGCGTCGTTCATTAACACGATAGGTTGCCCGTTCCCCGGCACCTGAATGACCCCCGGCAATAAACCGTGGGAGAGCAGTTCCCGGTCCGTCGTGCGGATCAGCGGCTGCCCCTGCAGGCGGTAACCCATACGGTTACTCTGCGGGCTGAGCTTCCAGGGCGAGCGCCAGAAGGACTCTTTAGACGCCTCGTCAAACTCATGATATTCCGGCCCCGGTAAGGCGCGGATCTGGTTTCCCCACAGCAGCTGTTTTACGCCCTGCGTGGACGAGAAATGGCGTGCTGAGGGCTTGATTGCCAGCCGATCGCCGTCGCGCAACAAACGTCCTTCGTGACCGCCAACCCCGGCTTTCTGATCGGTACTGGATGAGCCCAGCACCTCCGGCACGTCGATACCGCCAGCCACCGCGAGATAGCTGCGCACGCCGTGCAGCGGACGTTTGAGCGTCAGGCGCTGTCCGGCTTTCGCCCGCAGCCGCCAGCCGGTCCACACCGCTTTGCCATCCAGCGTGGCGTCACACCCTGCGCCGGTTAAGGCAAACCAGGTCTCCTGACCAAACTCAATCACACACTGACCCAGCGTAATTTCGAGCGCGGCCGTATTGCCGGGGTTGCCCACCAGCACGTTAGCAATCTCCAGCGCAGGCCTGTCCAGCGCGCCACAATAGCTCACGCCAGACTGGCGCATGCCAAAGCGGCCCGCATCCTGAACGGAGGTATAAAGCCCGGCGCGAATTAGCGTTAACATACCCCCTCCTTCTGTGGGATAAAGCGAAGGGTATCGCCGGGACGCAGGAGTATTGGCGTCTCCAGCCCGGGATCAAATAACGGTGTCGCGGTATGCCCAATAAGCTGCCAGCCGCCAGGCGATGTCAGTGGATAAACGCCGGTCTGCTCGCCGCCGATAGCCACCGTCCCCGCCGGTACGCTCAGGCGCGGTTCGGCACGGCGTGGCGTATGCAGCTGAGGGGATAATCCCCCCAGATACGGGAATCCAGGCTGAAACCCGAGGAACCAGACCACGTAGTCAACCAAGCTGTGCAGCTCAACAACCTGCTTTTCTGTTAATCCGCAATGGTCTGCCACCACGCGAAGATCTGGCCCACCCGTACCGCCATAAACGACCGGGATCTCAATGGCACGCGATTCCGGCTCCAGCGCCTCACTCTCTTCCCACCAGCGCTGCAAACGTTCGATGGCATCCAGCGCCAGGGTATGCGGGCTACGCAGCACCACGGTGATATTATTCATCCCCGGAATGGCTTCAACCACTTCCGGTAGTTCGACCAGACGCTGTGTTAGCCGCCAGATACGCTTTTGCGTGGCAAGGGTCACCGGCGGCTCGAGCTCCAGAACCACTGCCGTTTCTCCCAGAAGATAACAACGCGCTCGCTGCACTCAGGCACCTCTCATCAGGCCGGATTAGGGATATCAATAAAGGTCACATCCAGATCGGTATTTTCCGTCAGCCACTCGCTGAGGGCGCGAATGCCGCCGCGCTCGGTGGCATGATGGCCTGCCGCGTAGAAATGCAGTCCCTGTTCACGCGCCGAGTGAATGGTCTGCTCGGAAACCTCGCCGGTGATAAACGCATCGACGCCGAAACGCGCGGCGCTGTCGATAAAGCCCTGACCGCCCCCGGTACACCAGGCCACACGCTTCACCGTATCCGGACCGGTATCGCCGCTCCACAGAGGGCGACGTCCCAGGCGCGCTTCAATCCAGGATGCCAGCTCCAGCCCCGGAACCGGCATCGCCAGTTCGCCCCACGGCACCAGCGGCTCAACTTCGCCCATCACGGTAATGCCCAGTAGCTGCGCCAGCTGGACGTTGTTGCCGAGCTCAGGGTGCGCATCCAGCGGCAAATGGTAACCGTACAGGTTGATATCATTTGCCAGCAGCGTTTTCAGGCGGTTACGCTTCATCCCGCGAATAATCGGCGATTCGTTTTTCCAGAAGTAACCGTGATGGACAATCACCGCGTCGGCGTCCTGACGAACGGCCTCGTCCAGCAGCGCCTGGCTTGCCGTGACGCCGGTGATAATTTTTTGCACCGTCTCGCGTCCCTCGACCTGAAGCCCATTCGGGCCGTAATCGCTGAAGGAGGCGCTGTTCAATTTTTCGTTAATCAGGCTTTCCAGTTCGCTGTTTTTCATCATCACTCTCTTATGCTTTGCGGGCCGCTTCGTACGCTGCCAGCGTGGCGACACGCGCCTGTTTATGGTCGACAATCGGGCGAGGGTAATCCAGCTTTACACGCTGTTTATCCGCCCATGCCCACGGTTCGTGGATCGCTTTAGCAGGTATACCGTTAAGCTCAGGCACCCAGCGGCGGATAAACTCGCCGTCCGCATCAAATTTTTGTCCCTGAGTGGTCGGATTAAATATCCGGAAATAGGGCGCGGCATCGGTGCCGGTAGAGGCTGCCCACTGCCAGCCGCCGTTATTCGCCGCGAGATCGCCATCGATCAGCTGAGAGATAAAATAGCGCTCTCCGATACGCCAGTCGATAAGCAGATCCTTCACCAGAAAGCTGGCGGTAATCATCCGCAGGCGGTTGTGCATCCACCCGGTTTCATTCAGCTGGCGCATGGCGGCATCGACTATCGGGTAACCCGTCTGCCCTGTTTGCCAGGCTTTCAGCAGCCGATCGTTCGATTGCCACTTTACATTATCGGTCCAGCCAATGAAGGGACGATGCTTACATAAATCAGGGTGATACGTCATCAGATGGCGGTAGAACTCGCGCCAGATCAGTTCATTCAGCCAGACGGACCCTGCGCCCCCCTCCAGCGCCTGCGGCTGCTCCGCCAGCAGGCGATGTAAACACTGGCGAGGAGAGATCGCGCCCAGCGCCAGACAGGCCGACAGGCGGCTGGTGCCCTCGATGGCGGGAAAATCACGACGCGCGTCGTAATTGCCTGCGTTCTGTTTGCAGAACTGGCGCAGTTGGGCGATAGCTGCTTTTTCATCGGCGGGGAACAGCGTTTCATCAAACGACTGCTGAGGGTAATCAAACGTCAGTTCAGGCAGATCCTTTATGGCTTCGCCTCGCACGGCAGGCGCGGCAACGCACTCCGGCAGCGCCTCTTTCAGACGTTTGATAAAGGCATTTTTGAACGGCGTAAAAACTTTATACATCTCGTGGCTGCCGGTCATCACGCTGCCCGGAGCCAGCATTACGCTGTCATCAAACCCTTCGCAGACCACCCCTTCCAGCATCTTCTCCAGCTGACGGTCGCGCTGCTGCTCGTTGAATTCGTACTGATAGTTGTAAAAAAGATGCGTAACGTTGTGCTGCTTACAGATCGCCTGCACCGTCTGAAGCTGTGCGGCAAAATCACTCACCTCTTTATAGAGAAGCGGTATGCCTTTTCCGGCCAGCGAGTGCTGCAGAACGGTCAGATACGCACGGAGCAAGGCCGCCTGGCGGGGAGCCATATCGTGCTGCCGCCACTGATCGGGCGTGGCCATAAACAGAGCCAGTACGTTAGCGTCTTTGTCGCGACAGGCCGCCGCCAGTGCGATGTTGTCATGTACGCGCAGGTCCGCGCGAAACCAAACCAGATGGGTGGGCATAAAACTCCAGGCTATTGTCCATTATGTCCATAAGGGCATGCCGTAAAAGGAAAAAGCATGCATTGAACTACTTTGCCATGAAGTGTAGACGGGATGAAATAAAAAAGGCCGCCCGAGGCGGCCTTAACGCTACTTGTCCTGCGCTATCGTGGTTAAAGCGACAAACACATTCGGTTCATCGCTCTTTACAACGAGTACGCTGGCGACAATGAACGCGATGCAAAAATAGCGTTTCATTATGCGGTCCCTGCAGCTAACCGCTCCACCGTTCACCACCGGTGATAAGTCGGTGGACACAAGCCCTGACGAGAGCCTGACTTACGGTTGTGGTGACGCCTTTCCCGGGACCGGTGCCCATGTGCGAGATGGCGGAAAGGGACGCTGCATAGTAGTTGGCCCTCGCGTAAAAGGTAATCCACTGAAATGATTTTTAAGAATCTATTTAGGGATTTGCCGTTTGATTACTTAAGGACCCGAGATATTCTTGTAAGCCTCTGACGAGGGCTTGAAGACCCCCCCAACGGACCGCGAATCCCGAGGGACAAAAAAACCGCCACATTGCTGTTGGCGGTTTTTTTATAGCTGTGTGTAGTCTTCGTATCAGTAGAAATCGCAGGTCGCTTTCTCGGCCTGATCCATCCACACCGGCTTCTCGCTGGTTTTCGCCCAGACGCGGTGCAGATAGCTGTAAAAACGTGCACGATCTTTCCAGAACAGCATCACCGGCAGCGCCAGCACACCAGCCACTACGGCGAAAGTGCGACGCATGAACACGATATGAGCCGGATACTCTTTATAAAGATCCATATTTTCTCCCCTATAGTTGGCCGGAAACGTCATCCGGAAAATTCAAAATCTGTGACCTGGCTAAAATAATATCGCTTTGACTGTAATTTTACTACTCATCCGACCACTTATTTTTATCCATTTAGTGAATATTTACATTCACGCCGTAATTAAGTTACAAAAAAGTTAACGATTTACTTATCAATAGTTAAATTGTGGGCTTTGTCATTTTTATACTTTTTTTACACCCGCCCTCCCCATTTTTGCGAAATCTTTGCGCCAGAAATCCTACCGTTAGAACAACAACGAAAGTCACCCGGAGGTGGATTGTGAGTGCAGGTCTTATTGCCGGCATCGTGCTGGTGTTCCTGTTATTGGCTTATCTGGTCTATGCCCTGATTAATGCGGAGGCCTTCTGATGGCTGCTCAGGCGTTTCTGCTTATTGCCAGCTTCTTAGTGGTACTGTTCGTTCTGGCAAGACCACTGGGAACGGGGCTAGCACGATTGATCAACAACGTCCCCCTGCCCGGCACGGGAAGCGTTGAGAAAGGGATCTGGCGCGTACTCGGAATAGACGATCGGGAGATGAACTGGCGTGACTATCTGATCGCCATTCTGCTGCTGAATATCGTTGGGCTCGTTGCGCTTTTTGCCATGCTGATGCTGCAGGGCATCCTGCCGCTTAATCCGCAACAGTTACCGGGTCTCTCCTGGCATCTTGCGCTGAACACGGCGGTCAGTTTTGTCACCAACACCAACTGGCAGTCCTATTCCGGCGAAACCACGCTCAGCTACTTCAGCCAGATGGTCGGGTTAACCGTGCAGAACTTCCTCTCTGCCGCGAGCGGTATTGCGGTGATCTTCGCGCTGACGCGTGCGTTTGCGCGCCAGAAAGTGAGCACGCTCGGTAACGCGTGGGTGGATCTGACCCGCATTACGCTGTGGATCCTGCTGCCGATTGCGCTGCTGATCGCGCTGTTCTTTATTCAGCAGGGCACCCTGCAAAACCTGCTGCCTTACGCGCCTTATACCTCGCTGGAAGGGGCAAAACAGCTCCTGCCGATGGGGCCAGTCGCGTCGCAGGAAGCCATCAAGATGCTTGGAACGAACGGCGGGGGCTTCTTCAACGCCAACTCGTCGCATCCGTTTGAAAACCCTACCGCCCTGACCAATTTTGTGCAGATGCTGGCGATTTTCCTGATCCCCGCCGCGCTCTGCTTTGCCTTTGGTGATGTGGTCAACGATCGCCGTCAGGGCCGCACCCTGCTCTGGACGATGTCGCTTATCTTTGTGGTCTGCGTGGCGCTGGTGATGTGGGCTGAATGGCAGGGTAATCCGCACTTCCTTTCACTGGGTGCCGACAGCGCAATCAACATGGAAGGTAAAGAGAGCCGCTTTGGCATTCTTGCCAGCAGCCTGTATGCGGTGGTCACCACGGCGGCCTCATGCGGGGCGGTCAACGCCATGCACGATTCCTTTACGGCGCTGGGCGGCATGATCCCGATGTGGCTGATGCAGATTGGCGAAGTGGTGTTTGGCGGCGTGGGCTCTGGTCTTTACGGCATGCTGCTGTTCGTGCTGCTGGCGGTGTTTATTGCCGGTTTGATGATTGGTCGCACCCCGGAATACCTGGGTAAAAAAATCGATGTTCGCGAGATGAAGTTAACCGCGCTGGCGATTCTGGTCACCCCGGCGCTTGTGCTGCTCGGCACCGCGCTGGCGCTGATGACCGAGGCCGGACGCAGCGGCATCTTTAACCCCGGCATCCACGGCTTTAGTGAAGTGCTGTATGCCGTCTCCTCTGCCGCCAACAACAACGGCAGCGCCTTTGCAGGCTTAAGCGCCAACTCTCCTTTCTGGAACTGTCTGCTGGCGTTCTGCATGTTCGTGGGTCGCTTCGGGATCATTGTGCCGGTTATGGCGATTGCCGGATCGCTGGTGAATAAAAAAATTCAACCGACCACCACCGGGACATTACCGACCCACGGCGCGCTGTTTATCGGCCTGCTGACGGGCACCGTGTTACTGGTCGGCGCCCTGACCTTTATCCCCGCCCTCGCGTTAGGCCCGGTCGCGGAATACCTCTCTTTACGCTGATTTTGCGGAGAAATTGTCATGAGTCGTAAACAACTGGCCCTGTTCGAACCGTCATTAGTTCGCCAGGCGCTCATGGATGCGGTGAAAAAGCTGAGCCCGCGCGTGCAGTGGCACAACCCCGTGATGTTTATTGTCTGGGCGGGAAGCGTCCTGACCACCGCCCTGGCGATTGCCATGGGAACGGGCCACATGCCGGGGAATGCGATGTTTACCGGCGCCATCAGCCTGTGGCTGTGGTTTACCGTGCTGTTCGCCAACTTTGCGGAAGCGCTGGCGGAAGGCCGGAGTAAAGCCCAGGCCAACAGCCTGAAAGGTGTAAAAAAAACCGCCTTCGCGCGCAAGCTACGTGAGCCGAAATACGGCGCGCAGATGGACCACGTTCCGGCGGATGAACTGCGTAAAGGCGATGTGGTGCTGGTGGAAGCCGGTGACATTATCCCTTGCGACGGAGAAGTTATCGAAGGGGGCGCCTCGGTGGATGAAAGCGCCATTACCGGGGAGTCCGCGCCGGTGATCCGTGAGTCCGGCGGCGATTTCGCCTCCGTGACGGGCGGGACGCGCATTCTCTCCGACTGGCTGGTGATCCAGTGTAGCGTTAACCCGGGGGAAACCTTCCTCGACCGGATGATCGCCATGGTGGAAGGCGCGCAGCGTCGTAAAACGCCGAACGAGATTGCCCTGACCATCCTGCTGGTGGCCCTGACCATCGTCTTCCTGCTGGCAACCGCGACGCTGTGGCCGTTCTCCGCCTACGGCGGCACCGCGGTCACCATCACGGTGCTGGTGGCGCTGCTGGTCTGCCTGATCCCAACCACCATTGGTGGCCTGCTGTCAGCTATCGGCGTAGCCGGCATGAGCCGTATGCTCGGTGCCAACGTCATCGCCACCAGCGGACGTGCGGTTGAAGCCGCCGGTGACGTGGATGTCTTACTGCTGGATAAAACCGGGACTATTACCCTCGGTAACCGCCAGGCGTCAGATTTCTTACCCGCCCCGGGCGTGGATGAAAAAACGCTGGCAGATGCCGCGCAGCTCTCTTCGCTTGCCGATGAAACCCCGGAAGGCCGCAGTATCGTGATCCTCGCCAAGCAGCGCTTTAACCTGCGCCAGCGCGACGTTCAGAGCCTGCACGCCACTTTCGTGCCCTTCACGGCGCAAACCCGCATGAGCGGCATTAACATTCAGGATCGCATGATCCGTAAAGGCTCTGTTGACGCCATCCGTCGCCACATTGAGGCCAATAACGGCCACTTCCCACCGGAAGTGGACAGCCTGGTCGAAAGCGTGGCCCGTCAGGGGGCCACGCCGCTGGTGGTGGCCGAGGGCTCGCGCGTGCTGGGGGTGATTGCCCTGAAGGATATCGTCAAAGGCGGCATCAAGGAACGCTTTGCCCAGCTGCGTAAAATGGGGATCAAAACGGTGATGATCACCGGGGATAACCGTCTTACCGCCGCGGCGATTGCCGCCGAAGCGGGCGTGGATGATTTTCTTTCTGAAGCCACACCGGAAGCCAAGCTGGCGTTGATTCGTCAGTATCAGGCGGAAGGCCGTCTGGTGGCGATGACGGGTGACGGTACCAACGATGCCCCTGCCCTGGCGCAGGCCGACGTGGCGGTGGCGATGAACTCCGGTACCCAGGCGGCAAAAGAGGCGGGCAACATGGTCGACCTCGACTCTAACCCGACCAAGCTGATTGAAGTGGTGCACATTGGTAAGCAGATGCTGATGACGCGCGGGTCGCTGACCACGTTCAGTATCGCCAACGACGTGGCGAAGTATTTCGCCATCATTCCGGCCGCGTTTGCTGCGACCTATCCGCAATTAAACGCCCTGAACGTGATGCACCTGCACTCCCCGGCCTCGGCCATTCTGAGCGCGGTGATATTTAACGCCCTGATTATTGTCTTCCTGATCCCGCTGGCGCTGAAAGGCGTGAGCTACAAGCCGCTCACCGCCGCCGCCATGCTGCGCCGTAACCTGTGGATTTACGGCCTGGGCGGGCTGGTGGTGCCTTTCATCGGTATCAAGGTTATCGACCTGCTGTTGACGCTGTTCGGCCTGGTTTAAAAGGTGAATCAAATGACCATGTTACGTCCCGCTATACTTCTGTTTATTCTGCTGTCTCTCATTACCGGCGGGCTGTACCCGCTGGTGACCACCGCGCTGGGCCAGTGGTGGTTTAAGGATCGGGCTAACGGCTCGCTGATACTGCAAAACGGTGAAAACCGCGGTTCTCGCCTGATTGGTCAGAACTTTACGGATGCCCGTTACTTCCAGGGACGCCCTTCCGCCACTGCCGAAAGCCCGTATAATCCGATGGCATCCGGCGGCAGTAACCTGGCGGGCAGCAACCCGGAGCTGGACAAAGCCGTCGCTGAGCGCGTGGCAGCCCTGCGCGCCGCGAATCCGCAGGCCAGCCGTGAGGTGCCCGTAGAGCTGGTGACCACCTCGGCCAGCGGACTGGACTACAGCCTGACGCCGGCAGCAGCGGCATGGCAAATCCCGCGCGTCGCCGCGGCCCGTCAGCTGACCGTCGAACAGGTTAGCCAGCTGGTTGCAGAGCACACGCAAAAGCCGCTGGTCAGCTTCATCGGCATGCCCGTGGTGAATATTGTTGAGCTGAATCTGGCGCTGGACGCGCTAAGGAAAAACTAAATGACCGACGAGCCCATGCGCCCGGATCCGGACAGGCTGCTCGAACAAACGGCCGAAGCCCATCGCGGCAAACTGAAAATTTTCTTTGGCGCCTGCGCAGGCGTCGGGAAAACCTTCGCCATGCTTACGGAAGCCCAGCGGCTTCGGGCGCAGGGGCTCGATATTTTGATTGGCGTGGTTGAAACCCACGGACGTAAAGAGACGGCATCACTGCTGAAGGGGCTGGCTACCCAGCCGCCCCGCCGCATCAGCCACCGCGGTCGGTTAGTTACCGAATTCGATCTTGATGCCGCCCTCGCCCGCCGTCCCGCCCTTATCCTGATGGACGAGCTGGCGCACAGCAATGCGCCAGGCTCACGCCACCCGAAGCGCTGGCAGGATGTTGAAGAGCTGCTCGAAGCCGGCATTGATGTTTTCACGACGGTGAACGTTCAGCATCTTGAAAGCCTGAACGACGTGGTCAGCGGCGTGACCGGCATTCAGGTGCGCGAGACGGTGCCCGACCCCTTCTTTGATTCTGCCGATGAAGTGGTATTGGTCGACCTGCCCCCCGATGATTTGCGCCAGCGCCTGCACGAAGGCAAAGTTTATATCGCCGGCCAGGCCGAGCGCGCCATCGAACATTTCTTCCGCAAAGGTAACCTGATTGCGCTGCGCGAGCTGGCCCTGCGCCGAACCGCCGATCGCGTCGACGATCAGATGCGCGCCTGGCGCGACCTGCAGGGTCAGGAACGCGTCTGGCATACGCGGGATGCCATCCTGCTGTGCGTCGGCCACGGCAGCGGCAATGAAAAGCTCGTCCGCACCGCCGCGCGCCTGGCGGCCAAGTTTGGCAGCGTCTGGCATGCTGTGTATGTCGAAACGCCGCAGCTGCACGCGCTGCCTGAAAACCAGCGTCGCGCTATTCTGAGTTCGCTGCGTCTGGCGCAGGAGCTGGGTGCCGAAACCGCGACGCTTTCCGATCCGCAGGAAGATAAAGCCATTCTGCGCTACGCGCGCGAGCACAACCTGGGGAAAATCGTCATTGGCCGTCGCCAGCATCGCCGATGGTTTAGCCGCGAATCCTTTGCCGACAAGCTGGCTCGTCGTGCGCCGGATCTGGATCTGGTGATCGTGGCGCTGGATGACAAACCTACCCCCTTACCCAATCGCCCACCGGACAGCCGCACCTTCAGCGATAAATGGCGCATTCAGCTCCGCGGCTGTCTTGTCGCCGTCGTGCTCTGTGCCCTGATTACCGTCATTGCCAGCCAGTGGCTGATTGCGTTTGATGCCGCCAACCTGGTGATGATTTACCTGCTTGGCGTGGTGGTGGTGGCGCTCTTTTACGGGCGCTGGCCGTCGGTACTGGCGACGGTGGTCAACGTCATCAGCTTCGATCTGTTCTTTATTGCCCCCCGCGGGACGCTCGCGGTGTCGGACGTACAGTACATCCTTACCTTCGCCGTGATGCTCACCGTCGGGCTGGTGATCGGGAATCTGACGGCAGGCGTGCGCTATCAGGCGCGCATCGCCCGCTATCGCGAGCAGCGCACGCGCCATCTCTATGAGATGTCGAAATCGCTGGCGGTGGGCCGCACGCCGCTGGATATTGTGCAGACCAGCGAGCAGTTTATTCGCTCGACGTTTCATGCCAGCAACCTGATTTTGCTCCCGGACGAGCACGGTAAGCTGCGCCCGCTGACGTCGGCCTCAGGCATGACGCCCTGGGACGAAGCCATCGCGCGCTGGAGCTTTGATAAAGGGCTACCGGCGGGCGCAGGGACCGACACCCTGCCCGGCGTGCCCTATCAAATTCTGCCGCTGCGCAGCGCCGATAAAAATCAGGGGCTGGTGATTGTTGAGCCCTCCAACCTGCGCCAGCTGATGATCCCCGAACAGCAGCGGCTGCTGGAGACCTTTACGCTGCTGGTTGCCAGCGCGCTGGAGCGGCTGGCCCTCACCGCCAGCGAAGAACAGGCCCGGCTGGCGAGCGAGCGTGAAAGTATTCGTAACTCGCTGCTGGCGGCACTCTCTCACGATCTGCGAACCCCGCTCACCGTCCTGTTTGGTCAGTCAGAAATCCTGACGCTGGACCTGGCGGCGGAAGGCTCTAAACACGCGCTTCAGGCCAGCGAGATTCGCCAGCATGTGCTGAATACCACGCGTCTGGTGAATAACCTGCTCGATATGGCGCGTATCCAGTCAGGCGGTTTTAACCTCAAAAAAGAGTGGCTCACGCTTGAAGAGGTGGTGGGCAGCGCCCTGAAAATGCTCGAACCCGGCCTGGGCGGGCGGCATATTGCGCTGAACATGCCCGAGCCCCTGACCTTAATTCACGTTGATGGTCCGCTGTTTGAACGGGTGCTGATCAACCTGCTGGAAAATGCCGGCAAGTATGCGGGCGCCAGCGCGCAAATTGGCGTGGATGCGACGGTGGACGAGGGCACGCTTCGCCTTGACGTCTGGGATACCGGGCCGGGCATTCCTGCCGGGCAGGAGTTGGCTATTTTTGAAAAGTTCGCACGCGGCAATAAGGAGTCAGCCATTCCGGGCGTGGGGCTGGGGCTGGCGATTTGCCAGGCGATCGTTGACGTCCATGGCGGGTCCATCTCCGCAGAGAATCGTCCCGAAGGCGGCGCGCGGTTTTGTGTTACACTTCCTCTGGAAACCCCGCCAGAACTTAATGAATTACCAGAGGATTTGTGATCAACGTTCTGATTGTTGAAGATGAGATCGCCATTAGCCGTTTTCTGCGCGCTGCGCTGGAAGGAGACGGTCTGCGCGTTCATGATGCGGGTACGCTTCAGCGGGGTTTAATTGAAGCCGCCACCCGCAAGCCGGACCTGGTGATCCTCGATCTTGGTCTGCCGGACGGCGACGGCATCGATTTTATCCGGGAAGTGCGTCAGTGGAGCCAGATGCCGATCCTCGTGCTCTCCGCCCGTACTGAAGAGACGGATAAAATCGCGGCGCTGGATGCCGGGGCGGATGACTATCTGATTAAACCTTTTGGTATCGGCGAGCTACAGGCTCGCCTTCGCGTAGCGCTGCGTCGCCACAGCGCCACCACGCCCGCCGACCCAACCTACACGTTTGGGGATATCCGGGTCGACCTGGCCGCGCGGCGCATTGTGCGCGGTGAAGAAGAAATTCACCTCACGCCAATAGAATTTCGCCTGCTCGCCGTGCTGCTCAACAACCACGGTAAGGTACTCACCCAACGCCAGCTGTTAAGTCAGGTGTGGGGACCCAACGCGGTGGAACATAGTCATTATTTACGCATATATATGGGACATCTTCGTCAGAAACTCGAAGTTGACCCCGCTCGCCCCCGCCATTTATTAACTGAAACCGGTATCGGTTATCGTTTTATGCTTTGAATAACTATTCATTTTATTTTAAATATAAACGAAGCCCCTCATAAAATATTTCACAAATAACCCATAAATTATTTTTACAGGCTATTTTTGCTAATTTAAAACATTGTTAACACAACCTGTTAACGCAACACCAACAAATCAGAATTTTGATCTGCGATATTCATCTAAAACGAATATTTATTTCTGATTTGATCGGTTAACGGTGATCTACCTCACGGTTAATCGCCTTTCTCTGGATAAAATGACCATGCTTTCAATTACTGAAAAGAAAATGAAACATGGAAAACAACAATCGCTTAATGCCCCATATAAGGCGGACAACACATATCATGATGTTTGCCCACCGAAACTGCTTTGACTTTCATCTCTTTAATGCCCGTTAGTCCTTCGACTTCTGGCGCACTCGCTTACAGGTTATCCTGAAACACCTTATCTTACAGGCTATTGCCTGTGATCTCGTGCGCTCATTCATCTTGATTCAGACTCATCCGCACCGGGCGGACTGAATTTCAATCATCAAAAAAGCAATTCACTGATTTTAATCAGCGGCCACCCTTTGCTTTTTTTCCGGAAAATTATCGATTTCTTTCTTGCAAGAAATCGAGGGACGCTTATTACCTAAAATAAAGAGAGAAAGATGAAAAGTTTAAAAATCGCAGCCAGCCGTGCATGTCCGGATTGCTTTACTACCCAACGAGAACTGGTAGATGTCCGCGCCTCTGATTATATTGATGTTGCCGCCGTTGTTCTGGCGGTCACGGATATTGCCAGCGGTATTTTGGACGAAATAGAAGCCACCGGTTTTGGCATTCCTGTATTTGTCGCGACGCACAAAGAAGAGTTCATCCCGGCAGACTATTTATCGCGCATACATGGCGTATTTGAGTATTCAGACACCAGCAACGACTTTTATGGACGCCAGCTGGAAGCGGCTGCCCAGAAGTATGAAACCCAGCTGCGCCCGCCGTTTTTCCGCGCCCTGGTCGATTACGTTAAACAGGGCAACAGCGCGTTTGACTGCCCGGGGCATCAGGGAGGACAGTTCTTCCGCCGCCATCCTGCCGGTAATCAGTTTGTCGATTTCTTTGGCGAGACGCTTTTTCGCTCCGACCTGTGTAACGCCGACGTGGCGATGGGCGATCTGCTGATCCACGAAGGCGCGCCGTGCATCGCCCAGCAGCATGCGGCAAAGGTCTTTAATGCCGATAAGACCTACTTCGTGCTGAATGGCACCTCGTCGTCCAACAAAGTGGTGCTAAACGCCCTGCTCACGCCGGGCGACCTGGTACTGTTCGACCGTAACAACCACAAATCTAACCATCACGGTGCCCTCCTTCAGGCTGGCGCAACGCCGGTCTATCTGGAAACCGCGCGCAACCCGTACGGCTTTATTGGCGGCATTGACGCCCACTGCTTTGAAGAAAATTATCTGCGCGAGCTGGTGGCAGAGGTGGCGCCGGGCCGTACGCGCGATGCGCGTCCGTTCCGTCTGGCGGTGATCCAGCTGGGTACCTACGATGGCACCATCTATAACGCCCGTCAGGTGGTGGATAAGATTGGGCACCTGTGTGATTACATCCTGTTTGACTCGGCCTGGGTGGGCTACGAGCAGTTTATTCCGATGATGGCCGACTGCTCTCCGCTGCTGCTGGAGCTGAACGAAAACGATCCGGGGATCCTGGTCACCCAGTCCGTACATAAGCAGCAGGCCGGCTTCTCGCAGACCTCGCAAATCCACAAGAAAGACAGCCACATCAAAGGGCAACAACGCTATGTCCCGCACAAGCGGCTGAATAATGCCTTCATGATGCACGCCTCCACCAGCCCGTTCTATCCACTGTTTGCCGCGCTGGACATCAACGCCCGAATGCATGAAGGCCAGAGCGGCCGCAACATGTGGATGGACTGCGTGGTGAACGGTATCGAAGCGCGCAAGCTGATTCTGGAGAACTGCCGGTATCTGCGCCCCTTCGTGCCGGAGACGGTGGATGGCCGTGCATGGGAAAGCTGGGACACGGCGGAAATTGCGACCGACCTGCGCTTCTTCCACTTCGTACCGGGTGAAAACTGGCACGCGTTTGAAGGCTACGCCGAGCATCAGTATTTTATCGACCCGTGCAAGCTCCTGCTGACCACGCCGGGCATTAACGCCCGCACCGGGGAGTATGAGGAC
Organism: Enterobacter sp. EGD-HP1; assembly: GCF_000733275.2. Taxonomy (NCBI): domain Bacteria; kingdom Pseudomonadati; phylum Pseudomonadota; class Gammaproteobacteria; order Enterobacterales; family Enterobacteriaceae; genus Enterobacter; species Enterobacter sp. EGD-HP1. The sequence continues at coordinate 123,612 of NZ_AVOP01000023.1, forward strand.
TTCGGCGTGCCCGCCACCATCCTCGCCAACTTCCTGCGTGAAAACGGTATCGTGCCGGAAAAATGCGATCTCAACTCGATCCTGTTCCTGCTCACGCCTGCGGAAGATATGGGCAAACTGCAGCAGCTGGTGGCGCAGCTGGTGCGCTTCGAAAAACTGCTCGAGAACGATGTTCCGCTGAAAGAGGTCCTGCCTTCTCTCTACAAACAACATCCGGAACGTTACGCGGATTACACCCTGCGCCAGATCTGCCAGGAAATGCATGACCTGTACGCCCGCCACAACGTGAAACAGCTGCAGAAAGAGATGTTCCGCAAGTCCCACTTCCCGCGCGTGATGATGAACCCGCAGGACGCGAACTACGCCTATCTGCGCGGTGAAGTTGAACTGGTCTCCCTGCGCGACGCGGAAGGCCGTATCGCCGCCGAAGGTGCGCTGCCTTACCCACCGGGGGTGCTGTGTGTTGTCCCTGGGGAAGTCTGGGGCGGTTCCGTGCTGCGCTACTTTGCCGCCCTGGAAGAAGGCATCAACCTTCTGCCGGGCTTCGCGCCGGAGCTGCAGGGTGTGTACGTCGAGGAGTGTGAGGGTCGCAAACAGGTTCGCTGCAACGTCATCAAACAACCCGCCGCTCAGCCCGCGCTGCTGAAAGGAGAGAAATTATGAGTAAGTCCAATAAGATGGGCGTGGTGCAGCTGACCATCCTCACCATGGTAAACATGATGGGCTCCGGGATTATCATGCTGCCCACCAAGCTGGCCGAAGTGGGGACCATTTCGATTATCTCCTGGCTGGTGACGGCAGTCGGTTCGATGGCGCTGGCGTGGGCGTTCGCCAAGTGCGGGATGTTCAGCCGTAAGTCAGGCGGCATGGGCGGCTATGCCGAATACGCGTTCGGCAAGTCGGGCAACTTTATGGCGAACTACACCTACGGCGTGTCGCTGCTGATCGCCAACGTGGCGATTGCCATCTCCGCCGTAGGCTACGGTACGGAGCTGTTTGGCGCGACGCTCAGCCCGGTACAGATTGGTTTAGCTACCATCGGCGTGCTGTGGATCTGCACCGTGGCTAACTTTGGCGGCGCGCGTATCACCGGACAGCTCTCCAGCATCACCGTCTGGGGCGTGATTATCCCGGTTGTCGGCCTGTGCATCATCGGCTGGTTCTGGTTCAGCCCGACACTCTACGCCAACTCCTGGAACCCGCACCATGTGCCGTTCTTTACCGCGGTCGGCTCTTCTATCGCCATGACGCTCTGGGCCTTCCTGGGTCTGGAATCCGCCTGCGCAAACGCGGAAGTGGTAGAGAATCCGGAAAAGAACGTCCCGATTGCGGTCCTCGGCGGTACGCTGGGCGCGGCGGTGATCTATATCGTCTCGACTAACGTGATTGCAGGTATCGTACCGAATATGGATCTGGCTAACTCCACGGCGCCGTTCGGGCTGGCCTTCGCACAGATGTTCACCCCGGAAGTCGGGAAAGCGATCATGGGTCTGATGGTGATGTCCTGCTGCGGTTCGCTTCTCGGCTGGCAGTTCACCATCGCGCAGGTGTTTAAATCTTCGGCTGATGAAGGTTACTTCCCGAAAATCTTCTCCCGCGTAACTAAAGCGGATGCACCGGTGCAGGGCATGCTGGCGATTGTCATCTTCCAGAGCGGATTGTCGCTGATGACCATTAGCCCGTCGCTGAACAGCCAGTTCAACGTGCTGGTCAACCTGGCGGTAGTGACGAATATCATTCCGTATATTCTGTCGATGGCAGCGCTGGTGATTATTCAGAAGGTGGCGAAGGTGGATCCACGCAAAGCGCGTGCGGCCAATATTGTGGCGCTGATTGGGGCAATCTACAGCTTCTATGCGCTCTACTCATCCGGCCAGGAAGCGATGCTCTACGGGGCAATGGTGACCTTTATGGGCTGGACGCTGTACGGTCTGGTGTCACCACGGTTTGAATTGAAGAATAAGCATAGTTAAAAAAAGCCCGGTGGCGCTAGCGCTTACCGGGCCTACGAGGTCAATGCAAAACGGCAACACAAGGGTTGCCGTTTTTAATGTTTTCTCTCTCTCCCAGTGGGAGAGGGCCGGGGTGAGGGCATCAGCCCGCACCAGAACACGACTTATGCGTTTTTCAGCACTTCGCTAACAATCTCTACCGCTTCTTTCTCAATCTGCTGACGGTGCTCAGCGCCGAGGAAGCTTTCGCAATAGATTTTGTACGCATCTTCCGTGCCGGACGGACGCGCGGCGAACCAGCCGTTCTCGGTCATCACTTTCAGACCACCAATGGATGCACCATTGCCCGGTGCTGCCGTCAGACGCGCGGTGATCGGATCGCCCGCCAGGGTGCTTGCGCTGACCATCTCCGGAGAGAGTTTGGACAGGGCCGCTTTCTGAGCTGACGTCGCGCTCGCCTGAATACGGTTATAGCTTGGTGCACCAAAGCGTGCCGCCAGGTCATTGTAATGTTCCTGCGGGTTCTTACCGGTGACCGCGGTGATTTCCGCCGCCAGCAGGCACATGATGATGCCGTCTTTATCGGTTGACCATGGCGTGCCGTCGAAACGCAGGAAAGATGCCCCCGCGCTCTCTTCACCACCAAAACCGAAGCTGCCGTCGTGCAGACCGTCAACGAACCATTTGAAGCCCACCGGCACTTCCACCAGCTTGCGGCCCAGCGCCTCGACCACGCGGTCGATCATCGCGGAGGACACCAGCGTTTTACCGACAGCTACCTCTTTACCCCACTGCGGACGGTGCTGGAACAGGTAGTTAATCGCGACGGCCAGATAGTGGTTCGGGTTCATCAGCCCGGCAGGGGTGACGATACCGTGACGGTCATAATCCGGGTCGTTAGCAAACGCCAGATCGAATTTATCACGCAGCGCCAGCAGGCCCGCCATCGCGCACTCAGAGGAGCAGTCCATACGGATCGCGCCGTCTTTGTCCAGGTGCATAAAGCGGAAGGTCTGATCGACGTGATCGTTCACGATGGTCAGATCCAGCTTGTAGTGCTCGGCGATACGTTTCCAGTATTCGATACCGGAGCCGCCCAGCGGATCCACGCCCAGCTTCAGGCCGGCTTTCTGGATGGCCGCCATATCGACGATATCCGCCAGGCCTTCTACAAACGGCTGAACCAGATCCTGCTCTTTCACATGACCGGACGCCATAGCAGCATCCAGAGAAATGCGTTTCACGCCTTTCAGGCCGTCAGCCAGCAAGGCGTTAGCACGATCTTCCACCACTTTGGTGACGTTAGTGTCTGCCGGGCCACCGTTAGGCGGGTTGTATTTGATACCACCGTCTTCCGGCGGGTTGTGGGATGGCGTGATCACGATACCGTCAGCCAGCGCGCCACCTATTTTGTTGTGCACCAGGATGGCGTTAGAGACCGCAGGCGTTGGGGTGAAGCCGTTGTTCTCCTGAACAATGACATCGACGCCGTTTGCCGCCAGCACTTCCACCACTGAGATGAACGCCGGTTCAGACAGGGCATGGGTATCTTTCCCCACGTAGCACGGACCGGTAACGCCGTTTTTAGCGCGCTCTTCCGCAATGGCCTGAGCAATGGCCAGAATGTGCGGTTCGTTAAAGCTGTGGCGCGCCGCGCTGCCGCGGTGACCAGATGTACCAAACTTCACTGCGTGTTCTGCGTTGCCCACGACCGGTTTCAGCACGTAATACTGCGCGGTCAGCTGAGCGACGTTAATCAAATCGCTTTGTTGTGCAGGTTGGCCTGCACGGCTGTGATTTGCCATTACCGGGTCCTTCTGATGCAAGGGTTAAATTGTACCGCAAACCTTCTCAATCAATTCCGCCGGGAACTGCATGGACTGCATGATATGTTCAATCATGCTGCACTTGCGGCCCGTATTGGTATTGGTGATCACCCAGTACGGGGTGCCAGGAACATGTTTGGGTTTGGTTTGATTGCCATTTTGCAGCAGCGTCTGCTCGTCGCCCGCGAAATAGACGCGAGTACGGCCGTGAAGCGACTCGGTCGCTTCAGCAAACGCTTTGTTATCCAGTGAATAAAGTGTAGACAGCACTAGCATAAAGCGGTTAACCGCCTTTTTCTGCTCCGCGTATTCATCGGAGAGCAGCAGCTCGCGCATCGCGCGCACTTTATCTTTTGCCGGCGTCACGGCAGGTTTTGCTTGCGCAACAACGCTCGGCTGAGACACGACATCTTTGGTGACTGGGGTAGCAGGCTGTGCAGCGGCGGAAATTTTAAGCATGCGCCGTAAAATGTCGGACGCGCTCTCCCCGATATGCCGCGTCTGGCTGGCAATATACTGATAGAGTTCGTCATCAACTTCGATTGTTTTCATCTTAATCCAGTGCGATTTCTTATCTGAATACAAGTCATTGGGATTATAAGGTCAAATCCCAACAGCGGATAGCGTCAAACCTGGTTGGCAGCAAAAGTCAGATTAAACTGGAACCTTGCAGCCGGGCGGCAGAATGGTCAACATGATACCCTAACCTGACATACGTAAAAAAAGAACTTTGCCATGAAATTGAATACCCGAGCGCAAACTGCACAATCGCCGAACAATAATTCTCCCATCGTACTGGTTCACGGGCTTTTTGGCAGCCTGGATAACCTGGGCGTGCTGGCGCGCGATCTGGTTACCGACCACGATATTTTACAGGTCGATATGCGCAATCACGGTCTTTCCGGGCGTTCCGACGAGATGACCTACGCGGCGATGGCGCAGGATCTGCTGGATACGCTGGATGCACATAGCCTGCAGAAGGTAACGCTGATCGGACATTCCATGGGTGGCAAAGCGGTGATGGCCCTGACGTCACTGGCCCCGGACCGTATTAGCGGCCTGGTGGTGATTGACGTCGCGCCCGTGGATTATGACGTCCGTCGTCATGACGAGATTTTTGCCGCCATTAATGCGGTCACAGAAGCGGGTGTCGCGACACGTCAACAGGCGGCTGCCGTCATGCGTGAGCATCTTGATGAAGAAGGCGTAGTGCAGTTCCTGCTGAAGTCGTTTGTTGACGGGCAATGGCGTTTTAACGTGCCGGTGCTCTGGGACCAGTACAACAATATCGTGGGCTGGGAAACGGTACCTGCCTGGCCACACCCTACCCTCTTCATTCGTGGCGGTAACTCTCCTTACGTAACCGACGCGTACCGCGACACGCTGCTGGCCCAATTCCCGCAGGCTCGCGCCCACGTGATTGCCGGCGCCGGGCACTGGGTGCATGCGGAAAAACCGGATGCCGTACTGCGCGCCATTCGCCGCTATCTCGCTGATACTGCAAATTGATTAAAAAGAAAGCGACTGGAAGGCTGCGGGCTTCCAGTCGTTGGCGTGCCGTTTTTGGTGATGTATGATGGCGCGCTTATCGCCCGGGCATTAGCAGGGCGGCGTGTTTCCCCCGAAGTCTCAGAATCATGGCCAAAGAACAAACGGACCGTACGACACTAGATCTGTTCGCGAATGAGCGTCGCCCGGGACGACCCAAGACGAATCCGCTTTCGCGCGATGAACAGCTGCGTATCAATAAACGCAACCAGCTTAAACGCGATAAAAATCGTGGGCTTAAGCGTGTCGAACTGAAGCTTAACGCCGACGCCGTCGATGCACTGAACGAGCTGGCTGACGCGCGAAATATCAGCCGCAGCGAACTCATTGAAGAGATGTTGATCGCCCAGCTTGAGACGTTACGCAGCCAGGCATAAGTCTGAAAATTCCCTTTATCGCCCTTTTCATGTAGCACAGAGTGCAGTCCTGCGCGATAGCTGTTTCCGCAGGGTTGCCAGTTCTGCTATTATTGCCCTTATCCGTGGCCGAATTGCGCCACCATACTATTAAGTTTCAAGAGGTTATTTTACTCATGGCAATCATCGGCATTTTCTTTGGCAGTGATACCGGCAATACCGAAAATATCGCAAAAAACATTCAAAAACAGCTCGGTAAAGACGTTGCTGATGTGCATGACATCGCCAAGAGCAGCAAAGAAGATCTGGAAGGCTATGACATTCTGCTGCTGGGTATTCCTACCTGGTACTACGGTGAAGCCCAGTGCGACTGGGATGATTTCTTCCCGACCCTGGAAGAAGTGGACTTCAACGGTAAGCTGGTGGCCCTGTTTGGCTGCGGCGATCAGGAAGACTACGCTGAGTACTTCTGTGACGCGCTGGGTACTATCCGCGACATCATTGAGCCGAATGGCGCAGTGATCGTCGGCCACTGGCCAACTGCCGGTTACCACTTCGAAGCGTCTAAAGGCCTGGCCGATGACGATCACTTCGTGGGTCTGGCCATCGACGAAGACCGTCAGCCAGAACTGACTGCCGAGCGTGTTGAGAAGTGGGTTAAGCAGATCCGTGAGGAACTGCACCTGGACGATATTCTGAACGCCTGATTTTTATCGCGGCGCAGCGGCGGCTGCGCCCGTGCTCCAGGTCAAACCGATTAAATTAATCGCTACAATCTTTTAACTTTTTCGCCCAGACCTGTACAATGTCTCCCTGATAAAATGTGGTTTTCCATTGAGCAAGTTTGTTGGTGATACCCCATTTTTATAAGCATATTTTGCCTGAGACTTGCAGTTTTCATTTAGCCATGGCAGTTCTATAATGAGACGCATTATCCCAGGTGCATTTTCTGTCACTTCCTACAGAAGTGAATCGTTTAGCAACAGGACAGATTCCGCATGACTGACAACAATACCGCATTAAAGAAGGCTGGCCTGAAAGTTACGCTTCCTCGGTTAAAAATCCTTGAAGTGCTTCAGGGTCCAGACAATCACCATGTCAGTGCGGAAGACCTTTATAAACGTCTTATCGACATGGGTGAAGAGATTGGGCTGGCTACCGTCTATCGCGTGCTGAACCAGTTTGATGACGCGGGCATTGTTACCCGTCATAATTTCGAAGGCGGTAAATCTGTTTTCGAACTGACCCAGCAGCAGCACCACGATCACCTGATCTGCCTCGATTGCGGCAAGGTCATTGAATTTAGCGATGATTCCATTGAATCACGCCAGCGTGAAATCGCGGCGCGTCATGGCATCCGCCTGACCAACCACAGCCTGTACCTTTATGGTCACTGCGCTGAAGGCGATTGCCGCGAAGACGATCACGCGCACGACGCGAAATAATCAGTATTCATACTCTGAGCCAGCCGTAAGGTTGGCTTTTTTTTGCCAAAAAAATGCCCGGTAAGCGCAGCGCCACCGGGCATGATAACAGCGAATTAGTTACTGTTATTGCTTCGAATTTCTTTCCAAATCTGGTCGCAACGCTTCGCCACTTCCTGATCGTTACCAGTTTTACGCGCCTGAATACAGGCCTGGTAATCCATCACGCGGACATTTTCCTGCGTCGCAAACTGCTCATGCGCTTTCTCTTTCTTCAGCACATTCAATACGCTCTGACAGGCTTCAATCTTCTCCGGCGATCCTTCAGCGGTATTGATGCAGGCGCTATACGCCTCCTTCAGGCGGGAATCTTCTTTGGGTGCCTGAGTCTGAGCACATGCCACCAGACCTGACGCCAGCAGCGCGATAGTTACGATTTTTTTCATCATGTACAGTCTCCGGTCCGGCGGGCGCTAACCCGCCGGACAATTCATCAGAAGATGGTGAACGGTGCGATAACCATGAATTTCACGTCACGCTCATCCTGGAAGATGTTTCCGTAACCGCCCGCGTAGCTCGGGATATCGGAGTGGTTGTCATACTGAGTGAAGTGCAGTTTGAACATTGTGCCTTTCGCACGGCCATCCTGCAGGGTATAGATAGCATCGAGGCTGTAGGAAGACTCTTTCAGGCGATAGTTTGGATCGTAGTAGGCGTCCGGTGTTGCCATATCGGCAGGTTTTGCATCCCAGGCGTAAGCGTAAGACGCGCCCACCGCCCAGCCAGGCAGGTTCCAGTTTTTCAGGTCATACATTGCGCCGAAGAAGACCGCTTTCTCGCCGTCGGCGTTGAAGTCGGAACGGTTATCCCACCAGATATCAAGACGACCGTTGGAGGAGGCGTAGGTCGGGGTCATACGCTGCAGGAAGTAGCCCTGCTGCCCTTCCGCCTTCACCCATGTGCCTTCCAGACGTAAATCAACCTGACCGACCTTGTAGCCGAAAGTTAACGCCTGCAGCCACGCGGTGCCGTCATAAATGTCATTGACGCCGCCGTTACTGACTTTATCGCGCGTACCGTAGAACTGGTAGCTGGTGCTCAGCGGGCTACCCGCGACATCGAATTTATAGCTGGCCTTGGCAAAGTACTGATCGATATAGCCTTGTGCCTGACCGAATGCCGCTTCAAGCACGAGATCGTTTTTGAAGTCGTACTTCGCGCCCAGCGAGTGCAGATAATCGACTTTGGTTTTTTTATCATTCTGGTAGAACTTGTCCATCTCGATGTGCCACGGCGCTTTGTACTCGTTGGTCCACATATAGGAGAAGCTCAACGCACCCGCATCACCGTAGTCAAAGTTAGCCCCGGCTTCCGCACCCTGATAGGTACCCGGCATAAAGCTCCAGTGCGGCGCTAACAAGGTCTGGCCAGTTGGCTGAATATAACCACCGCGCGCCCATACCGGACCGTATTTAAATTTCGCGGCGGCTTTGTAAAGGCTGATACCGCTCTTATCCCCGGACCAGTCTTCTTTATACGCTTTGTTGCTGGAGGAGAAGGCAATTTCGTTCGGATGGCCGCTGTCGCCGTTTTCCGCCATTTCAATTGCGGTGAACGCAGCAATATCCAGACCGAACATATCTGCGGCATAGCCTGACTGGAAGTCCAGGTTGGCGTTCCAGGTGGAATGAGAAAGGTTGGTTTTATATTTGTCTTCAGTGACGTCTTTACGGTCACGTTCACGCTGCCAGTAATAGATACCGCCCGTGAGGGTAGAATCGTCGATGAAGCCCGCGGCTTTCGCCTCTGGTGTCACCACCAGGCCCGACATTGCTGTCACACCGGCAATAGCCAGCGCCAGCGCACTACGTTTGCCACTGAACGTACGCATAGATTATTCCTCTTTGACGAATTAAAACGCCTGAAACGGCGTAAATAAAAAAGACCAAATGGTCAGGGGTAGTTTTAAATACCCTCGAATTAACTACCGTCTTTAGGTTATTTTTCGCGACGCGAATTATCAATGCTTTTTAGCGGACAAAAGTCAGGATTATGACGAAGTGCACATAATTGGTAGTGATTTGTAACATTTACAGGAAGGCGAGGAATGACGGGGAATTATCAGGTATTTCAGTGGATAGACGTGAGTTCTCTTTCCTTTTTTATCACCTTTTTGATTTTCGTAATGACACAAACTTTTTTTTAAAAAATAAGTAGCACCTCATTGACCTGATATTTTCATGATGTCTCTTTAGGCCCTTGCTTAATACCCTGATCGTTAAATAAAAAAACGCCGCATCGTGCGGCGTTTGTCTCTCATTGACCAGAGCAGCAATATTATTCGCCGATCTTCGTCCAGGTATCACGCAGACCTACGGTACGGTTAAATACCGGTTTTTCCGCCGTGCTGTAACGGCTGTCCAGGCAGAAGTAACCTTCACGTTCAAACTGGAACGCTTTGCCCGCTTCAGCGGCTTTCAGAGAAGGCTCCGCATAACCCTGCTTGATCACCAGAGATTCCGGGTTGATGGTCGCCAGGAAGTCTTCCGCTGCACCTGGGTTAGGCACGCTGAACAGACGATCATACAGACGAATTTCTACCGGCAGCGCGTGGGAAGCGCTCACCCAGTGAATAACGCCTTTCACCTTGCGGCCATCCGCCGGATCTTTGCTCAGCGTTTCAGCATCATAAGAACAGAAGATGGTAGTGATATTCCCTTCTGCATCTTTCTCTACGCGCTCGGCTTTGATGACGTAGGCATTACGCAGACGGACTTCTTTGCCCAGCACCAGACGCTTGTACTGCTTGTTCGCTTCTTCGCGGAAGTCAGCACGATCGATCCAGATTTCGCCGCTGAACGGCACGTCGCGGGTACCCATCTCCGGCTTGCTCGGATGGTTAGGCATAGACACCAGCTCGCTCTCGCCCTGCGGGTAGTTTTCGATAACCAGTTTAACCGGGTCGATAACCGCCATCGCGCGTGGGGCATTTTCGTTGAGATCTTCGCGAATGCAGGACTCCAGGGAAGCCATCTCAATGGTGTTGTCCTGCTTGGTCACGCCGATGCGCTTGCAGAACTCACGAATAGAGGCGGCAGTGTAACCACGACGGCGCAAACCAGAAATGGTAGGCATACGCGGGTCATCCCAGCCTTCAACGTGCTTGTCGGTCACCAGCAGGTTCAACTTACGCTTGGACATCACGGTGTATTCCAGATTCAGACGAGAGAACTCGTACTGGCGCGGATGCACAGGAATGGTGATGTTATTCAGTACCCAGTCGTACAGACGACGGTTGTCCTGGAACTCCAGCGTACACAGGGAGTGAGTAATGCCTTCCAGCGCATCGCTGATGCAGTGGGTGAAGTCGTACATCGGGTAGATGCACCACTTGTTACCGGTCTGGTGGTGTTCTGCGAACTTGATGCGGTACAGCACCGGATCGCGCATCACGATGAACGGAGACGCCATGTCGATTTTGGCACGCAGGCACGCTTTGCCTTCTTCGAAGCCGCCGGCACGCATTTTTTCAAACAGCGCCAGGTTCTCTTCCACGCTGCGATCGCGGAACGGGCTGTTTTTTCCCGGCGCGGTCAGCGTACCGCGATATTCACGGATTTCATCTGCAGACAGTTCATCAACATACGCCAGACCTTTATTGATCAGTTCAACCGCGTAGGCGTACAGCTGATCGAAATAGTCAGAGGAGTAGCAGATATCGCCAGACCAGTTGAAGCCCAGCCATTGCACATCATTCTTGATGGACTCAACGTATTCGATGTCTTCTTTTACTGGGTTGGTATCATCGAAACGCAGGTTGCACTGTCCCTGGTAGTCTTGCGCAATGCCAAAGTTCAGGCAAATGGACTTCGCATGCCCGATATGCAGGTAGCCGTTCGGCTCCGGCGGGAAGCGGGTATGAATTGTGGTGTGCTTACCACTGGCCAGATCTTCATCGATGATCTGACGAATAAAGTTACTCGGGCGGGCTTCTGCCTCACTCATCGTGGATTCCTCAAAGCGTAAACAACGTATAACGGCGTATGATCTTATAAGCCGGACGTAGTGACAACCCTTAGTTACGGAAAATACGTCTCTGATGAAAATAATGGGGGCATTTGCTGCAAAAAAAAGCGGCGGAGGATATCCCCCGCCGCTTAAGGCATGACTCTACTCAGGAGCGATTACTTGCCTTTAATCTCGTACAGCGGCGTTTGACCCGCAACGACCTGACCTTTCGCCTGAATGACCAGACCACTGAAGTCATCAATGTTGCTGCAAACGACCGGACTTATCATGGAGCGCGCGTTGGCGTTCAGGAAGTCCAGATCCATTTCCAGAATCGGCTGCCCGGCCACCACTTCAGCCCCCTCTTCCACCAGGCGAGTAAAGCCCTGGCCGTTCAGCGCAACGGTATCGATACCCATATGGACAACGATCTCCGCACCATTTTCGGTTTCGAGGCAGAACGCGTGGTTGGTATTGAAGATTTTCACGATGGTACCGGCTGCCGGAGACACAACGGTTTTTTCCGTTGGTTTCACCGCCACACCGTCACCGACCGCTTTGCTGGCGAAGGCTTCATCGGGCACCTGCTCAAGGTCAACTACATCACCCGTTACCGGAGAGACCAAAGAGGCTACCGTCACGGCGTTAGGCACGGCCTGCGGCTTTGCTACCGGGGCAACCGTGCTCGCAGGCGCGCTGTCGGCTGATGCCGCCGCTACCGGGCCACGCGCAACCACTTTCTTCATTTCGTCACCGATGGATTCCGCTTTGGCACCCACGATAACCTGGATAGTTTGTTTGTTCAGTTTAACGACACCCGATGCGCCAAGGCGTTTACACATCGCGTCGCTTACGCGTGCAGAGTCACCCACCGTCAGACGCAGACGGGTGATACAGGCATCAATGGCTTTCAGGTTGTCAGTCCCTCCGACGGCAGCGATATAGTTTGTCGCCAGCTGGGTCAACCCCTCCTCGGTATTGCTGTTGGCTTCGCTGGTTACCACTTCGTCGTTGGTATCTTCGCGGCCCGGCGTTTTGAGGTTAAACATACGAATAACCGCAGTGAACAGGACGAAGTAGATGACGAAGAAGACCAGACCCATTACCACCAGCATCCAGACGTTCTTGCTTGCCGCCGGCAGGTTGTACATCAACACGTAGTCGATCGCGCCTGCAGAGAAGGAGAAGCCAGCATGGATACCCAGCAGGGTTGCCACAAACAGGCTGATACCGGTAAGTACCGCATGCATGAGGTACAGCACCGGAGCCAGGAACATGAACAGGAATTCCAGCGGCTCGGTTACACCAGTCAGGAACGCGGTAATCGCAACGGACAGCAGCATGCCGCCAACCATTGGGCGACGCGCTTTTGGCGCAGCCAGGTACATTGCCAGCGCAGCGCCCGGCAGACCAAACATCATGATTGGGAAGAAGCCAGACATGAACATGCCTGCGGTGCCGTCACCCGCGTAGAAGCGGTTAATATCGCCATGGAATACGGTACCCGCAGCATTGGTGAACTCACCAATCTGGAACCATGCGATAGTGTTCAGCACCTGATGCAGACCGGTTGGGATCAGCAGACGGTTGATAAAACCAAAGATACCCGAGCCAACTGCACCCGCAGAAACGATCCACTCGCCGCCCGCATGGATCGCATGCTGCACCGGTGGCCAGACGTAGCCAAAGATAGCGGCCAGAACCAGACAGAAGAAGCCCGTCGCGATTGGCACGAAACGTTTGCCGCCAAAGAAACTCAGGAAGTCTGGCAGCTTAATGTTTGCCCAGCGGTTGTACACAGCACCACCGACCAGACCGGTAATGATACCTGCCAGCACGCCCATGTTGATTTCGGGGTTAATCGTTACCATCGCTTTCGTCAGGATGAAATAACCGACTGCCCCTGCCAGCGCGGCAGCACCTGCGCTGTCTTTTGACCAGCTTGAAGCAACACCGATGGCGAAGATCAGCGCCAGGTTGTCAAAAATGGCACCGCCAGCCTGGGCAATAAACGGTACGTTAAGAAGATCGGGTTGCCCGAATCGCAGCAGCAGCGCTGCAACCGGTAGCACGGCGATAGGGAGCTGCAAAGCCCTACCGAGGCGCTGGAAAAAACCTAAAATATTCATCCTATTCCCCCTACGAGACCCTTTTTTCAGGCTCGCGCATAAACTATGTTTTTATTGTGTCACGAACGATAGATACCGTTGATAATTCACTGGCAGTCTGAGTGTGTGAAAAATTAATTCGTATCGCAAATTAAACACCTATTTTTTGTGATTTTTGTCACCAAATATCGTATTCAGCCCTCCCTTACACTGGCTAACAGCGAAAACTTATTTTATCATTCAAAAAATCAAGACGGATTGATCCGGCCTGAAAGTTTCCAGGTTACGCTTTAGTATCAGGTTCCGAAGCCATCCGCCCACTCTTCTACTTAAACTTTGAGGTGAACAATGAGACTGATTCCCCTGGCAACTGCTGAACAAGTCGGTAAATGGGCCGCTCGCCATATCGTAAACCGCATTAACGCGTTCAAGCCGACCGCCGATCGTCCTTTCGTTCTTGGCCTTCCGACCGGCGGCACGCCGCTGACAGCCTACAAGGCGCTGGTTGAGATGCATAAAGCAGGCCAGGTTAGCTTCAAACATGTTGTAACCTTCAATATGGATGAATACGTTGGCTTACCGAAAGACCACCCGGAAAGCTACCATAGCTTTATGCACCGCAATTTCTTTGATCACGTTGATATCCCCGCTGAAAATATTAACCTGCTGAATGGAAACGCGCCGGATATTGACGCAGAATGCCGCCAGTACGAAGAAAAAATCCGTTCTTACGGTAAAATCCACCTGTTCATGGGTGGCGTGGGCAACGATGGTCATATCGCGTTCAACGAACCGGCGTCATCTCTGGCTTCCCGTACCCGTATTAAAACGCTGACCCATGACACGCGCCTGGCAAACTCCCGTTTCTTTGACGGTGACGTTAACCAGGTTCCAAAATACGCCCTGACCGTAGGCGTAGGCACCCTGCTGGATGCCGAAGAAGTGATGATTCTGGTGCTGGGCGGCGTGAAAGCGCAGGCGCTCCAGGCTGCCGTTGAAGGCAACGTTAACCATATGTGGACCATCAGCTGCCTGCAGCTGCATCCTAAATCCGTCATCGTCTGCGACGAGCCGTCAACGATGGAGCTGAAGGTCAAAACGCTGAAATACTTCAATGAGTTAGAAGCTGAGAACATCAAAGGTCTGTAATTGAATAACCGCCTCTTCATCAAGAGGCGGCCGCTTTTTTTAACCGGGGGTCGTTATGTACGCTTTAACCCACGGTCGGATTTTTACCGGCCATGAAATTCTGGATGACCATGCGATTGTTATCGCTAATGGCCTGATTGAACGTGTTTGCCCGCTGGCAGAGCTGCCGCCGGAGATTGAACAGCGCTCACTCAATGGAGCAGTAATCTCCCCCGGTTTCATCGACGTACAGCTTAACGGCTGCGGCGGTGTGCAATTCAATGATACCGCCGATGCGGTGACGGTCGAAACGCTGGAGATCATGCAGAAAGCCAACGAGAAATCGGGCTGCACCAGCTATCTGCCAACGCTCATCACCAGCAGTGATGACCTCATGAAACAGGGTATCCGCGTGATGCGCGAATACCTGGCCAAACACCCTAATCAGGCGCTGGGTCTGCACCTTGAAGGACCATGGCTGAATATGGTCAAGAAAGGCACGCATAACCCGAATTATGTGCGTAAGCCTGATGCGGAGCTGGTTGATTACATGTGCGCGAACGCCGATGTGATCACCAAAGTGACGCTGGCGCCTGAAATAGCGGGAACGGATGTCATCAGCAAACTGGCTGGCGCCGGGATTATCGTTTCAGCAGGCCACTCAAACGCCACGCTGAAAGAAGCGAAAGCCGGTTTCCGCGCGGGCATTACCTTCGCAACGCACCTTTACAACGCAATGCCGTATATCACGGGGCGTGAGCCTGGCCTGGTCGGGGCGATTCTGGATGAGCCAGACGTCTACTGCGGCATTATTGCTGACGGCTTACACGTCGATTACACCAATATTCGCAACGCTAAGCGGCTGAAAGGTGACAAGCTTTGTCTGGTGACGGATGCCACCGCACCGGCAGGTGCAAATATTGAGCAGTTCATTTTTGCCAGTAAAACAATATACTACCGCAATGGACTGTGTGTGGATGAAAACGGTACGCTGAGCGGTTCCTCTTTGACCATGATTGAAGGGGTGCGTAACCTGGTTGAACATTGCGGGATAGCGCTTGATGAAGTCCTGCGTATGGCCACCCTTTATCCGGCTCGTGCAATGGGCGTGGATAAACAGCTCGGCGGAATTGCACCAGGTATGGTTGCAAACCTGACGGCATTCACACACGATTATAAAATTATTAAGACCATCGTTAATGGTAACGAGGTCGTCACTGAGTAAGTAAAAGTATGACACCTGGCGGACAAGCTCAAATCGGTAATGTCGATCTCGTTAAACAACTTAACAGTGCGGCGGTGTACCGCCTGATTGACCAGCACGGACCCATCTCGCGAATTCAGATAGCCGAACAAAGCCAGCTTGCTCCCGCCAGCGTGACAAAAATTACCCGCCAGCTCATTGAGCGCGGTCTGATCAAAGAAGTCGATCAGCAGGCCTCCACCGGGGGCCGCCGCGCGATCTCCATTATTACCGAAACCCGCAATTTTCAGGCTATTGGCGTCCGTCTGGGCCGCCATGACACCACGCTCACGCTGTACGATCTGAGCAGTAAAGCCATTGCGGAAGAGCACTACCCTCTTCCGGAGCGCACCCAGGAGACGCTGGAGCATGCGCTGCTCAATACCATCGCGCAGTTTATTGAAAGCTGTCAGCGCAAGATCCGCGAACTCATTGCCATCTCCGTCATTCTGCCCGGTCTGGTCGACCCGGAAAGCGGTGTGATCCGCTATATGCCGCACATTCAGGTTGAAAACTGGGGGTTGGTCGACGCGCTGGAAAAGCGTTTTAAAGTGACCTGCTTTGTGGGCCACGACATTCGCTCGCTGGCGCTGGCAGAGCACTACTTTGGTGCGAGCCAGGACTGCGAAGACTCTATTCTGGTGCGCGTTCACCGCGGAACGGGCGCAGGAATTATCTCTAACGGCCGTATTTTTATTGGTCGCAACGGTAACGTCGGCGAGATTGGCCACATTCAGGTTGAGCCCCTCGGGGAGCGCTGCCACTGCGGCAACTTCGGTTGTCTTGAAACCATTGCCGCCAACACGGCCATCGAGCAGCGCGTTCGCCATCTCCTTGAACAGGGTTACCAAAGCCGCGTCACGCTGGACGATTGCAAGATAGGCACCATCTGCAAAGCCGCCAATAAAGGCGACGCGCTGGCCTGCGAAGTGATCGAGCAGGTAGGACGCCACCTGGGGAAAACCATTGCCATCGCCATTAACCTGTTTAACCCACAAAAAGTGGTGATTGCCGGTGAAATTGTGGAAGCGGAAAAGGTGCTGCTCCCCGCCATTGAGGGCTGTATTAATACCCAGGCGCTGAAAGCATTCCGCCAGAATCTCCCGGTGGTTCGTTCAAAGCTTGACCATCGCTCGGCGATTGGCGCGTTTGCGCTGGTCAAACGCGCCATGCTCAACGGAATTCTGCTGCAGCATTTGCTGGAAAGCTGATCGGACCTTATAGTAACGCCTTCTTTTTTTGATGTCGGAATGTCCATGACCATTAAGAATGTAATTTGTGATATCGACGGCGTGCTGATGCACGACAACGTTGCCGTGCCGGGTGCTGCGGAGTTTCTGCACCGCATCATCGACAAAGGAATGCCTCTGGTTCTGCTCACGAACTACCCTTCCCAAACCGGTCAGGATCTGGCTAACCGCTTTGCCACGGCGGGCGTCGACGTTCCGGACAGCGTGTTTTATACCTCGGCAATGGCCACGGCGGATTTTCTGAAGCGTCAGGAAGGGAAAAAAGCCTACGTGGTGGGTGAAGGTGCGCTGATACACGAGCTGTACAAAGCTGGCTTTACCATCACCGATGTGAACCCTGACTTTGTGATTGTTGGCGAAACGCGCTCCTTTAACTGGGAGATGATGCATAAAGCGGCATACTTTGTCGCCAGCGGCGCGCGCTTTATCGCCACCAACCCGGATACGCACGGCCGTGGTTTTTACCCGGCCTGCGGCGCGCTGTGCGCCGGTATCGAGAAAATCTCAGGTCGTCAGCCGTTTGTGGTCGGGAAACCGAGCCCGTGGATCATTCGTGCCGCGCTCAACAAGATGCAGGCCCACTCTGAAGAAACCGTTATTGTCGGCGACAACCTGCGCACCGATATTCTGGCCGGATTCCAGGCGGGTCTGGAGACGATTCTGGTCCTCTCCGGCGTCTCTCAACTTGATGACATTGATTCGATGCCGTTCCGGCCAAGCTGGATTTACCCCTCCGTCGATGAAATCGACATCATCTGATACCGAACCACGCCACAGAGCGTGGTTTTCATTTATGGCCTACACAAACAGAAACCCATCTAACAAAAAACACGTTTCATTGCACAATCATCAATAAAAGAACCCATGACATACTCTTTTTTCACTATTCCGCAATCACCATTGCACTATTTCCGTTTTCACCCGTAAAACGCTTGCGCGCCCTGCCCCTTTGCGGCATTTTCATAAGCAAGCAACATTACAACGCAACAGGGTTAACGGAGAAGGTTATGTGTTCAATTTTTGGCGTACTGGATATTAAAACTGACGCGGGCGAACTGCGTAAAAAGGCACTCGAACTGTCCCGCCTGATGCGCCATCGCGGCCCGGACTGGTCAGGCGTTTACGCCAGTGACAAAGCGATTCTGGCTCACGAACGTCTGTCTATTGTTGACGTCAATGCCGGTGCACAGCCGCTGTATAACGAGAAAAAAACGCACGCGCTGGCTGTCAACGGTGAAATCTACAACCACCAGGCGCTGCGCGCCGAATATGGCGACCGCTACGCGTTCCAGACCGGTTCTGACTGTGAAGTGATCCTGGCGCTGTATCAGGAGAAAGGGCCTGAGTTCCTGGACGACCTGCAGGGCATGTTCGCCTTCGCCCTGTACGACAGCGAAAAAGATGCTTACCTGATTGGCCGCGACCACATCGGTATTATCCCGCTGTACATGGGCCACGATGAGCACGGCAACTTCTACGTTGCGTCTGAAATGAAGGCCCTGGTCCCGGTGTGCCGCACCATTAAAGAGTTCCCGGCAGGCAGCTACCTGTGGAGCAAAGACGGTGAGATCCGTCAGTATTATCAGCGTGACTGGTTCGATTTCGACGCGGTCAAAGACAACGTCACGGACAAAGCCGAGCTGCGTCAGGCCCTGGAGGATTCCGTGAAAAGCCACCTGATGTCCGACGTGCCTTACGGCGTGCTGCTCTCCGGCGGTCTGGACTCCTCCGTGATCTCCGCAATCACCAAGAAATTCGCGGCCCGTCGCGTGGAAGATCAGGAGCGCTCAGAAGCCTGGTGGCCACAGCTGCACTCTTTTGCCGTTGGCCTGGAAGGCGCTCCTGACCTGAAAGCCGCACAGGAAGTGGCGAACCACCTCGGCACCGTGCACCATGAAATTCATTTCACCGTGCAGGAAGGTCTGGATGCGATCCGCGATGTGATCTATCACATTGAAACCTATGACGTGACCACCATCCGCGCCTCGACCCCGATGTACCTGATGTCGCGTAAGATCAAAGCGATGGGCATCAAGATGGTGCTCTCCGGTGAAGGTTCTGACGAAGTGTTTGGCGGTTACCTGTACTTCCACAAAGCGCCGAACGCCAAAGAGCTGCACGAAGAGACCGTACGCAAGCTGCAGGCGCTGCATATGTTTGACTGCGCGCGCGCCAACAAAGCGATGTCCGCCTGGGGTGTGGAAGCGCGCGTGCCGTTCCTGGATAAGAAATTCCTCGACGTGGCGATGCGCATCAACCCGCAGGACAAGATGTGCGGCAACGGCAAAATGGAAAAACATATCCTGCGCGAATGTTTTGAATCCTATCTGCCGGCGAGCGTGGCATGGCGTCAGAAAGAGCAGTTCTCTGATGGCGTAGGTTATAGCTGGATCGACACCCTGAAAGAGGTCGCGGCGAAACAGGTTTCTGACCAACAGCTGGAAACCGCAAGCTTCCGCTTCCCGTACAACACGCCGGGCTCGAAAGAGGCGTATCTGTACCGTGAAATTTTTGAAGAGCTGTTCCCTGTGCCGAGCGCCGCGGAGTGCGTACCGGGTGGCCCGTCCGTCGCCTGCTCTTCAGCCAAAGCGATTGAATGGGATGAATCGTTCAAATCCATGAACGATCCATCAGGACGCGCGGTAGGCGTTCACCAGTCAGCCTACAAATAATCACTCAGATCGCAATCAGGCCCCTCAGGGGCCTGATTTTTTTGCCTCACATTTCACCGCCTAAATCTGATTAATAACCAATAATTGCCGAATATTCGGCCACGCTGTTCGCAACCTAACCAAACAGTCACATTCCGGCTATTTTCGTTGAAAAAGGTGTTGACGCTGCAAGGGTCTATACGCATAATGCGCCCCGCAACGCCGATAAGGTAACGCGAAAAAAGATGGCTACGTAGCTCAGTTGGTTAGAGCACATCACTCATAATGATGGGGTCAC
Organism: Enterobacter sp. EGD-HP1; assembly: GCF_000733275.2. Taxonomy (NCBI): domain Bacteria; kingdom Pseudomonadati; phylum Pseudomonadota; class Gammaproteobacteria; order Enterobacterales; family Enterobacteriaceae; genus Enterobacter; species Enterobacter sp. EGD-HP1. The sequence continues at coordinate 143,404 of NZ_AVOP01000023.1, forward strand.
AGGTTCGAATCCCGTCGTAGCCACCATCTTTTTTGCGGGAGTGGCGAAATTGGTAGACGCACCAGATTTAGGTTCTGGCGCCGCAAGGTGTGCGAGTTCAAGTCTCGCCTCCCGCACCATTCCCAGGTAAGCGTTGCACGGATGGGGTATCGCCAAGCGGTAAGGCACCGGTTTTTGATACCGGCATTCCCTGGTTCGAATCCAGGTACCCCAGCCATATTTCTTCGATTTTGCGGTTCTCCGCGGTATTGGGGTATCGCCAAGCGGTAAGGCACCGGTTTTTGATACCGGCATTCCCTGGTTCGAATCCAGGTACCCCAGCCATCGAAGATTGCAGTACTGGCTACGTAGCTCAGTTGGTTAGAGCACATCACTCATAATGATGGGGTCACAGGTTCGAATCCCGTCGTAGCCACCAAATTAAGATTGTCGATTATTCGGTAATCAACACAAATTGTTGGGGTATCGCCAAGCGGTAAGGCACCGGATTCTGATTCCGGCATTCCGAGGTTCGAATCCTCGTACCCCAGCCAATTTAAAAAAGTCGTTAAGCAGTTTGTTTAACGCAATTGGGGTGTCGCCAAGCGGTAAGGCTCTGGTTTCTGATACCAGCATTCCGGGGTTCGAATCCCTGCACCCCAGCCACTTAAGTAACAAAAAAGCCCGCTCTGCGGGCTTTTTTGTTTTTGTTGTTCAGAATGGTGTGGCCTGATTCCCCCTCACCCTAACCCTCTCCCCAAAGGGGCGAGGGAATAGTCGGAGCAAAGATTAAAGTCCTAAGGCGTATTTCAGCGCCTGACGTTTCAGACCGCCGGCACGCTCCGCTGCCATCAAGCCAATATTACGCAGAATGCGCACCGGGGCTAAGTCATTGCTAAACCCGGCGTAGAAAAGATCCATCCCCGACTGCATGATAAAATTGTCCGCCATGCGTCGCGTCTGGTAACGCTTGAGAATCTGATGGCTGGCCCAGTTTTCCGCGTGCCCGCGGGCGCTGCCCAGCACATCCAGTAACGCATCGACATCACGGTACCCCAGATTCACGCCTTGCCCGGCCAGCGGATGAATGGTGTGCGCTGCATCGCCCACCAGCGCCAGCCCTTCACGGACATACTGCAAAGCATGGCGCCGCGTGAGGGGAAACGCCCCGGCAGCCACCGGCGTAACGTTGCCCAGACGGCTCGGAAAATGCAGGCGAATTTCCCGCTGCAATTGTTCCATGTTCATCCCCTGCAGCTGGCGAATGCGTGCCGGTTTGTCGTACCACACCAGCGACGCCCAGTTATCAAACAGCGGTAAAAAGGCGTGCGGACCGTTCGGCGTAAAGTGCTGCCACGTGCTTTCTCCCGGCGCATTCTCGCACTCGACGGTAATCAGCATGCAGGATTGCTCATACTGCCAGGCATGAACGCCGATACCCGCCATCTGTCTGACCTGCGAGTTAGCGCCGTCCGCCCCAACGACCAGCTTCACGGCCAGTGCATCGCCGCTGTCGAGCGTCAGTAAATAGCCGCTCTCATGAGGATGCAGTGCCTTAAGCGACGCCGGAACGCGCAGCGTCACCTTTGGGTGCGTCTCCAGCGCCTGCCAGAGCGCCAGCTGGAGCACGTTGTTTTCCACCATATAACCCAGGCGCGGCAGCTTCAGCTCAGCGGCATCAAACGCGACGTGGGCATTTTCCCACTCCCAGGTTTCAAGACGGCTGTAAGGATGGGCGCGCATCGCCAGCACCGCCTCCCAGACGCCCAACCCGCGCAGCAGATCGACGGACGCCGCGCTGATTGCGGAAATGCGTACATCCGGTTTGCTGGTGGGATCGAAGGCCGGCGGAGCAGCCTGTTCAATTACCGTTACCTCAAATCCCTGCTGCGCCAGCCCCAGCGCCAGCGCGCCGCCGACCATACCGCCGCCGACAACGGCAACTTCGGTGTGTAGGAGTGTCATGGTCAATTTTCCTTATTGGAGAATCCCTTAAGTTTACCGGATTTTTGCGGTCCTGAGACACATAACCTTCATACTGGTCACAACCCCACCAAAGCATTACAATACGCGGCTTGCAATCCTGAGCTGAGCAAGTCGATGACTAAAAAACTCCATATAAAAACCTGGGGCTGTCAGATGAACGAATACGATTCATCCAAGATGGCCGATCTGCTGGATTCAACCCACGGATACCAGCTGACAGAAAATGTGAAAGAAGCGGACGTGCTGCTGCTGAACACCTGTTCGATTCGTGAAAAAGCGCAGGAAAAAGTCTTTCACGTGTTAGGCCGCTGGAAGCTTCTCAAGCGAAAAAATCCGGACCTGATCATCGGCGTGGGTGGCTGCGTCGCGTCGCAGGAAGGCAAGCTGATCCGCCAGAGAGCCCCGTATGTGGATATTGTCTTTGGCCCTCAGACCCTGCATCGCCTGCCGGAGATGATCAATCAGGTTCGCGGCAACCGTAGCCCGGTTGTTGACGTCAGCTTCCCGGAGATCGAAAAGTTTGACCGTCTGCCGGAGCCGCGCGCCGATGGCCCAACCGCCTTCGTCTCCATCATGGAAGGCTGCAACAAATACTGCACTTACTGCGTGGTGCCCTACACCCGCGGTGAAGAAGTCAGCCGTCCGGCAGACGATATTCTGTTTGAAATCGCCCAGCTTGCCGCACAGGGCGTTCGCGAAGTGAACCTGCTGGGCCAGAACGTTAATGCCTGGCGCGGGGAAAACTACGACGGCACCACCGGCAGCTTTGCTGAGCTGCTGCGTCTGGTGGCCGCTATTGACGGTATCGACCGCATTCGCTTTACCACCAGCCATCCGATGGAGTTTACCGACGACATCATTGACGTGTATCGCGATACGCCAGAGCTGGTGAGCTTCCTGCACCTGCCGATTCAGTGTGGCTCTGACCGCGTGCTGAACCTGATGGGCCGCCCGCATACGGTGCTGGAGTATAAATCCACCATTCGTAAGCTGCGTGAAGCGCGTCCGGATATCCAGATCAGCTCCGATTTTATCGTCGGCTTCCCTGGCGAAACTGCTGATGACTTCGAGCGCACCATGAAGCTCATCGGCGAAGTGAATTTTGACGTCAGCTACAGCTTCATCTTCTCTGCGCGCCCTGGAACACCAGCCGCAGACATGGTTGACGATGTGCCGGAAGAAGAGAAAAAGCAGCGTCTGTATATTCTGCAGGAGCGTATTAACCAGCAGGCCAACGCGTGGAGCCGCCGTATGCTCGGCACCGTTCAACGCATTCTGGTGGAAGGCACCTCCCGCAAGAGCATTATGGAACTCTCCGGTCGTACCGAAAACAACCGCGTGGTGAACTTTGAGGGCACCCCGGATATGATCGGTAAATTCGTGGACGTCGAAATTGTCGAAGTGCTGACCAACTCGCTGCGCGCGAAGCTGGTACGCACCGAGGATGAAATGGGCCTGCGTATTGCCGAGTCACCGGAATCCGTGATCTCGCGTACCCGTAAAGAAAACGATTCTGGCGTGGGGATTTACCAGCCTTAATCCTCCTGGCCTGCCTTTCCGGCAGGCCTTGTATTTCCTCTCATCGTCCCCAATATCTTCCGCAACGCTTGCGCCTTTATTCTGTGGCGTGAATAATTTCGGTAATGACCGTTTTATTACGCCCTATCGCAATGGGTCAGTTAACCAATTAAAGAGGAACAGTTTGAATATAGATACGCGTGAAATTAGCCTTGAGCCAGCAGACAACGCTCGCCTGCTGAGCCTGTGCGGGCCGTTTGATGACAACATCAAACAACTGGAGCGACGTCTGGGTATCGAAATCAATCGTCGCGATAATCATTTCAAACTTACCGGACGCCCTATCTGCGTCAACGCCGCTGCGGATATTCTGCGTAGCCTGTATGTGGATACATCTCCCATGCGCGGCGAAATTCAGGATATCGAACCGGAACAAATTCACCTCGCCATTAAAGAGGCGCGCGTGCTTGAGCAGAGCGCGGAAAGCGTGCCGGACTACGGTAAGGCAATCAATATCAAGACCAAGCGTGGCGTCATTAAGCCGCGTACGCCAAACCAGGCGCAGTACATTGCCAATATTCTCGACCACGACATAACCTTTGGGGTGGGCCCTGCGGGGACGGGTAAAACCTATCTCGCCGTTGCCGCTGCGGTAGATGCGCTGGAACGCCAGGAGATCCGTCGCATCCTGCTGACCCGTCCGGCCGTTGAAGCGGGCGAAAAGCTGGGCTTCCTGCCAGGCGATCTGAGCCAGAAAGTCGACCCATATCTGCGCCCTTTATACGATGCGCTGTTCGAGATGCTCGGCTTTGAGAAGGTTGAGAAGCTCATTGAGCGTAACGTTATCGAAGTTGCCCCGCTCGCCTACATGCGCGGCCGTACGCTGAACGATGCGTTCATCATTCTTGATGAAAGCCAGAACACCACCATCGAACAGATGAAGATGTTCCTGACGCGTATCGGTTTTAACTCGAAAGCGGTCATCACCGGTGACGTCACCCAGATCGACCTGCCGCGCAGCACCAAATCCGGCCTGCGCCACGCCATTGAGGTGCTGGCCGAGGTCGACGAAATCAGCTTTAACTTCTTCCACAGTGAAGACGTGGTACGCCACCCGGTGGTCGCGCGTATCGTTAACGCCTATGAAGCCTGGGAAGAGGCGGATCAGAAGCGTAAGGCCGAACTGGCCGCTGAACGTAAGCGCGAAGCGCAGGAGCAAGAACAGAAATGAGTCAGGTGATCCTCGATTTACAGCTGGCCTGTGAAGACAATTCCGGCATGCCAGATGAGGCACAGTTTCAGAAATGGCTGGATGCCGTTATTCCGCAGTTTCAGGAAGAATCAGAAGTTACGATTCGCCTGGTGGATGAAGCAGAAAGCCATGAGCTTAACCTGACCTATCGTGGGAAAGATAAGCCGACAAACGTGCTCTCTTTCCCATTTGAAGCACCGCCGGGCATTGAGATGCCGCTGCTGGGCGATCTGATCATCTGCCGTCAGGTGGTTGAGCAGGAAGCCAAAGAGCAGCAAAAGCCGCTTGAGGCCCACTGGGCGCATATGGTGGTACACGGCAGTCTGCACCTGCTGGGCTACGATCACATTGAAGATGACGAAGCGGAAGAGATGGAGTCCCTCGAGACAGAGATAATGCTTGCTCTGGGCTATGAGGATCCGTACATTGCCGAGAAAGAATAGTCCGTCATCTGACGGACTCACATGCCGCCACGAAAGGACATCACGTGGCGGTAAACGTTGAACTAACAAGAGAACCCTTAACAAACGCCATGAGCGACGACAATTCACACAGTAGCGACACGACAACCAGTAAAAAGGGATTTTTCTCCCTCATTCTGAACCAGCTTTTCCACGGCGAACCCAAAAACCGTGATGAACTGCTGGAGCTGATTCGTGATTCCGGGCAGAACGACCTTATCGACGAAGATACGCGCGAAATGCTCGAAGGGGTTATGGACATCGCCGACCAGCGCGTTCGCGATATCATGATCCCCCGCTCGCAGATGATCACCCTGAAACGTAACCAGACGCTGGACGAGTGCCTCGATGTGATCATCGAATCCGCCCACTCGCGTTTCCCGGTCATCAGCGAAGATAAAGATCACATCGAAGGGATTTTGATGGCGAAAGATCTGCTGCCGTTTATGCGCAGCGATGCCGAAGCCTTCAGCATGGAAAAAGTGTTACGCCAGGCCGTGGTTGTGCCGGAAAGTAAACGTGTGGATCGGATGCTGAAAGAGTTCCGCTCTCAGCGTTACCACATGGCGATTGTTATTGATGAATTTGGCGGCGTTTCCGGACTGGTCACGATCGAGGATATTCTTGAGCTGATCGTGGGCGAAATCGAAGACGAGTACGACGAAGAAGAAGATATCGACTTCCGTCAGCTTAGCCGCCACACCTGGACCGTGCGCGCGCTGGCCTCCATTGAGGACTTCAACGACGCCTTCGGTACCCACTTCAGCGATGAAGAGGTCGATACCATTGGCGGGCTGGTGATGCAGGCCTTTGGCCACCTCCCGGCGCGCGGTGAGACCGTTGACATTGACGGTTACCAGTTCAAAGTGGCAATGGCCGACAGCCGACGTATTATACAGGTTCACGTCAGAACGCCGGACGACTCACCGGTGCCAAAACTGGAAGATTAATGTAAATGGCATTTGCCCCACTGCTTGAACGCCAGCGCGTCCGTTTGCTGCTGGCGCTGTTACTTGGAGCCAGCGGTACGCTGGCTTTCTCTCCTTACGATATCTGGCCCGCGGCCATTCTCTCCCTGATGGGGCTTCAGGGTCTGACCCTGAATCGTCGTCCGGTACAGGCTGCAGCCATCGGCTACTTCTGGGGGCTGGGGCTGTTTGGCTCCGGCATCAACTGGGTCTATGTCAGCATCGCCCAGTTTGGCGGTATGCCGGGCCCGGTTAACGTCTTCCTTGTAGTATTGCTCGCCGCGTATCTCTCACTCTATACCGGCCTGTTTGCCGGTATTCTCTCTCGCCTGTGGCCAAAAACCACCTGGCTGCGCGTCGCTATTGCCGCCCCAGTGGTCTGGCAGATTACCGAATTCCTGCGCGGCTGGGTGCTGACGGGCTTCCCGTGGCTGCAGTTCGGCTACAGCCAGATTGACGGCCCGCTAAAGGGCCTGGCTCCGGTAATGGGTGTTGAAGCCATCAACTTCCTGTTGATGGTGGTGAGCGGCCTGCTGGTCCTGGCGCTGGTCCAGCGATGCTGGAAACCGCTGGCCGTGGCGCTGGTGCTGTTCGCCCTGCCCTTCCCGCTGCGTTATATCCAGTGGTTCACGCCCGAGCCCGAGCGCGCCATGCAGGTTTCCATGGTGCAGGGGAATATCCCGCAGTCCATGAAGTGGGATGAGAAAGAGCTGCTGAATACGCTGAAGATCTACGCCAACGCCACCGAAGAGGTGATGGGTAAATCCCAGCTGATTATCTGGCCGGAGTCTGCAATTCCCGATCTGGAAATTAACCAGCAGCCGTTCCTCAACATGATGAACGACCTGCTGCTGGCGCGCGGCAGCACGCTGATCACCGGGATTGTTGATGCGCGTCTGAATCAGCAGAACCGCTACGACACCTACAACACCATCATTACGCTCGGCAAAGACAGCGAGTACAGCTACCACTCCACTGACCGGTACAACAAGAACCACCTGGTACCGTTTGGTGAGTTTGTCCCGCTGGAGTCGATTCTGCGCCCGCTGGCCCCGTTCTTTGACCTGCCAATGTCCTCCTTCAGCCGCGGCCCGTACGTACAGCCTCAGCTGCACGCGCACGGCGTAGCCCTGACGGCGGCCATCTGCTACGAAATCATTCTCGGCGAGCAGGTGCGTGATAACTTCCGCCCGGATACTGACTATCTGCTGACCATCTCCAACGACGCCTGGTTTGGTAAGTCAATCGGCCCGTGGCAGCACTTCCAGATGGCACGCATGCGCTCTCTGGAGCTGGCGCGTCCGCTGCTGCGCAGCACCAACAACGGCATCACCGCCGTGATTGGCCCGCAGGGAGAAATCCAGGCGATGATCCCGCAGTTTACCCGTGAGGTGCTGACCACTAACGTCACGCCAACCACGGGGCTGACGCCATACGCGCGCACCGGCAACTGGCCGCTGTGGATTTTGACCGTGCTGTTCGGCTTTGGCGCAGTGCTGATGAGCCTGCGTCAGCGTCGTAAATAACCTTACCTTCTGTTGCCGGGTGGCGCTGACGCTTACCCGGCCTACTTTCCCGTGCTGTAGGTCGGGTAAGGCGTAGCCGCCACCCGACAATTTCCTCCAGGCTTCCATTCTGGCACGCCTATTGCTTTGTTTATTCAGGTAAACGCAGTTTGGCTTAACGTGCAACTTTGTCGCACCAGCGTAGATCATCGGTAGCACCGAAACGGTGCAACGGGAGATATTTGCCTCTGAATGGTGCGGCGCGCTTCGCAAAAATAAACAATAACGCAGCAAAATCTTTACATTAAGCCAGACTAAATGTTAACAAGCTTGCATAACACTGCACTCGCATTGCGCGAGATATAACAACATCACAATGGGTATCAAAGCGTCACTGGCGCTGATAAAAAAGGAGTTGGGTATGCAATTACGTAAACTGGCCACAGCAATGCTGGTGATGGGAATGTCTGCTGGCGTGGTTCACGCTGAAGATGCGCCGGCAGCAGGCAGCACTCTCGACAAGATTGCCAAAAACGGCGTCATCGTGGTCGGCCACCGTGAATCATCTGTCCCGTTCTCTTACTACGACAACACGCAAAAAGTCGTGGGCTATTCACAGGATTACTCCAACGCCATCGTTGAAGCTGTGAAGAAAAAGCTGAACAAACCTGACCTGCAGGTGAAGCTGATCCCAATCACTTCACAGAACCGTATTCCACTGCTGCAAAACGGCACCTTTGACTTCGAGTGTGGCTCCACCACCAACAACCTCGAGCGTCAGAAACAGGCTGCCTTCTCTGACACCATCTTTGTCGTGGGCACCCGTCTGCTGACGAAGAAAGGCGGTGAGATCAAAGACTTCGCTGACCTGAAAGGCAAAGCGGTTGTTGTCACCTCCGGTACCACGTCAGAAGTGCTGCTGCACAAGCTGAACGACGAGAAGAAAATGGATATGCGCATCATCAGCGCGAAAGACCATGGCGACTCCTTCCGTACCCTGGAAAGCGGTCGTGCCGTCGCGTTTATGATGGATGACGCCCTGCTGGCGGGCGAACGTGCGAAAGCGAAAAAACCAGACAACTGGGATATCGTCGGTACCGCGCAGTCGAAAGAAGCCTACGGCTGTATGCTGCGTAAAGACGATCCGCAGTTCAAAAAGCTGATCGATGACACCATCGCTCAGGTGCAGACCTCCGGCGAAGCCGAAAAATGGTTCGATAAGTGGTTCAAGAACCCGATTCCACCAAAAAACCTGAACATGAATTTTGAACTGTCTGAAGACATGAAAGCGCTGTTCAAATCTCCAAATGACAAGGCTCTTAACTAATTAGAACAACAGGGGCGGGATCTCCTGCCCTCTCGATTGTCGGGAAGCATGGACAGACTATACGTTGAGTGGTCGTTCCCCACTCAGCGCGAAAAATGAGCTTCTCACCAATCTTCGAGGGTAGCGCTGCTACCCTTTTTTTTCTGGAGTTTATTATGTCAATAGACTGGAACTGGGGCATATTCCTGCAACAAGCCCCGTTCGGCAACACCACCTATCTTGGCTGGCTGTGGAGCGGCTTTCAGGTCACCGTGGCATTATCGATAACGGCGTGGATCATCGCGTTTCTTGTCGGTTCTTTGTTCGGTATTCTGCGCACCGTCCCAAACCGTTTTCTTTCAACACTTGGCACCCTGTATGTGGAACTGTTCCGTAACGTTCCGCTGATCGTGCAATTCTTTACCTGGTATCTGGTCATTCCGGAACTGCTGCCGGAAAATATTGGCATGTGGTTCAAGTCGGAACTGGATCCAAACGTGCAGTTCTTTGTCTCCTCCATGATGTGTCTGGGGCTGTTTACCGCTGCGCGCGTTTGCGAGCAGGTGCGTGCCGCCATTCAGTCATTGCCGCGCGGACAAAAAAATGCGGGCCTGGCAATGGGCCTGACACTGCCACAAACCTACCGCTATGTGCTGCTGCCTAACGCCTACCGGGTTATCGTTCCACCGATGACCTCCGAGATGATGAACCTGGTGAAAAACTCGGCCATCGCCTCGACTATCGGCCTGGTCGACATGGCTGCACAGGCGGGCAAGCTGCTGGATTACTCCGCCCACGCGTGGGAATCCTTCACCGCGATCACGCTCGCGTATGTTCTGATTAACGCTTTCATCATGCTGGTGATGAACCTGGTTGAACGCAAAATCCGCCTGCCGGGCAATCTGGGGGGCAAATAATGTACGAATTTGACTGGAGTTCTATCGTTCCATCCATGCCTTACCTGCTTGATGGCCTGGTGATTACCTTAAAAATCACCGTTATCGCCATCATCATTGGTATCGTCTGGGGTACCCTGCTGGCCGTCATGCGCCTGTCGAGCTTTAAGCCGTTCGCCTGGTTTGCGACCGCCTACGTTAACGTGTTCCGCTCCATCCCGCTGGTGATGGTACTGCTGTGGTTTTACCTGATTGTGCCCGGCTTCCTGCAGAACGTGCTGGGGCTGTCGCCGAAAACCGATATCCGTCTGATTTCCGCCATGGTGGCGTTCTCAATGTTTGAGGCCGCTTACTACTCGGAGATTATCCGCGCGGGCATTCAGAGTATCTCCCGCGGGCAATCCAGCGCCGCGCTGGCGCTTGGGATGACCCACTGGCAGTCCATGCAGCTGATTATTCTGCCGCAGGCGTTTCGCGCCATGGTTCCGCTCCTGCTGACCCAGGGTATCGTGCTGTTCCAGGATACCTCGCTGGTCTACGTTCTGAGCCTGGCAGACTTCTTCCGTACCGCGTCAACCATCGGTGAGCGTGATGGTACGCAGGTCGAGATGGTGCTCTTTGCGGGTGCGGTCTATTTTGTGATTAGTTTAAGCGCGTCGCTGTTGGTCAGCTGGCTGAAGAAAAGGACGGTATAATGATTTCCCTGAAAAATGTTTCTAAATGGTATGGGCACTTTCAGGTGCTGACCGACTGCTCCACTGAGGTTAAAAAAGGCGACGTGGTGGTGGTGTGCGGGCCGTCCGGCTCCGGTAAATCAACGCTGATCAAAACCGTCAACGGCCTGGAGCCGGTGCAGCAGGGTGAAATTGTCGTCAACGGCACCAGGGTCAACGACAAAAAAACCAACCTCGCCCAGCTTCGCTCTCACGTTGGCATGGTGTTCCAGCATTTTGAGCTGTTCCCTCACCTCTCCATTATTGAGAACCTGACGCTGGCGCAGGTGAAAGTGCTTAAGCGTGATAAAAAAGCGTCGCGTGAGAAAGGCCTGAAACTCCTGGAACGCGTTGGGCTCTCGGCGCATGCCGATAAGTTCCCGGCTCAGCTTTCTGGCGGCCAGCAGCAGCGCGTGGCGATCGCCCGTGCGCTGTGCATGGATCCCGTTGCAATGCTGTTTGATGAGCCAACGTCGGCCCTCGATCCAGAGATGATCAACGAAGTGCTGGACGTGATGGTTGAACTGGCGCACGAAGGGATGACCATGATGGTGGTGACCCACGAAATGGGCTTCGCCCGTAAAGTGGCCAACCGCGTGATCTTTATGGACGAAGGGAAAATTGTGGAAGACTCTCCGAAAGAAGAGTTCTTCGCCAACCCGAAATCCGAGCGCGCTAAAGACTTCCTCGCCAAAATCCTGCATTAATCTCCACGGTGCGCAATCTGCGGATTGCGCACTGCTTCACGCTTTGCACCTCTTCTTCTCGTCGACTTCACTTCGCGGCGTTAACCTTGTCACAAAATAACGCTACGTATGGAGAACGCTATGGCACAACCGATCATTCTCGATTGCGATCCGGGTCATGATGACGCGATCGCGCTCGTCCTTGCACTTGCCTCCCCTGAACTCGACGTAAAAGCCGTCACCTCGTCCGCCGGAAACCAGACGCCTGAAAAAACCCTGCGCAACGTGCTGCGCATGCTCACGCTGCTCAAACGCACCGATGTTCCTGTCGCCGGTGGGGCCGTGAAGCCGCTGATGCGCGAGCTGATTATTGCCGACAACGTGCATGGCGAAAGCGGGCTGGACGGTCCGGCACTCCCGGAGCCGGGTTTTGCGCCGCAAAACTGTACCGCCGTGGAGCTGATGGCAAAAGTGCTGCGTGAAAGTGCAGAACCGGTAACGCTGGTGGCTACCGGACCACAAACTAACGTTGCGCTGCTGCTGAACAGCCATCCTGAGCTGCATAATAAAATTGCGCGTATTGTGATTATGGGCGGGGCCATGGGGCTGGGGAACTGGACGCCTGCGGCGGAGTTCAACATCTTCGTCGACCCGGAAGCCGCTGAGATTGTCTTCCAGTCTGGCTTACCGATTGTGATGGCAGGGCTTGACGTTACCCATCGCGCGCAGATTATGGCGGACGATATTGAGCGTTTTCGCTCGGTGGGCAACCCGGTTGCGACAACCGTGGCCGAGCTGCTCGACTTCTTTATGGAGTATCACAAAGCCGAGAAGTGGGGCTTCCACGGCGCCCCCCTGCACGACCCGTGCACCATTGCCTGGCTGCTGAAGCCTGAAATGTTTACCACGGTGGACAGATGGGTTGGCGTGGAGACGCAGGGGAAATACACCCAGGGAATGACGGTGGTGGATTATTACTCGCTGACGGGGAATGCGCCAAATACCACGGTGATAGTAGATATCGACCGGGAGGCGTTTGTGGATTTGCTGGCGGAAAGGCTGGCTTACTATAGTGCGGCCTGATGCCCTCACCCCGGCCCTCTCCCACGGGGAGAGGGTGCGAACAGTTTTGCTTTTCTAGGGCTCAAACGGCCGACGCTGGAACTGATCGTGGCCGCATTTCGGGCACATCGGCAGGACATCCGGCGTATACACCGCAATATGGTGGTGGCAATTCTCGCACACCAGATTTCCCAGCCCGACCACCTCACCACTGTGATACACACCGTGATGGTTCAAATCCTGAAAGACCTCGCGCCACTCCAGCTGCGTTTTATCCGTGATGTCGGCCAGCTCTTGCCACAGGCTCTCTTTAATCACCCGCATAAAAACGCTGTCCGTGACCTCCTCCTGACTTTCCTGGTAGCTGCGCGCGAACTCTTCCAGATCGCGACGCACGGCGCGCGTCACCTCTTCCACTTCGGTTCGCGTTAACTCACCCGTTTGCGTCACGCGGGCACGCGCTTGCTCCACCAGCGCGTCGATATCGCGCTCGCCGTTACGCAGCCGTTCCGTCAGTGTCGCCACCAGTTCGCGGTAAAATTGAGCAACCTTGTTCATCATTTTGCCTCCCGGGTAAGTAACTATTTCTAATAATAGACCTTATTTCATCGCCGCTTTGTCAGGTGAAGCACAGACCCGGTAAATTCCTGCAAAGCGCATTTGTGCGAAAGGCTGTTTTGACGCGGGCGTTTGGGCTATGCTATGCGGATCTGAATTACCACATCCATTGGCTACATTTGTAGCTGTATTGAAAACAGGACCACTGGCTGCCATGCAAGAGCAATACCGCCCGGAAGAGATAGAATCAAAAGTCCAGCAACACTGGGACGAGAAGCGCACCTTTGAAGTAACCGAAGACGAGAGCAAAGAGAAGTATTACTGCCTGTCGATGCTTCCCTATCCTTCTGGTCGACTACACATGGGCCACGTGCGTAACTACACCATCGGCGATGTGATTGCACGTTACCAGCGCATGCTGGGCAAAAACGTTCTGCAGCCAATCGGCTGGGATGCGTTCGGTCTGCCTGCAGAAGGCGCGGCGGTTAAAAACAATACGGCACCGGCGCCGTGGACGTACGACAACATCGCGTACATGAAAAACCAGCTCAAAATGCTGGGCTTCGGCTATGACTGGAGCCGCGAGCTGGCGACCTGTACCCCGGAATACTATCGCTGGGAGCAGAAGTTCTTCACCGAGCTGTACAAAAAAGGCCTGGTCTATAAGAAGACCTCTGCCGTTAACTGGTGTCCGAATGACCAGACCGTTCTCGCGAACGAGCAGGTTATTGATGGCTGCTGCTGGCGCTGCGACACGAAAGTTGAGCGTAAAGAGATCCCACAGTGGTTTATTAAAATCACCGCTTACGCTGATGAGTTGCTGAACGATCTGGATAACCTGGACCACTGGCCAGATACCGTTAAGACCATGCAGCGTAACTGGATCGGCCGTTCTGAAGGCGTAGAAATTACCTTCAACGTTGAGAACTACGACCAGACCCTGACTGTCTACACCACCCGTCCGGACACCTTCATGGGCGCGACCTACCTGGCCGTGGCCGCAGGTCATCCGCTGGCGCAGAAAGCGGCGGAAAATAATCCGGAGCTGGCCACCTTCATCGACGAGTGCCGCAACACCAAAGTGGCCGAAGCCGATATGGCGACGATGGAGAAAAAAGGTGTTGATACCGGCTTTAAAGCCATTCACCCACTGACTGGCGAAGCGATCCCGGTCTGGGCAGCGAACTTCGTTCTGATGGAGTACGGTACAGGCGCAGTCATGGCCGTTCCGGGTCACGACCAGCGCGACTACGAATTTGCCACCAAATATGGCCTGACCATCAAGCCGGTTATCCTGGCGGCTGACGGTTCAGAACCAGACCTGTCTGAACACGCGCTGACTGAAAAAGGTACCCTGTTCAACTCCGGCGAGTTCAGCGGTCTGAGCTTCGAAGAGGGCTTCAACGCCATCGCCGATAAGCTGGCCTCTCTGGGCGTGGGCGAGCGTAAAGTTAACTTCCGTCTGCGCGACTGGGGCGTGTCACGTCAGCGTTACTGGGGGGCACCAATCCCAATGGTGACGCTGGAGGATGGCACCGTGATGCCAACCCCGGAAGATCAGCTCCCGGTGATCCTGCCGGAAGATGTGGTCATGGACGGTATCACCAGCCCGATCAAAGCCGATCCTGAGTGGGCAAAAACCACTGTAAACGGTCAGCCTGCACTGCGTGAAACAGACACCTTTGACACCTTTATGGAGTCATCCTGGTACTATGCGCGCTACACCTGCCCGCAGTATCAGGACGGTATGCTCGATTCCGATGCTGCAAACTACTGGCTGCCGGTAGATATCTACATTGGCGGTATCGAACACGCCATCATGCACCTGCTCTACTTCCGCTTCTTCCACAAACTGATGCGCGATGCGGGCATGGTGAACTCTGACGAACCAGCAAAACAGCTGCTGTGTCAGGGCATGGTACTGGCAGATGCGTTCTATTACGTCGGTGCCAACGGCGAGCGTAACTGGGTTTCTCCGGTTGATGCGATCGTTGAGCGCGATGAGAAGGGCCGTATCGTTAAGGCGAAAGATGCCGAAGGTCATGAACTGGTCTACACCGGCATGAGCAAGATGTCCAAGTCGAAAAACAACGGTATCGATCCGCAGGTGATGGTTGAGCGTTACGGTGCAGATACCGTGCGTCTGTTCATGATGTTTGCCTCTCCGGCGGACATGACCCTGGAATGGCAGGAGTCTGGCGTGGAAGGCGCGAACCGCTTCCTGAAACGCGTCTGGAAACTGGTTTACGAGCACACCGCACTGGGCGATGCTCCGGCACTGAACGCCGCTGCACTGACTGAAGATCAGCAGGCGCTGCGTCGTGATGTGCATAAAACGATTGCAAAAGTGACCGATGATATTGGTCGTCGTCAGACCTTCAATACCGCAATTGCGGCTATTATGGAACTGATGAACAAGCTGGCGAAGGCCCCGCAGGACGGCGAGCAGGATCGTGCCTTAATGCGTGAAGCGCTGCTGGCCGTTGTTCGCATGCTGAACCCGTTCACTCCGCACGTTAGCTTTACCCTGTGGCAGGAGCTGAAAGGCGAAGGCGATATCGACAACGCGCCATGGCCGCAGGCTGACGAAGCCGCGATGGTGGAAAACACGACGCTGGTTGTGGTCCAGGTAAACGGCAAAGTCCGCGGTAAAATTACCGTGCCGGTCGATGCAACCGAAGAACAGGTTCGCGAACGTGCAGGCCAGGAACCTCTGGTCGCAAAATATCTTGAGGGCGTTACCGTACGTAAAGTGATCTACGTACCGGGTAAATTGCTCAATCTGGTCGTTGGCTAAGCGCGGGAGGAAACGTGCGACAACTGGCAACAATACTCTTATCTCTGGCGGTGCTTGTCACCGCTGGCTGTGGCTGGCACCTGCGCAATACTACGGCGGTGCCTGCTGAGATGAAAACGATGATTTTCGACTCATCAGATCCGAATGGTCCACTCAGCCGGGCAATTCGTAATCAGCTGCGTCTGAACGGCGTTGAGTTGATTGAGAAAGATACGCTGCGCCAGGATGTACCGTCTCTGCGTCTTCTGGGGATGTCTCTCGGCAAAGATACAGCATCTATCTTCCAGGACGGTCGTACCGCAGAATATCAGATGGTTATGACGGTCAACGCAGCCGTTCTGATCCCGGGTAAAGACATCTATCCGATCAGCACGAAAGTGTACCGTTCGTTCTTTGATAACCCGCAGACGGCGCTGGCAAAAGATGCCGAGCAGCAGATTATCATCAACGAAATGTACGACAAGGCAGCGGAACAACTGATCCGTAAACTGCCTGGTATTGCAGCGTCAACCAAACAAGGATCTGACATTGTTGAAAAACCGGATGCCGGCACGCTTCCTGCTGCCACCTCTCTGGGTAAATGATGATCAGGCTGTATCCTGAACAACTCCGCGCGCAGCTCAATGAAGGGCTGCGCGCGGCGTATCTGCTTCTTGGAAACGATCCGCTCTTACTTCAGGAAAGCCTGGATGCCGTGAGACAGGCGTCAGCCGCTCAGGGCTTTGATGAACACCACACCGTCCAGTTGGATAACAATACCGACTGGAACGCCCTCTTCTCGCTTTGTCAGGCGATGAGCCTTTTTGCATCGCGCCAGACCATTCAGCTCCTGCTCCCGGATAATGGTCCTAACGCGGCCATGAATGAGCAACTCGCCACGCTGGTCAGCCTGTTACATAGCGATCTGCTCTTTATTGTGCGTGGCAACAAGCTTACCAAAGCCCAGGAAAACGCGGCGTGGTTTACCCAGCTCGCAACCCACGCGGTGCAGGTTACCTGTCAGACGCCTGAACAAGCGCATCTGCCTAAATGGGTGGCAGCGAGAGCGAAGCAGAACAACCTTCAGCTGGATGATGCGGCAAATCAGCTGCTCTGCTACTGCTATGAAGGTAACCTGCTTGCCCTGGCGCAGGCGCTCGACAGACTCTCCCTGCTCTGGCCGGACGGCAAACTCACCTTGCCGCGCGTCGAGCAGGCTGTTAACGACGCGGCGCACTTCACGCCTTTCCACTGGGTGGATGCACTGCTGTCGGCGAAGAGCAAACGCGCCCTGCATATTCTGCAACAGCTGCGCCTTGAAGGGAGCGAACCCGTCATTCTGCTGCGTACGCTGCAGCGCGAACTGCTGCTGCTGATTACGCTCAAGCGTCAGTCTGCCCATACGCCGCTGCGTTCGCTGTTTGATAAACACCGCGTGTGGCAAAATCGCAGGGCTTTGACCACCGAGGCCGTCAACCGCCTGAGTCATGAGCAGCTCCGTCAGGCTGTGCAGCTTCTGATGCACGCTGAGCTCACGTTAAAACAAGACTATGGCCAGTCGGTCTGGGCGGAGCTGGAAAGCCTTTCTCTGCTGCTCTGCCACAAGGCGCTGGCAGACGTTTTTATTGATGGATAGTATGCATTCTTTACAGGCCTTGTATGGCGGCACCTTCGACCCGGTACATTACGGGCATCTGAAGCCGGTTGAAATTCTGGCGAATCTGATCGGCCTTCAGCGCGTCACCATCATGCCCAATAATGTCCCGCCCCATCGTCCACAGCCCGAGGCGACCAGCGAGCAGCGGAAAGAGATGCTTGCCCTTGCTATCGCAGATAAACCGCTTTTCCGACTTGACGAGCGTGAGCTGCGTCGCGACACCCCCTCCTGGACATCTCAGACGCTTCAGGAGTGGCGCGCCGAACAAGGGCCAGACCAGCCGCTGGCCTTTATCATCGGCCAGGATTCCCTGCTCAACTTCCCCACGTGGCATCAGTATGAAACCATTCTTCAGAACAGCCATCTTCTTGTCTGCCGCCGTCCTGGCTATCCGCTGACCATGCGCGAAGAGCAGTACCAGCAGTGGCTGGAAGACCATCTCACCGATAACATTGAAGATCTTCACAATCAGCCTGCCGGGAAGATCTATCTGGCGGAAACGCCGTGGTTCGATATCTCTGCGACCCTCATTCGTGAGCGTTTACAGCAGGGTTTAGCGTGTGACGATCTGCTGCCGCCCACCGTGCTGGCCTATATCCATACGCACGGTTTGTATCAGAAAAGCGCAGATGAATAGCCGGAGGGTATAAAAAGCGGCTTATTGTTTATCCTGCCTTGACAGGTTAAGCCATACTGTTATTCTCCGCTGCCAGACTTTCCCGCCGATCGTTGCTTTACAGAAATTGTTTTACAAAAATGGCGATGCAATCTCAGGCGGAGGGTGGGATGATACCCGCCTTCAAAAGCCGGCCGGAGACATTTGTCCCGATACAGGCGTGAGTTCAGGTATACTGTCTGGCTTCGAATTCAAAGTTTTACAATCTCATTCACCCCAGGGGGAAAACTTGCAGGGTAAAGCACTCCAGGATTTTGTTATTGACAAAATTGATGACCTGAAAGGTCAGGACATCATCGCTATCGACGTTAAGGGTAAATCCAGTATTACCGACTGCATGATCATCTGCACCGGTACATCTACGCGTCATGTTGTTTCGATTGCCGATCACGTGGTTCAGGAATCGCGTGCCGCAGGGCTGTTGCCGCTAGGTGTTGAAGGTGAAGCGACGGCTGACTGGGTGGTTGTCGACCTCGGCGATGTGATTGTCCACGTCATGCAGGACGAGAGCCGTCGCCTGTATGAGCTGGAAAAACTCTGGGGTTAATGCGTGAAGTTGCAGCTGGTCGCCGTCGGCACCAAAATGCCGGACTGGGTACAAACCGGTTTTACTGAATATCTGCGTCGTTTTCCAAAAGACATGCCGTTCGAGCTGGTGGAAATTCCTGCCGGTAAGCGCGGCAAGAACGCTGATATCAAACGTATTCTCGATAAAGAGGGCGAACTGATGCTGGCTGCCGCAGGCAAAAACCGCATTGTCACCCTCGATATCCCAGGAAAACCCTGGGATACGCCGCAGCTGGCGCACGAACTGGAGCGCTGGAAGCAGGATGGCCGTGACGTCAGTCTGTTGATTGGCGGACCAGAAGGGTTATCCCCCGCCTGCAAAGCCGCGGCTGAACAAAGTTGGTCCCTCTCCGCGCTGACGCTTCCCCACCCGCTCGTTCGGGTACTGGTGGCAGAAAGCCTGTATCGCGCGTGGAGCATTACTACCAACCACCCCTATCACCGCGAGTAATGACTGACCAGGGTAGATTAAGCAGCGGATGAAACTACAGAATTCTTTTCGCGACTATACGGCTGAGTCCGCGCTGTTTGTGCGCCGGGCGCTGGTCGCCTTTACCGGGATTTTGCTGCTTACCGGCGTGCTGATCGCCAACCTTTATAATCTGCAAATTGTCCGCTTTACCGACTACCAGACGCGTTCAAACGAAAACCGTATTAAGCTGGTGCCTATCGCCCCCAGCCGCGGCATTATTTACGATCGTAACGGCACCCCGCTGGCGTTAAACCGCACCATCTATCAAATCGAGATGATGCCGGAAAAAGTCGATAATGTTCAGGATACGCTGGAAGCACTGAGAAGCGTTGTTGACCTTAACGACGACGATATTGCGGCCTTCAAAAAAGAGCGCGCCCGTTCTCATCGTTTCACCTCGATTCCGGTTAAAACCAATCTGACGGAAGTACAGGTAGCCCGCTTTGCGGTGAATCAGTACCGTTTCCCCGGCGTGGAAGTGAAGGGGTATAAGCGTCGCTACTATCCCTACGGCTCCGCGCTGACGCATGTGATTGGCTACGTTTCCAAGATTAACGACAAAGACGTCGACCGCCTTGATAAAGACGGCAAGCTGGCCAACTACGCTGCTACGCACGATATCGGTAAGCTGGGGATCGAACGTTACTACGAAGACGTTCTGCACGGGCAAACCGGCTACGAAGAGGTTGAGGTTAACAACCGCGGCCGCGTGATTCGCCAGCTGAAAGAAGTGCCGCCTCAGGCGGGGCATGACGTCTATCTGACGCTCGATCTAAAACTTCAGCAGTATATTGAAACCCTGCTGGCGGGCAGCCGTGCAGCCGTCGTGGTCACCGATCCTCGTACCGGTGGCATCCTGGCGATGGTGTCTATGCCAAGCTATGATCCGAATCTCTTTGTTGACGGCATTTCCAGTAAAGACTATTCCGGTCTGCTGAATGACCCGAACACGCCGCTGGTAAACCGTGCGACGCAAGGGGTTTACCCGCCGGCATCAACGGTTAAACCGTACGTGGCGGTCTCTGCGCTGAGTGCCGGCGTCATCAACCGTAATACCAGCCTGTTCGACCCGGGCTGGTGGCAGCTGCCGGGTTCAGATAAGCGCTATCGTGACTGGAAAAAATGGGGCCACGGTCATCTGAACGTCACCAAATCGCTGGAAGAATCTGCGGATACCTTCTTCTATCAGGTGGCGTATGACATGGGTATCGACCGCCTGTCGGAGTGGATGAGCAAATTCGGCTATGGGCATTACACCGGCGTTGACCTTTCAGAAGAACGTTCTGGCAACATGCCAACACGTGAATGGAAGCTGAAGCGCTTTAAAAAACCGTGGTATCAGGGTGACACCATTCCGGTGGGTATCGGCCAGGGTTACTGGACGGCGACGCCGATTCAGATGAACAAAGCCATGATGATCCTCATCAATGACGGCGTGGTAAAAGTGCCTCATCTGCTGCAGAGCACGGTTGAAGACGGCAAAAAAGTGCCGTGGAACCAGCCGCACGAGGCTCCGGTGGGTGACATTCACTCCGGCTTCTGGGAAATTGCGAAAGACGGTATGTACGGCGTAGCAAACCGTCCTAACGGGACCGCGCATAAATACTTCGCCGGTACGCCGTACAAAGTGGCCGCAAAGTCCGGTACTGCACAGGTGTTTGGTCTGAAAGCCAACGAAACCTATAACGCGCACCGCATTGCTGAACGTCTGCGTGACCATAAGCTGATGACGGCGTTTGCCCCTTATGATAACCCGCAGGTCGCGGTGGCGATGATTCTGGAGAACGGCGGTGCCGGACCAGCAGTAGGGACCATCATGCGCCAGATCCTTGACCACATTATGCTGGGTGATAACAACACCGAACTGCCGGCTGAAAACCCGGCCGCCGCTGCGGCGGAGGACCAATAATCATGACGGATAATCCGAATAAAAAATCGCTGTGGGACAAAATCCACATCGACCCAGCCATGCTGCTGATCCTGCTGGCTCTGCTGGTTTACAGCGCCCTGGTTATCTGGAGCGCCAGCGGCCAGGACATCGGCATGATGGAGCGCAAAATCGGCCAGATCGCCATGGGTCTGATCATCATGGTGGTGATGGCGCAAATTCCGCCGCGCGTCTACGAAGGCTGGGCGCCCTACCTCTACATCTTCTGTATTATTTTGCTGGTTGCGGTAGATGCGTTTGGCGCCATTTCAAAAGGGGCGCAGCGCTGGCTGGATCTGGGCGTTGTTCGCTTCCAGCCTTCGGAAATCGCCAAAATCGCCGTTCCATTGATGGTGGCTCGCTTTATCAACCGCGACGTCTGTCCGCCGTCTCTGAAAAACACCGCCATCGCGCTGGTGCTAATTTTCCTGCCGACGCTGCTGGTTGCGGCACAGCCTGACCTTGGCACCTCAATTCTTATTGCCCTCTCCGGCCTGTTTGTCCTTTTCCTGTCGGGACTAAGCTGGCGCCTGATTGGTATCGCGGTGGTGCTGATTGCGGCGTTCATTCCTATCCTCTGGTTCTTCCTGATGCATGATTACCAGCGCCAGCGCGTCATGATGCTGCTCGATCCGGAAACCGATCCGCTGGGCGCGGGGTATCATATTATTCAGTCCAAGATTGCGATTGGCTCCGGCGGCCTGCGCGGTAAAGGCTGGCTGCACGGCACGCAGTCGCAGCTGGAATTTTTACCGGAACGCCACACCGACTTTATCTTCGCCGTACTGGCGGAAGAGCTGGGGCTGGTTGGCATCTTAATATTGCTGGCGCTATATGTACTGCTGATCATGCGAGGATTGTGGATTGCAGCGCGTGCACAAACCACCTTTGGTCGCGTCATGGCTGGCGGGTTGATGCTGATTTTATTCGTTTATGTCTTCGTAAATATTGGTATGGTGAGTGGTATTCTACCGGTGGTAGGCGTACCGCTGCCGCTGGTGAGTTACGGAGGCTCGGCACTGATCGTGTTGATGGCCGGGTTTGGTATCGTGATGTCGATCCATACCCACAGAAAAATGTTGTCAAAAAGCGTATAAAAATAAGGGGATCGGAATGCGTAAGCAGTGGCTGGGGATCTGCATCGCGGCAAGTTTACTTGCGGCCTGCACAAGTGATGATGGTCAGCAACAGGCAACCGTCGCGCCGCCGCAGCCTGCGGTGTGTAATGGCCCGATCGTTGAAATCAGCGGTGCCGATCCCGTTTATGAACCGCTGAATGCCAGTGCCAATCAGGATTACGAGCGCGACGGCAAAAGCTATAAAATTGTTCAGGATCCTTCCCGTTTCAGTCAGGCGGGCTTTGCCGCCATTTATGATGCCGAGCCGGGGAGTAACCTGACAGCTTCCGGGGAAGCATTCGACCCCATGCAGCTGACCGCAGCACACCCGACGCTGCCGATCCCGAGCTACGCCCGTATCACCAACCTGGCGAATGGCCGCATGATCGTCGTGCGTATCAATGACCGCGGCCCCTACGGGAATGACCGGGTGATTTCCCTGTCGCGCGCGTCTGCCGATCGCCTGAACACCTCGAACAACACCAAAGTCCGTATTGACCCGATTATCGTCGCGCAGGATGGTTCGCTCTCCGGGCCGGGTACCGCGTGTACGACGGTGGCAAAACAGACCTATGCCCTTCCTGACCGCCCAAATCTTGACGGCGGAATGGGAAGCGTCTCGTCCCCGGCAGAGCCTGCTCAGCCGGGGGGAGAAATACGCCCCATCAGCAATGACACGCTGCAAAGCGATGATTCAACGGGCGCACCGGTAAAGAGTAGCGGCTTTCTTGGCGCACCGACGACCTTAGCCTCGGGCGTGCTGGAAGGCAGTGAGCCGACTCCGACCCCTGCACCCGTAGCTGCGCCAGCAACCCAGCCGGCTCCCGTAACGGCGCCAGCGGCCACGCAAAGTGCGGCGGTGGCGGCTCCAGCAGCGGCCACGCAAAGTGCGGCGGTGGCGGCTCCAGCAGCGGCCAGCGGCAGCTATCTGGTTCAGGTAGGCGCTGTGAGCGATCAGACCCGAGCCAAACAGTATCAACAGCGTCTGAGCCAGCAGTTTGGCGTACCAGGACGCGTTGAGCAGAACGGCGCGGTCTGGCGAATTCAGATGGGCCCGTTTGCCAGCAAATCGCAGGCAGCCTCCCTGCAGCAGCGTCTGCAGAATGAAGCTCAGCTTCAGTCATTTATCGCTGTTGCGAAATAATTAACCGGCGGTATCCGAATTGTCAGTTTGTGTAAAATACATTCACAAACTCATGCTTAAAGTCGGATGCCTGCCTGAATAGCATTTGCTATAGTAAGGCACTTTTTTTAATTCCATCACGGATGTCGTAGTTCTGACCATGAAGACCACTTTTTCTGCTCGTTTTGTGCAGCGCATGGCGCTGACCACGGCCCTTTGCGCTGCTGCGCTCTCTGCAGCTCACGCCGATGACCTGAATATCAAGACCATGATCCCTGGCGTTCCGCAAATCGACGCGGAATCCTATATCCTGATCGATTACAACTCTGGCAAAGTGCTGGCAGAACAGAATGCCGATGCTCGACGTGACCCGGCCAGCCTGACCAAAATGATGACCAGCTACGTTATCGGCCAGGCGATGAAGGCAGGTAAATTCAAAGAATCGGATCTGGTCACCATCGGTAACGATGCGTGGGCAACCGGGAACCCTGTCTTCAAAGGTTCCTCTCTGATGTTCCTGAAGCCGGGTATGCAGGTTCCTGTTTCCCAGTTGATTCGGGGTATCAACCTGCAGTCGGGTAACGATGCCTGCGTGGCGATGGCCGATTTCGCCGCCGGTAGCCAGGATGCCTTCGTGGGTCTGATGAACAGCTACGTTACCGCGCTGGGTCTGAAAAACAGCCATTTCCAGACCGTACACGGCCTGGACGCAGACGGTCAGTACAGCTCCGCACGTGATATGGCCCTGATTGGTCAGGCGCTCATCCGCGATGTACCTAATGAATACTCAATCTATAAAGAGAAAGAGTTCACCTTTAACGGTATTCGTCAGACCAACCGTAACGGCCTGCTGTGGGATAACAGCCTGAACGTTGACGGCATTAAAACTGGCCATACCGACAAAGCGGGCTACAACCTGGTGGCTTCTGCTACTGAAGGTCAGATGCGTCTGATCTCTGCCGTGATGGGCGGCCGTACCTTTAAAGGTCGCGAAACAGAAAGCAAGAAACTGCTGACCTGGGGCTTCCGTTTCTTCGAAACCGTGAATCCACTGAAAGCAGGCAAAGAGTTTGCGTCTGAACCCGTCTGGTTCGGCGACAACGACCGTGCATCTCTCGGCGTTGATAAAGACCTGTACCTGACCATTCCGCGCGGTCGCATGAAAGATCTGAAAGCCAGCTACGTGCTGAACAGCACCGAGCTGCATGCCCCACTGCAGAAAAACCAGGTTGTGGGCACCATCAACTTCCAACTGGATGGAAAAACGATCGATCAGCGTCCGCTGGTTGTCCTGCAGGAAATTCCTGAAGGCAATTTCTTCGGCAAAATCATTGATTACATTAAATTGATGTTCCACCACTGGTTTGGTTAAAAATTGAACACTTGAAAGTGTGATTTTGATCCCCATATACTAAGTATCCTGATAACTCCCACCTGACGTGGGAGTTATTATTTTTTGACGTTACGCCGGAGCTGACATGAAAACCAAACTTAACGAACTGCTTGAATTCCCTACCTCATTTACCTACAAAGTAATGGGTCTGGCGAAACCTGAGCTGGTTGATCAGGTGGTTGAAGTGGTACAGCGCCATGCGCCGGGTGACTACTCTCCGTCAGTAAAACCAAGCAGCAAGGGCAACTACCACTCGGTTTCTATTACCATTACTGCGACACACATTGAGCAGGTGGAAACGCTGTACGAAGAGCTCGGCAATATCGAAATTGTTCGTATGGTGCTGTAGTCCCTTTGCGGTTACCCGGTTTGCCGGGTAACCCCTCTCCCCCGCTGTGATATACTCCCCCACACCTTTTGTCCCTCGTCTTCGGAGACGCAGTTTTGTATCAGGATAAAATTCTGGTCCGTCACCTCGGGCTGCAACCTTATGAGCCTGTCTCCCAGGCCATGCATGACTTCACCGATTCACGCGATGACAGTACCCCAGATGAAATCTGGCTGGTCGAACACCTGCCGGTATTTACGCAGGGTCAGGCAGGTAAAGCAGAACACCTATTAATGACGGGAGATATCCCGGTTATCCAGAGCGATCGCGGCGGTCAGGTCACTTACCACGGGCCCGGGCAGCAGGTGATGTACGTCCTGCTAAATCTGAAACGCCGAAAGCTGGGCGTGCGTGAACTGGTGACCTTGCTGGAACAAACCGTCGTCAACACGCTTGCGGAATATGGTATTGACGCACATCCGCGCGCCGATGCGCCGGGCGTCTACGTTGGGGAAATGAAGATCTGCTCTCTGGGGCTGCGTATTCGTAAAGGCTGCTCATTCCATGGCCTGGCCTTGAATATTAATATGGACCTCGCACCTTTCCAGCGCATAAACCCCTGCGGCTACGCCGGCATGGAAATGACGCAAATGCGCCAGTGGGTAGAAACCGCTACGCCTGAAAATATTCGTCCCGTGCTTTTGAAGAATGTGTTAGCACTACTTAACAATCCCCCGCACGAATATATCCCTGCTTAATATATCGTACAACAGGGCTCGATAATTTGACGGGCCGCTGTTTATTTACCGTTTTTGCACTTTACAATAATCCACAGATTCTATATTTTCGAAGCGCCCGAATATTACCGCTACATATTATTTAGCCTCCAGCAAGCACGGCAAACACGGCATAAGTAACGTGAGCAATTATCACACAACTGTTTGCTTTTGATAAACAAGTGAAACAAAACCAACACTTTACGAATCTCTACAAGCATAATAAATAAATTCAACTATCATTCATATTGTGAATGAATACGGAGTGAAAGCGTGGAGTATAATAATTTACCAGCCAAACGACTGAATGAACCTGGTGGCGAAGACAAGCCGCAAATTTTTCGGACTTTACGTAATATCGACCTCAATTTACTGACTATTTTTGAGGCAGTATATGTCCACAAGGGTATCGTTAACGCTGCGAAAATTCTTAATCTCACGCCATCAGCAATAAGCCAGTCGATCCAAAAGCTACGCGCTATATTTCCTGACCCGCTATTTATCCGTAAGGGCCAGGGGGTAACGCCTACGGCTTACGCCACGCATCTCCACGAGTACATCAGCCAGGGGCTGGAGTCGATTCTGGGCGCACTGGACTTAACCGGGAGCTATGATAAGCAGAGAACCATCACCATCGGCTGCTCCCCTTCTGTGGGTGTGCTGGTGATGCCGGCGATCTTCCAGGCCGTGAAAGAGCATGCTCCGCAGCTCCTGCTTCGCAATGTGCCGCTCAATGAACCTGACATTCAGCTTGCCCAGTTCCAGACGGACCTGATTATTGAAAGCGGCAGCTTCAGTGCCAGAGCGCTGGGGCAAAATGTGCTCTATGCGGATAACCTGGTGCTGGTTTGCCGACAGCAGCATCCGGTTCTCAGCGAACCGCTGACCATAGAAAATCTGCGCAACTACGACCACTCGTCTTTCATGACCGAAGGGCAATCTAACCATGCGCTTCGTCAGCGTATTGATGAAATTTTCCCGGAACGTCAGATCAGCTTCAGCAGTTACAATATGTTCACCACTGCATCCCTGATCGGCAGCAGCGACATGCTGTGCGTTATGCCATCACGCCTGTTCAGCCTGCTACGAAAATGCTGGCCGCTGGAGAGCATTCCGTTCAGTCAGCTTAATGCAGAATCCATCGAGATTTCACTGCATTACAACAAGTTGAGTTTACGCGATCCGGTCCTGGAAAACGTCATCCGCATCATCCGTCAGGCCTTCTGACAGGTTTAGCCAGCACAAGCCCCTGCACCAGGCAGGGCAAAAGGCACAAAACAACAACTATTTTACAAATTGGCGATCTGGCAGGCTGCTTTAACGACCGTTTCAATGATATACTGCCTGTCGTTCGTTCAAAAATAGTTGATAAATACAACATTCCCTTGAATTGAAACGCTTTCCTTCGATATTCGCAACTGGAACACGCACGCTATGAGTAAACCCATTGTGATGGAACGCGGTGTTAAATACCGCGATGCCGATAAAATGGCCCTTATCCCGGTTAAAAACGTGGCTACAGAGCGCGAGGCGCTGTTAAGAAAACCGGAATGGATGAAAATCAAACTTCCGGCAGACTCTTCGCGTATCCAGGGGATCAAAGCGGCGATGCGCAAGAATGGCCTTCACTCTGTGTGTGAAGAAGCCTCTTGTCCGAACCTTGCTGAATGTTTCAATCACGGTACCGCGACGTTTATGATTCTGGGTGCTATCTGCACCCGCCGCTGCCCGTTCTGCGATGTTGCTCATGGCCGTCCAGTCGCGCCTGATGCTAACGAACCCCAGAAACTGGCGCAGACCATCGCCGACATGGCGCTGCGTTATGTGGTGATCACCTCCGTTGACCGTGACGACCTGCGTGACGGTGGTGCTCAGCACTTCGCTGACTGCATTACGGCCATTCGCGAGAAAAGCCCTAATATTAAAATCGAGACGCTGGTGCCTGACTTCCGTGGCCGTATGGACCGCGCGCTGGATATCCTGACCGCAACGCCGCCAGATGTGTTTAACCACAACCTGGAGAACGTGCCGCGTATCTACCGTCAGGTGCGTCCAGGCGCAGATTACAACTGGTCTCTGAAACTGCTGGAGCGTTTCAAAGAAGCGCATCCGCATATTCCGACCAAGTCTGGTCTGATGGTGGGTTTGGGTGAAACCAATGAGGAAATCATTGAGGTGATGCGCGATCTTCGCCGCCACGGTGTGACCATGTTGACCCTGGGACAGTATCTGCAGCCAAGCCGTCACCACCTGCCGGTACAGCGCTACGTGAGCCCGGATGAGTTCGATGAAATGAAAGCCGAAGCAATGGCGATGGGCTTCACCCACGCTGCCTGCGGCCCATTCGTGCGCTCCTCATACCATGCCGACATGCAGGCAAAAGGCGAAGAAGTTAAATAATGCTGTAATATTCTTTTACAGTAATACAAAAAAACCGGCCTCATGAGCCGGTTTTTTTTCGCAAGCCCTCAGGCGTTGCTGTCACTCTTTGTGAGAAAGCTTGTCAGCCGGGACGTCATCCTCGGCGCTTTTCTTCGCCGCTGCATCATCGTCGTTCATCGCTTTCTTAAAGCCTTTGATGGCAGCCCCCAGGTCACCACCCAGCGTGCGTAACTTCTTGGTACCAAACAGCAGGACGACCAGTGCGGCAACCACCAGCAGTTTGGTAATACTAATCTCACCCATAGATACCTTCTTTACTTAAAACAGGCTGCATTCAGCGCCAAAACCTGACTGTATTAACGGTCATTTAGCGCGTGCACACAATAGCAATCTGTAACAAGGTGAATCAAGCATTGTTGAAAAAAACATCACAATAATTGCGGTGGCGCAAACCGACGATTGCGAAGAACGGGTAATTGCTGACGTGCAAGCGCAATTCTGTCTATGTTTATCTCCACCACCAGCAAATCCGGGGCTTCCGCAGCGGCGGCGATCGTTACCCCCAGCGGATCGACCACCCTGCTTTGCCCGATGTTTTTCGTGCCACATTCCCCAGCGGCAACGACATAACAGGTGGTATCCAGCGCGCGCGCCGCAAGCAGCGTTGCCCAATGGTGCTCTTTTAACGGCCCTCTGACCCACGCGGCAGGCAGTACCAGTACGTCCGCCCCCTGCAGCGCCAGAGAGAGCGCCAGCTCGGGAAAACGCAGGTCATAGCACGTCATCAACCCGATCCTGAATCCGTCAATCTCCAGCAGCGGGGGGATATTGTCTCCGGGGTCAACGCGTCGCGACTCCTGGATGCTGAACGCGTCATAGAGGTGAAGCTTGGCGTAACGTGCAACAATGGCCCCGCCACGAATCGCCACGAGCGTATTCACTGCGCGATCCGGCGTTGAGGGAACATGGATCGTTAAGATCGTCGTCATCGTATTGCCCGCGCTCTGGGCGAGCAGCTGCTGTAAAAATTCGCCGTCCAGCGGCTGCGCGGACTTCACGGATAAATCCGGGTCATTATCATCCCTGGCCAGCAGCGCCTCGGGGAGAACCAACAGCGACGCGCCTTTCTGCCGGGCCTGCTTCATCAGGCTGACGCATGTTCTCACATTCTCATGCCAGTCAGGCGTGACGGCAAACTGCCCTACCGCAACATACATATTTGTCCCCTCATCATAAACGGCGTTAAACTCGCTTCTCTTACACATCAAATAGCAGGTATTTAGCGTGTTACAACTACTTTTAGCCGTTTTTATTGGTGGGGGAACGGGTAGCGTTGCGCGATGGTTTCTCAGTATGCGGTTTAACCCCCTGCATCAGGCGATTCCCATGGGGACGCTTGCTGCTAACCTGATTGGTGCCTTTATCATTGGCATGGGGCTGGCCTGGTTTAACCGAATGACACACATCGACCCAATGTGGAAAGTGCTGATTACCACCGGATTCTGCGGCGGGTTAACCACCTTCTCAACCTTTTCTGCGGAAACCGTTTTTCTCTTTCAGGAAGGCCGTATCGGCTGGGCGCTGATGAATATGGCGATCAATATGCTCGGCTCCTTTGCGATGACGGGGATCGCATTTTGGCTGTTTTCTTCCGCAAGCGCGCATTAACAGCCGAACCGTTAATGTTGGCTTAATTTTTCTCTGTCACTCTGAGTGCAGTACTGAACGAGGGTGACAGAATGAAACAGAGTCTGATGAGCGCAGGCATGGTGTTGTTGAGCGTGCTGATCGTTGCCAGCTTCCTGAAAATATATCTGCTTGGCTGATGCAAAACGAAAAAAACCCGCTCAGTGAGCGGGTTTTGAAATTCTTGCTGACGCGTCTGAATTACAGAGCGATTACGTTAGCAGCAGAAGGGCCTTTGGCACCGTTAGTGATTTCGAACTCTACACGCTGACCTTCAGCCAGAGTTTTGAAACCATTAGACTGGATTGCAGAGAAGTGTACGAACACGTCTTTGCTGCCATCTTCAGGAGTAATGAAACCGAATCCTTTGGACTCATTAAACCACTTAACGTTACCTTTAATCTTAGACATCAAAATTACCTTTACATTAAAAAACGACACAAATGCTGTGTCGGTTACCAGTACATCAATTGTGGGACCTTTTGTCCAGCGGATCTTTGATAAAAAGTGACTAAAGTCGCGTTAATTTTCGCTGGCAGATTTTTATCGTTTATGAATCAACGCCTGCGCGTTTTTTCACCACCCCGTAACGTTTTGTCAGTTAAAACTGAAAACGCATCCAGGCGAAGTAAACGTTTCCGTTGTTATAAGTCCCCGGGATGTAGGTCATCTGGAACGTTGCGGGGCCATAGCCAATAGAGGCCAGCGGCAGCAGCACCGGGATCGGGATGTACTTCCAGTTGTCACGCGCGGTAACACCAGCGGTATAGCCCAATCCAACGTGGAAGTTGTCGTCCGCTAGCGGACGCCAGGTTTTTTCCCAACCATAACCCCCAATCGGCTCCCATTTGTTAAACGAGTCTTTGAAGGCCATCAGATAGATGCCATGCCAGTTTCCCTTTTCATCCCAGCGCGACTGACCAAAGCCCGCGCCCCACGGACGCTCGTTGTATTTATCGGTTTTCTCTTTGTCATAAGCAAAACGCGCATGCCACGTTATTGCCGGAACATAGAGATCATAATGTTCAGGTGCCGTCCATGTCTGGGAAACATTATCCGTAAAGGTTGAGAACCAGCCTTTATCCGCCGCGTTCCCTTCTGCCTGTGCAACAGATGAAAACGTTAACTGCCCAAAAATAAACAACAAAATAGAGAAAAATGTATTACGTACGATCACAATGCAATTACCATTCTTAGTATTCGAGGCAAAGTTTATCATAAAATAGTTGAATCAAGGCTTAACGGCATCGGCGTTATTCCTAATTATTCGGCCTCTTTCCGGGAATATTCTTAAAGAAAGCGAGAGAAACGCGCAAATAAACCTACCGGAGGTGTGGTTTTTCCCGTTAAGCCCTGTTAATCAGTGACATGCAAAACCATACAAAACATTAACAATTTGTTATCATTATTGGGACGTGTTGCACTATTTCTGACGGTCAAGGGCCTCATGACATAAATGTATGGGCCATGGCAAAAACACGGTTGTTCTGTTCTCTAGTCGTCTGTTTATTGATTTTAATCAGCAAGAACAGGCCAATTATTCGGCACATTTTCATCCTTATTTTTTTATTGATTTTTTGTGCTCCATTGCAGCAGAGATACAGGGGAAATCATGCTTACGTTATTCGAGCTCCTTATTGGAGTCGTCGTCATTGTCGGCGTCGCGCGCTACATCATTAAAGGCTACTCGGCCACGGGCGTATTATTTGTTGGCGGTTTAACACTGCTGATTATCAGCGCAATAATGGGGCACCAGGTGTTACCCGCCAGCGCGGCCAGCACCGGTTACACTGCTACAGATATCGTTGAATACATTAAAATATTGCTCATGAGCCGCGGCGGCGATCTGGGCATGATGATCATGATGCTGTGTGGTTTTGCGGCCTACATGACCCACATCGGCGCCAACGACATGGTCGTTAAGCTTGCCTCCAAACCCCTGCAATACATCAACTCGCCGTATCTGCTGATGGTCGCCGCCTATTTCCTCGCCTGCCTGATGTCGCTGGCCGTTTCGTCGGCTACCGGACTTGGCGTACTGCTCATGGCGACGCTGTTCCCGGTCATGGTGAACGTCGGTATCAGCCGCGGTGCGGCCGCGGCAATTTGCGCGTCTCCGGCAGCCATTATTCTCTCCCCAACCTCCGGCGACGTTGTGCTGGCGGCAAAGGCGGCGGAGATGTCACTCATCGACTTCGCCTTTAAAACCACGCTACCGATCTCGATTGTTGCCATCGTGGGCATGGGCATCGCGCATTTCTTCTGGCAGCGCTATCTCGATAAGAAAGAAAACATCAGCCATGAAATGATGGACGTGAGTGAAATTACCACTACCGCTCCCGCGTTCTACGCCATTCTGCCGTTCACCCCGATTATCGGGGTGCTGATTTTTGACGGCAAATGGGGTCCACAGCTGCACATCATCACCATTCTGGTCATCTGCATGCTGCTGGCCGCCGTGCTGGAATTTGTACGCGGTTTTAACACGCAAAAAGTCTTCTCGGGTCTGGAAGTGGCGTATCGCGGTATGGCGGATGCCTTCGCTGGCGTGGTGATGCTGCTGGTTGCGGCAGGCGTTTTTGCCCAGGGTCTGAGTACAATCGGCTTTATCCAGAGCCTGATATCTATCGCCACCTCGTTCGGCTCGGCCAGTATTATCCTGATGCTGGTTCTGGTGGTGCTCACCATGCTGGCGGCCATGACCACCGGTTCCGGTAATGCGCCTTTCTACGCTTTCGTTGAGATGATCCCGAAACTGGCACACTCATCCGGTATTAACCCGGCCTATCTCTCCATTCCCATGCTGCAGGCGTCAAACCTGGGCCGTACCATTTCTCCGGTGTCGGGCGTGGTCGTTGCCGTTGCCGGGATGGCGAAAATCTCGCCATTCGAAGTCGTCAAACGCACCTCAGTGCCCGTTTTGGTTGGCCTGATTATCGTGATTATCGCCACGGAAGTGCTGGTACCCGGCGCGGCCTAAGCTAAATTAGGGATATCCAAAAAGCGCCTGCGGGCGCTTTTTGTGCTTTAATAACTTCCAGAAATTAATCGTGCTCATTCGATCAGGAAATCATATGTTCAGGAAGGATATCGTCATCCCGTCTGGCGCAATGGCGCTTGCACTCTGTATCTTCTCCGCACAGGCGGAACCGCTGAAGGCAACACAGTATGGCGATTTCGATCGCTATGTGCTGGCTCTCTCCTGGCAAACCGGATTTTGTCAGAGCATGGTCGAGCGCAACCGGAATGAACCTGACGAATGTCGCCTGCAAAAAGAGCGCGAGAATAAAGCCGATTTCCTGACCGTTCACGGGCTATGGCCCGGCCTGCCGAAATCTATTGCCGCACGCGGCGTGGATGAACGTCGATGGATGCGTTTTGGCTGCGCCACGCGCCCCATTCCGAACATGCCGGAAGTGAAGGCCAGCCGTAAATGCAATGCCGCCGAAACCGGACTGTCGCTTTCCGCTGCCGCAAAGCTCAACGACGTAATGCCGGGCGCAGGTGGGAATTCCTGCCTGGAACGCTACGAATATGCCAAACACGGCGTCTGCTTTGGTTTCGATCCGGATGCCTATTTCGGCACGATGGTGCGGATGAATCAGGAAGTTAAAAGCAGCGCGGTCGGTAAATTCCTCGCCGATAACTATGGGAAATCCGTCAATCGCAGCGACTTTGACAGTGCCGTAGCCAAAAGCTGGGGCAAGGAGAACATCAAAGCGATCAAGCTGACCTGCAACGGCAATCCGGCGTATCTGACCGAGATGCAGATTTCCCTGAAGGCAGACACTATTAACAACCCGCTTTCGGCGGCGTCATTTGCACCGCAGCCACATCCTGGTAACTGCGGAAAACAGTTCGTAATTGATAAAGCCGGTTACTGATCCGCGCCAGGGCGCACCATATCAAACCGGTTATCGTCACTGATGCCGTAGTAAGCCGTCGGCCCACCCGCACGCAGGATGGGCTGCGCTTTTGCCGTCTGGTATATCCCCTCTTCCAGCAGCGTTTCGGCAATATGGATACCGACCACCTCCCCCAGCACCAGCCAGGTATCGACCGGCGTACCGTCGGCACCGGTAAGCTGAATGCACTGCGACAGGCGGCACTCAAAGTTCACCGGGCTTTCTGCGACGCGGGGCGCGTTCACCAGCTGGCTGGCCGTCGGCGTTAGCCCGGCGAAGCTAAATTCATCCCGATCGTGGGGAAGCATCGCTGAGGTTTGGTTCATCGCCTGCGCGAGATCGCGCGTCGCCAGGTTCCAGACAAATTCCTTTGTTTCGGTAATATTACGCACGCTGTCCTTCCAGCCGTTGCTGGAAAAGCCGATGATCGGCGGACGATAGTTAAAGCAGTTAAAGAAGCTATACGGCGCGAGATTCAGCTGACCGGCCTTATCGCATGAGGAGATCCAGCCGATCGGACGTGGACCAATAATGGCGTTCAGCGGATCGTGCGGCAGGCCGTGACCCTGAGACGGTTGGTAGAAGTACATAGTTCTCTCTCGTTGGTGGGCAACGCCCTGATTCAGGATCTCAGCGTAACGTATTCCGCCCGGAATGAAGACTGAATAAATTTCAGCGAAAATTCATATGGACCATGAATGTGACCTTCATCACTTCAAACTTGGGCGCTCAGCCAGTATCATCGGGAGAGTTAAACCCTCGCTGCCAGACGGCGAGGGTTTTCTTTTGGATCGGTTTCTGCGTTACACGCAGCATTAACGACATGGAGTAAAAATGTCCAGACCTACAATTATCATCAATGAGCTCGACGCAGAACGTATCGACCGGCTGCTGGAAAAAGCAGAGTTCGCCTCACTTCCCGTGGCCGACGCCCTGAATGAGGAGCTCGACCGTGCGCAGATGTGCACGCCGGAATCGATGCCGCATGACGTGGTGACCATGAACAGCCAGGTAAAATTCCGCAACCTGACCACCGGTGAAGAGCTGACCCGCACGCTGGTTTACCCGTCGCAGATGACGGACAGCAGCGCGCAGCTTTCTGTGCTTGCGCCTGTGGGTGCCGCACTGCTGGGTCTACGCACGGGTGATACCATCCACTGGGAATTACCGGGCGGCGCCTCTGCCCATCTGGAAGTGCTGGCGCTGCTCTACCAGCCAGAAGCCGCGGGCGATTACCTGCGTTAATCTCTTCTGAATAAGCGCCTACCCGCTTTGCACAGAGGATGCAGCGGCATCCTCTTTCCGCAAATTCACCCCAATTTCTTATATCGCGCAAAAAGCCCTTAATCCACGCTTAATTTGTTTTGGTGCCGTGGGGACGGTCATGAGTGAGATACTGGCTATCACACTTATTTTTCTGATTATTGCGGCGATTATCGTCACGGCCGTGCTTTATCTTGAACGCCACTGGTGAGTGCAGAAATTGCGCTCTTTTAAGATTTTCCCTAGCGAAATAAGAAAACTGACGGGGCGCTTACAGAAACCATATCTATTTTATGGTTGAATGAGTTCAGCGTTTATAAACAAGGAGAAACGGGTATGTATCAGAGAATTATTATGCCGGTTGATGTTTTTGAGATGGAGCTGAGCGACAAGGCCGTTCGCCATGCGGAATTCCTGGCGCAGCAGGACGGTGTCATCCATCTGTTGCACGTACTGCCGGGCTCTGCCAGCCTGAGCCTTCACCGCTTTGCCGCCGACGTGCGTCGCTTCGAGGAGCATTTGCAGCATGAAGCGGAAACTCGCCTGCAGACCATGGTCAGCCACTTCAGCATCGACCCTTCACGGATCAAAACGCACGTCAGATTCGGCAGCGTACGCGATGCGGTAAACGAACTGGCGAACGAGCTGAAAGCCGACGTGGTGGTCATCGGTTCGCGCAACCCTTCCATTACCACGCATCTGCTGGGCTCTAACGCCTCCAGCGTGATCCGCCACACTCACATACCGGTGATGGTCGTAAGATAAAAAAAGAGGCCACCTTTCGGTGGCATCTCGCTATTGCAGGTGTAGCCTTACTTTCTTCTATTATGCGGTTTTGGTGCGAATCAGATAGTCAAACGAACTCAGCGACGCCTTCGCCCCTTCGCCCGTGGCGATGATGATCTGTTTGTACGGCACTGTGGTGCAGTCGCCCGCCGCAAACACGCCCTTCACGCTGGTTTCACATTTCGCATCAATGATGATTTCGCCCATGCGGTTGCGCTCAATCGCGCCTTCCAGCCAGGTGGTGTTTGGCAGCAGACCAATCTGCACGAAGATCCCCGAAAGCTGAACGCTGTGGACGTCGCCGCTCACGCGGTCGCGGTATTCCAGACCGGTCACTTTGCTGCCGTCGCCCTTCACTTCCGTGGTCTGCGCGTTCAGCACGATATCGACGTTTTTCAGGCTGCGAACTTTATCCTGCAGAACTTGATCCGCCTTCATCTCTGGTGCGAACTCCAGCAGGGTTACGTGTTCAACAATCCCCGCCAGGTCGATTGCCGCTTCCACGCCGGAGTTACCGCCGCCGATCACCGCCACGCGTTTACCTTTAAACAGCGGGCCGTCGCAGTGCGGACAGTAGGTCACGCCTTTGGTACGGTACTGATCTTCGCCCGGGACGTTCATGTTGCGCCATTTCGCGCCGGTGGCAATGATAATGCTGCGCGCTTTCAGCACCGCGCCGGATGCGGTTTCAATCTGGTGTAAACCACCCTCGACCGATGCCGGAACCAGCTTGCTGGCGCTCTGGCTGTCGATCACGTCTACGTCGTAGTCGCTGACGTGCGCCTTCAGCGCCCCCGCCAGCTTCTGGCCTTCGGTTTTCGGCACGGAAATGTAGTTTTCGATGTCAACGGTATCCAGCACCTGGCCACCGAAGCGTTCGCCCATCAGGCCGGTACGAATACCTTTACGCGCGGAGTACACCGCTGCCGCCGCACCCGCCGGGCCGGAGCCAACAATCAGCACGTCGTAGGCATCGCGTTTGTTCAGCTCTTCCGCCGCACGTTTTTCTGCGCCGGTATCCACTTTGGCAACGATTTCGGTCAGCGTCATGCGGCCCTGGCCGAACTCTTTGCCGTTCATGTAGACCGCCGGAACGCCCATCACGTTGCGATCTGTGATTTCATTCTGGAAGGTACCGCCGTCAATCGCCGTGTGCTTAATGCGCGGGTTCAGGACTGACATTAGGTTCAGCGCCTGTACCACGTCCGGGCAGTTGTGGCAGGAGAGCGAGTAATAGGTTTCAAACTCAAAATCACCGTCGATATCGCGGATCTGCTCCAGCAGCGCCTGCGCTTCTTTTGACGGATGACCACCGGTCCACAGCAGCGCCAGCACCAGTGAGGTAAATTCGTGACCCAGCGGAGAACCGGCAAAGCGCGGTCCCTGGTCGGAGCCTGGGTTGGCGATCAGGAAGGAGGGCTTACGGACCGGCAGCGCGTTATCTTCTTTAAACGTCACTTTCGGCGACAGCTCGGCGATCTCTGCCAGCAGTTCCTTGATCTCTGCCGATTTGGCGCTGTCGTCCAGCGTGGCAATCAGCTCAACGGGTTTGGTCAGTTTCTCAAGGTAGGCCTTGAGCTGGGTTTTCATGTTTGTGTCGAGCATTGTTCTTCCCTCTCTTAAGACGTCATCATGCAAGCTGCCTTATACGGGCGGCCTGAATGCAACTTGCATCATGGTGCTGGATTGAAATGGGCGCGGGGGGCGCCCATTGATTGCCGGGTGGCACTTCGTTTACCCGGCCTACGATACTGTAGGCCTGTGCAAGCGCAGCGCCGCCAGGCTTTACAGACTTAGATCTTGCCGACCAGGTCCAGAGATGGAGCCAGCGTCGCTTCGCCTTCTTTCCATTTCGCCGGGCACACTTCGCCTGGGTGAGAAGCCACGTACTGAGCAGCTTTCACTTTACGCAGCAGGTCAGACGCATCACGGCCGATACCTTCAGCGGTAACTTCGATAGCCTGGATAATGCCCTGCGGGTCAACAACGAAGGTGGCGCGGTCAGCCAGGCCTTCATCTTCACGCATGTTGTCGAAGTTACGGGTCAGGGCGCCAGTCGGGTCACCGATCATCGCGTATTTGATTTTTGCGATGGTTTCAGAGCTGCTGTGCCATGCTTTGTGGGTGAAGTGGGTATCGGTAGACACTGAGTAAACGTCTACGCCCAGCTTCTGCAGTTCGTCGTAATGGTCTGCTACGTCACCCAGTTCAGTCGGGCAAACGAAGGTAAAGTCAGCCGGATAGAAGAAGAAGACGCTCCAGCGGCCTTCGGTATCTTTCTCGGTAACTTCGATGAACTCACCGTTTTTGAACGCCTGGTTTTTGAAAGGTTTAATTTTGGTATTAATCAAAGACATCTGTACTTCCTCCGTGTTTTCGTTGAGATGTAAGGTAACCAACTTTATTCATCGGGGCTAATGCATATGCTTTATCAAATCAATCAGCCAAACCTTACAACCTCGACAAGACAACAAGGTGAACCTTTTACAGGAAAGCCTGAAAGTAAAAAGGCCGCCTCAACGGGCGGCCCTGATACCTGAATTCCCCGCAGGTACATTCAGTGCCAGCCGAAACTGGCGTTGCGTTGCGCTCTACAACCTGGAGTATCAAGGCGGTAACAGCGCTTTGATTACACCATCCGTACCGGCGTTGAGCAATCCATAAGAGTGGCAATCCTGCCTATGACTGTGATAGGCAAAATCGAAAATGCTTTCAGAAGGTTATAAATTTAATTTTATTATGAATTTCCCTCTATATATAAATGTCGCTTGTCATTCAAATAAGCCAATCACACTTTAAAGATAAAATTATCTTAATCAACCTTGAAGTTCTATTTCATTAATCTGACGCCGTGATATATTCAGATGGCTTAAAAATAAAATTAAGTCAGTGAACCACAAAGATTGTAAATGGTTAACTTCAATCTATAGTTATCAGTAATGTGATAACTTCAGCAAACCCGGCATCCGCAGGACTAAAAATGGCAAATCTCTATGAGCTTAAAAAATTCGATCTCAATCTGTTAGTCATTTTCGAATGTATTTACCAGCATCTCAGTATCAGTAAGGCCGCTGAGACGCTTTATATCACGCCTTCTGCCGTGAGCCAGTCGCTGCAGCGCCTGCGCAACCAGCTCAATGACCCCCTCTTTATCCGTTCCGGCAAGGGGATTACACCGACCACGGTAGGCATCAACCTGCACCACCATCTTGAACAGAATCTCAACCAGATTGAGCAAACCATCAACCTGATGCATCACTCTGGGGTCAAGAAAAACTTCGTCATTTACTGCTCTCAAATGGTGTCGCCCGGTTATATGCTCGAACCGATGAAGCTGTTAATGTCTGAGGAAGATTACGAGGTAGAACAACGTGATATGCTTATCTCTCCGGAATCAGCGGAGGATCTGCTTGCATACCGTAAAGCGGACCTGATCTTTACGATGGCTCCGGTAAAAAACCACTCTGTAGTCTGTACCCTCTTTACGACGGTGCCGATAACGATGATCTGCCGGGAAGACCATCCGAGGCTTGGCGAGCAGGCCAGTATCGAGGCGTTATACCGCGAGAAGTACACCTTTTATCGAAGTGCTCACCCGGGCGTTAAAGAGTTTCAGAATCGCGCCAATGAGGTTTTCCCGGAAAGAAACATTGCTTTTCGCACGGACTCCATCAGTTCGCTTATCTCCATGGTTAGCTCATCCGATCTCTTAGGCTTCATTCCCGTATCCATCTATGAAACATATAAAGAGGCGTTGAAACTAAAAAGCGTTGAGACCCCGTTTGCACTGCCTGAAATACATATTTATATGCTCTACAGTCGTTCATCGCTGAACAGCAGCGTTTTTTCAACATTCATTGAAAAAATGCATAAACTCTGTATTGCCACATCCTCTGATTAAGAATCATTTCCCGGATGAAAAATAAAAATCATACATTGAAAAAAATGATTTCGTGAAAGTAAGGAAAATTACTTTCATAATAACCTTGAATTTCATTTAGGCATTTACCACGCAGGATGCGATGAATCATGTCGATCTATAAAATCCCACTACGGGAAAATGTTCTTGAAGCCGCTGTAGAACGCATAGACTGGACGCTTAACAATTTTACAAGAGTGTGCGTCTCCTTTTCTGGCGGAAAAGATTCTACCGTGATGCTACATCTTGTCGCCCGACAGGCACGGCGGCTAAAACGAAAAATAGACATCTTATTTTTGGACTGGGAAGCGCAGTTCTCATTAACCATTAAGCATATTGAAACAGTGCGAGCGCTTTATCAGGACGTCATTAATCAGTTCTGGTGGGTCGCGCTACCGATAACCACCCAGAACTCCCTGTCTCAGTTTCAACCTGAATGGCAATGCTGGGCGCCCGACACTCACTGGGTGCGTCAACCGCCAGAAGATGCCATTACCGATCCACACTATTTCGATTTTTATCAGCAGGGTATGACGTTCGAAGCCTTTGTCCGCGATTTTGCGGAATGGTACGCGCAAAAACGCCCTGCAGCAGTCATGGTTGGGATCCGCGCCGATGAATCCTATAACCGCTTTCTGGCCATCGCTTCAGCGCGTAAACAGCGGTTTTCTGATGACAAACCCTGGACGACGGTCGCACCGGGCGGGCACGCCTGGTACATCTACCCGCTTTATGACTGGAAAACGGCCGATATCTGGACCTGGTTTGCAAAAACCGGCTGCTGCTACAACCCGCTTTACGACCTGATGTACCAGGCCGGCGTGCCCCCGCGCTACATGCGTATCTGCGAACCTTTTGGTCCCGAGCAGCGTCAGGGACTCTGGCTCTATCATGTGGTTGAACCCGATCGCTGGGCCGCCATGTGCGAACGCGTCAGCGGCGTGCGCAGCGGGGGAATTTACGCCGGGCACGACAACCATTTTTATGGTCATCGCAAAATACTTAAACCCGATCGCCTTTGCTGGCGGGAATACGCCATGCTTCTGCTCGAGAGCATGCCACAAAATACGGCAGAGCATTACCGCAATAAAATCGCGGTGTATCTTCACTGGTATCAAAAGCGGGGCATGGACGCTATTCCCGACACCCAGGACGGGGATATTGGTGCCAAAGACATACCCTCATGGCGACGTATTTGTAAGGTTTTACTTAATAACGATTACTGGTATCGGGCACTTTCCTTCAGCCCAAATAAACCCAAACATTATCAACGCTACAGCGACAGAATGAAGGCGAAACGCAAGGAGTGGGGCATTTTATGCGACAGCGAATAATCAACGAAATAGATATCTACCTGCAGTCACTTCCCGAAGAGGATCGAATAAACGCCATTAACGCCCTGCGAGTCGCGATACACAAAAACAGCCCGTTTAGCGAGCAACCTATAGACTGCGTGCTCTGGGTGAAACAGGACGATATCACCGCCAACGACTACAACCCCAATAACGTTGCGCCACCGGAAAAACGGCTACTAGGTAAATCCCTTGAACTTGATGGATTCACGCAACCTATCGTTGTGACGCAAAATGCATCTCAGCACTACGAAATTGTCGATGGTTTTCATCGCCATGAGATTGGCACCAGCCGGGCGTCGTTAAAGCGCCAGCTCAAAGGATACTTGCCCGTCACCTGCCTGCGCGAAGATCGGCAGGATAAACATAACCGCATGGCGGCGACGATCCGCCATAACCGCGCACGCGGGCGGCACCAGATCAACGCCATGTCAGAGATTGTTCGTGAACTGGTTCAGCTTGGCTGGAACGACGAGAGGATTGGCAAGGAGCTGGGGATGGATAACGACGAAGTGTTGCGCCTCAAGCAAATCAACGGCCTGCTGGAACTCTTCGCAGACCGTCGTTACTCAGAAGCCTGGACGGTGAAATAATCAGAGCCTGTTCAGGCGCTCTGCCGCTGCCAGCAGCGTCGATTCCTGCTTCGCAAAGCAAAGACGGATCAGCTTATGCGGGAAGGGATCGGCGCAGAACACCGACAGCGGAATGGCGGCCACGCCCACCTCTTTTGTCAGCCACTGGCAAAAGCTCACGTCGTCGAGATCGGAAATCGCGCTGTAGTCCGCGAGCAGGAAGTAAGTCCCTTCTGAGGGCAAAATTTCCAGACGGCTTTTACTCAGCGCGTCCACAAACAGATCCCGGCGTTCACGATAGAAGTGCGGCAGCTCGCGGTAGTGCTCCGGCTCGGCGCGCAACATATCCGCCAGCGCAAGCTGAGCCGGCGTGTTCACGGCAAAGGTCAGGTACTGGTGCACCTTGCGCAGCTCAGCGCTGATGGCCGCCGGTGCGACGCAGTAGCCCACTTTCCAGCCGGTCATGTGGTAAGTCTTACCGAATGACGAGACGGCGATAGCGCGCTCGCGAAGCTGCGGATGGGCCAGCACGCTGGCGTGCCCTTCCTCTGCAAAGCAGATGTGCTCGTAGACTTCATCGCTCAGTACGTAAATCTCACGTTCGGCAATGGCCTGCCATAGCGCGGCGAAATCGGCTTTCTGCCACACCGTCGCCGACGGGTTGTGCGGCGTATTGAGGACCACCAGACGGGTTTTGTCGCTCAGCAGCGCGGCAAACGCCTGCCAGTCAGGGCGGAAATGCGGTGGCTGTAACGCCACGCGTTTCACCACGCCGCCGGAGAGTTCAACCGCAGGCGCATAGCTGTCGTAGCTCGGGTCAAAGCAGATGACTTCATCGCCCGCCCGCACCAGCGCGGTGATGGCCGCATACAGCGCTTCGGTCGCCCCTGCCGTCACCGTAATGTCGGTGTTCGCATCGGGCTTATGGCCATACAACTCCTCCGTTTTATCCGCAATGGCTTCACGCAGCGCCTGCACGCCGGTCATCGGCGCGTACTGGTTCGCCCCCTGCGCCACGTGGTAGGCCAGACGTTCCTGCAGATAGGTCGGGCCGTCGAAATCCGGGAACCCCTGCGAAAGGTTAATGGCGTTGTGCTGCTGTGCCAGCGCGCTCATCTGCGTAAAGATGGTGGTCCCGAGATTGGGAAGTTTACTCTGCGGAATCAATGCGTTATTGCTCATTGTGTCGTGCCTGCTTGTAATACTTATGTTGCTGCCACTATAACACGATGTTAGTCTTTGGCAATCAAGACGCTTAGACGTCTATACCCTAAATAATTCGAGTTGCAGGAAGGCGGCAAGGGAACGAATCCCCGGGAGCGTACTTAAGTACGTGACTGGGGTGAGTGAGTGCAGCCAACGCACCTGTAACTTGAAGTATGACGGGTATAAACCATATGAATATTCATGGCCGCGAGGGTAAAAGGAAATGACAGACAACCTGCAACTCACACATCTGGTCGACGCCTGCCGCTGGATTGGCGCCAAAAGCTGGGCACCCGCCACCGGCGGCAATATGTCGGTGCGTCAGGACGAACGCCTCTGCTGGCTCAGCGAATCCGGCAAAGACAAGGGCAGCCTGACGACGGAGGATTTTCTGCAGGTGGAGATCGCCACCAACCGCGCGCCGTCTGGTCGTAAGCCATCAGCCGAAACGGGGCTACACACCCTTATTTATCGCCTGTTCCCGGAGGCCAACGCTGTCCTGCATGTACATACCGTCAACGCTACGGTGCTGTCGCGTCTGGTGAAAGAAGCCGAGCTCAACATCAGCGGCTTTGAAATGCAAAAATCCCTCACCGGACAGACCACACATCTGGATACGGTGGCTATTCCGGTCTTTGATAACGACCAGGATATTGACGCCCTCGCCTCCCGAATCGCCCATTACGCACAGGAACGCCCGCTTAATTATGGTTTTCTTCTGCGCGGTCATG
Organism: Enterobacter sp. EGD-HP1; assembly: GCF_000733275.2. NCBI lineage: Bacteria > Pseudomonadati > Pseudomonadota > Gammaproteobacteria > Enterobacterales > Enterobacteriaceae > Enterobacter > Enterobacter sp. EGD-HP1. The sequence goes on from NZ_AVOP01000023.1 coordinate 186,909, forward strand.
GCTTAACCTGCTGGGGACGCGATGTGGCCGAGGCCCGCCGTCATCTGGAAGGATTAGAATTCTTATTTGAATGCGAAATGCGTTTACGACAACTGGAGAGAGTATGATTCGCGCGATTGTGACGGATATTGAAGGCACCACCAGCGATATCCGTTTTGTCCATGATGTTTTGTTCCCCTACGCGCGTGAGCGGCTGGCGGCCTTCGTGACCGCGCAGCAGTACGCCGAGCCGGTCAAATCCATTCTGGACAACCTGCGTGATGAAATCGGTCACCCGCACGCCAGCGTCAGCGAGCTTATCGACGCCCTGTTTGCCTTTATGGATGAGGACCGCAAATCCACGGCGCTCAAAGCCCTGCAGGGGATCATCTGGCATGACGGCTACGTGAACGGCGACTTTACCGGCCACCTCTACCCGGACGTCCTGCCTGCGCTGGAAAAGTGGAAAGCGCAAGGGATTGATCTCTATGTTTATTCCTCTGGCTCCGTCGCCGCGCAGAAACTGTTATTTGGCTACAGCGACGAAGGTGATATTACTCATCTGTTCAGCGGCTATTTTGATACCCACATCGGCGCCAAGCGCGAGGTGCAGTCTTATCAGAACATTGCGGCGCAAACGGGCATCGCCCCGTCGCAGATCCTGTTCCTGTCGGATATTCATCAGGAGCTGGACGCGGCTGAACAGGCAGGTTTTCGCACCCTGCAGCTGATTCGCGGCGATGATGACGGCGCAAGCCATCATCATCAGGTCCACCAGTTTGACGAGATTAATCCGGAGCAGATCCCTTCATGAGCGCATTGACCATTTATTCCGATAAAGACGCCAGTCAGCACCAGTGGCACAGCACCGACGCCGCCGAGATCGCCCAGCAGCTCAACGCTAAAGGCGTGCGCTTCGAACGTTGGGCGGCTGACCGCGATTTAGGCCACGATCCCGCGCCCGAAGCCGTGATCCAGGCGTATCAGCATGCGATCGACAAGCTGGTGGCGGAGAAAGGCTATCAGAGCTGGGACGTGATCAGCCTGCGCGCCGACAACCCGCAGAAAGAGGCGCTGCGCGCAAAGTTCCTGAACGAACACACCCACGGTGAAGACGAAGTGCGCTTCTTCGTGGAAGGCGCAGGGCTCTTCTGCCTGCACATTGGCGATGAGGTGTATCAGGTGCTGTGCGAGAAAAACGACCTGATTTCCGTACCCGCGGGCACGCCGCACTGGTTCGATATGGGTTCAGAGCCGAACTTTACGGCGATTCGTATCTTCGACAATCCGGAAGGCTGGGTGGCCCAGTTTACGGGTGATGCGATCGCGGATGCGTATCCAAGGCTGGCATAGGTAAAAGCAAAACGGCAGCTATAGCTGCCGTTTTTAGTGTTTGCTCCCTCTCCCTGTGGGAGAGGGTCGGGGTGAGGGCATCAGGCCGCTCGAGCTTCAACGCTCCAGTCCCTTCACGTACCCCACCAGCTGATCCAGCACGATCCCCCACCCTTCGTGGAAGCCCATCTGCTCGTGCTGTTCGCGGATTTCCTTCGTCGGATGACGCGCAATCGCCGTGTAGCGGGTTTTGCCCTCACCTACGTCTTCCAGCAGCAGGATCGCCGTCATAAACGGTTTCTCGGCAGGCTTCCAGCCTTCGGTATAACCGTCGGTAAAGACCAGCTTTTTACCGGGATCGATTTCAAGAAATACGCCCCGGTTGTCCATCCGCTGCCCGTCCACCTCGAACACGGTGTTGAACCGCCCACCCACCCGCAGGTCGAGGTCGCATTCGGTCACCTTATGGGGAGCAGGAATGAAGAAGTTTTTGATATGTTCCGGCGTGGTCCAGCAGAGCCACAGCAGGTCGCGCGGTGCATCCACCACGCGCTCCAGTTTTAAGTCTGTTTCAGGATCGAGCGTCACGATATTGTCCTCTCAGGGGAACCCCTTAAAGGATAGCCGGACTCAGGCGAATTTCCCGTTTGCTACTGCTTCCGGCGTAACCACGCCCGTGTCCAGCACCCAGCCGCTAATCAGCGAGGCAGGCGTAACGTCAAACGCCGGATTATAGACCTGCGCGTTTTCCGGCGCCCACTGCACCGCGCCAAAGCTTCCGGCGACGCCCGATACCTCGCTGGCGGCGCGCTGTTCAATGGGGATCGCATCCCCGTTCGGGCAGTCCGGATCGAGGGTCGTTTGCGGCGCGGCAACGTAGAACGGAATGCCGTGGAACTTCGCCAGCACCGCCAGGGAATAGGTGCCGATCTTGTTCGCCACATCGCCGTTGGCGGCAATACGATCTGCGCCTACCCACACGGCGTCTACCTGCCCTTTCGCCATCAGGCTGGCGGCCATGGAATCGGTGATGAGCTTGTACGGCACGCCCAGCTCGCCAAGCTCCCACGCGGTCAGCCTGCCGCCCTGCAGCAGCGGACGGGTTTCATCGACCCAGACGCTGCTGACGTTACCGTCCTGATGCGCGCGGGCAATGACGCCCAATGCGGTGCCGACGCCCGCCGTTGCCAGCCCGCCGGTGTTGCAGTGGGTCAGCAGGCGACTGCCGGGCTTCACCAGCGCGCTGCCGGCTTTTGCAATCGCGTCGCAAAGCCGTTTGTCTTCGTCAATCAGGCGCAGCGCTTCAGCCACGAGCGCCGGAACGAAATCTTCCTGCCACAGCGCAACCTTCATGCGGTCGAGATTGTTCATCAGGTTCACCGCCGTCGGGCGGGAGGCGCGCAGGGTTTCCAGCGCCGCCGCCAGCGCGTCGCGGCTTTTGCCGTTTTCCGCCAGCAGCGCCAGCAGCAGGCTTGCAGAGAGACCAATCAGCGGCGCGCCGCGCACCCGCAGGGCATGAATGTGCCCAACCAGCGCCTCTACGGTCGAGGCGTCCAGCCAGCGTTTCTCCTGCGGAAGCGCCTGCTGGTCGAGAATAAAGAGCTGATTATTCGCCACCCGCAGGCTGGTCGTCTGTAATGTCTGCATGTCGTTAATTCCCTGTTGCGTTGATGTAGCACATTGTGTCAGGATGAAATCCAGATGTATAGACGTCTATATGTCTTTATTAGCAAACCCGTGAGGAACAGGCCATGTCGCAATACCGTACCTTTACCGCTCAGGACGCCGTGGAATATGCTAGGCAGTTTGGCGGCCTTGATGACCCATCATCGCTGGTGGAGGCGCAGGAGGTAGGCGACGGCAACCTCAATCTGGTCTTTAAAATTTTCGACGGCGCGGGCGTGAGCCGCATCATCGTCAAGCAGGCGCTGCCCTACGTGCGCTGCGTCGGGGAGTCCTGGCCGCTGACGCTGGACCGCGCCCGTCTTGAAGCGCAAACGCTGGTCGAGCACTACCGGCACAGCCCGCAGCACACCGTGAAAATCCACCACTTCGACCCGGAGCTGGCGGTAATGGTGATGGAAGATCTCTCCAGCCATCGCATCTGGCGCGGCGAGCTGATCAACAACATTTACTACCCGCAGGCGGCGCAGCAGCTGGGCGAATACCTCGCGCACGCGCTGTTTCACACCAGCGATTTCTACCTGCACCCGCACGAGAAAAAAGCGCAGGTGGCGAAATTCATCAACCCGGAGATGTGCGAGATCACCGAAGATCTGTTCTTCAACGATCCGTACCAGATCCACGAACGCAACAGCTACCCGGCCGAGCTGGAAAACGACGTAGCGGCCCTGCGCGACGACGCCCAGCTGAAGATTGCCGTGGCCTCCCTGAAGCATCGCTTCTTCTCGCACGCCGAAGCGCTCCTGCACGGCGATATTCACAGCGGGTCGATCTTCGTGGCGGACGGCAGCCTGAAGGCCATCGACGCCGAGTTCGGCTATTTCGGCCCGATTGGCTTTGACCTGGGCACCGCCATCGGCAACCTGCTGCTTAATTTCTGCGGCCTGCCGGGGCATCTGGGCATTCGCGATGCCGCTGCCGCACGCGAGCAGCGCCTGACCGATATTCAGGAACTCTGGAACACCTTCGCGGAGCGCTTCCAGGCGCTGGCAAACGAGAAAACGCGCGATACGGCGCTGAGTGCACCGGGCTACGCCTCCGCGTTTCTGAAAAAGGTCTGGCATGACGCCATCGGCTTCTGCGGCACCGAGCTCATTCGTCGCAGCGTCGGGCTTTCTCACGTCGCGGATATCGACACCATTCAGGACGAGGCGATGCGCCACGAATGCCTGCGCCACGCGATAACGCTCGGTAAAGCGCTGATCGTCATTGCCGAGCGCATCGACAACGCGGAAGAGCTGGTGGCACGAGTGCGGCAGTACAGCTGAGTGCATTTGGTTTTCTCCCTCTCCCATTGGGAGAGGGCCGGGGGGAGGGCATCAAACCGCACTTACCCCAAATACTCAATCACCGATAACCCGCCGTTATAATCCGTGCTGTAAATAATCCCCTGCGCATCCACAAACACGTCGCACGACTGGATCACCTGCGGGCGATTCGGCCGCGTGTCCATCATCTTCTCCGGCGCGCCGGGCACCAGCGCCCCCGTTTCCACCGGTCGATACGGATTGGAAATATCGTACGCCCGCACGCCCGCGTTCTGGTACGTGGCAAAAATCAGCGTTGAGCTGACAAAGCTCCCCGGCCGGTTCTCGTGGAGGTTGTGCGGGCCGAAATGCGCCCCTTTCGCCACGTAGTCGGTTTCATCCGGCTGCGGGAAGGTCGAGATGCTCACCGGGTTCGACGGCTCGCGGATATCAAACAGCCAGATCAGCTTTTCGCCGTCTTCCTGATTGTCGAGCACCGCTTCGTCCAGCACCACCAGCAGGTCGCGGTCCGGCAGCGGCAGCGCGGTGTGCGTTCCGCCGCCAAACGGCGGGCTCCAGTTGCGATGGCTAATCAGCTTCGGCTGCGCGCGGTCCTTCACGTCCAGCAGCGTCAGGCCGCCGTCGCGCCAGCTGCCGTAGGCGGTATCACCCGCGATAATCGCGTGGTGCAGCGCGTAGCGTTTTCCTTCCGGCCAGTCCGGCTTCTCCCCTTCGGCCTGGTTCATCCCCGGCAGCCACCAGCGCCCCGCCACTTCAGGCTTACGCGGGTCCGCCAGATCGATGGTCAGGAAGATGTAGTCGGTAAAGCCGTCGATCAGCGCCGACACGTAGGCCCAGCGTCCGCCGACGTACCAGATGCGGTGAATGCCGATGCCGCTCAGCGGCAGAAAGCCGATTTCGCGCGGCCTGTCCGGCGTGGAGATATCAAACACCCGCAGTCCGGCGCTCCAGCCTTTGTCCTGCACGTCGCTGACGGTCTCCCCCACCTGGCGGGTGTAGTAGACCTTCTCATCGGCAAAACGCGCATCGGCAAACAGATCCCGGGCGTTGATCACCAGCAGCAGGTCGTCATGCGCCTGCAGGTGCACGTTCCAGGTGCCGGGCGGCGCGGGCACGTAGCCCGCCGCTTTCGGGTTCTTTGGGTCGCGCACGTCGACAATCGAAAACCCCTGCGACACCATATGGCCGATATAGGCAAAACCGCGGTGCACCATCAGCTGCACGCCGTCCGGGCGACCGCCCTGGTCGCTGTGGCCAATCAGCCGCATATTGCGGCTGTATTCGGGTTGAGGTAATGCAGACATGTATAAGTCCTTACGCCGGATGGCGGCTGCGCCTTATCCGGCCTACAACACCGTAGGCCCGGTAAGCGCAGCGCCACCGGGCATTATTTTGACCTGGCTTCCAGCGTCGCAAACCACGGCGCGATAAAATCTTCCGTCTGGCCCCAGCCCGGAATAATTTTCCCCAGAGACGCCACGTTCACCGCGCCCGGCTGGGCGGTCAGCAGCGCCTGCGGAATGGCCGCCGCTTTGAAATCGTAGGTTGCAGGCGTCGCTTCCCCGGCTATCTTGTTCGCTACCAGGCGCACGTTCGTCGCGCCAATCAGCTTCGGATCCACCGCCACGCTCACCTTCCACGCGCTGCCCGGCTCGCGCATCAGCTGCAGATCCTGGTTGGAGATGTCGATGCTGTAGAGCTTGATCTCGGTGCGGCCGTTCTCTTTCAGCGCCTTATACGCGCCCTGGCTGAAGGCGTCCCAGGTGCCCCAGATGGCGTCGATTTTGCCTTTCGGATATTTCGCCAGGATCGCGCCCACCTTGTTGGCGGTATCACCCTGCACGTCAGACGAGACCGCGCCGATAGACTCCAGCTCTTTGATGTCCGGATACTGCTTTTGCAGCTCTTTATAGGCCGCCTGACGACGCTCCATTGGCGGGAAGCCCGCCACCCACAGCTTGACGATATTGGCCTTGCCGTTGAAATCTTTCGCCAGCTGGCCGAAGGAGAGATTTGTCAGAGAGGCATCGTCCTGCTGGGTGACGGTCACGCCCGGGATCTCGCCGTTCACCGCGGTATCAAATACCGCGACTTTAATCCCGGCATCCACCGCCTTCTTCACCAGCGCGGTGGAGTACGGATCGCGCCCCTGAGAAAGAATAATCCCGTCATATTTCTGGCTGATCGCCTGGTTAACGAAGTCCTGGAATTTGGCGTCGTCCCCGTTGCTTAAAAAGGTGCTGACCTTGAAGCCGAGCTTTTTCCCTTCCTGAATCGCCCCGGCAATAAACTGCGTGGTGTTGTCGTCTGAGCCGAGGTTACGGATCACCGCGATGCGGATCGGCCCGTCATGGTTGGCAATGGCGGCCGGAAGCGGTGCGGGCGTAGCCGCGAAGCCAGGCAGAGCCGTGAGCAACCCAAGTGCCACTAAAGAGAGTGCAATCTTTTTCATTTTTTATCCCGTTGTGTTGTCAGCGTTTTTGTATGTAGGTAATCGCCAGTGCCACCGCGAGCACCAGCCCTTTTATAATGTCCATGGCGTAATACGGCACCGAGAGCATCACCAGCCCGTTCGACAGCACGCCCAGAATCACCGCCCCGACCAGGGTTCCCAGCGCATTCGGTTTGCCTGAGCCTGCCAGCGAGAAGCCAATCCACGCCGCCGCCACCGCATCCATCAGGTATCCGCCCCCCGCATTCACCTGCGACGAACCGATACGCGAAGCCAGCAAAATTCCGCCCAGTCCCGCCAGCAGCGAGGCGATCACGTAGGCCGCCACCTTGTAGCGCGTGGTGCGAATACCGGAGAGACGCGCCGCTTCGGGGTTGCCGCCGATGGCGTACATCCGGCGCCCGTGAGTGGTCAACGAGAGGCCAAGCTGCGCCAGCACGGTCACCACCAGCATGACGATCACGATGGTCGGCACCTGCCCCAGCAGGCTGAATGCCGCCGGAATAGTCCCTTCCGCCATGTCGCCGCTCGGCAGCACCATGTTCTCGGTAATCGACCCGCCGTAGCTGTAGGTCATCGCCACGCCCTGAATGACAAACAGGCTGGCAAGCGTCGCAAGCATGTCCGGAATACGCAGGATGACGATCAGAAAAGCGTTAAACAGCCCCACCAGCGTGCAGAGCGCGAGGGTGATCAGAATCGACTCGGTGGTACCAAAGCCGTGCCAGACGAAAAGGGAAATCACCAGCGCGTTCGCCAGCGACGCGGTAGATCCGACAGAGAGATCGAACCCGCCGATGGTCAATGAAATCGACACGCCAATGGCAATCACCGTCACGATGGCAATCGAGCGCAGAATGTTGATGATGTTGTTCGGATCGAGGAAGCTGTCCGACGCCAGGCCAAAGACGGCCACCAGCGCGACGACGGTCAACAGCATGCCCCACCTGTAGAGAAAATCGAAAATCTGCTGACGGCCAGACGCCGCCGCGTTCACTGAAAGGGCCTTGCTCACGACGCCGTTCCTCCGGTTGAATAATAAAGTAGTGTTTCTTCGCGGGCCTCGGCCCCGGCGATTTCCGCCACGATGCGCCCGTCCCACAGCACGCAGATGCGGTCGCACAGCCCGACCAGTTCGGCAAACTCGCCCGAGGCGTAAATCACCCCTTTGCCCTCGCGCGCCAGGCCGTCAATCAGCTGGAACAGATCGGTTTTGGCCTTCACGTCCACGCCTTTGGTCGGCTCGTCGAATATCAGCACGCTGGCGTCATTGCGCAGCCATTTACCGATGGCGACCTTCTGCTGGTTGCCGCCGGATAAGCGGCGCAGCACCTGCCCCGGCCCACGGGCGCGCACGCCGACGCGGGCGATGACCTCTTCCGCCCAGCGCCACGCCTGACGATGGCCAAACAGGCTCCAGCGCGAGAAGCTGTTATCGGCGCACACGGCAAGGTTCATGCTCACCGGCTCGTCGATAAAAATGCCCTCTTTGCGGCGCTCCTCCGGCACCAGCGCCAGACCGCGCAGCACGGAGTCGGCCGGGTCGCGCGGCTGCCAGGCTTGATGATTCAGCTCGCCGCGCGCCACGCGGCTTTTGGTGGCGCCAAACAGCGCCTTGCAGAGTTCGGTTTTCCCCGCCCCCGCCAGCCCCGCAATCCCGAGGATTTCGCCTTTGCGCAGGTGCAGGGAGATATCTTTCAGCAGCGCGTCGTCGTGAAGCCCCTCAACGCGCAGCAGCGTTTCGTCGCCGTGCGGCGGCCGCGCGGGAGGATAGATGTCGCTCAGCACGTGGCCGAGCATCTTCTCGACGATCGCTTCGCCGCTCAGATCGGCCATCGGGCCGGACTCGATCAGCTTGCCGTCGCGCAGCACCGTTAAGGTGTCGCAGATGGCCTTCAGCTCGTGAATGCGGTGGGAGATAAACACCACGCCGATGCCCTGCTGCTTTAAACGTCTCACTACCGCAAACAGGCGCTCGCTCTCATGCGCATCCAGCGGCGCGGTGGGCTCATCAAGAATCAAAAAACGGCAGTGGTGGGACAGCGCCCGCGCCAGCAAAATCTGCTGCTTTTCGGCCAGCGAACAGCCGTCGATGGAGCGGCGAACGTCCAGCGTTACGTCCAGCTGCGCCAGCGCCTGTCTCGCCTGCTGGCGGATCGCGCGCCAGTTGAAGCGATGCCCCGGCTGCGCCAGCTGGTCGAGCATGATGTTTTCGGCAATGCTCAACCCCGGGATCAGCGCCACGTCCACCTCCTGCTGCACGAGGTGGATCCCCAGCCGTTTGGCGTCAAGCGGTTCACGGATTCTCACCGGCTGGTTGTTAATGCTGATCTCGCCCTCATAGTGGTCGTGCGTGCCGCACAGCACCGCCATCAGCGTCGATTTCCCCGCGCCGTTGGCGCCGGTCAGCGCGTGTACGGATCCGCCGGTTAGGGTAAAGTCCACGCGCGACAGCGCCTGAAAGCCGGAAAAGGCCAGGCTGATACCGCGCATCTCAAGGCGACTGGAAACCATCCGCGTAAATCCTTCATTACTCTTCTGATTTATCGAATTTTTCACAGCTCCGGTTGACTGACAACGACGGAAAAGGCATAAGATAAAGCGAAATATTATTAGCCATCCGGATGTCCAGACATAACATCGGGTTAGCGCTTGCTAAAAAAGGACAACACCATGAGCAACACCGATATCCGCGTCGTGCCTGGCCCGGCGAACTACTTCTCTCATCCCGGAAGCCTTGCGCAGCTGGATAACTTCTTTACCCCGGAACAGCTTTCCCGCGCGGTGTGGATCTACGGCGAGCGGGCAATCGAGGGCGCACGCCCTTATCTGCCGCAGAGTTTTAACGCGACGGGGGCAAAACATCTGCTGTTTAAGGGCCATTGCAGCGAGAGTGACGTCACCCATCTGGTGAACGAGTCTGGTAGTGAAACCAGCGTGGTGATTGGCGTGGGCGGCGGTGCGGTAATGGATACCGTCAAGGCCGTGGCGCGTCGTCTGGGCGTGCCGTTCGTAGGCATTCCCACTATCGCCGCCACCTGCGCGGCGTGGACCCCGCTCTCCGTCTGGTACAACGATGCCGGTCAGGCGCTACAGTTTGAGATTTTTGACGACGCCAACTTTCTGGTGCTGGTGGAGCCGCAGATCATCCTTAACGCCCCGGCGGAATATCTGCTGGCGGGCATCGGCGATACGCTGGCGAAGTGGTACGAAGCGGTAGTGCTCGCCCCGCAGCCTGAAAACCTGCCGCTGACCGTGCGGCTGGGCATCAACGGTGCGCTGGCGATCCGTGACGTGCTGCTGGCACGCAGCGAAGAAGCGCTTGCGGATCAGCAGCGCGGCGAACAGACGCAGGCGTTCCGGGACGTGGTGGATGCGATTATTGCCGGAGGCGGAATGGTCGGCGGTCTGGGTGAGCGCTATACCCGCGTGGCGGCGGCGCACGCGGTGCACAACGGCTTAACCGTGCTGCCGCAGACGGAAAAATACCTGCACGGCACCAAGGTGGCCTACGGCATTCTGGTGCAGAGCGCGCTGCTCGGCCAGGACGACGTGCTGGCGCAGCTGGTGGCGGCGTACCAGCGCTTCAATCTGCCGACCACGCTTCGCGAGCTGGAGGTCGATATTCACAACCGCGACGAGCTGGATAAGGTCATTGCCCACACCCTGCGCCCGGTGGAGTCGATTCACTATCTGCCGGTTGCATTAACGCCTGACGTTCTGCGCGCTGCGTTTGAGAAAGTGGAATCCTTCAGCCGTTAATCTCGCCGACAGGCTATACCTAATGATGATTCTTACCACTCTCGTAACGAGGTCATCATGCAGATCGATTTAACAGGTAAAAAGGCGCTGGTTACCGGTGCCAGCCGCGGGTTGGGTCGGGCAATTGCACTCTCGCTGGCGCGCGCCGGTGCGGATGTGATTATTACGTATGAAAAATCTGCCGATAAAGCCCAGGCGGTCGCCGATGAGATTAAGGTGCTGGGGCGACACAGCGAAGCCGTACAGGCGGACAGCGCCAGCGCACAGGCGATTCAGGATGCCGTCACCCATGCGGCGCGCTCCCTTGGCGGGCTGGACATTCTGGTCAACAACGCCGGGATCGCGCGCGGCGGCCCGCTGGAGTCCATGACGCTGGCGGATATTGACGCCCTTATCAACGTCAACATCCGCGGCGTGGTGATCGCCATTCAGGAAGCGCTGGTGCACATGTCCGACGGCGGGCGCATTATCAACATCGGCAGCTGTCTGGCAAACCGCGTGGCGCAGCCGGGCATTGCCGTTTACTCGATGACCAAATCGGCCCTCAACTCCCTCACCCGCGGGCTGGCGCGCGATCTGGGGCCGCGCGGTATTACCGTTAACCTGGTCCACCCCGGCCCCACCAACAGCGATATGAACCCGGAAGACGGGGCACAGGCTGACTCTCAGCGTCAGCTTATTGCGTTGGGTCATTACGGCCAGCCGGAAGACGTCGCGGCGGCGGTCACGTTTCTTGCCAGCTCGGCTGCCGGGCAGATCTCCGGTACCGGCCTGGACGTGGACGGCGGTTTGAACGCCTGATCGCATTTTTCCTGCAAGCCTCTGTCGCCCGACAGAGGCCTTCCCGAGCGCTCTCGACGGTTCGCATTTTGCCGCTTTCTCCCGTTTTTTCGCCGCTCTACAGTACCCCCATTAGAAATTCGGAATTTATCTAATAGTCTTATTATTTCCTTATATTTTGTGTGGGCGTACAGTGGAGGTACGGATGAAGATTGTCTGGTCCAATGGTGCAAAGAAGGCGTTTTCAAAGATTCACGAGCGGTATCAGCGTCGCATTGAGGTGAAGCTCTCCGAGCTGGATGACCGCTCGGCTCCCAGGCCCGATATCAAAAAAATATCGGCGACAGAAGATCATTTCCGGCTACGCGTTGGCGATTACCGCATCATTTATACGCTTCGGGACGATCCCGATGACCATTGTTATGTTTTGGCCGTCAAGCGCAGAACTTCAACGACTTACCTGCATGAGGAGAGTGCCAACTATGGCTGTACAGCTAATCAAGGACGATAACGGGAAAACGCAGTACGTCGTTATTCCCTATCACGAATATTTTCGTATGCTCTTACAGATGGCAGAAATTGACGACGAAACCGACGACGATCTGGAGGATATTGAGGTCGAACACGATAGTCTGGATGACGTGGAATTGCCGGGAGAAGTGTGCAGCATCATGACCTGGCAGAACGTCAGCCTGCAGGCCGCGTGGCGCATCCTACGCGGCATGTCCCAGCAGGAGGTGGCGGAGAAACTCGGCATCAGCCAGTCCGCCGTGTCACAGCTGGAAGCGCTGGACTCTCGCCCACAAAAGCGCACCCGTGAAAAACTGGCAGCCATTTACGGCTGCAAGCAGGAGCAAATCAGCCTCTATTTACCGAAAGAGGGTTAACAGCACTTCGCCCCGCCCTTGCCGCCGTAGCGGGCGTCCTGGCGGTCGCGGAAAAATTCTTCGTAGGTCATGGGCGTCTGGTCCGGATGGTTGACGCGCATATGCTCGACGTAGTTGTCGTAGTCGGGCACGCCAATCATCATTTTGGCGGCCTGGCCCAGGTACTTACCTGCTTTGGAGAGGGTGTCGAACATAATTTTGGTCTCACAGGAAATATAGGCCGGGTAAGCGCTAGCGCCACCCGGCTCACAGGTTAATGCGCCCCTTTGGCCTGGGTGACAATCTCTTCCAGGTTTTCAGGCATCGGCTCGTACGGCGTCTCTTTCGCCGTCGGCTTGTCGACTTTCAACGCCGCCAGCGCGGTTTTCAGAGAATACAACGCCAGCACCACGACCACCACCATAAAGAAGATAGTCAGCCCGGCGTCCAGACGGTTGTTAAACACCAGCTGAGACAGCTGCGACTCGGTGTACTGCGCCGGGATCTTACCGCTGTCGATCATCGCCTGGAACTTGTTGGCAATCGCCAGGAAGCCCACCTTGTTGTCCGGACTGAAGGCTTTCTGCCAGCCCGCCGTCAGGGTACAAATCAGCAGCCATGCGGTTGGCACTAACGCCACCCACGCATAACGCTGGCGCTTCATCTTGAACAGCACCACCGCGCAGAGCATCAGCGCCATGCCTGCCAGCATCTGGTTGGCGATACCAAACAGCGGCCACAGGGTGTTAATCCCGCCCAGCGGATCGACCACGCCCTGGTGCAGGAAGTAGCCCCACGCCAGCACGCACAGCGCCGTCGCCAGCAGGTTAGCCGGGAGCGAATCGGTACGCTTCAGGTTCGGGGAGATCACCCCCAGCAGGTCCTGCAGCATAAAGCGCGCCGCACGGGTTCCCGCATCCACCGCCGTCAGGATAAACAGCGCCTCGAACAGGATGGCGAAGTGATACCAGAACGACACGTCCATCAGCCCGCCCAGCGCGCCGTGAAGAATATACGCCATGCCGACCGCCAGCGTCGGCGCTCCGCCCGCACGGGAGATAATCGACTGCTCGCCCACTTCACTGGCGATGCTCGTCAACGTATCAGGGGTAATCGCAAAGCCCCAGCCGCTCACCACCTGTGCGGCGGACGCCACCACGTCAACGGTGCCGGCCGGTGCCAGCACCGCCATCGGGCTGTTCATCGCGAAGTACACGCCCGGGTCGATAATACAGGCCGAGACCAGCGCCATGATAGCGACAAAAGATTCCATCAGCATGCCGCCGTAGCCAATCAGGCAGGCCTGATTTTCATTCGCCAGCATTTTCGGCGTGGTGCCGGAGGCAATCAGCGCGTGGAAGCCGGACACCGCGCCGCAGGCGATGGTGATAAACAGGAACGGGAACAGGTTACCGGTCCAGACCGGGCCGGTGCCGTCAATAAATTTGGTTAACGCAGGCATGGTCAGGGTCGGGCGCATAATCAGAATGCCGATCGCCAGCCCGACGATGGTGCCGATTTTCAGGAAGGTGGAGAGGTAGTCACGCGGGGCCAGCAGCAGCCACACCGGCAGTACCGCCGCCACAAAGCCGTAGCCCACCAGCATCCAGGTGAGCTGAACGCCGGTAAAGTCGAAGAACGGCGCCCAGGTTGGGCTTTCCGCCACCCAGCCGCCGGAGATAATGGCGAACACCAGGAACACCAGGCCAATCACCGACACTTCACCAATGCGCCCCGGGCGCAGATAGCGAATGTAGATCCCCATAAACAACGCCAGCGGAATGGTGAAGGCAACGGTGTACGTCCCCCACGGGCTGTGGGTCAGCGCTTTCACCACGATCATCGCCAGCACCGCGAGGATGATCACCATGATCATAAAGGTCGCCACCAGCGCAATCCCCCCGGCAGTTGCCCCCATCTCCTCTTTCACCAGCTCACCCAGCGAACGGCCGTCGCGGCGTGTGGAGACGAACAGCACCATAAAGTCCTGCACCGCGCCCGCCAGCACCACACCTGCGAGGATCCAGATCATCCCCGGCAGGTAGCCCATTTGCGCCGCCAGCACCGGCCCCACCAGCGGGCCCGCTCCTGCAATCGCCGCGAAGTGGTGACCGAACAGCACTTTTTTATCGGTCGGCACGTAGTCCAGCCCGTCGTTATGGCGGACGGCAGGCGTCATGCGCGTCGCATCAACCCCTAATACGTTCTTCGCGATATAGCGGCCATAAAAACGGTACGCGATCAGATAAATGCAGACGGAGGCGACGACGATCCAGAGCGCATTGATCTGTTCCCCCCGGTTGAGGGCGATATAGCCCAGGGCAAAGGCTCCCACAACGGAGAGCCCTGCCCATGTAAGGTATTTCCCTGAGTTGTTCATAGTGGTTATCCGTTGTTGTGAAACAGTGAGATGTTACATTTTGTTTCTAGAACAACCGGAAAAATTTAACAACTTTGAAACGCAATAATGCGTGGTCAAACCAGAGATTTACACCACATTGTTAAGCCGATCACTTTCGCGACGTCCTTGGTCACACTTTTGCCTTTTTCAGCCAGACGCGGCCTTACGGGATGATTTGTATCATTTTTTTTGCTCATAACCTCGACAGAATGATCCTGCGCAATCGCGCGCTTACAAGGAAAAGGATATGAACAGTTCTGTACCTCAGGATCATAAGGTCAGGCCGGGCGCGTACTTCGCCCTGGCGTTTGCAGCCGTTTTCTTCTCCGGCCTGTTAGGCGGAAAAGAGTGGTACGGCGTCTTTGATTTCACCACCCTCAACGGTGCGTTTGGCAAAGTGGTCAGTAAAGCCAGTCTGGATGACGGTACGTTAACCACAGCCAGCAGCGCCTTTCGCGGCACCGGCGGCAGCGGCGCGATGGACGGGTTTCTCTTCGCGCTCGGTTTAATTCCCGCGGTGATGTTCGCGCTGGGGATGATCAACGTGCTGGAACACTATGGCGCCCTGCGTGCCGCGCGCAAACTCTTAACCCCGCTGCTGCGCCCGCTGCTGGGCATTCCCGGCACCACCGGGCTGGCGCTGATTGGCAGCCTGCAAAGCACCGACGTGGGCGCGTCGCTTACCCGTAATCTGTCAGACGAAGGGCAAATCAGCGAAAAAGAGAAAGACGTTTTCGCCATGTTCCAGTTCTCCGCCGGGGCGATGATCACCAACTTTTTCTCTTCCGGGGCGATCCTCTTCACGCTGGTCGCCGTTGACGGCACGGCGGCGGTTCCCACGTCCATCGGAGCCTGTATCGCCGTCATGTTCATCATGAAGATCGTGGGCGCAAATCTGCTGCGATTGATCCTGTCCTTCACCCGTAAAGGAGACGCCGCATGAGTGCCCCACAGTCTAACCCCGTGATTACCGATGTCTTCGTCGAAGGCGCGCGCAAAGGCTGGAGCATTGCCACCAGCAGCACCCTGCCCAACGTGGTGATGGCATTTATCATCATCAAAGCGCTGGAAATTACCGGTGCCCTGAAAGGGCTAGGCATGATCTTCGCCCCACTGATGGGCCTGTTCGGCCTGCCGGGTGAAGCCGCCGCCGTGCTGATTGGCGGCTGGATGTCGATGGGCGGCGGGATCGGCGTCGCCATCGGCCTGTTTGATAAAGGCATTATCTCCGGCGAGCACCTGGCGATCCTGGCGCCCGCCATCTACCTGATGGGCTCGCAGGTGCAGTATCTGGGCCGCATTCTGGGCGTGATCGGCACCCGCGCCAAACGTATCCCGCTGATGATCGCCATCTCGGTCGTCAACGCGTTTTTAGCCATGCTGCTGATGCGCATTATTCTCTGAACAGGACGTGAACATGAATCTTGACCACTATATTGAAGAGCTGAAATCCCTGGTGAACGTGGACTGCGGCACCCAGACTATTGCGGGCGTTGCCGCCGTGGCAGGCATCATGCAGCAGCTCTGGCAGCGCGAAGGCTGGCATACCGAGCAGGTTAATCTGGGCGATAAGGTGGGCCCCGGCGTATTCGTCAGCAACAAACCGCAGGCGGAACGCTTTGACGTGCTGCTGGTCGGGCACCTGGATACCGTGTTTGCCCCCGGCACCGTCGCCGAGCGCCCGATGAGCGAGGACGATACTCGCCTGTACGGTCCCGGCGTCTCGGATATGAAGAGCGGACTTCTGAATATTTTGTGGGCGATGCGCGAGCTCGACGCCGCGGACAACGATCGTCTCGCGATTGCCGTGGCGATGAACCCGGACGAAGAGACCGGCTCGGTGCATTCGCACGCATGGATCGGCGAGCTGGCAAAGCGTTCCCGCTGCGTGCTGGTCTGCGAAGCCGCCCGCGCCGACGGTTCGCTGGTAAAAGCGCGTAAAGGGATGGCGGGCTATCACCTCACCTTCAGCGGCGTGGCGGCGCACGCGGGTAACGACCCCGAGAAAGGCCGCTCGGCAATTACCGCCCTGGCGAACAGCATCATCGCGATTAATGCGCTAACCGACTGGGATCGCGGCACCACGCTCAACGTCGGGGTGATTCACGGCGGCAGCGCGGCGAACGTGGTCGCGGACAGCGCCGTAGCCGAACTCGACGTGCGCTTCTGGGAAAACGACGAGTACGATCGGGTGAATCAGGCGCTGGAGGCGTTATGTGAAAAAGGCTTTTTAGACGGCGTGACCACGACGCTTGCGCGGGTGAATCACAAACCGGCGATGGCAGCAAGCGTTGCGACTCAGACCCTGATGCAGCAGGTTGAAGCGGCAGGAAAAGCGGAGGGTATCGACATTACCTGGCAGGCGGTCGGCGGCGGTAGCGACGCCAACCACACCGCCGCGCTCGGCATCCCGACGCTCGACGGATTCGGGCCGATTGGCGCCGGATTCCACAGCCCTGCGGAATGGCTGGATAAAGCGTCGATTGTCCCGCGAATTCGTCTGTTGAAGCAGGTGGTATCGATGCTGTAAACATTGCCCGGTGGCGCTTCGCTTACCGGGCCTACGTGTGAGGTGTAGGCCGGGTAAGGCGAAGCCGCCACCCGGCAATTCTGCATCGTTCAACCCAACACCATCGTACTCAACCGGCAGGTACAGCACCGCCGCCCCTGCTCGTCGAAGACCACGATCTCCCAGCTCTGGCTGGAGCGCCCCAGATGCAGCGGCTGGCACACCCCGCGCACCCTGCCGTGCGACACCGCGCGATGGTGCGTGGCGTTAAGTTCCGTGCCCACCACGCTCTGCCCGTCGCGGGTCATCAGAAAACCGGCCATTGAGCCGAGCGTTTCCGCCAGCGCCGCGGATGCCCCGCCGTGCAGCAGGCCAAACGGCTGATGGGTGCGCGCATCCACCGGCATCTCCGCTTCCAGCGTGTCGTTGCCGATACGGGTATAGACGATGCCGAGATGCCCCACCATCGTGTTCTGGCTGGTGGCGTTCAGCTCCTCGAGCGGTACATGACGTTTCCAGATCATTTACGCCCCCAGCGTGGAGCCGCCGTCCACCACGATATCCTGCAGGGTGATATGGCTGGCGGCATCGGATGCCAGGAACAGCACCGTGCTGGCAATCTCCTGCGAACGGGCGATTTTGCCCAGCGGAATGCCGAGCTTAAACTGCTCGCCAAAGCCGCGAATGCGCTGCTGCTCCGCGTCGTCGCTTTTCCACAGGGTGCGCTGCATATCGGTGTCCGTTGAGCCTGGCGACACCAGGTTACAGCGCACGCCGCTGCTCGCCAGCTCCAGCCCGACGGTCAGGGCCAGGCTTTTCAGCGCCGCTTTCGAGGCACCGTAGGCGCTCATGCCGATGCGCGGCGTGTGCGCCGCGTCGGACGCCACGGTGACTATCGCCCCGCCCTGCTGACGGCGAAACTGGCCCATCGTCTGCTGGAACAGGTTGAACGCGCCGCCGACGTTGACCGCGAAGGTCTGCTGCCAGTCCTCCTGCGAGAGCTGGTCCGTCGCCCCCATGCGCAGAATGCCCGCCGCGTTGACCAGCACGTCCAGCCGCTCAAGGGTATTAAGCAAACGGCCACACGCATCGCTGACCTGAGCAAAATCCGCCACGTCGAGGGTTTCGGTGGCGAACGGATAATCACCCAGCGGAAACGCCAGGTCGAACCCGGTCACCTGCGCGCCCGCGTCAACAAACGCCAGCGCCGTCGCGTAGCCAATGCCTTTCCCCGCCCCCGTCACCCAGACGGTTTTACCGGTGAAATCAAATCCCATCACTTCACCTCGCGGGAGAGCAGCGCCCACCAGGCGTCGATTGTGGGATTTTTGGCCAGCATCACGAAGTCGATATCGCCGTGCACTTTGCGCCAGCGGGCGGCCAGCGCCATCATGCGCACCGAATCCAGACCGTAGTCGATCAGGTTTTCGTCATCCATCGGCTCGTCGGACTCGTCCAGCAGCGGCAGGATTAGCTCGCGCAGCGCGGCTTTGGTCGCCGGAACGGACGGCAGCAGCTCGTCGGTCATCACCACGCGGCCAGAGCGCCCGGCCACGTAGTTCAGCGACATCAGGTGCTCATCGCGGGTGAAATCCGCCAGCGCGTCGGCGATAAAGAACGGCTTGATGTCGCGCATAAAGGCATCGGTGGCGGTGGTCATGCAGCCGATATGGGCGTAGACGCCGGTAATCAGCAGCTGGTTGCGGCCCGTCTCCTTCAGCATCTGCTCCAGCGGCGAGCGGTGGAACGCGCTGTAGCGCCACTTCACCAGCACGGTGTCGGCTTCGTCCGGCGTCAGTTGAGCGACGATACGCTGCTGCTCCGGCGAGCGGGTCAGGCCCGGCCCCCACATGTCGTTCAACAGGGCGCGGTCTTCGTCGCTCTGCTCTTTCGGCTGGGCGGTGTAGTAGACCGGAATATTATGCGCTTTACAGTAATCGCGCAGTCTGGCGATATTCGCCACCACCTGCTGCATCATCGCGCTGTTTTCGCCCCAGAAGTTCAGGAAGTATTCCTGCATATCGTGGATCAGCAGCGCTGCGCGTTCAGGTTCAAACGCCCAGTTCACTTTACTGGTCGGCAGCTCTGCGGCGGTCGGCAGCGCGTAAGCGGTTAATTTTGGAATGGCCATACTCTGTTCCTCAGCCCCGGGCGCGTTCAGCAAGCCACAGGCGCAACTGTTTCTTATCGACTTTGCCGACCGGCGTCAGCGGCAGCGCATCCACGCTCTCCACGCGGTCCGGCAGCTTGAATTCGGCAACGCCCTGCTCGCGCAGGAAGCGGCGCACCTCCACCGCGCGCAGGGGCTGTTTTACCACCAGATACGCGCAGCTTTTTTCACCCAGCAGGCTGTCCTCCATGCTCACCAGCGCGGCGTGGATCACCGCCTCGTGGCGCAGCAGCAGGTTTTCAATCTCTTCGGCGGCGATCTTCTCACCGCCGCGGTTGATCTGATCCTTCTCGCGCCCCTGCACGGTGATGTAGCCCTGCTCGTCAATGGCAATCAGATCGCCGGAGCAGTAAAAGCCGTCGGCGTCAAAAGCGCTGGCGTTGTGTTCCGGACTGTTGAAATAGCCGCGGAAGGTATACGGCCCGCGCGTCATCAGACGCCCAACCTCGCCGCGCGGCAGCGGGTTGCCGTGCTCGTCCGCCACCCACACTTCGTCGTCCGGGCACATCGGACGGCCCTGGGTGTTGATGATGCGCTCCGGCGCGTCATCGAGGGCGGTGTAGTTCACCAGCCCTTCCGCCATGCCGAACACCTGCTGAAGCTGGCAGCCGATTTCCGCCGGAATGCGCGCCGCAAGCGTGGCGGAGAGGCGTGCGCCACCCACCTGCAGCAGCTTGAGGGATGCGAGCTGCGTATTCCCCGCGCCGTCGGCAATTGCCTGCAGCCACAGGCTCACCGCCGGGGGCACCAGCGAGGTGACGTTAACCTGATGCCGTTCAATCAGCGGGAAGCAGAGCGTGGCGCTCGGATCGTTCGCCAGCACCACGCAGCCGCCCGCGGTGAAGACGCCTAACGATCCCGGCGAGCTCATGGCGTAGTTATGCGCCGCGGGCAGCGCGTTCAGGTAACGCGTTTCGGCGGTGATGCCGCAGATCTCGTTGCTGCGGCGGATGCTGTAGTCGTAGTCGTTATGCGTGCGCGGGATCAGCTTCGGCGTGCCGGTGCTGCCGCCGGAGAGCTGGAAGAAGGCCACCTCGTCGGCGGGCGTCGGGTTCGGGATGAAGTTGTCGGCCGGACGCGCAATCGCCGCTTCCAGCGCGTGTTCGCCCCTGTCGCCTCGCAGGAGGACGACGCGTACCGAGCGGTGCGCATCCACAAAGGCGTTGAGAAAATCATCGCCCGCAAACAGCGCGTGGTCGCGATCGGCAATCAGCACGGCGGGTTTGATCTGCTCCGCGTAGGCGTTCAGCTCGCTGCGCTGGTGGCTAAAGAGCGCGTTCACCGGCGCGACGCCGATTTGCAGCAGCGCGAAGAAGGTGATGTAGAACTCGGCCACGTTGCCGAGCTGCACCAGCGCGGTCTCGCCGCGGTGCAGCCCCTGCGCCTGAAGGGCGGACGCCAGGTTGTTCACCGCCTGATTAAACGCGCGGTAGGTAATGCGGCGATCGCCGTCAATTATCGCGACCGCGTCGCTGTCCGCATGGTCCGTCAGGATGTGGGTCAACGGCAGATCCTGCCAGTAGCCTTTTTCGCGGTAGCGCCGCGCAAATTCCTCAGGCCAGCGGGTAAAGGGAATGGTCATGAGTCTTCCTTAGTGCAAACCAAAAACGTTGAGCATGGTGGAGAGCTTCACGCCGGTTTCGCGCCACTCGCCCACCGGCGAAGAGGCGGGAACAATGCCCGCACCGGCAAACAGGCGAACGGTGTTTTTATGCAGACGCGCGCAGCGGATAGTCACCACCCACTCGCCGTTGCCTTCGCTGTCGCACCAGCCGACGATGCCGCCGAACAGCTCGCGGTCGAACGGCTCCAGCTCGGCGATCAGCTCTTTTGCCGCCTGATGCGGGAAACCGCTCAGCGCCGGGGTCGGGTGCAGCAGGCAGGCCAGCGTCAGGGCGTTTTCATTTTCACGCGCGTCACCTTCGACCGGCGTCGCCAGATGCCACAGCGTCGGCGTGGTGATGAGCTGAGGAGAATCCGGCATGCTGAGACGGTGGCTGCGCGGTGCCAGAATGGCCTTCATCGCCTGGGTCACCAGGTCGTGCTCGTGACGGTCCTTTTCGGAGGACAGCAGCTTATTGCCCGCTTCGCGATCCAATACGTCGTCCGGCTGGCGGCGCGCCGAGCCTGCCAGCGGCAGCGAGCTAAAGTGCGCGCCCTCTTTACGCAGCAGCAGTTCCGGACTCGCACCGAGCAGCACGCCGCCGTCTTCCAGCGGCACGTGGAAGTTAAAGCTCGCCGGGTTCTGAGCGATAAGACGCTCCATCAACGCACCGCTATCAATGTGTTTGTCGGTCGCAATGTCGATCAGACGCGACAGCACGACCTTGTTCACCTGCGGCGTGGCGGTCAGCGACGCGGCGCGGGCGACTATCTCTTCGAACACGGGCTGCGGCGGGATCTCGGTGCGTTGTGCCACCTTCAGCGCCTGCGAGCCGGAAAAATAGCGTGCGGACTGCTGACGCGCCGGGCGGGAAAAGGTCTGCCAGCGCTGCGGAATAAACAGAGAGGATGGCTTGCGGGTATCGAACGGGATAGCCCCGACCATCACCGGATGAGCGATGCCGTTGGCTTTCGCATTCCGGAAGGCCTGGGCTAATTTTTGCTGGAAGTGCCCCGCCGGATCGTCGCCGCCAACGGCGGGTTCAGAGAAGCGGGCAAAACAGCCGGACGTGCTAAAGCTGCGGTAGGGCGACATAAAGAAAAAGCGGTCTGATTCCAGCGTGGTTGCGGTGTGCTGAACTTCCTCAGCCAGGGACGTATCCATATCATCCTCCTCAAAATGATAAAAGAAGCAATAATGATTATCATTTATATTTTCGTCGGCTAACCTAATCCCACATCGCTTCGCTGTCAACCGTCGGGCAAACAACTTGTGCGACAAAAGCTTGCATCCCTTCGCGGTAGCTATGAAAATGAGAAGCATTATCTTCAACAAAAACAGGATGTCGCGCTGTGAAATTCCCTGCCCTATTCCGTAATACCCTGCTTATATCTGGACTTTTTGTTTTAGGACTTGCCTCAGCCGCTGCCGCCGACTGGCCGCGTCAGGTGACCGACAGCCGCGGCGTTCACACGCTTGAGAGCAAACCGACGCGCATTGTCTCCACAAGCGTGACCTTAACCGGCTCCCTGCTGGCGATTGACGCGCCGGTCGTTGCCAGCGGCGCGACCACGCCGAACAACCGCGTGGCGGATGCGCAGGGCTTTTTGCGTCAGTGGGGTGATATTGCGAAACAGCGCAAGGTCGCGCGGCTATACATCGGCGAACCGAGCGCCGAAGCGGTTGCCGCCCAGATGCCGGATCTGATTTTGGTAAGCGCTACCGGCGGGGATTCCGCGCTGGCGCTGTACGATCAGCTCTCTGCCATCGCGCCGACGCTTATCATTAACTACGACGACAAAAGCTGGCAGGAACTGCTGACCCAGTTGGGGACGATCACCGGGCAGGAAACACAGGCCGCAGAGCGCATCGCTGCCTTCGATAAACAGCTCGCCCAGGTGAAGCAGCAGATGACGCTGCCGCCGCAGCCGGTAAACGCCATCGTCTACTCCGCCGCCGCGCACAGCGCCAACCTGTGGACCGCGGAATCCGCGCAGGGCAAGCTGCTGCACCAGCTGGGATTTACGCTGGCGGAGCTGCCCGCCGGGCTGCAGACCTCCAAAAGCCAGGGCAAACGCCACGACATTATTCAATTAGGTGGAGAAAACCTGGCGACGGGGCTGAACGGCGAAGGGCTGTTTGTGTTTGCCGGCGACCAGAAAGACGTGGATGCGATTTACGCCAACCCGCTGCTGGCGCATCTGCCGTCGGTGAAAAACAAACGGGTCTGGGCATTGGGAACCGAGACGTTCCGCCTGGATTATTACAGCGCGATGTTGGTGTTGCAGCGTTTGAATTCAATTTTTAAATAAGAGGCACGTTTCCCGTAGGCCCGGTAAGCGCAGCGCCACCGGGCGTTTAGTCGGGTGGCGGCTACGCCTTACCCGACCTACAGGTTCTGCCTGAACCGACGCAACTCCACCAAAACCGCCAATAAAATTACGCCAACCATCGCTAACGCAAACCCGCTGCAGCTCGCCGAAGCCACCGGGGTCATCATCGCCCCCAGCCCGCCGAGGATCGCCGCGCCAATCGCATCGCCCGTCACGTTCTGCGCCGTCCACAGGCCGTTAATGCGCCCGAGCATCCCTTCCGGCGTCTGGGTCTGGATCAGGGTGTACTGCAAAAGCGAGCTGATGGCGCTCAGCCAGCCGAAGATCACCAGACACAGCACGCCCAGCGCCCACACCGGCATCAGGCTGAAGAAGCCGATGGCGACAAACGAGGCCAGCGTGGCAAGCAGCATAATCAGCCCCGGACGCGCGCCCTGCGCCAGGTTCCCGCTGGTCAGCGCCCCGCAGGCCGCGCCGAGCGGAATGGCGGCGTAGAGAATGCCAATCTCCGAGGCGCTCATCTGCCACTCTCCCGCCAGCGCCGGGTACAGCACGCGCACCGCGCTCGCCATCGTCAGCAGGCCGCCGAGCAGCGCAATGCCGCCAATCAGCGGGTTGCTGAACAGGAAACGAATAGCGGCCATTAGCGATTTCAGCGGATGCTCGCGCGGCTGCGGCGGAGGCGGCAGCAGCGGCAGGCGCAGCAGGGTCAGGGTGGTGATAAAGGTCCCCGCCGCCGCCAGCCCGTAGTTCCACGCCACGTTGCCGGTCGCCAGCAGCAGGCCGCCCACCATCGGTGAAATCACCGAGCCGAGGCGCACGGTAAGCATGGTGATCGCCCCCGCCTGCATCAGGTTCTCGCGCCCGACCAGCGCGGGCGTGGCCGCCAGCAGCGCCGTCACGCCCAGCGAGGCGAAGAAACCGTCCCATAGCCCCAGCGCGTAAATGGCGATCAGCGACGGCTCCGGCAGCATCGCGTTCAGACAAAGCCCGATAAAGCCCACGCCGCAGGTGCCGCGCGCCAGCAGGATCAGTTTTTTCCGCTCGTAGCGGTCCGCCAGCACGCCGCCGACCATCAGGCCGATGAACATCGCCCCGCCGGTTAAGGTGACGGATAACCCCACCAGCCAGCTGGAGTGCGTCATGGTCTGGATCTGTACCGGCACGGCCACGCCGAGCAGCCCGAGGGACAAAATGGAGATAAAGCGAGCGATAAAAACGGCGCGATACGCCGGGTGCGTTTTCAGCAGGCTGAGGTTAAGCAGCCAGGATTTTTGATTCATGACAAAGCCTTGAGTGTAATTCTACCCATTCCATGGGCGCACATGCTAACATAGCCAAATAAGATAGATAACGATAATCACTATCATTATCAAATCATGGATGTTGCTATGTCGTTTTCCTCTTCTGCGGTGCGCGCCGTTGCCGTGCCCGTTTTACTGCTGCTCCTGAGCCTTGCGGTTGCACTCAGCCTGCTGGTCGGCGCGAAGCCGCTGCCCGCGTCCGTTATCATTGATGCGCTCACCGGCACCTGCCGGAGCGCTGACTGCATCATCGTGCTCGACGCCCGACTGCCCCGCACGCTTGCCGGACTGCTGGCGGGTGGCGCGCTCGGCCTTGCCGGTGCCCTGATGCAAACCCTTACCCGTAACCCGCTGGCGGACCCCGGCATTCTCGGCGTTAACTCCGGCGCCAGCTTTGCCATCGTGCTCGGCGCGGCGCTGTTCGGGTTGACCTCACCTTCCGAACAGCTGGCGATGGCCTTCTGCGGCGCGCTGGCCGCCTCGCTGGTCGTCGCCTTTACCGGCAGCCAGGGCGGCGGGCAGCTGAGTCCGGTCCGCCTGACGCTTGCGGGCGTGGCGCTCGCGGCGGTGCTGGAGGGCTTGTCCAACGGCATCGCCCTGCTCAACCCGGACGTTTACGACCAGCTGCGCTTCTGGCAGGCCGGTTCGCTGGATATCCGCACCCTTGAAACGTTAAAAGTGGTGGCGTTCCCGGTCATTATCGCTGCCGCCGTGACGCTGTTTTTAAGCCGCGCGCTCAACAGCCTGAGCCTCGGCAGCGACACCGCGACCGCCCTCGGCAACCGCGTGGCGCGCACGCAGCTGATTGGTCTGCTCGCCATCACGGTTCTGTGCGGCAGCGCGACCGCGGTGGTCGGCCCGATTGCCTTTATAGGCCTGATGATGCCGCACATGGCGCGCTGGCTGGTGGGGGCGGATCACCGCTGGTCGCTGCCGGTGACGCTGCTGGCCACCCCTGCCCTGCTGCTGTTTGCCGACGTGCTGGGCCGCCTGCTGGTGCCCGGCGAGCTGCGCGTCTCGGTGGTCAGCGCCTTTATCGGCGCGCCGGTGCTGATCTTCCTGGTTCGTCGTAAACGCGGAGGTGGCGCATGATGGCCCCGTCCCGTCGTTTAGTCACCAGCGTCTCGCTGCTGCTTATCGCCATTCTGCTGCTGGCGGTCTGGAGCCTGCGCAGCGGCGCGGTCACGCTCGATTTTGCGCAGGTCTTTAACGCCCTGCTCGGCAGCGCGCCGCGCAACGTCACCATGGTAGTGACGGAGTGGCGACTGCCGCGCGTGGCGATGGCAATTCTGGTCGGCGCGGCGCTCGGCGTGAGCGGTGCAATATTCCAGTCGCTGATGCGTAACCCGCTCGGCAGCCCGGACGTGATGGGCCTCAACACCGGAGCCTGGAGCGGCGTGCTGGTGGCGATGGTGCTGTTTGGTCAACACCTGACGGCGATTACCTTTACGGCGATGGCGGGCGGCATTCTGACGTCATTACTGATCTGGGCGCTGGCCTGGCGCAACGGCATCGACACCTTCCGCCTGATCATCATCGGGATCGGCATCCGCGCCATGCTGATGGCGTTTAACACCTGGCTTCTGCTACAGGCTTCGCTGGAAACCGCGCTCTCCGCCGGGCTGTGGTACGCCGGTTCCCTCAACGGCCTGACGTGGGGCAAAACCTGGCCCGCCGCGCCGCTGATTATCCTGATGTTTATCGGCGCGCTGCTGCTGGTGCGGCGCATGCGCCTGCTGGAGATGGGCGACGACAGCGCCTGCGCGCTGGGCGTGGGCGTTGAGCGCTCGCGCCTGATGCTGATGCTGGTCGCGGTACTGCTGACCGCAGCGTCTACCGCCATCGCCGGGCCGATCTCGTTTATCGCCCTCGTGGCACCGCACATCGCCCGCCGTCTTAGCGGGACGGCGCGCTGGGGCTTAACCCAGGCGGCGCTGTGCGGCGCGCTGCTGCTGCTGGCCGCCGATCTCTGCGCCCAGCGGCTGTTTATGCCTTATCAGCTGCCGGTGGGCGTGGTGACCGTCAGCCTCGGCGGGATTTACCTCATCGTCTTGCTCGTTCAGGAGTCACGCAGGAAATGACAGACACAACCACCCGCTTGCGCGGCGAAAACCTCACCCTCGGCTACGGCAAAAAAATCATTGCCCGTGACCTGTCCGTCGCCATTCCGGACGGCCATTTTACGGCAATCATCGGGCCGAACGGCTGCGGCAAATCGACCCTGCTGCGCACGCTGAGCCGCCTGATGACGCCGGCTGAAGGCAGCGTGTTCCTCGACGGGGAGCAGATCCAGCGCTTTGCCAGCAAAGAGGTTGCGCGCCGAATTGGGCTGCTGGCGCAGAACGCCACCACGCCGGGAGACATCACGGTACAGGAGCTGGTCTCGCGCGGGCGCTATCCGCACCAGCCGCTGTTCACCCGCTGGCGCAAGGACGACGACGAAGCCGTGAAGCGCGCGATGCGGGCGACGGGGATTACCGATCTGGCCCAGCAGAGCGTGGACACCCTTTCCGGCGGGCAGCGTCAGCGCGCGTGGATCGCGATGGTGCTGGCGCAGGAGACCTCCATCATGCTGCTGGACGAGCCGACGACCTGGCTCGACATCAGCCATCAGATTGACCTGCTGGAGCTGCTGAGCGAGCTGAACCGCACGCAGGGGTACACCCTGGCGGCGGTGCTGCACGATTTGAACCAGGCGTGCCGCTACGCCACGCATTTGATTGCGCTACGCGACGGTGAGATTGTGGCGCAGGGCGCGCCGAAGGAGATTGTGACGCCGGAGCTGATCGAGCGGATCTACGGCATGCGCTGCATGATTATTGACGATCCGGTGGCGGGCACGCCGCTGGTTGTGCCGTTAGGTCGGCGGTAATTGCCGGGTGGCGGCTGCGCCTTACCCGGCCTACACTCGGCTCCCGTAGGCCGGGTAAGGCGCAGCCGCCACCCGGCGCTTTTGACGTTATCCCAATATCTCCCTCAACACCGGCCCGATCTTCTCAAACGCCTGCGGTGAGATGATATCCACATGGGCGCAATCCTGGCTATACACCTCAAGCTCCGCCACCCACGGCGCCCACGCGACCTGCGGATCCATCGTGCGCGTGCGATCGGCAACAAACAGCGTCGCTTTACCCTCAAACCGCGCGCTGTGCGCCGTGGTGAGCAGCCGCACCGCGTCGGCGTAGTTGCCTTCGATAGCGTTAAACAGCTCGCTGGAGCCCTGCCCCTGCTGGGCGGCGATAAATGCCTGACGCTCGCGTTCGATTTCCGCCAGCACCTCGGGGTCGAGGCTGTTGGCCTCTTTCTCCGGCCAGTTCTGGGTTTCCGGCGGCCAGGTGTCCAGCAGGCCGAGGAAGGCCACCGCTTCACCCTGCTCGCGCAGACGGGCGGCAATACCCTGCGCCAGCGTGCCGCCGAGGGAATAACCGAACAGGTAATACGGCCCCTGCGGCTGCTGCTTACGCAGCGTAGCCAGGTGATGCTCAATGACTCCATCCAGATCCGCACGCTGCTGCATCGGCCCCTCCGGACGCGGCGACTGAATGCCGACGATGGACCAGCGCGGGCTGAGGTAGCGCGCCAGGACGCTAAACTGCCAGGCAAAGCCGGACGCTGGGTGGAAGCAGAACAGCGTCGGCCCGTCGCTTTCGCGCAGCGGCAGAAGGGTTTCATACCCCAGACGTTGCGCCTGTTCGTCGCTCATCTGCGAGTCCAGCAGCGCGCTGAGCTTGCTGACCGTGGAGGCGACCATAATCTGCCCCGGCGTAACCTTGCGCTCGAACGCGCGGCTAAGCTGTGCCGCCAGGCGCATCGCCAGCAGCGAGTGTCCGCCGAGGGCAAAGAAGTCGGCCTCAATGTCGTTGACCTCGCAGCCCAGCAGGGCGGAAAACGCCTGCGCGACGGCGACTTCGGTTTCCGTCTCCGGCGCACGGCCGGAGGATTTACTCGTCAGCTCCGGCAGCGGCAGCGCCTTGCGGTCCAGCTTGCCGTTCGCGCTGAGCGGCAGCGCGCTGATTTGCAGCAGCACCACCGGCACCATGTGCGGCGGCAGCTGGGCTTTGAGCGACGCCAGCAGCGCGTCGCGGTCCAGCGGTAAGCCGGATTCGGAGACGACGTATCCCACCAGCTGGCGGGCATCGCCGCCGGTGGCCGCCGCCTGGTTGAACACGCAGGCGTGCGCCACGGCCTGGGCCACGTCCGGCAGCGACAGCATCGCCCGGTCGATTTCGCCGAGCTCAATGCGCTGGCCGCGAATTTTTAGCTGGTCATCGCTGCGGCCCAGATATTCCACCGCGCCGTTGTCCAGCCAGCGGGCCACGTCGCCGGTGCGGTACATCCGCTCGCCGGGGGCAAACGGGTCGGCAATAAAGCGGCTGGCCGTGAGATCCGGACGTCCCAGATACCCCTGCGCCAGCTGAATGCCGGTGAGGTACAGGTCGCCCGCCACGCCGAACGGCACCGGGCGCATCATCGCGTCAAGGATGCGTAGCCCCGTGTTCCACACCGGGAAGCCAATTGGCACGCTGTTGCCCTCCACCGCCGCCAGCTCGGGGCCAAACGCCGGATACCAGCTCACATCCACCGCCGCTTCCGTTGGACCATAGAGGTTGTGCAGCGGCACATGGGTGAGCTGTTCCCACTCGCGGCACAGTTCAGTTGGCAGCGCTTCGCCGCTGCAGAACACCTGCTTAAGGGTTTTGCAGCACACAGCGTTTTCCGGCGTCAGCGAGGCGACAAACGCCGCCAGCATCGACGGCACGAAATGGGTGGTGGTCACGCCGTACTGCGCGAAGAAGATCTGCATCGCCTGCGGATCGCGGTGCGCGTCCGGCTCGGCCATCACCAGCTTCGCCCCGGCGATAAACGGCCACCAGAACTCCCACACCGACACGTCAAAGCTGCACGGCGTTTTCTGCGCCACCACGTCAGCCGCGTCGAGAGGGTAATGATCCTGCATCCACTTCAGTCGGTTAACGATGGCGGTATGGCCGACCATGACCCCTTTGGGGCGGCCCGTCGAACCGGAGGTAAAGATGATGTACGCGGTCTGCTCCGGCTTCGCCAGCCGCAGCGGTTCCGCATTCTCAGCCGGTAACAGTGTGTTGTAACTAAACGCGGTAATGGGCAGATCGCTAAAGCGCGGAAGCTGCTCGTCGGTAGTAATGAGCAGGGACGGCTTCGCGTCCTCAAGCATCATCCGCAGGCGGTCGTCCGGGTAGCCGGTGTCGAGCGGCAGCCACGCGGCACCGGCCTCGACGATGCCGTGCAGCGCCAGCGTCAGGAACACCGAGCGCGGGAGTGCCACCGCCACGCTGTCACCCGGCTTCACGCCGCGTGCGCGCAACAGGTTTGCCAGCGCAACCACCTGCTCGCGCATCTGACGATAGCTGAGTTCACTATGCGCGTCCGCCAGCGCGGGGGCGTCCGGCGTTTTGCTCGCCTGCTCCGCCACCAGATCCGCCAGCGTGGTAGACGGCAGCGCCAGCCCGGTATCGTTGATGCGCGCCAGCTGCTGATATTCCTGCTCTGAAACGGTTTCCACTTCGCCGCAGCGCAGGTCCGGATTAGCCGAAAACTGCAGCAGCATCGCGTTCAGACGCGCCACGTGACGGGAAAGCGTCGCTTCATCATAACGCTGTTTATTGGCGAGGATCTCAATGCTCAAGCCACCCTGCTCGTCCGGGAACAGCGCCAGCTCCAGATCGTTGACCGGGCCGGTTGCCAGCGTGTGGGTGATGGCCTCCACGCCGTCGATATCCAGCTGATAATCGAAAACCTTAACGTTCAGCACCGGGCCAAACAGGGCTTCGTCTCCCGCGGCACGCCCGCTGTCGCGCACGATCTGCTCGGCGTCGTAGCGCTGGTGACGACGCATTTTTTTCAGCTGGTTCGCCAGGCGCAGCGCCAGCGAGGGCAGGCTCTCCTGCGGATCGATATTGACCGCCAGCGGCAGGACGTTAAGCACCGGCCCGGTCGCGGTGAGCGCGGCGGACCCCATGCGGCGCATGAAGATAAACCCGGCGGCGTAGTCGAGCCGCCCCGTCAGGCGGCCCAGCCACAGCGCCACCAGCGCAAGGGCCAGATCGGTACGCTGCGCCTGCCCTGCCGCCTGTGCAAGCTGGCCAAAGGCGCGGCCGTCCATTGCAATTTTCAGGCGCAGAATGTCGGTGGTGGCGGCGCGTCCCGGCAGCGGCGCGGAAGAGAGCGAGACCGGAGAAGGAAGCTGCCTGCGCTGCGCTGCCCAGAACGCACCGTCGCGTGCGTACGCCTCGCTCTCGCGATAGCGCTGATACTCCTCCACCACCTCGGCGAACGGGGTGAACGGGGAGGCTGGCGTGGATTCACCTTTCTGCCACGCAGCGTAAATGGCGGCGATCTGACGGGTAATGGCCGGGAAGCTGAAGCCATCCACCACCAGATGATGATATCGCTGATACCAGTACCAGTGGCTTTCTCCCACCTGAATCAGCTGGTGAAACGCCAGCGGCTGACCGCTGTCGACGCGCAGGTTTTGATTGAGATCGGACTCCATCAGCGCCACGGCGGCGTCGTGAGAGGTAACGCGAACGATGGACGGCTCCGGCAGAATGAAGCTCTCATCCACCCACTGCCACACCTCGCCGTTAACCTCGGCAAAACGCATCCGCAGGGTATCGGCCTGCATCATGCCTTCAGCAATCGCTTTTGCCAGCAATGGCGCGTCGATAGCGCCTTTCAGTTCGGTATAGTGCGCCACGCTCCAGGCGTTTGGCAGGGAGGAGAGCTGTTCCGCCATCCAGATACCCGGCTGGGCGGCGACTAGAGGAAGACGGTTCATGCGCTCCCCTCCGCAAAATGGGACGGTTCAAGCGTGTGCCAGTGCCCGGCGAGCCACTGCTGGCACGCCTCCTGAGACTGCGCTTCGCACACCACGCGCCATCCCGCCGGCTGTTCGCACTGCTGCGGCCACAGGCTGTACTGCCCCTGGTCGTTTTGCAAAATGGCGAACTGTCCCTGCGGATTATCGAAAGGATTGCTGAATTCCATACAGACTCCGTTAGTGAATGAGCGGCTGCCAGAGGGTCATCAGCCCCTGCGTCAGCCCACCGCGCCAGCAAAGCGCATCGTGTCCGCCGTCAACCTGACGCCAGATAACCGGCTGCTGCGTGTGTTGTAGTTCGGCGAAAATCGCCTGATTCGCGCGGAAGATAAGCGGCTCGTTGCGCCCGGCCTCAAGGACAATCCGCAGCCCGCGAGCGGTTTTTTCACCCGCTTTAAGCTGTTCGATGAGCAGCCCGTCCTGCTGCGCGCCGCGGTGCGGCCACCAGTAGGATCCGGACTGGCTGAGGATGCAGCCAAAACGCTGCGGCCAGTTGAGGCCCGCATAGAGCGAAGAGAGCCCGCCGAAGCTCTGGCCCGCCACCACGGTGCGGTCGGCGCGGTCGCTGAACGGGGCCATGCTTTTCACCTGCGGGAGAAGTTCGTCCTGCACCGCCAGCCAGAAATCAGGGTTACACGGCAGCTCGCGGCTGCGGTGTGCGGTGTCAATCACGTCGATTAAGACATAGACCGCAGGCGGCAGTTTGCCGTCGCGGGTCAGCGACGCCAGCGCAGGCCAGATGGGCATGCTTTCGGCCCAGAACTGCCCGTCGAGCAGCACCGCCAGCGGGCGATCCGGGTCATCATCGCCGGTGGTAAAAATCCACACGCGGCGGCGGTTGTTGAGACGTGCACTGTTCCACTCAGTGCAGACCGGCGACTCATAAGGTGTATCGGGACGATCCCAGCCGGGCTGAACGGGGGCATCCGGCATCTCCAGCGCCGAGACGGCGTGGCCGCGACCGCCGCGCCAGCTCTGCGGGTTCAGCGGGTCGGAAACCGCGTGCGGCAACAGCTTGCGCCAGCCTTCGCGCAGCGCCATGCGGTCCGGCTGCGCGCCTTCAAACACTGCGCTGGCAAAATCATTTTCGTTATCGGAGGGGATAAAACAGTAGCTCCCGCGCCATTCGGGGCTGAACTCGCCCTGCCACTGCCAGACGTCGGTATCCGGGATGCGCTCAAGAGATTGCGGGCGGGCATTTTGATGATGATCGGTCACGCCGGTGATGTAGAGCCAGACGCGTTTAACCGTTGACGTTTTCTGCGTTCCTGCCGGGTCACGCCACCAGAAGGTGACGCGATAGCTCGCCTTCAGACGTTCCCATTCTGGCCCGTTTTTCGACTGCCACCAGGCTTCACTTCCCGTTGTTAACGCCGTCACCCTTATAACCTCATGTTTAACAGACTTTTTTGTTTCAGGACAAATTTTATTGATAATATTATTGATAACTATTTGCATTTGCAATAGCGTAATGCCCGCGCTGTGGGAAGCGCGCTCATTAAATAACCATAAAAGCGGGACGTACAATGAATAAGAAGATTCACTCTCTGGCCTTGCTGGTCAATTTAGGGATTTATGGTGTCGCGCTGCCCGCTCTGGCAGACGACAACACCGCCACCGCCGCGCAGCACGAAGACACGATGGTGATCACCGCCGCCGAGCAGAATTTGCAGGCGCCGGGCGTGTCGACCATCACCGCCGACGAGATCCGCAAAAACCCGCCCGCGCGGGACGTGGCTGAAATCATCCGCACCATGCCGGGCGTCAACCTGACCGGGAACTCCACCAGCGGCCAGCGCGGAAACAACCGCCAGATCGATATTCGCGGCATGGGCCCGGAAAACACCCTGATCCTGATCGACGGCAAGCCGGTCACCAGCCGCAACTCCATCCGCCTGGGCTGGCGCGGCGAGCGTGACACCCGCGGCGATACCGGCTGGGTGCCACCGGAGATGATCGAGCGTATCGAAGTGATCCGCGGCCCGGCCGCCGCGCGCTACGGCAACGGTGCAGCAGGCGGCGTGGTGAACATCATCACCAAAAAATTCGACGACCAGTGGCACGGCTCCTGGAACACCTACCTGAATGCGCCAGAACATAAGGACGAAGGTTCCACCAAGCGCACCAACTTCAGCCTGAGCGGCCCGCTGGGCGGCGACTTCAGCTTCCGCATGTTCGGCAACCTGGACAAAACCCAGGCCGACGCGTGGGACATTAACCAGGGCCACCAGTCCGATCGTACCGGTGCCTACGCCAACACCCTGCCCGCAGGCCGTGAGGGCGTGGAAAACAAGGACATCAACGGCGTGGTGCGCTGGGACTTCGCGCCTATGCAGTCCCTTGAGTTTGAGGCGGGCTACAGCCGCCAGAACAACCTCTACGCGGGCGACACGCAGAACACCAATAACGACAACGCGCTGGTGAAGAAGAACTACGGCAAAGAGACTAACCGTATTTATCGCCAGAACTTCGCGGTCACCTGGAACGGCGGCTGGGACAACGGCATCACCACCAGCAGCTGGGCGCAGTACGAACACACCCGCAACTCCCGTCTGGGCGAAGGTCTGGCGGGCGGGCTGGAAGGTCTGTTCAACAGCAATAAATTCACCGACACCGACCTGGCCGACGTGATGCTGCACAGCGAAATCAACCTGCCGATCGATTTCCTCGTCAACCAGAACCTGACCCTGGGAACCGAGTGGAACCAGCAGCGCATGAAGGACTCCACCTCCTTTACGCAAACCCAGCAGGGCGGCACGATCCCGGGCATGAGTAACGATCGTAGCCCTTACACCTCAGCGGAGATCTTCTCCCTGTTCGCTGAAAACAACATGGAACTGACCGACAGCACCATGCTGACCCCGGCGCTGCGCTTCGACCACCACACCATCGTCGGCAATAACTGGAGCCCGTCCCTGAACCTGTCGCAAGGTCTGGGGGATGACTTCACGCTGAAGATGGGGATCGCGCGCGCCTATAAAGCGCCAAGCCTGTATCAGACCAACCCGAACTACCTGCTGTACAGCAAAGGCCAGGGCTGCTACGCCAGCTCCGACGGCGTGGGCTGCTACATGATGGGCAACGACGACCTGAAAGCGGAAACCAGCATCAACAAAGAGATTGGCCTGGAGTGGAAGCACGACGGCTGGCTGGCGGGCGTGACCTGGTTCCGCAACGACTATCGCAACAAGATTGAAGCGGGCTACGCGCCGATTGGTCACACCTCTTCCGGTAAAGTGCAGACGGATATCTACCAGTGGGAAAACGTGCCGAAAGCGGTCGTCGAAGGGCTGGAAGGCTCTCTGAACGTGCCGGTCAGCGATACGATCAACTGGACCAACAACATCACCTACATGCTGCAGAGCAAGAACAAGGAGACCGGCGACCGTCTGTCGATCATCCCGGAGTACACGCTGAACTCGACCCTGAGCTGGCAGGTGCATCAGGACGTGTCGCTCCAGTCAACCTTTACCTGGTACGGCAAGCAGCAGCCGAAAAAGTACAACTACAAAGGTCAGCCTGTGACCGGGTCTGAGAAAGACGAAGTCAGCCCGTACAGCATCGTTGGCCTGAGCGCGACCTGGGACATGACCAAAAACGTCAGCCTGACCGGCGGCGTGGATAACGTCTTCGACAAACGCCAGTGGCGCGCGGGTAATGCCCAGACCACGGGCAACGCCACCACCGGTGCGTATATGTACGGTGCGGGTGCGTATACGTATAATGAACCGGGCCGCACCTGGTACATGAGCGTGAATACGCGTTTCTAGGTAAAAGCAAAACGGCAACCCCGTTGCCGTTTTTAGTGTTTGCTCCCTCTCCCTGTGGGAGAGGGCCGGGGTGAGGGCATCAGGCCGCACTATTTGCTGATAGAGGAAAAACATGCACACCACCCACAGCACGTTCATTCTCGCCGGCCACACCGTCCATCGCGTCACCTTCGATCCCACCACCTTCACCGACGCCGATCTCCTCTGGCTCCCCCACCACGCTGAGCTTTCAAACGCCGGGCGCAAACGCAAAGCCGAGCATCTGGCTGGCCGCATCGCCGCCGCGCATGCCTTACCTGACCACACCGTTCCCGGCATCGGCCCCAGCGGCGAACCGCTCTGGCCGGAAGGGGTTTCAGGCAGCATTACCCACAGCGGCGCCCAGGCGATGGCGGTTGTCGTCCGTCATCAAGATGCGCTCGTAGGTATTGATTGCGAAGCCATTCTTCCAGACCGGGAAGCTCGCGACATCCAGGACGGCATTGTTGATGCACAGGAGGCAATGTGCCTGACGCTCTCGGGCTACCCTTTTGCGCTGGCGCTGACGCTAGCTTTTAGCGCCAAAGAGAGTCTGTTTAAGGCGCTCTTTCCGCAGGTGAAGACTTACATGGGTTTTGACTACGCGAGAGTCACAGAGGTAACGGGAAAAACAATCACACTGGCGCTTTCGCGCCCGGCTGGAGAATATCCTGAAGGTAAACGCTTCACCCTCGTCTGGCAGCATAATGATGGGAACGTGTGGACGCTGCTAAAAGCCTGATGGCGCTGCGCTTATCAGGCCTACGGTTTTTGTAGGCCGGGTAAGCGTTAGCGCCACCCGGCATGATGACTCTTTACTGCCCAGCAAGCGCTCTGAAAAAGGCAGGATTCTCCCGAATCACATTCAGCACTTTCGCCGCCAATCCCGTTGGGTTACGGCGCTTAGACTCCCAGCTTTTGATCGTATCAACGCTCGTGCCAAGCGCCTTCGCCATCTCACTTTGCGTGACATTGAGCTGTTCTCTGATTGCGCGAACATCTGCAACTTCATAGCGAGTTACTCTGGAAGCTGCTTTCCTTCCGCTATGGATCTCAACAGCCTCTTCAAGCGAAGATTTCAGTTCATCATAGATGCTCATTCTATACCCAGGAACAACATAAAGGAGTACATAGTACACTCCAGGTTAGAGATATAATAAGCACTATTTGAAAAATGCGGGGCCAGATTCATAACATGCTGGCCCTGCAACTTTCATGCACTATTATCAGATCAAGTCTCAAACATCCGGGAACATCACGCTATTTCCCGGCGCTTCCCTGTGCAGATGGATAAAGTTCAGGTGCCGCTCATACTGGTCCAGAATGTCCGTAATCACCTGCTCCTTGCTGTAATCCATCAAATCATTCCCCTGGCTCCCTTCCAGCAGGAAGGTCTCAAGCCGGTAGTAGGTCGACTTCCCACTGCGCGCCCGGTAGGTAAACCCGGGTACCGAATACTGCTGCGGCCAGATCTGATAGACAAAGTTCTGCTCGTCGCCCATATGAACCAGCAGGTCCAGGTGCCCCAGGGTCTCGCCCTCCTCCGGCGGCAGGTTTTTCAGCTCCACGTACGCGCCGCGCAGCTTCAGCTCCTGCGCCACCTCTTCCATCGCCGGGAAGCAGACCGTCTCCATCATCTGTTTGGTGTAGCGCGTGCCCGGGTAGTTCATCAGGCGCGACAGGCGTTTCTTCCAGCTCAGCCTGTCCTGCGCCCCCATTGGACGCGGCGCGGTGTCGCGGCTGGCGCTGACGCGGCGGTAGTCTTCCACCTTAAGGGATTTATACAGCCCGGCCATCACAAAGAAGATGACGAAGCTGAACGGCAGACCCATGATCACCGTGGTGTTCTGCAGCGCCGAGATGCCGTTGGTCATCAGCATGCCGAGCGTCAGCAGGCCGATGGCGACGGACCAGAAGATGCGCAGCCAGTTCGGCGCGTCGCTGTTGATGTCCTTCAGCTTCGAGGTGAAGTTGCCCAGCACCAGCGCGCCGGAATCCGCCGAGGTGACGTAAAACAGCAGGCCAGTGATGGTCGCCACGGAGGCGCTAAAGGTAAACGCCGGATACTGCGCCAGCAGGCTATAGAAGCCGCGCTCCGGGTGCGCCATCGCTTCCTGCGCGAAGGTCGCATTGCCGTGGATGATCTCGTGCAGCGCGCTGTTGCCGAAAATCGACAGCCACAGCAAGGTAAAGGTGAACGGGATGATCAGCGTGCCCATCACAAACTGGCGGATGGTGCGGCCACGTGAAATACGCGCCAGGAACAGGCCAACAAACGGCGACCACGCCACCCACCACGCCCAGAAGAACAGCGTCCAGTTGTTCATCCACTCTACGGGGCGATCAAAAGCGAAGCTGTTCAGCGTCATGCCCATAAAGCGGTTTACGTAGTCGCCTACGTTGAGCACTAAGGCATTGAGCAGGAACGAGGTATCGCCCATAAACAGCACGAACAGGATCAGGCCCAGCGCCAGCGCGACGTTGAGCTCTGAGAGCACGCGGATGCCTTTATCCACGCCAGACGTCACCGAAATGGTAGCGATAATGACAGAGAGCGCAATCAGCGCCGCTTTGGCCGCCATCGAATCCGGGATATCAAACAGCACGCTCAGCCCGTAGTTGAGCTGCACCACGCCAATCCCGAGCGTTGTCGCAATACCGAAGATGGTGCCGATCACCGCCGCAATGTCGACGCTGTGACCAATCGGGCCGTTAATTTTTTTAC
Source organism: Enterobacter sp. EGD-HP1 (assembly GCF_000733275.2). NCBI lineage: Bacteria > Pseudomonadati > Pseudomonadota > Gammaproteobacteria > Enterobacterales > Enterobacteriaceae > Enterobacter > Enterobacter sp. EGD-HP1. The sequence continues at coordinate 224,723 of NZ_AVOP01000023.1, forward strand.
CGAAAATCGGATACAGCGCGGAGCGGATGGTGAGGGGCAAATTATAACGATAGCTAAAGTATCCGAGCGCCATACCCATCAGGGCATACATCGACCAGCCGGTCAGGCCGTAGTGGAACAGCGTCCAGACCATCGCCTGGCGCGCGGCCTCCATCGTCTGCCCTGCCCCTTCCGGCGGCTGCATATACTGCGTGACCGGTTCCGCCACGGAGAAGAACATCAGGTCGATGCCGATGCCCGCGGCAAACAGCATTGCAGCCCAGCTCAGCAGGCTGAACTCGGGCTTGGACTGCTCTGGCCCGAGCTTCACCGAACCGAAACGCGAGCAGGCAATGCAGACCACGAAGACGATATAGAGCGTCGCCGCCAGCAGATAGTACCAGCCGAAGGTCTTCGACACCCAGTTCAGGGTGCGTCCAATCCACTCGGCAGAAAAATCACGAAAGAAGATCGTCGTCAGGGAAAACAACAAAATCAGCCCGGCGGACGTATAAAAAACGACTGGGTTGATTTTGTCTTTTTCTCTGTCTTGTGAAAGGTCTGTCATCCAGTATCCCCACTGTTTTTGTAACTATTAAAATCCAAATCCGCAACAATTAAGACACATTTTATATTGAACGTCCAATCAAAAACCGCTTTAATGGTTAACCAACGCTGATGAATGGAGTGGCAAAAATGCCCAAAGTGGGGATGCAGCCGATCCGGCGCAGGCAGCTTATCGACGCCACGCTGGAAGCAATAAATGAAGTGGGAATGCACGACGCGACGATCGCGCAGATCGCCCGTCGGGCGGGCGTTTCCACGGGGATCATCAGTCACTACTTCAAAGACAAAAACGGTCTGCTGGAAGCGACCATGCGCGACATCACCGGCCAGCTGCGCGACGCGGTAGTAAGCCGCTTACGCGCCCTGCCGGACGGCAGCGCGGAGCAGCGCCTGCAGGCAATTGTCGGCGGCAATTTTGATGAAACCCAGACCAGCGGAGCGGCCATGAAGGCCTGGCTGGCCTTCTGGGCGAGCAGCATGCACCAGCCGATGCTCTACCGTCTGCAGCAGGTGAGCAGCCGTCGCTTGTTGTCAAACCTGGTGTACGAGTTCCGCCGTGAGCTGCCGCGCGACCAGGCCGAAGAGGCGGGCTACGGCCTGGCGGCGCTGATCGACGGGCTGTGGCTACGCGCCGCGCTGAGCGGCAAGCCGCTTGATAAAACCCTGGCGCAATCGCTCACCAGCCACTTTATCAGCCAGCATTTACCGACCGAATAACCGAGGAGAATTTATGTCCCGAATGGCAGAACAGCAGCTTTATATCAATGGTGGTTATACCTCCGCCACCAGCGGTCGCACCTTCGAGACCATCAACCCGGCCAACGGTGAAGTTCTGGCGACCGTACAGGCCGCCGGGAGAGAAGACGTCGATCGCGCCGTGGAAAGCGCACAGCGCGGGCAAAAAATCTGGGCAGCGATGACCGCGATGGAGCGCTCGCGCATCCTGCGTCGCGCCGTCGATATCCTGCGCGAGCGTAACGACGAGCTCGCAAAACTGGAAACCCTCGACACCGGTAAAGCGTATTCCGAAACCTCCACCGTCGACATCGTCACCGGCGCGGACGTGCTGGAGTACTACGCGGGGCTGATCCCGGCGCTGGAAGGCAGCCAGATCCCGCTGCGCGACACCTCATTCGTCTACACCCGCCGCGAGCCGCTGGGCGTGGTGGCGGGCATCGGCGCGTGGAACTACCCGATCCAGATCGCCCTGTGGAAATCGGCCCCGGCGCTGGCGGCAGGCAACGCGATGATCTTCAAGCCGAGCGAGGTCACCCCGCTCACCGCGCTCAAGCTCGCCGAGATCTACACCGAAGCGGGCCTGCCGGACGGCGTGTTTAACGTCCTGCCGGGCGTGGGCGCGGAGACCGGCCAGTTCCTGACCGAGCATCCGGGCATCGCCAAAGTCTCCTTTACCGGCGGCGTCGCCAGCGGCAAAAAGGTGATGGCCAACTCCGCGGCCTCGTCCCTGAAAGAGGTGACGATGGAGCTGGGCGGCAAATCCCCGCTGATTATTTTCGACGATGCGGATCTGGATCTCGCAGCGGACATCGCGATGATGGCGAACTTCTTCAGCTCTGGCCAGGTGTGCACCAACGGCACACGCGTGTTCGTGCCTGCGACGTTCAAGGCCGCGTTTGAGCAGAAAATCGTCGAGCGCGTGGGCCGCATCCGCGCGGGCGATCTGTTCGACGAACGCACCAACTTCGGCCCGATGGTCAGCTTCCCGCACCGCGACAGCGTGCTGCGCTACATCGCCAAAGGCAAAGAGGAAGGCGCGCGCGTGCTGTGCGGCGGCGGCGCGCTGAAGGGCGAAGGCTTTGACAACGGCGCGTGGGTGGCCCCGACCGTGTTCACCGACTGCGCCGACGAGATGACCATCGTGCGCGAAGAGATCTTCGGCCCGGTGATGTCCATTCTCACCTATGAAAGCGAAGAAGAAGCCATTCGCCGCGCCAACGACACCGACTACGGTCTGGCGGCGGGCATCGTCACGGCCGACCTGAACCGCGCACACGGCGCCATTCATCAGCTCGAAGCGGGCATCTGCTGGATCAACACCTGGGGTGAATCCGCCGCAGAAATGCCGGTCGGCGGCTACAAACACTCCGGCATTGGCCGCGAGAACGGCGTGATGACGCTCCAGAGCTACACCCAGGTGAAGTCCATCCAGGTTGAGATGGGTAAATTCCAGTCCATATTTTAACCGGGAGGTTTATTTGCAATTTGACTACATCATTATCGGGGCCGGCTCTGCCGGCAACGTACTGGCAACGCGACTGACTGAAGATCCGAACACCACCGTCCTCCTGCTTGAGGCGGGCGGGCCGGATTACCGCTTTGACTTCCGCACCCAGATGCCCGCCGCGCTGGCGTTTCCGCTGCAGGGCAAGCGTTACAACTGGGCGTATGAAACCGAGCCAGAACCTTTCATGAACAACCGCCGCATGGAGTGCGGGCGCGGCAAAGGGCTGGGCGGCTCGTCGCTGATCAACGGCATGTGCTACATCCGCGGTAACGCCATGGACCTCGACCACTGGGCAAAAGAGCCGGGTCTGGAGCACTGGAGCTACCTCAACTGCCTGCCCTACTACCGCAAGGCAGAAACCCGCGACGTGGGGCCGAACGACTACCACGGCGGCGACGGCCCGGTGAGCGTTACCACCTCGAAGCCGGGCGTGAACCCGTTGTTCGAGGCGATGGTGGAAGCGGGCGTGCAGGCGGGCTATCCGCGCACCGAGGATCTCAACGGCTACCAGCAGGAAGGCTTCGGCCCGATGGACCGCACGGTCACGCCGCAGGGCCGACGCGCCAGCACCGCGCGCGGCTATCTTGACCAGGCGAAATCGCGACCGAACCTGACCATCCGCACCCACGCCATGACCGATCATATTGTCTTTGACGGCAAACGCGCCGTGGGCGTCGAGTGGCTGGAAGGCGAAAGCACTATCCCATCCAAAGCGACGGCGAACAAAGAGGTGCTGCTGAGTGCCGGGGCGATCGCCTCTCCGCAGATCCTCCAGCGCTCCGGCGTGGGCAGCGCAGAGCTGCTCGCCGAGTTCGATATCCCGCTGGTGCACGACCTGCCCGGCGTGGGCGAAAACCTGCAGGATCACCTGGAGATGTACCTCCAGTACGAATGCAAAGAGCCGGTCTCCCTCTATCCTGCCCTGCAGTGGTGGAACCAGCCGAAGATTGGCGCCGAGTGGCTGTTTGGCGGTACCGGCGTGGGTGCGAGCAACCACTTCGAAGCGGGCGGGTTTATCCGCAGCCGCGAAGAGTTTGAGTGGCCGAACATTCAGTACCACTTCCTGCCGGTAGCGATTAACTACAACGGTTCGAACGCGGTAAAAGAGCACGGCTTCCAGTGCCACGTCGGATCAATGCGCTCGCCGAGCCGCGGCCACGTGCGCATTAAGTCGCGCGATCCGCACCAGCATCCGGCGATCCTGTTCAACTATATGTCCCACGAGCAGGACTGGCAGGAGTTCCGCGACGCGATCCGCATCACTCGCGAGATCATGCACCAGCCCGCGCTGGACAAGTATCGCGGTCGTGAAATCAGCCCGGGCGTCGAATGCCAGACCGACGAACAGCTGGACGAGTTCGTGCGCAACCACGCCGAAACCGCCTTCCATCCGTGTGGCACCTGTAAGATGGGCTATGACGAGATGGCGGTGGTCGACGGTGAAGGCCGCGTTCACGGACTGGAAGGCCTGCGCGTGGTGGATGCGTCGATCATGCCGCAGATCATCACCGGCAACCTGAACGCGACCACCATTATGATTGGCGAAAAAATTGCTGACGCCATTCGCGGGCGCGAACCGCTGGCGAAGAGCACGGCGGCGTATTATGTGGCGAACGGGGCGCCGGTTCGACGCTGAGGGTATTTCCCCTTACCCTGGCCCTCTCCCCATAGGCTGAGGGATCCCCAGTAATTTTTAAGCAGCAGCAATAACGTTGTTTAAGAACGACTGAAGCCTTTCAGCGATGCCCTGGTCCGGCTGTAAATCGCTGAGGCGTTTGCCTTCCGGCCGGGGCGAGGCGCATGGATGCGCCGAGAGGGCGGGCTTTACAGGGACGTTACCTCCGCCCGTCCCCGATAAGCCGGAAGGAATACGCCGAGGGCACCGCGAAGCGGCGATTTACCGCCGGGAGCCCGGGTCGCCAGGGTGGTGGCGACTGAGCCACCCTGGCACGTTCACCGGTCATGTTGTTACAGAGTAGCAAGGAACATAAAGTGAACGGAATGACCACTACAGCCTTATGTTCCCCTCACCCTAACCCTCTCCCCGAAGGGGAGAGGGGATTAACCTCCCCCGCCCAAAATTTATTTTCATTTGCCTGCATCCAGTTTCCCCCCTGCCCTCGTATGTGAGTATGTGAGCAACGCCTTTGCTCCTTAATCCGAGGATAAATGATGAAAAAGCTACTCAGTGTTGCATTCGTATCCAGCGCTTTGCTCTTCTGTGCAGGCGCATCAGCGGCCATGACGTCAGGCTCCGTGATGGTGGGCGGAGCGGAAATGTTCCCGAGCAAAAATATTGTTGAAAACGCCGTGAACTCAAAGGATCACACCACGCTGGTGGCGGCGGTGAAAGCGGCCGGGCTGGTGGATACGCTGCAGAGCAAAGGGCCCTTCACCGTCTTTGCGCCAACCGATGCGGCATTTGCGAAATTGCCTGCGGGTACGGTCGACAATCTGGTGAAGCCAGAAAATAAAGCGCTGCTCACCAGCATCCTGACCTATCACGTGGTGGCGGGTAATTACGATATGAAAGCGCTGGAGCAGAAAATTAAACAGGGCGGCGGCCACGCGGAGCTGAAAACCGTGAACGGTCAACCTCTGTGGATCATGAGCAACGGCCCGCACAATATTCAGCTCAAGGATGGTAAAGGTAACGTGGCGAATATCAGCACCTATGACGTCCATCAGAAAAATGGCGTGATCGATGTCATTGATACCGTCCTGATGCCTAAGTAGTTGTCTATACTTCGGAAGTGTGACGTTGCCTTCCGGGAAAAACATGGATAACGCGCTGGCTGAACAGCAGTTGAAATTAATGCAGGCGGTCGCAAACGGCGATCGCCGCGCATTTGAACAACTTTACCGACTCACATCGCCTCACCTGTTTGCCGTCGCGCTGCGCATGCTGCGCCATCGCGCCTGGGCAGAGGAGATCCTTCACGACTGTTTTGTCACCGTCTGGAGTAAAGCCGAAACCTATGACGCCGCCCTGAGCTCTCCGATGACCTGGCTTACGCATATTGTTCGCAACCGCTGTATTGACTGGCTGCGCAGCGGGCAAACCCGCGCTGCCGCCCGTGAAGAGTCGTATTCGGAAGATATTCTGCTGAGCGAAAACAATGAGCAGAACAACTGGCACGACGACGCGCAGGCAGCACGGCTCAGGCATTGTCTGGAACATCTGAGCCACGAACAGCGTCAGAGCATTACGCTCGCCTATTATCAGGGCATGTCCCACAGCGACATTGCCGACTGGCTCCAGCAGCCCGTGGGCTCGGTGAAAAGCTGGATCCGCCGCGCGATGGATCATCTTCGGGAGTGCGTGGGCCTATGAATGACAGCGAAAAACGCGATGACATGCTGGCTGCAGAATATGCCCTCGGCACCCTGCGCGGCGGGGCGCGGATTCAGTTCCAGAAATGGCTTGCCGCTGAGCCAGATCTGGCCGCCCGCGTGGCGTACTGGCAGGAAATGTTGAGCACGCTCGATAGCCACCTTGCGCCCGTTCATCCACCCGAGACGGTGTGGAAGAGGATCGCGCTCGATCTGCCGCCGAAAAAGCCTTTGCGCCAAAGCCGGCCTTATCTCGGCTGGATGGTCGCGGCCAGCCTCGCCGCCGTTACCGTCGTGACCTGGTATTCCACCCGCACGCCGGAACTCGCACCGCTGATGGTACTCAACGATGCCCAGCAGCACGGGCAATGGATCGTCAGTGCGGACAGCAGCCGCCAGTATCTGAGCATTACCCCTCTTAGACCGAACGCTATTGCTGTGCAAAATAGCCTGCAGCTTTGGCTGATCCCTGCCGGGAAGGCCCCGATATCCCTGGGCCTGGTGCATAGCGACGTCCCGACACGTGTTGCCATCAGGAACAACCCCCTTACCCCTGACGCGATGATAGCCATAAGCCTTGAACCCGAGGGGGGATCCCCCACCGGTCAACCCACCGGTCCCGTGCTCTACAGTGGGAAAATTTAATTCTCAGGCCTTATTCGCAGGGACGCGGGGGGCAGCCAATTTCATTCTGTTCATATGATTGTTACATATAAGAATTAAATATTAGGCTTGCAATTAATTTAATTATTAAAAAACGTCATTGACATTCTCTTCCGCACTCCATTAAGTTTTAATTGAGCATTATTTCATTCCAGATACAGAATATATCAAAAACGAGCGTTTAAGAATTTTTCATCATTCTTAAACCTTGCCCTTCTTTTTATTTATTTTGAATCATACAACAGTGAGATAAGATCATGAATAATAGTGCAAACAAGGTTGTTGTTATCACCGGTGCCAGCAGCGGTATCGGTCAGGCCATTGCCCTTCATTTAGCCAATAAACCGTTTTCTCTGGTCCTGGTGGCGCGCCGCCTGGACAGAATTAACGCCCTGGTGGATCAAATCATTCAGCAGGGCGGGCAGGCGATTGCCGTTAAGGCCGATGTGACCCGTCAGGAAGAGGTACAGAAGGCGATAAACGCCGCCATCGCCGCATACCAGCGCGTCGATGTACTGATCAACAACGCCGGCTATATGGCTATCGCCCCCATCAGCGAGCTGAAAACCGACGAGTGGGATCGGATGATTGATACCAATCTCAAAGGCGTGCTGTACGGTATCGCGGCGGCACTCCCGGTGTTCCAGCGTCAGGGGGGCGGACACTTTATTAACGTTGCCTCCGTGGCGGGTATCAAGGTCCTTGCCCCTGGCGGCGTAGTGTACAGCGCCACGAAATTCGCCGTCCGCGCTCTGAGTGAAGGGTTACGCCAGGAAGCGGGGAAAACCATTCGGACTACCCTTATTTCCCCCGGTGCCGTTGAAAGCGAGCTGCAGTTCGGTAGCTCTGATGCCCCGAGCAAACAGTTCCTGCATGAATTTTACAAGCAGGCTATTCCGGCAGAGTCGATTGCCCGTTCCGTTTTATTTGCCATTGAACAGCCAGCTGATGTTGATATTAATGAAATTGTTGTTCGTCCTACGCAGGAAGAATTTTAGCATGCCTTAAATAATACTGAATGAGGTGTCATTATGATTAAATCATTAACGTCCTTATCAGATTTAAATATGCGATCGGGCGCCGACATTCTCCTTGAAGTGCTGGAGAGTGAAGGCGTGGAATATATTTTTGGCAACCCCGGCACCACTGAACTTCCGCTCATTGATGCCCTGCTTCGTCATGAAAATATTCACTATATTCTGGCACTCCAGGAAAGCAGCGTGGTCGCCATTGCCGACGGCTATGCGAAAGCCTCCGGCAAAACGGGTTTTATCAATTTGCATACCGCCAGCGGTCTGGGGCACGGCATGGGGAATCTCATTAATTCGCGGATCATGAAAACCCCGCTGGTGGTCACCGTTGGACAGCAGGACACGCGGCACTACGTCCGCGACCCGCTTTTGTATGATGACATTGTGTCCATTGGTTCCCCGGTCATGAAATGGGCGCAGGAGGTCACCAGCGCCGACCAGCTCCCGGTGCTGGTGCGCCGCGCGTTTCACGCTGCCAGCTATCCTCCGGCCGGCCCGGTTCTGCTCTCTCTCCCGATGAACGTTATGGAAGAACTGAGCGACGCCGGGATACAGACGGCATCCAGAGTGGACTACCACACCGTGGCGGGCTCGCTGGACGAACTGGCGGAGGCGCTCAGCGAGGTGACTCCCGGCAAGGTCATGATTGTGGCGGGCGATGAAGTGCACTCCAGCGGCTCGACGCAGGAGATTGTCCAGCTGGCGGAGGCGCTCAGCGCCCACGTCTACGGCTCCTCATGGCCGCTGAATTTGCCCTTCCCCACGCAGCATGCGCTCTGGCGGGGCAATATGCCCACCACCGCCAGTGAAATCGCCAGCGTCGTTAATGCCTACGATGCGGTGTTTATCATCGGCGGCAGAAGCCTGATCACCATTTTGTATAGCGAGGGCGAGGCCATTCCGGAAACCTGCGCGGTGTATCAGCTCTCGGCGGATATGCACGAACTTGGCCGCACGTATGCCACCCGTCTCTCGGTGATGGGGGATATCAAACTCTCCCTGAAGGATCTGTTACCGAAGCTTGCGCAACGCCGGGTGGCAAGCAAATTGACGCATCAGCGGCTGCTCAAAGCGGCACGCGCTGAACGTGAAAAAGAGTGGCAACGGCAGGAAGAGCGTCTGGCAGCCGAGCGGCTGCGCCCGGCGATTTCGCCGATGGTCGCGGCCTACGAGGTGATAAAGTCCGTTCCACCCGGCATTACGATTGTCGACGAGGCGATTGCAACGGCCAGACACGTTCGCCGCTTCATCTCTGACCAGCAGCACCCGCGCTACTACTTTATGCGCGGCGGCGGCCTGGGCTGGGGGATGCCGGCCTCAGTAGGGCACTCGCTGGGACGCGGGCGGGAGCCGGTGGTATGCCTGATAGGTGACGGCGCCTCCCTGTACTCGCCGCAGGCGCTCTGGACGGCGGCACACGAAAATCTGCCGGTCACCTTTATCGTGATGAATAACAGGGAGTACAACATCCTGAAAAACTTTATGAAGAGCCAGGCTGACTACAGCTCAACGCAGCTCGGGCGTTTTATCGGGATGGACCTGGTGAACCCGCATATCGATTTTCAGTCGCTGGCCATCGCCATGGGCGTCCACTGCTGCCGGGTGACCGAGGCTGCCGATATCGCCGAAGCGGTAACGCGCGGGCTGCAATCAGGAAAAACCAACTTAATTGAAATCGCGATTTCCGCGGATTAGCCGCGCGTCGATGCTGTACCCTACATAAAAAACTTATAACCGAAACGCCTCTAACCGCTTAATCTGCCGCCCTTCCCCGTCAAAATTCTCCGCCGCCAGCCAGGCGCGCAGCTCCGCGTCCCTTTGCGGCCATTCGCCGTCAATAATAGAAAGCATATCGCTGTCGCGGTTGCGCCCTTTGCGCACCAGCTTCTGGCGCAGGCGTCCTTCCCAGACAAACCCCAGCCGCTCCGCCGCCATGCGCGACGCCACGTTCATGGAATCGCACTTCCACTCGACGCGCCGGTAGCCGTGCTCAAACGCATTTTTCAGCAGCAGCCACACCGTTTCGGTGCCGATGCGGGAGCCTTTCATCCTGCGCGACCAGGTGACATGACCGATTTCGACCGACCCCAGCAGCCGCTCGTTAGCCATATAGCTCACCAGCCCCACCGCTTTTTCGGTGCGCAAATCGATCACGGCAAACGGCACCAGCTCATCGTCCAGCACCTTCGCCATGATCCATTGCGCGGTGGCTTCCACGCTCGTCGGCTGCGTGCTGGCAAGCCACGTCCAGTCGCTGTCGTCGCCCAGCGCGTAGGCCTCATAGAGATCGGCCGCGTGGCGATCGGCATCCAGCACCTCCAGACGGCAGAACTGGCCGAACAGCGGCGTGCGGGTTAAAACGCGCGCGCCCGTCCAGCCAGGCACGGTATCGTTAACGGTTTGACCATGTTGATTGATTTCTGGCACGGCGATGACTCCCTGAAAGGTAAGGAGTTTGTTATAGCAGGTTAAAAAGCGGGCGAAAAGCAGCGTATTTTAATAGCCCGAGCGCATGCGATATTCCCGGAAGGCATAAGCAAAGCTGAATTTCGACTTTGCGGAATGTAAGAGTCGCCCTAACGTAGCGGAGCATAAAACAATCACAATATATTCTTCTCAGGGATCGCTATGACGAAAAAACTGTTGCCGTTACTGGTGCTGGCTGCGCTCTCAGGCGCCGCCCACGCCGCTACTCCGCCCAACACGCTGGTTGTTGCCCAGGGGCTGGATGACATCGTGAGCCTCGACCCGGCCGAAGCCAACGAGCTTTCCAGCATCCAGACCGTGCCGAGCCTGTATCAGCGCCTGGTGCAGCCGGACCGCGATAACCCGGAAAAAATCACCCCGATTCTGGCAGAAAGCTGGGAAGCCGATGCGGCAGCAAAAACGCTGACGATTAAACTTAAGCCCGATGCCAAATTCGCCTCCGGCAATCCGCTGCGCCCGGAAGACGTGATCTTCTCATACACCCGCGCCGTAACGCTGAACAAATCCCCGGCCTTTATTCTGAACGTGCTGGGCTGGGACGCGAGCAACATCACCAGCCAGCTGAAAAAGGTGGATGACCATACCCTCCAGCTTCACTGGACGGCGGACGTTAGCCCGTCGGTGGCGCTAAATATTCTCTCCACGCCGATTGCCTCCATCGTCGATGAAAAGCAGGTCGCGGCAAACGTGAAGGATAACGACTTCGGCAACGCGTGGCTGAAAATGCACTCGGCGGGCAGCGGCGCGTTCAAAATGCGCGTCTATCAGCCGCATCAGGCCATCGTGCTGGAAGCCAACGACTCCGCCCCCGGCGGCGCGCCGAAGCTTAAAAGCATCATCATTAAAAACGTCCCCGACCCGGCTTCACGCCGCCTGCTGATCCAGCAAGGTGATGCCGACGTGGCGCGCGATCTGGGGGCAGATCAGATAAGCGCCCTGGACGGCAAGCCGGGCGTGAAGGTGCTGAGCATTCCGTCCGCCGAGCAAAATTACCTGGTGTTTAACACCGGCAACAGCGCCAACCCGCTGCTGAACAACCCGGCGTTCTGGGAAGCCTCGCGCTGGCTGGTGGACTACGACGGCATCACCAAAAATCTGCTGAAAGGCCAGTACTTTGTTCACCAGAGCTTCCTGCCGCTCGGGCTGCCGGGCGCGCTGGAGGAAAATCCGTTTACGTTTGACCCGGCAAAAGCGAAAGCCATCCTCGCCAAAGCGGGCATCAAAGATGCGCACTTCACGCTGGACGTGGAGAACAAGCCGCCGTTTATCACCATCGCCCAGTCGATGCAGGCGAGCTTTGCGCAGGGGGGCGTGAAGGTCGATCTGCTGCCTGCCGCCGGGAGCCAGGTTTATGCCCGCGTGCGCGCGAAGCAGCACCAGGCGGCGATTCGTCTGTGGATCCCGGACTACTTCGATGCGCACTCTAACGCCAGCGCCTTCGCGTGGAACGACGGTAAATCCAGCACCGTGGCGGGGCTTAACGGCTGGAAAATCCCGGAGCTGAACAAAGCCACGCTGGCGGCGGTAGCCGAGCCGGATCCGGCCAAGCGTCTGGATCTCTACAAGAAGATGCAGGAACAGCTGCAGCAGAGCTCGCCGTACGTGTTCGTCGATCAGGGCAAAACTCAGATCGTGGTGCGCGATAACGTGAAGGGGTATCAGCAGGGGCTGAACGCGGATATGGTCTGGTACGATCGCGTCACGAAGTAGCCCTTGTTGCCGGGTGGCGCTGCGCTTACCCGGCCTACGTTCTCGGTTTTTGTAGGCCGGGTAAGGCGAAGCCGCCACCCGGCATGAAGAGATTTCCCATGCCACATCTTTCCACCCGCGTGCTTCAGGGTCTGCTGACCCTGCTGCTCACGCTCTTCGGGCTGCTGCTCGTCACGTTTGCGCTGTCGGCGTTTTCACCGGTCGATCGCGTGCTGCAGATCGTGGGCGATCACGCCAGCCAGTCAACCTACGATCAGGTTCGCCACCAGCTGGGGCTGGATCGCCCCCTGCCCGTGCAGTTCTGGCACTACCTGCAAAACCTTGCCCACGGTGATTTAGGCACCGCCAGCGCCACCGGGCAGCCGGTGCTGCAGGACCTGCTGCACGCGTTCCCCGCCACGCTGGAGCTGGCTACGCTGGCGTTAATCATCGGCGCCGTGCTCGGCGTGATTGCCGGGGTGCTGTGCGCCCGCTACGCCGGTTCGCCGCTCGATCTCGCCATCAGAACGCTCACCCTGCTCGGCAACTCGGTGCCGATTTTCTGGCTCGGCCTGCTGATGCTGGCCCTGTTCTACGCGAAGCTGCAGTGGAGCGCAGGCCCCGGCAGGCTGGACGATATCTGGCAGTTCACCGTCGAGCCGCGCACCGGCTTTGCGCTGATTGATACCTGGCTTTCCGGCGATCGCGAGGCGTTCCGCAACGCCATCAACCACCTGGTGCTGCCGGTGCTGCTGCTGGCGTACTACTCGCTGGCGAGCATCACACGCCTGACGCGATCCGCCTGCCTGAGCGAGATGAACAAAGAGTACATCCTGCTCGCCCGCGCCAAGGGCGCCGGGGAGATGACCATTCTGCTGCGCCACGTGCTGCCGAACATTCGTGGAACCCTGCTGACGGTGATCGCGCTGGCCTATACCAGCATGCTGGAAGGTGCGGTGCTGACCGAAACCGTCTTCTCCTGGCCGGGCATCGGGCGCTATCTCACCACCGCCCTGTTCGCCGGAGACACCACCGCCGTCATGGGCGGCACGCTGCTGATTGGTATCTGTTTTGTGCTGATCAATAACCTTACCGACCTGCTCTTGCGGGCGACCGATCCCAGGGTGCGCTGATGCCGTTTTATCTTTTCTTACGCCGCCTGCGCCGCTCCCCTGCCGCATTTTGCGGGCTGGTCGCCATCGCCCTGCTGGTGCTTATTGCCCTGTTCGCGCCGTGGCTCGCGCCGCTTGACCCGAACTGGCAGGACGCCGCCGCGCGCCTGCAGGCACCGAACAGCCAACACTGGCTGGGCACCGACAGCTACGGGCGCGACATGCTTTCGCGTCTGATTTACGGCACCCGTCCGGCGCTCGGGCTGGTGGCGTTAGTCACCGTTATCACCCTGCCCGCCGGGCTGCTGGTGGGGATTTTGTCGGGCTACTACGGCGGCTGGCTGGAGCGCATCCTGATGCGCTTTACCGACGTGGTGATGTCGATGCCGCGCCTGATCCTTGCCTTCGCGTTTGTGGCGATGCTTGGTCCGGGGCTGGTCAACGGCGCGCTGGCGCTGGCCTTAACTACCTGGCCCGCCTACGCGCGGCAGGCGCGGAGTGAAATTCAGCGTCTGCGCCACAGCGATTACCTGGCCGCCGCCGAGATGATGGGCATTCGCGGCCCGCGCCTGCTGGTCGGCCATATTCTGCCCCTGTGCCTGCCGTCCGCGATTGTGCGGCTGGCGCTGGATCTGGCAGGCATTATTCTGGCAGCCGCCGGTCTCGGCTTCCTCGGCCTTGGCGCACGTCCGCCGATGGCCGAATGGGGCGCGATGATCGCCGACGGCATGCAGGTGATTTTCGACCAGTGGTGGATTGCCGCCATTCCGGGCGGGGCGATTCTGTTTGCCAGCCTGGCCTTTAACCTGCTGGGCGATGGCCTGCGCGACGTACTGGAGCCACAGCATGACTGAACACCGCGTCATCGTCGATGCGCTGAATATCGACTACCCCGCCGCGCGCGTGGTCAACAACCTGAGCTTCACGCTGGGCAACGAGCGGCTGGCGCTGGTGGGGGAATCCGGCTCGGGCAAGTCGATGTCCGCCCGCGCCCTGATGGGGCTGGTGCGTAGGCCCGGCATCGTGAGCGCCAACCGGCTTACCGTGCTCGGCAACGACCTGCTGACCCTGAGCACCCGCCGCTGGCAGGCGCTGCGCGGCAACGGGATTGCGATGGTCCTGCAGGACCCGCGCTACGCGCTGAATCCGGCGAGAAACGTCGCCGCCCAGCTTGATGAGGCGCTGACCCTGCATCAGCGCCTGCCCCGCGCCGAACGCCTGGCGCGCATTCACGACGTCACCCGCGCCGTCGGGCTCAACGAACATGTCCTCCAGCGCTACCCCGGCGAACTCTCCGGGGGCATGGGCCAGCGGGTGATGATTGCGATGGCGCTGATCAACAACCCGCAGGTGCTGATTGCCGACGAACCCACCTCCGCGCTGGACGCCCGCCTGCGCAACCAGATCCTCGAGCTGCTGGTGCAGCAGTGTGAAGAGCGCCAGATGGCGATGCTGCTCATCAGCCACGATCTGCCGCTGGTGGCGGAACACTGCGACCGCGTGCTGGTGATGTATCAGGGCGAAAAGGTCGATGAGATGGCGGCGAACCGGCTGTCGCAGGCGACGCACCCGTATACGCGCACCCTGTGGACCTGCCGTCCGAACGCCAGCACCTTCGGCCAGATGCTGCCGACGCTGGACCGTTCGCAGCCGTGGAAGGAGACCGATAATGACGCTCGTTGACGTTAAGGATCTCCAGGTGAGCTTCGGGGAGAAAACGGCGGTGTCCGCCGCCAGCTTTGCCATCGAGAAAGGCGAAACCTTCAGCCTGATCGGTGAATCCGGCTGCGGAAAATCGACTATTCTGCGCGTGCTGGCGGGGCTGCAGCGCGAGTGGAACGGCCGCATTTCGATCCTGGGAGACGCGTTACGGCCAGGACGGCGTTTTGACGGCGAGCTTCGCCGCAACGTGCAGATGGTATTTCAGGATCCGTGGGCGTCGCTGCACCCAAACCACACCATTGCGCGCACGCTGTCGGAGCCGTTAAGCATCCACGGCGAGACGCAGATCGCGGAGAAAATGGCGGATGCGCTGCAGCAGGTGGGGCTTTCCGCCGACGCGGGTAAACGTTATCCGCATCAGCTTTCCGGCGGCCAGCGCCAGCGCGTGGCGATTGCCCGGGCGCTGCTGCTGCGCCCGCAGCTACTGCTGCTGGACGAGCCGACTTCGGCACTGGATATGTCGGTGCAGGCGGAAATTCTCAATCTTTTGAACCGCCTGAAGGCCGAGCACGGCATGACCTATCTGCTGGTGAGCCACGATGCGGACGTGATTGCGCATATGTCCGACCGGGCAGCGTTTATGGCGCACGGGGAGATCCAGAAGGTGTTTGACCGCGAGGCAATGTTAAGGGGCGAGCACAGGATGGGGTAAGTGCGCGCGGCGGTGCCCGGTGGCGCTGCGCTTACCGGGCCTACGTTTCGTGCCGCGTTGATGGTTTTTCGTAGGCCGGGTAAGGCGTAGCCGCCACCCGGCAAAACGTTACTTCAGCAGCTTCACCGTGGCATCAATGTCGATTTCATCTTCGGTGAAGATCATCGTCGTATTCTGGAAGGTGGTGATCGCCAGCTTCTTCACCGTGCGCATTTCGCCCGGCTTTTTATCGGACTTCGGCTTGATGCTGTTCATCAGCAGCCCGACCGACAGCACCGCGTTCTCTTTGTCGATTCTGGCATCAGCCGGTTCTTCTTCGCTGAACACCACGAAGGATTTGATCGAGGTGAGCTTTACGCGCTCGCCAGCAATATAGAGATGTTTGCTTTCCGGGATCACCTTCACCGCATAGGCGGAAAGGCCTTTGTTGTTGGTGGTTGGCTCGAAGGTCACCGCGGCATCTTTTTTAATCAGATCGGGGTTCGCGACCTTAATCACATGAAAATAGCGGTTGTCGCCGTTTTCATCTTTGATAAATCCAAAGCCTTTATCTTTAAACCACGTTGTGATTGTACCGTTCATCGCTGTTACCGCCTGTCAGATCGTAATGACTAAAGTTTTGCAGCGCGCAGTGTAATGCACAATGACGGAGGAGACAAAAAAAAGCCCCTGCACGGGTGCAGGGGAAAACTCATGTCAGAGCTTATTAGAATTTAATTAAACACCATTCCACCATCAATTAAGAGCGACTGGCCGGTCATATAGTCAGAGTCCGGCCCGGCGAGGTAAGAAACGCAGGCGGCCACGTCTTCCGGCTCGGACAGGCGGCCAAGCGTGATGCGTTTGGCAAAGGTTTCGGTCCCGTAGCCGAGCGGTTTACCCGCCGCCTCGGAGACCTGACGGTCGATCTCGGCCCACATCGGCGTTTTGACGATGCCCGGGCAGTAGGCGTTAACGGTGATCCCCAGCGGCGCGAGATCACGCGCGGCGGTCTGGGTTAAGCCGCGCACTGCGAACTTGCTGGAACTGTAGACCGCCAGCTCCGGGTTGCCGGTGTGGCCCGCCTGGGAGCAGGCGTTGATGATTTTGCCGCCGTGCCCCTCTTTGCGGAACGCGTCAATCGCGGCCTGAATGCCCCAGATCACCCCTTTCACGTTGATGTTGTAAACCTTGTCGACAATGTCCGGCGTGATGGATTCGATGGGGGTAGACGGCGCAATCCCGGCGTTATTCACGATTACGTTAAAGCCGCCCAGCGCGGTGCGGGCCTTCTCCACCGCGGCAAATACCTGCTCGCGGTCAGAGACATCCACCTTCACGGCGACGGCGTTACCGCCGTTACGGATGATTTCATCGGCGACGGCTCTTGCCGTCTCAACGTTATAGTCGGCGATGGCGACGGCAAAGCCATCTTTCACCAGGCGAAGCGCGATCGCTTTGCCAATCCCCTGGCCTGAGCCGGTTACGAGAGCCACTTTTTGCATTTCTCTGTCCTTATATTGATTCACAAAATCTGGCTGAGATGGAGCTGGCCCATCAGCAGCGGGTTATCGCTGTAGTCGACGGGAATGGCCACCACGGCGGGGCCATCCACATCCATCGCCGCGCGCAGCGTCGGCTCAAGCGCCTCGGCGCTCTCCACGGCAAAGCCTTTCGCGCCGAAGGCGTCGGCATAGGCTTTGAAATCGACCGGGCCGAACTCCACGCCGGAAAGGCGCTGGTATTTTTTCTCTTCCTGAATCGCCACCATGTTGTAGGCGTTATCCACCCAGATGATGTGCAGCACGTTGGCGTTGAGGCGCACCGCGGTTTCCAGCTCCATGCTCGACTGCAGGAAGCCGCCGTCACCGGAGACAGAGACCACCTTGCGCCCCGGGTTGACCAGCCACGCGCCAATCGCCCACGGCAGCGCCACGCCCATGGTCTGCTGACCGTTGGAGATCATCACCTGACGCGCCCGGAAGCTGTAGAGGTAGCGGGCGATCCAGATGTGGAAGCTGCCCATGTCGACGGTGAGCGTCACGTCGTTATTCACAATGTCCTGCATGGCGCGCACGATGCGCAGCGGATGCAGGGCAAACTGGTTGAGCGAGGCACCGCGGCGATCGAGCAGATCCCGCTGATGCTGGCGATCGACCAGAATTTCGGAGGCCCGCTGGCTCAGCTCGAGCTTACGATCGATCCGGTTAGCGAGCAGGTTCAGCGTCTCGGCGATGTCCCCCACCAGCTCCAGATCCGGGACGTAGTTACGCTCTTCATAAGCGGGCAGCACGTCGATATGCACCAGCGTCGCGTCGCCGCTGTTCCACATGGACGGCTCGTACTCCACCGGGCTGTAGCCGATGCAGATAACCAGATCCGCCAGATGCAGCAGCCGGTCGCCCGCCTGGTTATTGAACAGACCGACGCGTCCGGCAAAGCGGGTGAAGTGTTCCTGGTTCACCGCTCCGGCGGCCTGATAGGTGCTGGTCACCGGAATGCGGCTTTTCTCCAGCAGCTTGCGCAGCGCGGCGCTGTTCGCGGGCTGGCTGGCCATCAGCCCCAGCAGGATGACCGGGTTTTTGGCTTTTTCGATAAGCTTCGCCACGTCGTTAATGGCGGACTCCGGTGCCGGGCCCATCAGCGCCGGGCCGCTGGCGGGTAAAATCGCCCCCGTCGCGGGCTGGTCGACAATATCCTGCGGCAGGCTGACGAACGCGCCCCCCGGCCTGCCGTGCTCGGCGGCGCGAAACGCGTTCGATACCACCTCGGCAATCGCGTCCGGCGAACTGACCTCCACGGCGTATTTGGTGACAGGGCTGAACATGGCGACGGTGTCCATACTCTGGTGCACCAGCTTGGCTTTATCCGCCCGCTTCACCGCCCCGCCCAGCGCCACCACCGGGTCGCCCTCGCTGTTGGCGGTGGCGATACCGGTGATCAGGTTGGAACAGCCCGGCCCGGAGGTGACCAGCGCCACCCCGGCCTTGCCGGTCAGCCGCCCGACCGCCGCCGCCATAAACGCCGCGTTGGCTTCGTGGCGTACCGGGATGATCTCGATGGAGGAGTCCAGCAGGGAGTCAAAGACCTTGTCGATTTTCGCACCCGGGATCCCGAACACCTGCTTCACGCCCTGCGCTTCCAGCTGGCCGACAACCATATCGGCGCCGTGCGCCCACTGACGTGACTGTTTCTCACTGTTCACGGTAGTTCTCCTGTTAGTTTTCGACGGAACGGATCGCTGCATCAAGATTGCTGGGGTGAAGGTTGGCCTGTAAGAACGCGCTGTCGGCGGGCAGGTCAATCATTAGCTTGTGAATTTCACCGAAGGTGAGCACGCCGCTCTCCAGCTGGTAGTCGAGCAGATGGCCCCCGCCCTGACGGTCGTCGGTGATGAAATGCTCGTGATAGCCGGCCACGTTAATGCCCTGCATGTGCTGCGGCGTGCGGAACCCGACCAGCACCCCTTCGCGCTGGTTAAAGCGGAACACCGGCTGGTCGTCCAGCACGTCGGTCATCGCGCGGTACGGCGGCTTCTGGCGCGGTACCGTGCGGGTATGGGCGTGACGGAAGTTGCCGTCGATGCGCAGCGCGCAGAACAGGTTGTCGGAGGGGATCTGCTGGTCGATGACGTCGTGGATCTGCTGGCGGCTGACCGGCGCATCGAAGGTTTTGCGGTACTGCGGCTGGAACCAGGTCATTACCGCGAACGGCGTTTTCTGCTCTGGCTTCGCGGCCCGGGCGCTGCCGTCAGCGCGCAGCTGGTAGACCTGACTGCTGAAGGCAATCATTTCGCCGTCCAGCTCGTTGAAGGTGCCCAAACCAAAATCACCGTGTGCCAGAAGATCGGCGATGGTGGTTTCTCCCTCGTACACGCCGCTTAGCAGGGCGCTCATTAGCGATGTCTGATAGATCACGCTGTCAGGATGCTGGGCGGAGAACCCGCGCAGGGTCTCGCACAGGCTGGCCTCACAGTCGCAGGCAGATGAATGCATCATCGTGCTGGTCCTCTTCAACTTTATTTAGAAAGGTTAAATAAATGTTGACCCGATTCAGCAGAGAGTTCCAATATAGAAACCATGCTGGTTTGAGACGTTTTAGATATGGAACTTCGTTATCTGCGGTATTTTGTCGCGGTTGCACGCGAGCGACACTTCACCCGGGCGGCCGAAGCGCTGGGTATTTCACAGCCTCCTCTGAGTCAGCAGATCAAACGGCTCGAAGAGGAAGTGGGCACGCCGCTGTTCAGGCGCCTGACGCGAGGCGTGGAGCTGACCGAGGCGGGAGAAGCCTTCTATGAGGATGCCTGTAAGATCCTGGCGCTGAGCGACGCCGCGCTGGAAAAGGCCCGCGGCATCGCGCGCGGGCTGAACGGCAATCTGTCGATTGGCATCACCAGCTCCGACGCTTTTCATCCCAAAATTTTCGCGCTGATTCGCCAGTTTCAGGTGCAGAACATGGCGGTGCAGGTTCACCAAGTGGAAGCCAATATGTCCTCGCTGACGGCGATGCTGGCGGAGGGTGAACTGGATATTGCCTTCGTGCGCCTGCCGTGCGAGAGCAGCA
This sequence comes from Enterobacter sp. EGD-HP1, assembly GCF_000733275.2. NCBI lineage: Bacteria > Pseudomonadati > Pseudomonadota > Gammaproteobacteria > Enterobacterales > Enterobacteriaceae > Enterobacter > Enterobacter sp. EGD-HP1. Next base: position 244,748 of record NZ_AVOP01000023.1, read on the forward strand.
AGGCATTCGAGTTAAAAATCCTCGACCGGGAGCCGATGGTGGTGGCGCTGCATCGCGATCATCCGCTGGCGGCGTGCGATTCGCTGGCGTTAGAGCAGCTTCGGGATACGCCGGTGGTGCTGTTCCCGCAGGAGGTCGCGCCGGGGCTGTACGAACGGGTTCACGGCTGCTGCGAGCGGGCGGGGATTGACGTGCAGCACGCGTTGCAGTCGTCGCAGCTTTCGTCGTCCCTGAGCATGGTTTCCGCGGGCGGCGGCTTCGCGCTGGTACCGAAATCCATGGCGGCTATTTCTCCGCCGAATGTCACCTATCACGCGCTAAGCTCACCGGAGCTCTATACCGATATCGCGCTGTGCTGGCGGCGTTTTGAACGCTCGCGGACGGTGAAGCGTTTTTTGACGATGATGAGCGAGGGGTAGCAGCCGGTTTGGTTGGTGGCTTTTGTAGGCCGGGTAAGGCGCAGCCGCCACCCGGCAATGCCAGCCTCTGTCGTTCTTAGAACGGTAAAGGTCATGTTGATGCACGCTTCGGTACTACGTTTTCCTGGTAATTGTCTGCCGCAAACCATCTGTTACTCTGGCTGCACTCGAGGGATGACAAGGAAGAGAAATGCTGAATCCAGGCAGGCAAGATGCCTTGAAATACCCTGAACAATGGAGGTTTTGATGACTACACGATTTATTGCATTTTTGCTCATACTCGGCGCATTCGCTGTAAATGCTGCCGATGGCGGTAATGGTGGGGATGGCGGAAACGGTTCTGATGGAGGAAACGGTTCGGATGGCACCGTCTCAGCTCCGGGCCATATGGGTTGTCCGGGCGGAACAGATCCGGACGCGTCGGGAAAATTTTATCTTCCCGGAACAAAACAGCAATGCAATCCGGGGAAGCAGGATGCAGTGAAAAGCGCCAGGCAATCAGATGCAGAGTGACAGTATGCTAACGCATCCTGATTCCACATCCTCACCGGCCTCCTGCTTCAGGCGTTAATTGTTGCGCCGGAATACGCAGAGCTAGACTTTCGCCTCCGCATGCAATGCAGCCTGAACAGCAGGACGGGCACTGATTTTTTTCCTGTACGCCAGTAGTGCGGGCCAGTCGTTGAGTTCAATTGAGAAGAACGTGCACCATCCCAGCACGGTGAAAAGATAGGCATCCGCCACGCTAAACGCCGTGCCTGTCAGATATGCGTTTACGGAAAGCGTCTTCTGAAGAAAATCGAACCGCCTGAACAGCTTCTCGCGAAAAATTGTTTTGGCCTCTTCGGGCAGCGCACGATTGAAAAGAGGTGCCGAGCCCGCGTGTATTTCGCTGGTGATAAAGTTTAGCCATTCCTGAAGCCGCACTCGCTCCCAGCTGTCTGCACCCGGTGCCAGCCCCCTCTCCGGCTTGAGATCTGCCAGGTACTGCAAAATCGCTGGCCCCTCGGTCAGGATATTTCCGTCATCCAGTTCAAGCGCAGCGACATATCCTTTAGGGTTGATGGTCAGGAAGTCGCGCCCGTCAGCGGTAAGCTTGCTCCGGTTGTCCACTTTAACCAGCTCAAACTCAATCGCCAGTTCGCGAAGCACGATATGGGGCGAGAGTGAGCAGGTGTCCGGGGCGTAATAGAGTTTCATAATCTCTCCGTTAAAGCTGATAAGTGGTGACGATTCGGTTTGAATACACTGTGCTTAAAGCCACCCTCGCTGTAAAATTAATGATTCATAAATAAACTATTAGCTGAGCTACTGATACCCATGATGAATCTTTTGCACTGGCGCCTGCTGGTTGCAGTGGCCGATGCCAGTAATATTTCGCGTGCCGCTGAAGAGGTTGGCATGACGCAGTCTGGTGCCAGCCAGGCGATCGCCCAGCTAGAGGCCTCATTAGGATTTGCAGTATTCACGCGTGAGCGTCGGCACATCGGCGTAACTGCCCTGGGTGAGCGGGTTGTTAAAGAAGCAAGAAGTATGCTTGCGCGGCTGGACGCCATCCGCTCCCTGGCGGATGAGAGCCGGGGGCTGAATGGCGGGCGCATTCGTCTCGCCAGTTTTCCTTCAGTGACATCTACATTTTTGCCCGGACTGCTGCGCGACTTTAAGCGCCTGCATCCTGAAATCGAGGTGGTCGTACTCGAAGGCACGGACCAGGAGGTCGAAGAGTGGCTGGCGGCAGATACGGTTGATCTTGGCGTGGTCATGAACCCTGTTCCCGGGCGTGCTGAAGCGATCTTAGGGCAGGATGTATGGGTCGTGGTGCTGCCAGCCAGTCACCGTCAAGCTCGTTATGCACGTACGCGCGCCATCACCCTTGAGGAACTGGCAGACCAGCCCTTCGTGCTCGCAACCGGCGGTTGTGCCGTTAATGGAAAAAGCCTGATGGAACAGGCTGGCTTGCAGCTGTCTGACGTGCGGGTGACCGTCCGCGACTGGATTAGCGCCTGCCTGCTGGTACGCGAAGGCATGGGCGTCGCGCTGATACCTGAATCCGCCCTGCCGGATGAATTACGCGGTTTGTACGTCGTGCCCGTGACGCCTTCGCGGTGCCGGGAGTTTGGGCTGGTTTGTTCGCAGGCGGGCAAATCTTCCCGAGCAACGCAGACGTTATTAGAAGGGTTGCTCAAAATGAAAAGGTCTGCGTGAAGGAGTAACCGTGGTGCAAACTGTGCCCGGCGGCGCTGTGCTTGCACGGGCCTACGGCTCGGTTTTGTAGGCCGGGTAAGGCGTAGCCGCCACCCGGCAATGCCCTTCTGGAAGCCGCCTCGCAAACCTGCAAGCAACCTTATATCATTCAGGGGACTCCCTTTTCATCCCTTCTTCGCGGTCGTAAAGTGCCTGCGTTGCGGCACGTCCGTAACCGGGCGTAGGAACCCGTTAGCATTACATGACATTTTTCGGACAAAGAGGATGCTAAATGGCGACTACTCCTGGATTTTCTTACGCGCTCTCTGAGAAAAGCGCAGTTCATCACTTCATCAACACTTCAATTTCCGATTCTGCGGATCTCTTCGAACTGGCCGATGCCTGTACTGCGTGTGTCAGAGTGCTGGTGGACTATGCCGTGGCGTTAACGCTGGCGGTGATGAATGGAACGTTGCCTGCGAGCGTGGCGAAAGAACTCACCGGGCTGCTGCATGATATGGTCTGGCTGCTGGCGGAGTTTGTGAAGGAGCCTTATATTACGTCACATTGAGAGATTTGAAGGGAGCCCGAATTCTCCTGGGCAAAACAGAATTCGGCTTGCCGCAAAATTAAATTTTATTCGGTGAATATCTGTTATGAGCGAGTGTAAGAACTATGAACGTTCTCGAGATCGTTCAATTTTTGTATTATGCCAAGGGCTACGAATAATTAATGAGATATTAGCAAGCCCATGAAATAAAATCATTAATTACCAACCCGATACAAACACAACCACACTTCAAATATTTATTGAGCTTTCAACCAATATTCTCTTGATTAAATTTTAAGTAAGACTACCGTATTACTCATTAACACTTTATCCACGCACAAACCGTTAGACCCCACCTTTTCTTAATTTGTATCAACGAAAATGCAAATCGTTTTATATCCACACCATACAAAAATTGACGGGGATTTTTGTAAACGCTAGCGTTGCACTACTTACGTAACCCACTAAAGCAAAAGGTTTTTTCAGGATTTTCTTAAATGGAGTTTTAAACAAATGGCTATTCCCGCTTATTTATGGCTCAAAGACGACGGTGGTGCCGACATCAAAGGCTCTGTCGATATACATGGTCGTGATGGAAGTATCGAGATAATCGCACTGAACCACGGCATAATGCAGCCCACGGACAAACATAACGGCAAGGCGACAAGCCTTCGCGTCCATTCCCCCTATTCTTTCGATAAAGAGATCGACGCCTCCAGCCCCTATTTGTACAAGGCTGTCAGTACAGGTCAGAAGCTAAAATCCGCAGAGGTAAAGTTTTACCGTATCAACGATGCCGGTCAGGAAGTGGAATATTTCTCCACCCTTATGGAGGGAGTGACGATCGTCAGCATCTGTCCAATGATGCTTGACGTCAAAGATCCTGATTACGAGAAGCATAACCATCTTGAGCTGGTAGAGCTGCTGTATGAAAAAATCACCTGGCGCTATGTCGACGGTAACATCATACATTCAGATAGCTGGAACGACCGCAAGACGGCATAAGGAGAATGTTATGGGATGGAAGTATGAGCAGTCTACCGGCAAGATGTATAAAGACGGCAAATTAATTGAGACCGGATATTCCGGTGCTCTTACGAATAAAAACAACCCGGACCGTCAGCATGTGAAAGGACTGGGGCCACTGCCTCGCGGGACGTATAAAATCGCGGGTCATTCGAATTCTAAAGGACCGATAACCATCATTCTTGAGCAAACCTCGGGCGAAAGTTTTGGTCGCTCAGAATTCCGCATTCATGGTGACCACAAGTTTGGTCCCGCGGGGTTTGCATCCGAGGGGTGCATCATTCTCTCACCGTCAACGAGACGTAAGATTCTTCGCGACGGCGGCGTGCTTGAGGTAGTGCGATGAAATACCCGATCGTACTGCTGCTATGTGCTCTTACAGCCCCGGCATTAGCTGACGTTACTGACTGGTCTTCAGCAGTAAGGGGAATTGCCTCAGGTGATGCACACTGGATTGAGCAAACCCCAGCGCTGGCCGCCACGGCTGACGTCAAGCAGGCGCAGCAACTGGAGGATGCCCTGGCCGCAGCCCTTACAACAAACACCAACGCAACGCTGAAAGCGCTCCGCTCCATTGACGCCGGAAAATGGCCGCACATGGTAGGCAGCGATATTGTCTGTACGCCGCCTTTAGAGAAATCCCCCGCAGAAATCGACGCGTTCTATCAGCGCACCCGCCAGGCGCTGCTGGAAACGTTTGAGGGTGCTCAGTGCCTCTGGATTCTTGAGGCAACCATGGAAGAGTTGAAAGCAGAGAAAGCCCGTCAGACTCAGTAAGAGAGTTACCCGGCGCACAACGGCCGGGTCTTTCCTTCGCTCCAGACTATAACTCAACTCCCCCCACGCTCCTCACAGCCCGTGGCGGTACCAACACGTTACTGATGGGCACCGCAATATCTTGCGCAGTGCTGTAACATAGGATCACGCCGTTGCGGTTATCCCCCCCAATTCGCGATAATGAGTCGTTTACATTAAGAACAAAGAGATGCTTATGAAAACGATTGAAGAACCACGAAATGAGCTTCTAAATATCGGTTTGCGGAGAGTGCCGTAGCGGGGCTGGCCTCAACTTATGCAGCAAACCATTCATCTGAACGAGAATTCAGAGAGGTTTATTTCAGAAGGGAATATAGTTTAATGCTCTCTATCAAGCCTGAATGGGCAACAAGAAAGCGTAAAGAAATCACTGAGCTTCTCCATTTGCAAAGAAGCGAACGTCGTTAACCCAACCGACTCGTTACATTTACTGCCCTCTTCCCCTATCTTTTCCTGGTAATTGCCTGCGACATACCATCTGTTATTCTGGCTGGACGTAAGGGATGACAAGGACGTGAAATGCTTAACCCCGGATTCGTTACCCGCAAAGCGCTTGCTCAGTGGCAGGATGTTCCCGCTTTTCTTCCCCAGTTCCAGTTTCATGAAAAACATCGAGCGGTCATTCACACTACCCATCCAGAAAATATTCTGCCGTTGATTGCCAACTTTGACGTCCAGCAAGACCCCGTCATTCGGCGGCTGATGTCTTTGCGGCAATTACCGCAGAAATTTCTGCACAATCAGCAGGCTAACTCGACGGGCAACTTTGGGCTGCACAGTTTTACGCTGTTGCACAGCTCAGCATCCGAGCTCTGCTTTGGCTTAAGAGGGCAATTCTGGCGGACAGATTTCGGTCTGGAAAACGCGCCCGATGCGATTGCTTTTCAGGCACCCGCCGGGCCGGGCAGCGCAAAACTGTTGCTGCGCTACCGGGTAGCGGAACTGGCGCCAGGTCAACATGAACTCTGTACTGAGACCTTCGTCTATTGTCCGGACAAACGTACTCAACTCAAAATGGCGGTCTACTGGCTGGCAATACGGGCTGGGAGCGGCTGGATCCGTAAAAGGACGCTGGAGGCTGTCAGGTCGCATGTTGAAAATCAGAAGTGAGGGATTTCTGTGAAATGCCCTGAACACTGGAGGTTTTGAGGCTGAATGTGAAGGGAATATGGGCAGGCTGCCATATAAAACTCAGGTGCCATTACCCTTTAAAAATAAAAAACCCGCACAGGTGCGGGTTTATTTTTTATCAGTACAGCTTAACTGCTCGGACTATTGTCTTCATCGCTATCGTACGCCAAACTGATATTTAGCGCAGGTTACAGTGGAGAAACATTTCCAGCTGCAGGACCTTTTGCGCCATTCTCAATAGTAAAGGAAACTTTCTGACCTTCATCAAGCGTTTTGAAATTGTCGCTCTGAATAGCAGAGAAGTGTACGAATACATCTTTGCTGCCGTCGTCAGGGGTGATAAAGCCAAAACCTTTATCTGCGTTGAACCATTTTACTAAACCAGTCATTTTATTAGACATTGATAAATCCTTAATTTATGAGCCACTTAAGCGCGGCGATGATGGCCTGTATTTCGAGAGTTACTTATTTGGCACTTAGGAGGAGGCTCACGAAGAAGGATTATCTATGGATAACACCTGAACTGAGGACTGCTTTACTAAAACTGCTTTCATAAGGTCTGTATTCCAAACCGATGACGCTATTAAGACACAGCGAAATTTATTGCGCAATGATTATTATTATTTATTTTAACCATTTAAACGCCCGGATGGCTGCTCGCGATGCCAGACATCGGTTCGGCGGGGGGGGCATCTTCCCTGGCGACGCAGACGTGAGTAGAAGGGTTACTCAAAATGAAAAGGTCTGCATAAGGAGTAAGCCCGGTGCAAACTGTGCCCGGCGGCGCTGCGCTTGCGCGGGCCTACGGTTCGGTTTTGTAGGCCGGGTAAGGCGTAACCGCCACCCGGCAATGCCCTTCTGGAAGCCGCCTCGCAAAGCTGCAAGCAACCTTATGTAATTTAGGGTGATCCCTTTTCATCCCTTCTTCGCGGTCGTAAAGTGCCTGCGTTGCGGCACATCCGTAACCGTGCGTAGGAACCCGTTAGCATTACATGACGTTTTTTGGACAAAGAGGATGCTAAATGGCGACTACTCCTAAATTTTCTTACGCGCTCTCTGAGGAAAGCGCTGTTCATCACCTCATCAACCATTCAATTTCCGATTCTGCGGATCTCTTCGGGCTGGCTGATGCCTGCACCGCTTATGTGAGCGTGCTGGTGGAAACTGACGACGCGGTGACGTTTACCACGCTCTGTGAGCGATTGCTGGCTGCGCTGAAGCGGCTGCGTGAGTGCTGCGATGATGATCTTCCGCCGTATCTGGTTGAACAGTTGATTGCAGGGGAAAAGGTTATCTCCTGCGTGCCAGACTGCTGGCAGGAGACGACGTTGCAGGTGGACTATACCGTGGCGTTAACGCTGGCGGTGATGGGCGGGACATTACCTGCAAGCGTGGTGAAAGAACTCACTGGGCTGCTGCATGATATGGTCTGGCTACTGGCGGAGTTTGTAAAGGAGCCGTATATAACGGCGCACTGAGGCGGGTGATGGGAGGCGGGAATACTGCTGGGTGAGAAGTGGGATTTCGGCCTTATGCAAAGTACAATGCTGTCTGTTGAATGTCGGTTAAGAGCGAGAAGCGGACATAGCTGTCAATGTATTCGCCAGTTACTCCCACGTAAAAGTGTGCTTAAATCAAAAGGATCCATCTAATAAAGCATATTGATGGCATGATTCGTTAGGCGATAAAGTTGATAATTCAAACAAATCGATTGTACCTTCGGCCTGTAATCTCATCAGATGTAAACGATCTATTCAAAATTTACGGTGATCCCGCTACGAACACGTTTAATCCTGCGGGACCATATCCGGACATTGGTCATTCACAAATGGTTATGAATCGCTGGCTCGACCATTGGCAAGCTCATGGGTTTGGAAACTGGGCAATTTCACTTCTTACTAATCCTGATCAAATTATCGGTTTTGGCGGGCTGGGGATTCGTAATTATGACGATATTGTTATCAATAATCTTGGATATCGCTTATCTACAGAGGCTTGGGGTAAAGGCCTGGCCACAGAACTTTCCCTATACGCGATAAAATTTGGATTTGATAGTATTAAATTAACCGAGATTTCAGCTGTTGTTCGAGAGAATCATATGGCGTCACAGAAAGTGCTCCAGAAGTCGGGGTTAAAATATGTCAAAGAGATTCATGATGTTAAAGATGCACCTCCAAGCCTTCTTTATTCGATATCAATGAATGAGTGGTTAAGACACTCAGAAGTGAACGCATCCGTTTAACATTCACTTTCTGATGCATTAGAGGATTTAACATACAGATATGGACTTGTCCGCTCCTGGCACAAAACAGACATTCACACTCACCTCTATCCCCCCACCGCCACGCTCGCCGACAGCCCCGCCACCAGCTCAACTCCCTCCGGTAACCTGTCGATATGAATGCGCACCGGCACGCGCTGCGCCAGCCGGACCCAGCTGAAGGTAGGCTCCACGTCGGGCAGCCCCAGCCCGCCCGTCTCGTCGTTGCTGTCCCCGATCCCATGCCCGATGCTCTCCACGTGCCCCGTGATGACAGGCTCATACCCCATCAGCACAACCTGCGCGGCATCCCCGACGTGAATATGGCGCAGCCTGGTCTCCTCAAAGTACCCCACCACCCAGAAGCTGTGGGCATCGACGATGGCAACCTTTGTCTCCCCCGCCGTCGCGTAGTCTCCGGGGCGAAGCCGCAGGTGCGTGACGTACCCCGAAACCGGCGCGCGCACGGTGGCGTGCGCCAGATTAAGCTCTGCCAGATCCAGCGCGGCCAGCGCGCCGTGATAATTGGCCGCCGCGACGTTCGCCGCGCTGCCGGTTTGCTGCAAATCTTCGCTGGAGATGGCGTTTTTAATCAGCGTGCGGCGACGGGCCGCATCCTGGCGCATCAGCATCTCATGGCGTTTCGACTCGACGTCCGCCTGCGCGCTGACCACCGCCAGCTTAAGCCAGCGCGGATCGATAGCGTAAAGCACATCGCCCTGGTTTACCCACTGGTTGTCCCGCACGGCCACGCTGATGACAGGCCCGGAGACGTCCGGCGCAATCTGCACCACGTCCGCCCGCACGCGGCCGTCGCGGGTCCACGGCGTTTGCGCGTAGTGTTTCCACATCAGAAATGCCAGAAGCGTGGCCGCCGCGACGACGCTCAATGTCAGCGCATAACGAGCCAGTAAAGAGAGCAGTGATTTCATGACAATAACCCCAACGCGGTCAGACCCTGCATCAGCAGGAAAAAAGTGACAATCCAGGTTGAAACATCCATCAGCGGGCGAAACGGCAGGTGCCGGTAGAGCCTGCTGAGAGAGAAAAGCGCCACGAGGCTCAGCGTGCAGACCAGCGCCGCAAGGGCGACCATCAGCAGCCCCGGAATAAAAACGCCGCCGATATTGAGATCGTTAACCATGGTCTGGCTCCCGTAATGCACAGTGCAGATCCACCAGCATGAAGACAAACTGGCGCGTATGTTCATCTGCCGCAGGCAGATGGCGCGCGATAAGGGTGGCGATACGCTCGCGTAAGACGTGGCGGTCTGCGGCGTTTATCTGATGAAAAAGCGCGTCAACCTCCCTGCCGGGCGGTGCGTCACAGCGGCGTAAATGCATGACCGAAAGCCCCAGACGCAGCGCGTGCAGCAGCCGGTCAAGCGCCTGCTCTGGCGCATATTTGCTGCGCTGCAGGCGCGGCAGCAGCAGGGCGGTGCGGTCCATCATCAGGTTGATCCAGTGCGTTTCATCAATCCGCAGCGTGCCCTTCACGCTGCGGCGAATGTCGCGCTGGCACAGGTTCAGCAGGCGGGTGATAGCGCCATCCACCTGCACGGTTTGCAGCAGGCTCATGCTGATGACGGCAAAACCGGTCGCGGCAAAGAGCGCAATGGCAGTGTTAGCCGCAACGGCGAAGTCTCCGCTGTAGTGCGCCCCCAGCTCGCACAGAATGGGCAGCGTCAGGGTGATGCCCATCGCCATGAACGTGGTGGGCGGACGCGCCTGAAGCGACCCGGCCAGCAGATACGCCGGGGCAAGCACCGCCACCAGCACCGGGAAATCGCTTACCTGCGGCAGCAGCGCAAAGCTGTAGAGCAGGCTTATCAGCACGCCCCAGAACGAGCCAACGATGTACTTCACAATGTGTGGCGCCGGGGTGTCGAAGCTGCCAAACAGCGTGCAGCAGACCCCCAGGATAGACACCGCCGTACCGCCATCCGGCCACGCTGAAAAGATCCAGACCAGACAGCCGCTCAGAATGATGGCGAAAGCCCCCAGCGCCGTGCGGGCGGCGGTAAGAGGATCGCGGTGAAAAACGTAGCCTTTTGCCGCGCGGGTTTGCATCTCACCAAACACGAGTTTGGCGTGGAGGATAGCCCCGGAAAGACGTTCGCACTGCTGCAGAAGCGCGATCGCCTCCGAGAGGTAGCGGATAAAACTGACCTGCAGCGCGTCGTCAAGCGTCTGCGCCTGCGCGGCATACCGATCGATGAGAAGCGCACAGCGGAGCCGCAGCGCCTCTGCCGTGCTGCTGGCACTCGCGCCTTCAGCGGCCAGCCATGCCTGAACCTCCTCCAGCAATGCCTGCACGTCGGCGGGCAGGGTTCCGATCGCTGGCAGGAGATCGTGCAGTTCACAGTTGACGATAACCAGCCGCGCCAGCCGATCGTGAATCCCTTTTCTGGCCTGCCGCACCGGGGCTGAGAGGGCAAAATCGTACGGAATATGGTGGCTGATGCCCTGCAGGAACTGCAGCGCCAGGGCCAGATGCAGCGGGCCGGAAGCCGCATCGGGTTTACCGGCTAAGGTATCCGCCACCCGCCCGCGCGCGGCCCGTAGCGTCTGGGATAGCTTAGCGTTGAACTGGCCCGATACCCGCGCGGGCAGCACGTAGCGGTGAATCAGCGCCGCGCAGAAAATCCCAAGCGCGATCTCCTGCACGCGGACGATGGCGACGTTAAAGATGCCGCCGGGATCGGATACCGCCGGAAAGCCAATCAGGCTCGCGGTGTAGCCCGCCAGCACGAAGGCATAGGCCCGGGGCGTGCGCTCCAGCAGGGAGAGCCACAGGCAGAACGCGATCCAGCCCGTCAGCACAACGCTGCACAGGATCGGCGTATTCGCGAAGGTGGGGATAATCAGAACGGTCGCGCAGGCCCCGACAACCGTACCGGCCAGCCGGTAGAGGCTTCGGCTCAGCGATGCCCCCACCGACGTCTGCGATACGATGTAAACCGTAATAATGGCCCACGAAGGACGCTCGAGGCCGATAGACAGGGCGAGGTAATACGCGAGCATCGCTGCGGCGAAACTCTTCGCGGCGTAGATCAGCGCGCCCGCATCGTTTCGCAGCGCGGGATGAGAGAAAATGTTTTTCATGCCGGGATTATTACCGGCTTGCAGACCTGCTTAAATACTCTATTCTGTCAAAAAATACCTAAAAGTTGCCAGAATCGTGAAACCTCAACTCGCTCATACGCTGTATGACCCTGACTCTAGCGCCTCCCCTGCCGTGGCGCGTCATCTGGACTTCGTGGACTACGCCGCAGAAGTGCCGGTACACACCCACCGTAAGGGGCAGCTGATTATTGCCCGCTACGGCGCGGTCAGCTGTTATGCGGAAAACGATATCTGGATCGTGCCGCCGGACTGCGCCGTCTGGATCCCCGGCGGGATCCCGCACAGCGCCAAAGCGACCTGGAACGCGCATCTCAACTATCTGTTTATTGAGCCCGGCGCGGCGGCGCTGCCGGAGAAGTGTTGCACGCTGGCGATCTCGCCATTGATTAAGGAGCTGGTCGATCGTCTGACGCACGAAGGGGGGGATTATCCCCCCGACAGCCACGTCGCCAGGCTGACCCGGGTGACGCTGGACGAGCTCGCCAGCATGCCCCAGCAGAAGCTGAGCCTGCCGGTCTCAGCCGACCCGAAAATTCGCGCCATGGCCGACGCGCTGGTTAGCCGCCCTGAGGACAGAAGCACCCTGAAAGACTGGGCGAAACGGCTCGCCCTCAGCGAGCGCTCGTTTGCCCGCCTGATGCAGCGCGAGACCGGGCTAAGCTTCGGGCGATGGCGCCAGCAGCTGCATTTGATTATTGCCCTGCGGGAGCTGGCAAGCGGCGTGCCCGTCCAGAACGTGGCGACAACGCTCGGGTACGAATCCGTGAATGCGTTTATCACCATGTTCAGAAAAGCGATGGGCAGCACGCCCGCACACTACTTTGCCGAGCGGAAAAACAGCGGCCGTTAGCCCGGCCCCTCGCTCCCCGCCGCCAGCAGCGGCACCACCACGTCGCTGATGGGCACCGCAATACCGTGTTTGCGGCCGTAGCGCTGGATCACGCCGTTGCGGATATCCCACTCCATCGGACGATCGGCCTGACGGTCGGCAAGGATCGAGGTGCCCAGGTCCTCAGGCGCACGCTGGAAGTTCGTCAGGATCTCCTGGGCCACGTCATCGCCCAGCTTCGCCCCTTCGGCGCGGGCGACGGTAAGCCCCTCTCGCAGGTAGGCCAGCGAAAGCTCGCTGATGTCCCCGCGTCTGAACATCCCGGCGCGGCGGTTAGAAAGCACCATCAGCCCGGCGACCGCGTTTTGCAGCAGCTTGCGCCAGGCGACGGTGGCGAAATCTGCCGAGAGCTCAACCGCGCAGCGCGTATCGTGAAGCGCCTCCACCACCCGCTGCGCCTGCGGCACGTCCGGCAGCGTCAGGCGCGGTTTGGCCCGCAGCCACACGGACGCATCCGGCTCGCGCTGCGCCGGGAACCAGACTACTGACGGCAGCACCGCTGCGCCGTTAACCCACGGCTCAAGCTGGGCTTTCTGCTCCACGCCGTTTTGCAGGGCGCAGACCACCGTTTTTTCATCGCACAGGGCGCGCAGCCATCCGGCGCTGTCGGCATTTTGCGTCGTTTTTACCGCCACAAAAACGAGATCGACGGGGCGCGTGATGACGGCCGGATCGGTTAATACCGGACCGGGCACCACGGTTTCACCCTCGTCGTAGCGCAAACGCAGTTCAGGATGCGCGGTGCGTCCGCACAGCAGCGGCGTACGGCCCGCGTCGTGCAGCACTGCGGCAATGGTGGTCCCAATCGCACCGGGACCTATCAGCGCAATCACAGGATGGTCAGACATGGTTAACTCCCCTTTTCGCTAAGCCTGCTAACAGTTATACCACCCTCAAAAGTGAGCGCCACGCCGTTGTCTATACTCAACACACAACAGACAACGGAGTGCGCCATGCCTTTACCCGATTTTAAGTCCTCTGAACCTTTCACCCTCGGCATCGAGCTCGAACTGCAGGTGGTTAACCCGCCGGGGTACGATCTCAGCCAGGACTCCTCCGCGCTTATCGCCGCCGTCAAAGACGACATCAAAGGCGGCGAAGTCAAACACGACATCACCGAAAGCATGCTCGAAATCGCCACCGGCGTGTGCCAGAACATCGACCAGGCGGCGGCACAGTTCTCGGTGATGCAGCAGAGCATCCTGCGCGCCGCGGCGGAGCAGCATATCCAGATTTGCGGCGGCGGGACGCATCCGTTTCAGAAGTGGCAGCGGCAGGAGGTATGCGACGACGAGCGCTATAACGTCACGCTGGAGCGCTTTGGCTACCTGATTTTGCAGGCGACGGTATTCGGCCAGCACGTACACGTCGGCTGCCGGACCGGGGACGACGCGATTTACCTGCTGCACGGCCTGTCGCGCTTCGTACCGCACTTTATCGCCCTGGCGGCAGCCTCGCCGTATATGCAGGGCACGGACACGAAGTTCTCCTCGTCGCGGCTCAACATCTTCTCTGGGTTCCCGGATAACGGCCAGATGCCGTGGGTTAACAGCTGGCAGGAGTTCGAGGGGCTGTTCCGCCGCCTGAGCGCCACCAGCATGATCGACAGCATTAAAGATCTGCACTGGGACATCCGCCCCAGCCCGCACTTCGGCACCGTCGAGGTGCGGGTGATGGATACGCCGCTGACGCTCGGCCACGCGATTAACATCGCCGGGCTGATTCAGGCGACGTCGCACTGGCTGCTGACCGCGCGGCCCTATAAGCATCAGGAAAAAGATTTTCTGCTGTACCGCTTTAACCGTTTTCAGGCGTGTCGCTACGGGCTGGAGGGGATCCTGACGGACGTGCACACCGGCGAGCACAAAACCGTGGCGGAAGACATTTCGTGGCTGCTGGAGCAGGTTGCGCCGTCGGCTGAGAAGCTCGGCGCGACGAGCGCAATCAATGAAATTGCCCTGCTGTTAAAGCAGGGCAAGAGCGAGGCGCAGCGCATGCGGGAGTTTATCGCCGACGGCGGCTCGCTTATTTCTCTGGTTCAGAAGCACTGCGAGCTGTGGGCGACGAGTCCGTAAGGCCGTGACCCCACTCGCGCAGGCGCTGGAACAGCACGAACAGCGCCGGGATAAACAGGATCCCCACCACGGTCGCCACCAGCATACCGCTGAACACCGTGGTGCCGATGATGCGGCGGCTCTGGGCACCCGCCCCGGTCGCCAGCATCATCGGCAACACCCCGATGATGAACGACACGGCGGTCATCATCACCGCGCGGAAGCGGCGCGAGGCCCCTTCCCTTGCGGCATCGACAATCGCCATCCCGTCCATGCGCCGCGCGCGGGCAAACTCCACGATAAGAATTGCGTTCTTGGCGGCGAGGGCTATCAATAGCACCAGACCGATCTGCACGTACACGTCGTTGGCATAGCCCGCCAGCCACAGCCAGACCAGCGCCCCGCCGATGGCGAACAGCACCGAGAGCATCACGCTCGCCGGGAGCGTCCAGCTCTCGTACTGGGCAACGAGGAACAGCCACGCCATCACCACCGCCGCCAGCACGATCCATATCGCCTGATTGCCGGTCTGCTGCTCCTGATACGACATGCCGCTCCAGGCGTAGTCGTACCCGGCTGGCAGGTTTTCCGCCAGAATCTCGCCCATCGCCGCCATCGCGGTGCTGCTGCTCACCCCAGCCGCCGCCGAGCCGCTCACCGACACCGACGGGAACTGGTTGTACTGCTGCAGGAAAGGCGCGCCGACGCTCGGCGTAATGGTGACCAGGTTGCTCAGGCGCACCCGCTCGCCGCTGTTGCTGCGCACGAACAGCTCGCTGATTTGCTCGGCGCGCTCGCGCCACTGCATCTCGTTCTGCATGACGACGTGGTAGACGCGGTTGTTGACGCTGAAATCCCCGGCGCGCGTGCCGCCAAAGGCGGTTTGCAGGCTGCTGAAGATGCGCGACACCGGCACGTCGAGGCGGGCGGCGCGCTCGCGGTCAACGGTCAGCGTCAGCTGCGGCACGTTGCTGCTCCAGGTGGTGAAGACGCGGCTCAGCTGCGGATGCTGGTTAGCTTTCGCCAGCACCGCGCGCGTCACGCGCTCCAGCTCCGCAGGGCTCTGCCCCGCCTGCGCCTGAATGCGCAGGTCAAAGCCGGAGGCGTTGCCCAGCCCCGGCAGCGTCGGCGGCGCGAAGGTCATGATGGTGGCTTCCGGCAGGGCCAGCAGCTGGCGTTGCAGGGTGCCCATCACCTCGTCCAGCGGCGGACGCTCGCTCCAGTCTTTGAGCATGATGGAGATAAACCCGCCGTTGGAGGCGCTGGTGCCGTTGAGGATGTTAAACCCGGAGACCTGAATCACGTCCTCCACCGCCGGGTTTTTGGCGATGAGTTCGCGCGCCATGGTCATCACCGCCTCGGTACGCTCCAGCGAGGCCGCTTCCGGCAGCTGGACGCTGGCGAAGAAGTAGCCCTGGTCTTCCTGCGGCAGGAAGCCTTTGGGCATCGACATAAAGCTGAACGCCACCACGGCCGCCGCGCCTGCGGTGGCCAGCAGCGCCAGCCACGGGCGCAGGTTTAATACGTTCACGATGCGGGTATAGAAACCGCGCGTGGCGTCCAGCCCGCGGTTAAAGGCGCGGTAGACTGCCGCAGGTTTCTCCGGTCGCGGGCGCAGCAGCAGCGCGCACAGGGCGGGCGTCAGGGTCAGCGCCACGAGGCTTGAGAGCGTGACGGCGGTGGAGAGCGTCACCGCGAACTGGCGGTACAGCTCGCCGACAATCCCCGGCAGGAGCGCCACCGGCACAAACACCGCCAGCAGCACCAGCGTCGTCGCGATGACCGGCCCGGCAATCTGGCGCAGCGCCAGCGCGGTTGCCGCCGTGCGGCTCTGCCCTTCCGCCATCAGCGTTTCGACGCTCTCCACCACCACGATGGCGTCATCCACCACCATGGTCAGCGCCAGAATGATGGCAAACAGGCTGAGGGTGTTGGCGGAGTAGCCGAGCGTGTAGAGTACCGCGAAGGTGCCCACCAGCGACACCGGAATGGCGAGCGCGACAATCAGCGTCGCGCGCCAGCTTTGCAGGAACAGGGACACCACGACGACCACCGCCAGCAGGGTAAGCGCCAGCGAGACGCCGATCTCTTTAATGGTGGCGGCAACAAAGGAGGTGGTGTCGAATTTCACCTCGTAGACCAGGTCGTCCGGGAAGCGCGTCGAGAGGCGTTCCAGCTCCGCGCGCACCGCGTCGGCCACGCGCAGCGCGTTGGCGGACGGGGTCGGGTAGATGCCGAGGTAGGCGGAGTCGTGCCCGTTCAGCTGCGCGCCGGAGCTGTAGCTGCGCGAGCCGAGCTCGATGGTGGCGACGTCCTTCAGGCGCACCAGCTGGCCCATCTCGCCCGCGCGGATAATGATGTCGGCAAAGTCGTCGGCCTGGTTCAGGCGGCCCAGCCCGTTGATGGTCAGCGTCTGCTGCTGGCCGTTAAACACCGGCGGCGTGCCGACCTGGCCTGCCGCCCCCTGCACGTTCTGCTCGCGCAGCGCCTGCGCCACGTCGTCGGTGGTGACGTTCAGGGCGTTCATGCGGTCCGGACGCAGCCAGATGCGCATGCTGTAATCGCGCGCGCCGAACATCTGCACCTGCCCGACGCCCGGCAGGCGAGAGAGCGCTTCGCGCACCTGGGTGCTGGCGTAGTTGCTGACGAACAGCGGCGTGTGGGTGTTGTTCGGTGAGTAAAGACTTACCCCCATCATCAGGTTGGTGGCGCGCTTGCGCACCTGCACGCCGTTTTGCTGCGCCTCGGTCGGCAACTGCGCCACGGCCTGCGCCACGCGGTTCTGCACGTCGATGGCGGCGAGGTCCGGATCGGTGCCCGCCGCAAAGGTAATGTTCAGGCTATAGGTGCCTTCGTCCGAGCTGGTGGACTCCATATAGAGCATGTGATCCACGCCGTTAAGCTGGGTCTCCAGCGGCGTGGCGATGGCCTCCGCCACGTCAGCCGAGCTGGCGCCCGGCCAGCTGGCAGACACATTCACCACCGGCGGCGTGATCTGCGGATACTGTTCCACCGGGATAATCCTCAGCGCAATGGCCCCCAGCAGGGTGATGACCAGCGCAATCACCATCGCGAAGCGCGGGCGTTTGATGAAAAACGTCAGCATGATGGCTCCTTAATTCAGTATCTGGAGGGCGGCGCCTGGCTGCACGCGCTGCGCGCCGTCAGTAATCGCTCGCTCACCGGGCTTCACGCCGGAGGCAATCTGGAACTGCTGGCCAATCTGCCCGGCAATTTTCAGCGGACGCATTTCGGCTTTGCCGTCGGCGTTAACCACCCACGCAAAGAACCCGTCGCCGTTCTGCTGTACAGCAGCGGCGGGCAGAGTCAGCACCGACTGCTCGCTTGCCGGACGCAGGTAGACGTTCACGTTGCCGCCGGGCAGCAGCTGATGGCGCGGGTTGGCGAACTCGGCGCGCAGCATCACGCTGGCGGTGCGCGGGTCGATGCGGTTGTCCACGGAGGTCAGCTCACCGCTGACGCGCTGGCCGTTGCTGTCAATCAGCGCCTGCCAGGCCTGCTTCATGGCGCTGATATCCGCATGCTGTCCGGCTTTGGTGGCAAACGCCCCCTCTTCCAGCGCAAAGGCGATACGGATGGGATCGAGCTGCACCACCTCCACCAGCACGCCGCTGGCAGGGTTGACCAGGCTGCCGACGTGGAACTGGCTGTGCCCCACGCGCCCGTCAATCGGCGAAATAATGCGCGTGTAGTTGAGGGTGACGCTGCGGGTGTCGAGACGGGCTTTGGCCTGCTCCAGCGCGGCGCTGGCGACGTCCCGCTGCATGCGGGCGTTATCCACATCGTGACGGCTGATGGCGTTGCTGCTGCCCAGGCTTTCAAAGCGGGAAAGCTGCTGCTGCGCCTGACGCAGCGTGGCTTCGGCGCTTCTCACCTCGGCCTGCGCGAGACGCAGGGCGGCGCGCGGCTCGGCGTCGTCCAGCTCGAACAGCACGTCGCCCTTTTTCACGTACTGCCCGTCGCGGAAGTGGATTTTGGTAATCACGCCTTCCGTGCGGGCGCGCAGCTCAACGGTGTGAATCGCTTCGATACGGCCCGGGATCTGGCGCTCGGCGGCGTGGGCGGTCTGCTCCACGGCGGCGACGCGAACGGGAATGGCGGCGGCAAATGCGGGTTGCAGGGTGCAGGCGAGGAGCGCGAACAGGAGTGGGAGTTTCATGGGAGTACCTCAGATGTGTTCCCCTCACCCCGGCCCTCTCCCACAGGGAGAGGGAGGTCAGAGTTCCCTCTCCCTGTGGGAGAGGGATAGGGTGAGGGCAAAAGGTTATGCAGCCTTGCGGAACCTGCGGGTCAGTCGCTTCTCGATTTCGACGACGAAGAACATCACGCCTGCCACCGCCAGGGTCACAAACCAGTAGCGCAGCGGCAGCGCTTCGGTGCCGAACAGCATCTGCATAAACGGCAGGTAGATAATCGCCGCCTGAAGCAGGAACAGCACGCCCGTCACCAGCCAGATACCTTTGTTTGCCAGCAGGCCGCGGTTCAGGGAGAACCCTTCGGTGTTGCGGCAGTTAATCATGTACACCCACTGGGCGCAGACCAGCATCTGCAGCAGCACGGTGCGGATGAATTCCGCGCTGTGGCCGCGCGGGGCCAGCCAGGCTTCCAGCGCAAAGGCGGCGATGGCAATCATGGTGCCGACGAAGGCCACGCGCCAGACGGCGTAGGCGTCCATTACGTGCTGCCCGGTCTGACGCGGCGGACGGCGCATGATATTGCGCTCGGCGGCCTCAAAGGCCAGGCCGAAGGAGAGCGTGGCGGATGTCGCCATGTTCATCCACAGAATCAGCACCGGCGTCAGCGGAATGATGTTCCCCGCCAGCAGCGCAATCACAATCAGCAGCCCCTGCGCGAGGTTGGTCGGCATGATGAAGAGGATGGTCTTCTTCAGGTTGTCGTAAACGCGACGCCCCTCTTTCACCGCGCTGGCGATGGTCGCGAAGTTATCGTCCGTCAGGACCATGTCCGCCGCCTCTTTGGTCACTTCCGTGCCCTTGATACCCATCGCGATGCCCACGTCCGCCTGACGCAGCGCCGGCGCATCGTTCACGCCGTCACCGGTCATGCCGACGATTTCGCCTTTATCCTGCAGCGCTTTCACCAGGCGCAGCTTATGCTCCGGGCTGGTGCGGGCGAAGATGTCATACTTCACCGCCGCATCCGCCAGCGCGGCGTCGTCCATCTTCTCCAGCTCGTAGCCGGTCACCGCCTGCTCGCTGTTGGTGATCCCCAGCATCTGGCCGATGCTCATTGCCGTCTGCGGGTGATCCCCGGTGATCATCTTCACCCGGATCCCCGCCTGCTGGCAGGCGTTAATCGCAGCAATCGCTTCCGGACGCGGCGGATCCATCATCCCGGCGATGCCGAGGAAGATCAGACCGTGGCTCAGGTCGTCGTGCGTCAGTTCCTGCTCGCCGTTCGCTGGCTTAAACGCCGCGGCAACCATGCGCAGCCCCTGACGGGCATAGCGCTCCATCTCGGTTTCCCAGTACGCGCGATTGAAGGCTTCCGCACCGTTGCGGGTCTGCTGCTCGGCGCACAGGGCGAAAATCACGTCCGGCGCACCGGTGATCAGGATCTGCTCCTCACCGCCAATCTGGTAGTGGGTGCTCATGTACTTGTACTGCGAGTCGAACGGGATCTTGTTAACCAGCGTGGTTATGACCGGCTCAAGGCTGGCCTTCGCCGCCAGCACCTTCAGCGCGCCCTCGGTCGGCCCACCGGTAATGCCCCACAGGCCGCGCTCGTCCTGAATCATCTGGCTGTCGTTACACAGGTCGATGGTGCGCAGGTACTGCTCCAGCACGGTGCCCGGCTGGATGTGGACCGGCTCGTCGCTGCCTTCCAGGTAGATGTTGCCCACCGGCTCGTAGCTGTTGCCGTCCACGCGGTAGCAGGCGTCGGCGGTGATGATGGCTTTGACCGTCATCTCGTTCATGGTCAGGGTGCCGGTTTTATCCGAGCAGACAACGGTCATCGCGCCGAGCGTTTCAACTGTTGGCAGCTTGCGGATAATTGCCCGCTTGCGCGCCATCGCCTGCACGCCCAGCGAGAGGATGATGGAGATAATCGCCGGCAGGCCTTCCGGCACGGAGGCCACCGCCAGGCTAATCAGGGAGAGCAGCAGCTCGCCCATCGGGATCTCGCGGAACACCAGGCTGAAGACAAACAGCGCGGCCATCATCGCCAGGATAATGGCGAAGATCGCTTTACCCAGCTTGTCCATCTGCACCAGCAGCGGCGTGCGGTGCTTTTCGATGCCCGCCATCATCTGGTTGATGTGGCCGAGCTCCGTATCCTTACCGGTTGCGGTGACCACGCCGACGCCGCCGCCCGCGCTGACGGTCGTTCCGGAGAAGACCATATTGGTGCGGTCGCCCAGCGGCAGTTCACCGCTCAGCGGATTAATGTGTTTATCCACCACGGTGGATTCACCGGTCAGAATCGCCTCTTCAACGCGTAAATTATGCGCTTCGATTAAACGCATATCCGCCGGAATACGATCCCCTGCGCGTAATACAATAATATCGCCCGGGACTATTTCCGTTGTAGGTATGGTTTCGTGGCTACCGTTACGAATAACGCGCGCCTCGCTGGAGAGCATATTGCGAATACTCTTCAGGGATTTCTCCGCGTTGCTTTCCTGAATATGGCCAATTAAAGCATTGATTACCGCGACGCCCAGAATAACCAGCGTATCCACCCAGTGGCCCATTACTGCCGTTAATACGGCGGCGGCCAGCAGGACATAAATCAGCACATCATTAAAATGGGCCAAAAAACGCAGCCAGGCGGGTTTCCCTTTTTTCTCCGGCAGCGCATTAGGACCTGATTTTTGCAGACGCGCCTGCGCCTCTGCACGATCCAGACCGCTGGCCTGGCTCTGCGTGTGAGTGAGCACCTGCTCGACGGTCTGCTGGTATGCCAGCCCGCCGGAAGGCGGCATGTTTGGGGACAATTTTTTTTCGGTCATCGTATTTTTCCTTCAATATCCGGTGAACAGAAGCCTGAATTCCTTTCTGGCTAAATAAATTCATTTTTAAGTCTTGCGGGTAAAATTGATCTACCGCAATATAATGACTTCTCGGTTATTCAAAACTGATTAAAACTATTTCTATGAGCTGATTTTTACAAAATATTTCTAAACCAACATTAAACGAGGGGGAACCATGTTTGGTATTTATCGCGGACGACGCCTGGCGTTATACATTGTCGCAGCCATTGTTATTGCCACGTTAATTGGTTATAGCACCTATACATTTGTAAAATTATTTTCCTGATACGGACATTTATTTACATAACGCGATATTAATATAAACGCCGGGTCGGATATTGTTATTTATTCGCAGTAATAATGTCGTTGTTTTATTCAAAAAGGCCAGCGGGGCTGATATTGCTTTACGTTACAGAATGCCGGACAATGACATTTTTAACTGACGATTAACATTACGATGAAACACCCGTTAGAATCGCTGCTTACGGCGGGGGGCATTTTATTGCTGGCCCTGATCTCCTGCCTGCTGTTACCCGCGCCGTTGCTGGGTCTGGTGCTGGCGCAGAAGCTGATGACGACCTTCCATATGGTCGATCTTAACCAGCTCTACACCATTATGTTCTGCCTGTGGTTTTTAGCCCTCGGCGCCATCGAATTCTTCATCCTGCGTTTCGTCTGGCGCCGCTGGTTTTCACTGGCGTCGTAAGCCGGTGAATTCACGCATGCCGTGGATCAGCGCTTCACACCAGGCCGCGTAGTCGTGGCCGCTGGATGAGGGATGGAAGCTGATGCGATATCCTTTCTCCCTCAACGCCTGTTCGAAATCCTGCGTAGTGCGATAAATGCCCCCGCCCGGCCCCGAAGTTTCGAACTTTCCGGCCTGCAGCCAGAAGCGCACCGGATAGGGCGGCGACCGCTGATATTGCCGCGTCAGCCAGCCGGGAGCCTCCCCTTTCGGCGCCCACCAGTACGAACCGGAAAGACTCAGCACGTTACCAAACAGGCGCGGATAGCGCAGCGCTACCCATGACGACGCGATTCCCCCGTAGCTCGACCCCGCCAGCACCGTTTTCTGCCGCTGCATCGCGATGCCCTGCCTGCGCAGCCAGGGCAGCAGCTCGTGCGCCATAAAGTCGGCGAAATCCGGGTTCGGCGGCAGCTCGTGGCCGCGTCGGGCGTGATCGAGGCTGTCGATAAACACCACGTTAATCGGCGGAAGATGATGGCGGGCAATAAGACCGTCCAGCACGTTAGCGAAATGGTATTCGTCCTGATAAATCTGACCGTCGAAGAGAATGAGCGTCCAGCGGGCAGGCTGTGC
Organism: Enterobacter sp. EGD-HP1; assembly: GCF_000733275.2. Taxonomy (NCBI): domain Bacteria; kingdom Pseudomonadati; phylum Pseudomonadota; class Gammaproteobacteria; order Enterobacterales; family Enterobacteriaceae; genus Enterobacter; species Enterobacter sp. EGD-HP1. Next base: position 267,538 of record NZ_AVOP01000023.1, read on the forward strand.
GCCGCGCGGTTTATAGATCATCACCTCGCGGGAATTACCGAGGATTTTGCTGGTGATGCTCTGGCGGCTTAACGATCCGTGGACCAGCGGCTGGGCCGTGGCCTGCACGGAGCAATAGCGTGCAGGGCTGAGATCGAGCAGCGAATAGCGGTTCCAGCGATCCGCTTTCTGTTCGCCAAAGGTATTCGGGTTGAGCGGATCGGCCTGCGCGCTGACGAGGATCGCGCGACGTTGATCGCGTGAGGAACCCTCAACGATCGGCACATCGGGCGCGAGCTTGTACTGCATCACCGTGTCGGCGGGCACCACATAGCTGCGGAACCAGACGTCGCTGTTGCCCAGGCGGAACAGCGGGTCGTGATCCCCCGCCGGTGAGCCGAGAATAAAGACGTTATCCCGCGCGCCGCGCCACAGGAAGGTGACGCGCTTATGTTCTGCGTCTACCGGCTCCACCATCGGCGTTCCCTGCCGAATCTGCGTCTGCCAGAACGCGTCGGTACGCCCTCCGGCAGCAATCTCTTTTGCCAGCGCCTGAAGCGTCGGGCTTTCAGGCGCCAGCATCTGCACGCGCGGTAGTGCGGAAGTTTCTTTCATCCGCCACTGAAAACGCCACGGCTTACCCGCTTCACCGCGCAGCATCAGAGTGGTGCCCTGCTTTACCGGCAGAGCAAACAGCAGCGTGTGTTCGCCATCGGCTGGCCCGCTTTCGATCAGCGTGCGGATATTCCGGTTTTCCCCGTCCAGCAGGCGGGCATCCGTTACGCCGTTCAGCGTGGCCGAAACATAGTTTTCAGCAAGCTCTGGCAGCATAAAACAGACTTCACCGCTGGCATCAAACTTCCCCTGGACGTCTCCCTGCCGGGAAGAGTGTTCACAGGTTGCCGCCACCGCAGGCAGCACGCCTATCCCGAGTAATAATCCGCTCCATACCCTCTTCATTACCGCTTGTTCCCCGCCGAAATTTGTTACCAACGCTAATGCAAATGGTAATAATTTGCAATATCATCTAACGCGTTTTAACGGTGTTTTTATGGCGATAGCAACCAAGGATGAGTAGAAAAAATGTTTAAAAATAATAAGATAATGCAGCTGTGGCTGCTGAGCCTGGCGACGACCAGCGTGGCGGCTCAGGCTGATAATAGAGAAGAAACCATAACGGTGACGCAGGGCGTGAGTGAAGACCCCGCTGCTCCGGTAAAAGGGATTGTGGCAACCCAAACGCTCTCCGCCACCAAGACCCGCGCGGAGATCGTGAAAACGCCGCAGTCGGTATCGGTGATCACCCGCGATCAGATGAACATGCAGGACGTGACCTCCGTGTCGCAGGCGCTGCGCTACTCGGCGGGCGTATTTACCGAGTACCGCGGCTCGTCGAACCGTAACGACGAGGTGTTCGTGCGCGGCTTTAGCTATGTGCCGAAATTCCTCGACGGCCTGAGCTTCGGCGCGACGGCCTCGTCCCAGACGGGTGCGATTGACCCGTGGCTGCTGGAGCGCGTGGAGCTGGTGCGCGGCCCGGCGTCGGTCCTGTTTGGTCAGGTCAATCCTGGCGGGTTAATCAGCATGACCAGCAAGCGCCCAACGGCGGAGGCCATTCACAACGTGCAGTTCCGCACCGGCAATAACGATCTCGCCGAAGGCGCGTTTGATTTCGGCGGCAGGCTGAGCGACGACGGCCGCGTGCTGTATCGCGTCAACGGTATCGCCCGTACCCAGCACAATCAGGTGGACGATTATAAAGAGACGCGGATGGCGATTGCGCCTGCCATCACCTGGTACCCGAACGACCAGACCCGCTTTACGCTGCTGACCAGCTACCAGAAGGATCCGGATGCCGGATACCGCAACTTCCTGCCCGCCTACGGCACGGTTAAAAGCGTCGACGGGAAATACATCCCGCGCGACTTTAACGTCAGCGATCCGAATTACAATCAGTCCTGGCGCGAGCAGACGACGATCGGCTACGAGCTGGAGCATCAGTTCGCCGACGACCTCACCTTCCGCCAGAACGCGCGTTACGCCGCCATCAAACAGAAATACCGTTACCTCGTTTACGCCAGCAGCGCGGCCAACAGCACGGTATTAACGCGACGCGCGCAGCATGAAGAGCGCACCACCAACGAATTTGGCCTGGATAACCAGCTTGAGTATCTGCTGGAGACCGGCAGCGTCGGCCACACCCTGCTCGGCGGGTTCGACTACAAGACCAGCAAAGATAAGCAGCTGCTGGCACGCGGGAGCGGTTCGCAGTATGACCTCGACTGGACGAACCCGGTATACGGCGTGAACGTGGATGAAAGCACCTTCATAACGGCCACCGACGAGCAGCAAAATCTCGACCAGATGGGGCTGTATTTGCAGGATCAGATGAACTGGAACAGCTGGGAATGGCTGGTCTCCGGCCGCTACGACTGGAGCGAAGTGCGAACCAACGACTTCACCGACGGCAGCCTTACCCAGCAGAACGACAGCAAGTTTACCTGGCGAACCGGCCTGCTGTACGCGTTCGATTCTGGCCTGTCGCCGTACGTCAGCTACAGCACCTCGTTTGAACCGAACCTGCAAACCAACCGCGCGCCGGGCGTTGCCCCCTTCAAGCCCACCACCGGGGAGCAGACCGAGATTGGCCTGAAGTATCAGCCGGTCGACAGCACGCTGATGACCCTCGCGCTGTACGATTTAACCCAGGACAACGTGGCGACCTATAACAGCGCCGAAGGCTGGTTTGAGAACGCGGGCAAGGTGCGTTCAAAAGGCGTTGAGGCGGAAATCCACGCTACGCTGATGGACAACATCAACCTGATTGGCTCGTACACCTACACCGATGCAAAAACCAAAAGCACCACGGTGGCGGGCACCGAGGGCAAAACCCCGGCGCGTATTCCGGCGCATATGGCATCGGCATTTGCCAGCTATACGGTTCCAGGCGGCGCGCTGAAGAGCCTGACCGCTGGCGTGGGGATGCGCTACATCGGCACCAGCTACGGCGATGCGAAGAACACCTTCAAGGTGCCGTCGGTGGATCTGTATGACGCGATGCTGAGCTACGATCTGGGCGAGATGAACCGCAGCCTGAAAGGGGCGAGCGTGCAGTTCAACGTCAATAACGTGGCCGACACGAAGTATGTGGCGTCGTGCGCAAGCGATACGGCGTGCTTCTACGGGATTGGCCGTACGGTGACGGCAACGGTGAATTACCGCTGGTAAGCTATTTGTAGGCCCGGTAAGCGCAGCGCCACCGGGCAACTTACGGGCACTGTACCCACAAAAAAGCCGGGTGGCGGCTACGCCTTACCCGGCCTACGCGCGACATGTTAATGTGTCTGGCTATGGTTCTCTTTACGATACGCTCCCGGCGGCTGGTTGAACGTACGGGTGAAGATGCGGGTAAACGTCTGCTGCGAGTCAAACCCGTAGCGCAGGCAGATATCGTACACGCGCGCGTCCGATTCACGCAGGTCGCGCGCCGCCAGCAGCAGCTTGCGTTCACGGATATAACGCCCCAGGCTCTCCCCTTTGTACTGCATAAATAACCGCTGCAGGTGCCACTTCGAGTAACCCGCGTGGCGGGCAATCTCTTCTATACGTAATGGCTGGTGCAGATTGTCGTCGATCCATTCGACGATAGTGTCGATGACTTGAGCGGAAATGGTCATACAGCTGTCCCCCTCTGCTTCTCGCTTAAACATTATTCCCACCACGCGCGAAAGGTTTGCGTGGCGTCACTCACCCGGACGGGCTCGCCCAGCGCCGGCGTCAGTAGCCGATAGTTTTTATCCTTGCTGGCGCGCGCCAGCTGGATCAGCGGATCGTTCCACGTATGTTTCGCCAGCACGAAGCGCCCGTTGTGCCCGGGCACCACGGCTTTCGCGTTCAGATCCACCGAGGCCTGCGCCGTTTCCTCCGGCAGCATGTGGATGTACTTCCAGTCCTGGTCGTACTGGCCGTTTTCCATGATGGCTAAATCCACCTCACCAAACTGCTCGCCGATGGCCTTAAAGTGCGGGCCGTAACCGGAATCCCCGCTGTAATAAACCTTCTGCTCTGGCGTGACGAACATAAAGCTGCCCCACAGGGTCCGATCGCGCTTGATGCCGCGCCCGGAGAAGTGACGCGCTGGCAGAACATGCACCGTCAGTTCATCGCTGACGCGCACCGACTGGTTCCAGTCGCGCTCGTCAATAATCTCAGGCTTCATTCCCCAGTAGCGCAGGTGGGATCCGACGCCCAGCGGCGTCACCACGCGCTTCACCTTCGGCAGCAGCGCCCTGATGGTGGCGTAATCAAGATGATCGTAGTGATCGTGCGAGATAATCAGCAGGTCGATTTCCGGCATGCTCTCCGCACTCCACGGGTACTCCCCGGCAAAGGCTTTATTGAGGAACGAGAACGGCGCGGCGTAGTTACCGAGCACCGGATCGATCAGGATGCGTTTACCTGCGAGCTGCATATACCACGAGGAGTGACCGAGCCACACCAGGGTGTCCTGCTCCAGCGGCAGGCTCGCAAGATCGGTTTTCACCAGCGGCAGCGGCTGAGCCGGGCGCGCATTTTCGGTTTTTTTGGTCAGAAAATCCCACGTGGCGACCAGCATATTTTTGTCGCCGTTATAACCCGGCGTCGGCAGCGTATTGTGGAATTTTCCCTCGCGATACTGGGGGGAGGCCTCCACTTCAGTGAGCTGCTCACCCTGCGGTGGCTGGCCGAATCCGGCATTCAGAACAAACGGTAAACTCGCAGCTGAAGCTATGATCATGATTAACACCACGCAGATGAAGAGAGGTTTTTTCATATCCTGACCCGAAAACGCGCCCCATCCGATAGTTTGCGCGGGGTAAACTTGATTATGAGTGAGTAAGCACTCATTATAGATATGATGATAAAGTCGTCAAGACGTTTTCGATCTTTGACATTCCGCGTTGCAGCGTGTCAAAGCACGTGTTTCAATCAGGGTTTTTACAATTGACAGGGGGAAAAATTTAGTGGCACGTCCGAAGAGTGAAGATAAAAAACAGGCCTTACTGGAAGCCGCAACGGTGGCATTTGCACAGTCGGGTATCGCCGCCTCAACGGCGTTAATCGCCCGTAACGCGGGCGTCGCCGAGGGTACCCTGTTTCGCTACTTTCCGACTAAAGACGATCTGCTGAATGCCCTCTATCTGCACCTGAAGCAGGATCTCTGCCAGGCCATGCTGGCAAACCTCGATCGCACCATCACGCTTCCCAAAGAGCATACCCGTAATATCTGGAACAGCTACGTGGACTGGGGTATTCGTAACCCCGTGTCTCATGCGGCGATCCGCCAGATTGGCGTCAGTGAAAAGCTAAGCACCGAAACGGAACAGGCGGTGAAAGAGATGTTCCCGGAACTCCATGAGCTGTGCCGTCGTTCGGTGCGCCCGGTGTTTATGTCGGATGAATTTAAAACGTTTGGCGATGCGCTTTTCTTATCGCTGGCGGAAACCACCATGGAGTTTGCCACCCGCGATCCGTCACGCGCCGTGGATTTTAAAGCGCTGGGTTTTGAGGCCATGTGGCGCGGGCTGGCTCAGGAGGATAGCGATGGACAGTAAATCCCTGCAGGAGCACGCAATGCGCGTGGCGCTGGAGATGCCTTTCACCGAACACTGCTGGCCGTTCGGCCCGGAGTATGACGTGTTTAAAGTGGGCGGGAAAATTTTTATGCTGATGGCCACCGCGCACGGACGCCCCCACGTAAGCCTGAAATCCGACCCGGAAAAATCCCTGTTAAACCAGCAGATTTACCGTGGCGTTGAGCCGGGCTATCACCTCAATAAGAAGCACTGGATTTCGCTCTACGGCACCGAGGACATCACGCCTGAACTGGTCACCGACCTGATCGCGGATTCGTGGAATCTGGTCGTCGATAAGCTGCCGAAAAAAGACCAAAAGTGGATACGTCCGGCCTGATTGTTCGTCTGTGCCGAACAGTATAACCGCTCGAATCGCACTTATCTTTTTCCGCGTCCCGCTGTAATCTGCATTCCTTTCGCGCCCGCGAGCGGGCGAATTTCATCACCAGGAGTTGTTATGGATATCATTTCTGTCGCCCTGAAACGCCACTCCACCAAGGCGTTCGACCCAACCAAAAAACTGACCGCGGAAGAAGCGGAAAACATCAAAACCCTGCTGCAGTACAGCCCGTCCAGCACCAACTCCCAGCCGTGGCACTTTATTATCGCCAGCACCGAGGAAGGAAAAGCGCGCGTGGCAAAATCTGCTGCGGGCACCTACGTGTTCAACGAACGCAAAATGCTGGATGCCTCTCACGTGGTGGTGTTCTGCGCGAAAACCGCGATGGACGATGCCTGGCTGGAGCGCGTTGTGGATCAGGAAGAAGCCGATGGCCGTTTCAATACGCCGGAAGCCAAAGCCGCAAACCACAAGGGCCGCACCTACTTCGCCGACATGCACCGTGTGGATCTGAAAGATGACGACCAGTGGATGGCGAAGCAGGTTTACCTGAACGTCGGCAACTTCCTGCTGGGCGTGGGCGCACTGGGTCTGGACGCGGTACCGATTGAAGGTTTCGACGCCGCGATCCTCGACGAAGAGTTTGGCCTGAAAGAGAAAGGCTTCACCAGCCTGGTGGTGGTCCCGGTTGGGCACCACAGCGTGGAAGATTTTAACGCCACGCTGCCGAAGTCACGCCTGCCGCTGAGCACGATTGTGACCGAGTGCTAATCCCTTCTGGCACGCTGGCTTCCGGCGTGCCTGTTTTCAATAAAGCGTAATCTGCGGGTGTTTAACCCCACACACCAGTGCATAACGCGTCAACGTATCAAGGCTCGCCCGGGTTATATTCGCTTCCATTCTTGATACGGTGGGTGCGCTGACGCCCATTCGCTCCGCCACCTGCGCGCGTGTCAGACCGGCCTGGTTTCGCCATTGCGCCAACATTTCGCGCAGGCGCTCTTTTCGTTCTTCAGCATCAAAAGAGGCCTGTACCTCTGAATCGCTTAACAGCTCAGATCGGAGTTCATCCCAGTCAATAATCTTCTTGCTCATCCAACATCTCCTGTTGTCGCTTCAGTGCCAGACGAAGTTCAGCAGAGGGCGTTTTTTGCGTTTTCTTGATAAACACTCGCAGCAGAAAAATTGTCTTGTCCCGCTGATAAACGTAAATCCCCCGAGTATGGATCAGCCCGACGGTTCTGATTTCGAACAAACCATGCGGTAAGGGTTTGCTGTCAGGTTCCCGCAGTGCTGTCGGGTTAGCGCGTAATTTATCAAGCTGGCGAATCAGCTTTGCCTGGACCCCAGCAGGCAGTGAGAGAATCTCTTCCCTGACCGCCTCATGAACGATAAGTCTGAACACGGTTATTCATCCTTGGTGATATTAGCATATAAGGCAATTTGCATTAAAGGCTAATTTAGCTTTTCGTGTCCCACCTTACCCGTTTTTAAAAAGCTGAACCGGATCCGCTTTGATTCCCTGAAAACACCTCGCAAAAAACTTATTTCCCCTGCGCCGCCAGCCAGTCCATCGCCCTTTCCCCTGCCTCATCCACCGGCAGATAAACCAGCAACCGCGACCCGTTTCGCGGCGCGGAGTACCAGTACATCTGCTGCAGCGTAAAATCCCCCAGCTCGGGATGGGTAAACAGCTTGAGCTGATTTTCCACACCGCGCACGTCGTTGCGCTGGTGCCACAGGGTTTTGAACTCTTCGGACACCGCAAAGAAGCGCGCCAGCTTGGCTTCCCACAGCGGGTCGCCCCGGTGCTCCGCCATCGCCGCGCGGAAATAGGAGACAAATATCGGCAGCACATCGTCACGTCTGCCGAGACGCGCGCGCCACGCCGGATGGGTGAGAAACAGGTAAATACAGTTGCGGTCTTCCGGCGGGATTTCATTGAAATCGACGCCCATCAGGTGCCCGAAGCTGTCGTTCCACGCCACGATGTCGAAGTTCGGTTTCTGAATGCTGGCCGGTTTCGGCATCAGCGTATCCAGCAGGCGGCGCGTGCCTTCGCTAATGCCCTCGCAGCAGACCGCCTGCGGCGCTTCACCCGGCGGCAACCCGGCGAGCACAAACAGGTGTCGGGCCTCGGTCGGGGTGCATTGCAGCGCTTTCGCCACGGCCGCCATCACCGCGCTGGACGGATTGACGTCCCTGCCCTGCTCCAGCCAGGTGTACCAGGTCACACCCACGTCGGCGAGCATCGCCACCTCTTCCCGGCGCAGGCCCGGCGTGCGGCGGCGACCGCTGCGCGGCAGGCCGAGACGCTGCGGATCGAGGCTTTCACGTCGTGCGCGTAAAAATGCCCCCAGCTGTTTTCGGGTGTCATCCTGAAGTGAGACGACGGGTTCAGACATCAAGGCCATAAATCCCCCTGCATGGTAGTGCCAGTACCAGTATAAGCAAGAACTGGTACCCGTTTATCAGATGGTTGATGCTACGACCATCTGATGAATGACGCAATGGAGTTACCATGAATACGTCAGTTGTTTCACCGGGCCGCGCTGGCCTGATACTGCTGCTAACCGGCCAGATGCTGCCGATGATTGATACCTCAATCACCAACGTGGCGCTGGACGCCATCACCCATTCGCTGCACGCCACCGCCACCGAGCTGGAGCTGATTGTCGCCCTCTACGGCGTGGCCTTCGCCGTCTGCCTGGCGCTCGGCAGCAAGCTGGGGGATAACGTTGGCCGTCGGCGTCTGTTTATGTGGGGCGTCGCGAGCTTTGGCCTGGCCTCGCTGCTGTGCGGCATCGCGGGCAATATCGAACAGCTGCTGGCCGCGCGAATCGTTCAGGGCGCGGGCGCGGCGCTCATCATGCCGCAAATTCTCGCCACGCTGCACGTGACCTTAAAGGGTACGGCGCACGCCAAAGCCATTAGCCTGTTTGGCGGCATCGGTGGGATTGCGTTTATCGTCGGCCAGATGGGCGGCGGCTGGCTGGTATCGGCGGATATTGCCGGGCTGGGCTGGCGGAACGCCTTCTTTATCAACGTGCCGATCTGCCTGGTGGTGCTGGCGTTAAGCCGCCGCTACGTGCCGGAAACCCGCCGCGATACACCGTCGCGCATCGACTGGACCGGCACCGGGCTGCTGGCGATTATTCTCTGCTGCCTGCTGTTCCCGATGGCGCTTGGCCCACAGTGGCACTGGTCGTGGCCGCTGAAGACAGCGCTAATTGCCATTATTCCACTGGCCTGGCTGATGGCGCTGAATGCGCGCAAAAAGGAGCGTGAGAATGCCCATCCGCTGATCCCGCCGCGCCTGCTGCAGCTTCGCAGCGTCCGCTTTGGCATTCTGATTGCGATGCTCTTTTTCAGCGTCTGGTCCGGGTTTATGTTCTGTATGGCGCTGACCATGCAAACCGGTCTGGGGATGGCACCGTGGCAGTCCGGGAACAGTTTTATCGCCCTCGGGGTGACTTATTTTATCTCCGCGTGGTTCGCGCCGCGGCTGATCGCCCGCTACAGCACCAGTACCATTCTGCTGACGGGACTGGCGATCCAGATTACCGGTCTGCTGGCGCTGATTGTTACGTTCCGGGTGTGGGGAATGGATAACACCGCCCTGACGCTGGCGCCCGCGACCGGGCTGGTCGGCTACGGGCAGGCGCTGATCGTGAACAGCTTCTACCGCATCGGGATGCGCGATATTCAGCCTGACGACGCGGGTGCCGCGAGCGCCATTCTCAGCACGCTGCAGCAGGCCGCGCTGGGGCTTGGCCCGGCCATTTTTGGCGCGATTTTGCTCCACGCGCTGCAGAACCATCACGGGGATTACACCCAGGCGGTGAACGTCTTCCTGATGGTGGAAACGGCGATGATGGTGGTGCTTGCCCTGGCGACGCTGCACATCCGCCATCGCCTGTGCCTGCCGATGGTAAAGGTCTGCCAGGCCACCAAATAAGCCCGTGAATTTGCATAATAGATCCGCAGCCGCCATTATGGGGCTGCATCAATACAGGAGACGTTATGCAGGAATTAATTGCTCAGGTTGAAGAGTTAGGCATTGAAATTAATCACACTACTTCTTTAGTGATTATCTTTGGTATTATTTTTCTTACCGCCATCATCGTTCATTTTATTCTGCACAAAGTGGTGCTTCGCGCGTTCGAAAAACGCGCGCAGGCCAGCAGCCATTTATGGCTGCAGATCATTACCCAGAATAAATTATTTCACCGTCTGGCCTTCACCCTTCAGGGGATAATCGTCAACGTCCAGGCGGTACTGTGGCTGCAAAAGGGCAGCGAAGCAGCGGAAATTCTCACCACCTGCGCAAAGCTGTGGGTGATGGTGTATGCCCTGCTCTCTTTCTTCTCGCTGCTGGACGTGATTTTTAACCTGTCGCAGAAAATGGCCACCGCATCACAGCTGCCGCTGAAGGGGATCTTCCAGGGCATCAAGCTGGTGAGCGCCATCCTGGTGGGGATATTGATTATCTCCCTGCTGATCGGCCAGTCCCCGGCGATTTTGATAAGCGGTCTGGGCGCCATGGCCGCCGTTCTGATGCTGGTATTTAAAGACCCGATACTCGGACTGGTGGCGGGTATTCAGCTTTCCGCCAACGACATGCTCAAGCTCGGCGACTGGCTGGAGATGCCGAAATACGGCGCTAACGGTACGGTGACGGACATTGGCCTGACCACCGTGAAGGTACGCAACTTCGATAATACGATTACAACCATTCCGACGTGGGCGCTGGTCTCCGACGCCTTTATTAACTGGAGCGGCATGTCTGCCTCCGGCGGGCGACGTATTAAGCGCAGCCTGAATATTGATACCACCAGCATTCATTTTCTCGACGAACAGGAGCAGCAGAAACTCATTCAGGCGAAGCTGCTGAAGCCCTATCTGTCCGCGCGACATGAGGAAATTAACCTGTGGAATCAGAAGAACGGCGAAGGGGAGTCGGTATTAAACCTGCGTAAGATGACCAATATTGGTACCTTCCGCGCCTACCTGAATGAATATCTGCGCAACCACCCGCGCATTCGCAAAGATATGACGCTGATGGTGCGCCAGCTAGCGCCTGACGCGAACGGTTTGCCGATTGAAATATATGCCTTCACCAACACGGTGGTCTGGGCAGAATATGAGGAGATTCAGGCCGACATCTTCGACCATATTTTTGCGGTGGTGGATGAATTTGGGCTGCGTATTCACCAGTCGCCGACGGGGAATGATATTCGCGCCCTGGCGGGCGTTATCGTCAAATAATCTGTTTCGGACACCGGGCGTGAAGACAGGTGCGGTCTGGTGCCCTCACCCCGGCCCTCTCCCACAGGGAGAGGGAGAAAAACACGCTACTTTTTGCGCGAGAGCTTAAAAGCAATAAACAGGAAGATAACCCACACCGGCAGCAGCATCGCCGACAGGCGCATCTCATCCATGGTGCACATCAGCACCAGAATCAGCCCCAGGAAAGCGATACAGATGTAGTTCCCCGCCGGGTAAAGCAGCGCTTTGAACTGCGTTTCGCGTCCCTTGCGGCGCATCGCGGCGCGGAATCGCAGGTGCGCCAGGCAGATCATGATCCAGTTCAGCAGCAGCGTGGCGACAACCAGCGCCATCAGCAGGCCAAAGGCCTCTTTCGGCAGCAGATAGTTGATCAGCACCACCAGCGAGGTGATTGCGCCGGAAAGGAACAAGGAGTTCACCGGCACGCCGCGACGGCTGACGCGGGTGAGGAACTTCGGCGCGTTGCCCTGTACGGAGAGGCCAAACAGCATACGGCTGTTGGAGTAAACGCCGCTGTTATAGACCGACAGAGACGCCACCAGAATGACGAAGTTCAGCGCCGAGGCCACCAGGTTACTGTTCATATCGTGGAAAATCATCACGAACGGGCTGCTGTCGGACTTCACTTCCACCCACGGATAGAGCGCCAGCAGCACCACCAGCGAGCCGATGTAGAACAGCAGAATACGGTACACCACCTGGTTGACCGCTTTGGGAATGCTTTTATGCGGGTCGCGCGCTTCCGCAGCGGTAATACCAATCAGCTCTAATCCACCGAAGGAGAACATGATCACTGCCAGGGAGAGAATCAGCCCTTTCCAGCCGGTGGCCAGGAAGCCACCGTGCTGCCACAGGTTGTCGATCGTGGCGCGCTCGCCGCCGTGACCGGAGAACAGCAGCCACAGGCCAAAGCCGATCATCCCGATAATCGCCAGCACCTTGATCAGCGCAAACCAGAACTCGGTTTCGCCATACAGGCGCACGTTGACGAGGTTAACGGCGTTAATAATGATGAAAAAGGCCGCCGCCCAGATCCACGTCGGGACATCCGGCAGCCAGTACTGCATGTAAATGCCTGCGGCGGTCAGCTCCGCCATCCCCACCAGCACGAACATGACCCAGTAGTTCCAGCCGGACAGGAAGCCTGCAAACGGGCCCCAGTATTTATAAGCAAAGTGCGCGAAGGAGCCTGAAACCGGCTCTTCAACAACCATCTCGCCAAGCTGGCGCATGATCAGGAAGGCGATAATCCCGGCGATACCGTAACCCAGCAGAACCGCCGGGCCAGCCATCTGAATAGCGGGGCCGATACCGAGAAACAGCCCGGTACCGATCGCGCCGCCAAGGGCAATGAGCTGAATATGTCGATTTTGCAAACCACGTTGCAGCGTCGGATTCTGATCCGACGAGGCTTCAGCGCTACCATGGCCTGAAGCGGATGACGCGTCTTTCACGTCCTACCCCTGTCTCTTTTTTAGAAGGGGCACGTTTTAACACTTCATGCTGGAGGTAGCAAGGGATTGGGGCATCCCTGCCCCGGATAACGAGGTGGAACGCTTAAAACGCGTAGCCAACCGAGACCTTAAAGGTGCGCGGTTCGCCCTGCGTAATATAGGTACCGGAATCGTCCACGCTGGCCCATTAGTTTTCATTGGTCACGTTGTCGATGCCCACACGAACCGTCATCTGGTTTTCATTGTGGTTCACCGCGAAGCGATAACGCATCCCCAGCACTGGCTCGCCGAAGACGTTCAGCTCCACGCCACGGTTACGCTGGTCAGCGGATCGCTGTACTTCCCGCCAGAGCCGTTGAAGTTGGTGCTGTCCGGCATCTCGACGCCGGTGTTGTGGTAGATGTTGGTCGTCGGGTTATCCTTCGTCGCCGACATTTTCCACGCGATTTTTTCGTTTTTGGTCATCGCCGAATAGCCGACGTTGACCTTGTGCGAGACGAGGCCAGTATTGAAGCTACCGCGAACGCCCGCCATGCCGCTGACGGAATCGCTGATGCGGTTGGTATCCAGGATGCGCGATGAAAGGGGCGTCTACTCATCCTTTGGCACAGTAGAACGCGGGGGAATTTCCGAAGGTGAAGAGATAGCCAGAGGCATTTACCGGAACGATGTCCACACTAATGCCATGATCGCGATAATGGAAAAAATCAGGAATATGTCGGCGAAAGAGTACGTCTTTTTTCGGCAGTTCGTTAGTGTCGCTGGAGACCATAATCACTCGCCCCTCCTCACGCCAGTAATTGAAGGCTATCTTATTGCTGACGATGACCGTCTGCTGGCCCGACTGACTATACTCTCCGGTGGAATCGTAGGTGCCTTTGCCATTATTAAATGTAAACGTCATAAGGGAATCCACCCGGGAATCATCTTCAACAATGATTAAATGGCTCTCGCAGGTAAAGTGATTCTGCTGATAATGCATGTACCAGGCGTAAAATAATGGCGCGGCAATCATCAGCATAATGACCAATCCGCACGCCTTACGACTAGTCATTTTCATGATATTGCTTCCTATACATGATTGAATCACACTGAGCGCCAGCAATATCGGGTAATTTATCGCATACAATCACCGACGTGCCGTCTTGAAAACGATTGATCGTCATATAGGCTACCCCACCAGCATTGCACTGAATGGAATAACGTTTTGTCAACGCGGTATAAATACCCTGGCTTTTTATTTTATCGTGCCACGAAGAGTAAACGTCGCAACCTGCGATATTACCTATCGGTTGATATGCTTTAAATCCGGAATCCTGTACATGTAGCTGTTGAAACAGCACCGTACACGAGAGGATAAATAAAACCGCAGAGGCCGCCCCATACGCTATTTTTTTCGAGAAAAAAGGGAACCGGCTATCTGTTACGCAGGGTGGCGGGATATAAGATTCAGGGGGCAAACTCTCCGGTGCTGCGACGTCCAGCAAGATAAAGCGTTCTACCGTCCCCGTTTGAATGTGTGCAATCGACTTAAACCCCGCCTTGGGAACAGTTTGCACAACATTCTCTGCCAGACCAGCCATCTTGAGCGCTTTACGAATGGAAGCGATCGTCTGGTATAGCGCATTAGTCGAGACTATCGCGCCCTGTTTTTCCCAAACCGCCGAAAAAAGATAACGCTGTGTAAGCACTTCGCCGTTGTGTTCAAGCAGCAGCAGCAGGCATTCACTAACCGGACCGTGCAGGATAACAGCACGCTCGGGGTAGCCCGAAAGCTGACAGAGTCGACGCTGCTCGGGCTCAAAAAGCACTAAGCCATTTATCAAAAAGACAGACTTCATGACGCATCAACCATGAGGGTAAAGGGAAGTAGTACATTCATCATTATTATGTTTACGCGTCCGTTTCCGCTTTCTGATTCAGAAATTAAGGCTTTCACATCAACCCACTACACCTTTCGAAGACGGCACTTTGTATCGTAACGCCATGCTTAAGGTTTTTCTTAGTCAGTATAAATCATTTAACTTCACTCCTCTTTATCGCTGACGCACCGTAATGTAGGGGTTGTCGAAACGATGCGCCAGGAAACCCTCTTCTGGCAAAGAAGATAGAGAGAAATGCTGAGAGTTTCCTAAAATAAGCATTTTATCTTGAGTCATCAGCTGAATAGTCATTTACAGAATGAGTGCACTACAAATGCACTCCATGTAGTTTTTTAAACTAAAAATACGACTTACATCGACAAAAACTCCATGCCAGGGTAAGGCCTATCCGGTTTCTTATAGCGCGTCGGGGTGTGTATTGGAATGCATTCATAGCAGCCATATAATCCACCACATAAAGAGTAAGGATTATCTCAGGCTTATATGTAGGAGTGCATGTTAGTTTCTCAATTGTGGGTAAATGATATGGGCTATCGACTATATGGATTTATGATCGGCGAAGAAATCCATTTTGATATATCTAATCGCAGACTATACCGACTCACAGGCAGTCACACAGATAAAAGCATTGCATTCGCATCAATCTATTTTAATGAAACGATGCTTAGACTTTTTCTTTTTTTATTGAAGAATGGCAGAACCAGACCAGTCTCAAAAGAAGAGTTATTTGAAGAAGTTTGGGAGGCGCATAACCTGAGTCCTTCCACACAGCGATTATGGCAAGTTTTGCATAATCTAACGAACAAACTGAATGTCTTAGGCTTACCCGAAGATTTTATTCGCAACATTAAAGGGCGTGGTTACATTATTAACTATCCAGATGTAATCCCCGTTTATTACAGAATGAGCGAACTCCCAGCTCATTCCGTTAAAAAAGAGGAGACGACAGATAGCCTGAGTGAGTGATGTCAACTCAGGTTTTTTGCCCTGAGCACCTGTGCGAGGGGCTTTTTTTTATTATCTCTCTTCAGCATCAATTCTTTCGTTAATGATTTATTAGCATTGTTGTTTGGTTTATACCAACACTGGAATTATATATGAGCATAATCAACCATTTTGCCAATTTAAAAGTCCGTAACAAGTTATTTTTGGGTTTTTCCCTCGTATTGCTCGTGACGATTGCTATTCTGATTTCAGGTTTTCTGGGTCTTAGCAACATTCAGGATAAAGTCGATAAAAACGGCCATACCGCCGATATGTTTAACGCACTTTCGCAGGTCCGCTTAGGGCGGACGAATTTCCAGTACACCCTTGATCAGAAGTACCTGGAGCAGACCAACGCAGGCACGCAACGCATGCAGAGCATTGTCGCCAGTATGGAAAAGCTGCCCTGGTCCCCGGAGGGAAAAAAAGCGCTGGATGATACGGCAAATGCGGTGAATAGCTATGTCGCTACCCTGTTGCCTTTCACAAAATCCCTTTCAGAAAAAAGAATCAGTGAACAAAAACTCAACACCCAGGGTTTATGCGATAACTCCGTGCTGGCTTCAGCGTTAAGCCGTAATGGTACGCTGGACTCTCAGCATACCCTTATAGCTGCACAGATTGCTTTTACCATGAGCGACATTGACACTCAGGTAACGCTTTATAAACAGCATCCTGGCGATAAGTTAATGAAAGGGATCCGCGAGCGTCTCGATTCAGCGAAATCAGATACCGAACAACTGTTACCGGTTGCTACCCGGGAACAAAAGGTTTGGTTGCAGTCTGGTCTTGAGGACATGGAAAACGTCGCGGCTGAGCTGCAGAATTACCAAAACGTCTGGAATAAACAGTCGACGCTCTCCGATACCTTAACCGGTAAAGCCATAACGTTAACGCATGCCATACAGACGCTATTTAGCCTCCAGCAGAAAAAAGTGGCCGATACGGTGGATAGCGTTCAATTACAAATGGGCGTTGTTGCCGCAATCGGTCTTGCGCTTGGCATCTTTTTGGCAATGGGCATCACCCTGTCCATCACCCGTCCGCTTAATGAAACATTGCGCGTCGCGGAGCAAATCGCCAGCGGCGATCTCACCAGCACCCTGACCAGCGCGCGTCGTGATGAGCCAGGACTGCTAATGCAGGCCGTCGCAACCATGAATGCAAACCTGCAAAACATCATTAATGATGTGCGCAATGGGGTAGATAGCGTCGCGCGTTCGTCTTCAGAAATTGCCGCGGGCAATATGGACTTGTCGTCGCGGACCGAGCAGCAGTCAGCCGCCGTCGTCGAAACCGCCGCCAGCATGGAAGAGTTAACCTCTACCGTCGCGCTCAACGCTGAAAATGCCAACCACGCGCGGCGCCTGGCAGATGAAGCCTCGCAAAACGCGACGGAAGGCAGCCAGCTCTCAATGAAGGTGATCGATACGATGAAAAACGTGCGCAGCAGTTCGCACCGTATTTCAGAGATCACCTCCGTCATTAACAGTATCGCCTTCCAGACCAACATTCTGGCGCTGAATGCCGCCGTTGAAGCCGCCCGGGCAGGCGATCAGGGTAAAGGCTTCGCCGTTGTCGCCGCTGAAGTGCGAACACTTGCCCAGCGCAGCGCGCAGTCCGCTAAAGAGATTGAAAACCTGATTAAAGAATCGGTCGTGCATGTGGATACCGGCTTTAGTCTGGTTGAAAGCGCGGGTGATGCAATGACGAAAATTGAGACATCCGTAGCGCAGGTGCGTGACATCATGAACGAAATTGCCGCTGCCACCGATGAGCAGAGCCGCGGAATTTCACAAATTGCCCAGGCCATGGCTGAAATGGACACCACGACTCAGCAAAATGCCGCCCTGGTCGAAGAGTCTTCTGCTGCGGCCAGTTCTCTGGAGGCCCAGGCGGTTCAACTTGAAAAAGTGGTATCGATTTTTCGCGTCTCGAAAGCTCACGCCCTGCGTCCTGAGCTCCAGTCAAAAGAGAGCATACAGACCACCAGCGTAGCACCTTTTAAACGACCTTCCCCCCGTAACCAGGACGAATGGGTCAAATTCTGATAACTTCCGCGCGGCTGCCGGGACACGCCGCCGCGCGTTTAAGGCTCTCGATGATAACCATGACAAAATCAATTCCGGGAATGCTCGGCAGCTTCACCACCCTGCTGGCTCGCCTGTTTAGCCACTCCCCGGAAAGCACCTTGAGCGCGGCGATTGAAAAGCGCGAGATTGTGCCGGTCTACCAGCCCTTTTTTGACAGCCAGACGGGCAACATTGCGGGTATCGAAGTCCTTGCTCGCTGGAATCATCCGCTGTATGGCCCAGTGTCTCCGGATACCTTTATCCCACTGGCGGAGAAGCACCGGCTGATTGCCCCACTCACGCATCATCTGATTCAGCAGGTTATTGCCGATCTCCAGCCTTGCATCCATCTCTTTCCCGATCGGCTCTATATCAACCTTAATCTGAGCCCCCATAACTGTCTCGATCCGCGCTTCGAAACAGATACTCTTGAGCTTTTGCAAAAACTTGCAGTGGGTCAGATTCAGCTGGTCATCGAAATCACGGAACAAAATCCGCTGCATTTTACGCCACAACTGAGTGAATGGTTTGCAACGCTTCGTCAATCCAATATCGCGCTGGCGCTGGATGACTTCGGGACAGGCTATTCAAACCTCGCTTACATTCACTCGCTGGAACCCGAATTCATCAAGATAGACAAACTGTTTGTTAGCCAGATTTGTGAAAATGGCGATACCCGGCTCGTGGACAGCCTTATCGAGCTGGCAAAAAAAATGCATCTCAGCATTATTGCAGAAGGCGTTGAAACAGAGGCTCAGGCTGACTACCTGCGCTTAAAGAATAGCGATTTTTTACAAGGTTATTTTTTCTGCAAGCCGATGAAAATTCATGAAATTATCGAAAGAATTCACGCATGATGAAGCACAGCCACCCCGCTTTGGGGGTGGCTGCAATGACGTTATTTTTTCTTGTAGATATTGGCCGTACCGTGAATTTTATTATTGGTGTTCCCTGACGTGAGTACCAGGACATCCGCGCCTTTCTTATCGGCTTTCTCAATCAGTTCTTTTTTTGCATCATCAACCGATACTTCATTCGAGGTGTTTACCGTACCGATTTTTTTATACTGAGACGCAACTTTCTTGAACTCGCTTTTAGTCAGCAGCTGTGCAGCAAAAGCATTGGTTGTAAACAGTAACGCCGTTCCCAACAAAATAGCAGTCGTCTTTTTCATAACCTTTTTCCTTGAGATTAATCAGCAACTACGAAAAACCTCACGCATTGTGGTGAGGTTTTATGAGCATGGTAGAGAATCTCAGGAAATGCCATACGCTCAGGAAAATTCTTTTATTACAATCCGTTGCATGAAATTACTAACGAATATTAAGAATATTCGAATACCCGCGCGGTGCCAGTAATATCAATGCGTACCGCCGTGCCCGGGTTCCATCCTGGCTGGCTTACGGTCTTCAGAATCACGGGGTGTTTCTCCCCGGCTAACGCAAGGGTGAGCGTCGACAGCTGGCCGGTGAAGTCCACATCAAGAATCGAGATCGGGCTTTCATGCGCTGCACATGCCGTCACGCGTAATTGTTCAGGGCGCATCATGACCCTGCCCTGACCTGTCGCCTGCGCGTTGTCCGTTGGCACTTCACCCAGCGCGCACACGGCATACCCGGCAGCGAGCCGAGCAGGCAGGATCACGGCATCGCCAAGAAACAGCGCCGTCTCTTCATCAACCGGACGGGTGTAGACGTCATAAGGCGTACCGACCTGCGTGAAGCGTCCGGCGCGCATGACGGCAACCTGCGTGGCAAAGGACAACGCCTCGTTCTGATCGTGGGTGACCAGAATCGAGGCCACGCCCGCTTCGGCCAGCAGATCGGCCGTTGCCTTACGCGTCATGGCGCGCAGGCCGGTATCCAGCGCCGAGAACGGTTCATCCAGCAGCATCAGGGAAGGACGCTGGGCCAGCGCGCGGGCAAGCGCCACGCGCTGCTGCTGACCGCCAGAAATCTCGTGGGGCCAGTGGGTTGCGAGCTGCCTGTCCAGAGAAACCATCTCCATCAGCGTCTCAACGCGCTGGCGCTTCTCGTGGCGGGTGCCGTCCAGCCCCCAGGCAATGTTGTCTGCCACGTTGAGGTGCGGGAACAGCGCGCCCTCCTGAGGGACAAAACCGATCCCGCGCTGGTGGGCAGGGACAAAACGGTTTTCATCAAACAGCGTTCTCCCCTGCATGACAATGCGCCCGGTGTCAGGCGTTTCGAACCCGGCAAGAATACGCAGCAGCGTGGTTTTCCCCGACCCGGACGGCCCGACAATCGCCGTCCTGCTCCCCGGCGCCACGCTCAGGTTTAAGCTGTCGAGCACCTGCACGTCAGAAAACGATTTAGAAATGGCGGTTAATTCAAGCATGTCATAGCCCTGCAATTTTTTTCGACTGCATATAGAGAATGGCGGTCAGCGGGAGTGAAATCAGGATCATCAGCATCGCGTAAGGCGCGGCGGCCACATAGTCAATCTCGCTGGTCAGCGCCCAGAATCCGGTGGAGAGGGTGCGCGTTCCCAGTGGAGAGAGCAGCAGCGTGGCGGTCAACTCGTTGCTGACGCCGAGGAAAACCAGCGCGGCACCCGCCGCCGCACCCGGCGCGGCCAGCCGCATCGTGACGCTCCAGAGCGCCTTCGCAGGCGTGCTGCCCAGGCTGCGCGCCACGTTCTCCAGCTCAACCGGCGCCTGCGCAATCCCCGCCCGCAGGTTGATGAGCGCGCGGGGCATAAACATCAGCAGATAGGCAAGGAACAGGGTAATTTCCGTCTGATAAATGGGGCGGGCGTAATGAATGGTGACCGTGACCAGCGCGAGAGCGGTGACAATCCCCGGCAGCGAGCTGGTGATATAGATACACCCTTCCAGCATACGGAAGATACGGTGTGGATAGCGGATACCGAGCCACGCGATGGGGATCACGCACGCCGTCGTCAGGAGCGCTCCGCCCACGCCGAGCATCAGCGTCTGGCGCAGCGAGTGCCAGAGATCGGGACTCATCCAGTTTTGCACGCCGCCGAGCCAAATCCAGCGACACAGGACAATTAACGGCACGCCCAGCGCCAGCGCGATCAGCACGATGAAAAACAGCTGCCCCAGCGCGGCAGCCGCAGGCTTCAGCGGCCAGCGTTTTTGCTCGCGCGCGGCCCCCGCGCCAATACGCGCGTAGCGTGCTTTGCCGCGCGTTACCCCCTCCAGCATCAGGATAGCCAGACAGCACAAGGCCAGCACGCCCGCCAGCATGTTCGCCGCCGGGCCGCTAAAGGTAGACTGGAACTGGTCATAGATTGCCGTGGTGAAGGTATCAAAGCGAATCATCACGTACAGGCCATATTCCGCCAGCAGGTGCAGCGCCACCAGCAGCGCGCCGCCGCAGATAGCGAGCTTAAGCTGGGGCAGTACCACGCGGAAAAAGACCCGCCACGGCGGCGTACCCAGCGAAGCGGCAACATCTTCCAGCGTCGGGTCAAGGCGACGCAGCACCGCCGCAACCGGCATATAGATAAACGGATAGTAGGCAAGAACGGAGAGGAACACGCCCGCGGAGAGCCCATGCATGGACGGGACAACGCTTACCCAGGCATAGCTTTGCACAAACGCCGGGATCGCCAGCGGAGCGACCGCCAGTGCAGACCAGATCCCGCGCCCGGCAAGCCGCGTGCGCTCCGTGAGCCAGGCTATCGCCACGCCCGTCACGATACACAGCGGAACGGCTAAAGCCGTTAACCACAGCGTGTTGCTGAGCAGCTCAGCCACGCGCGGGCGAAACACCAGCGCCTTAATGGTTTCCCAGCCGGTCTCAATGCCAATGGCAATGATAAAACCCAAAGGCAGAAGCGCCATTAATGAAAACAATACAGCTAACGCAACCATCGGCAGTGCAGGACGCCTGCGGGCAGGCTCCTGCACTCTGTTTTTTCCGATGTCGAGACTCAGACCAGACATAAGACGTTCACTTCACTCTCAGGATCACAGCAGACCGGCTTGCGTCATCAGCTCGATAACTTTTTTACTGTTGAGCGTTGAAGGTTCAACTTTCGGTGCATCAAGATCTTTCAGCGGCACCAGTTTCGGGTTTGAGGCCGCGTTCACGCCCACCGCATACTCAAAGGCGTTGTTGGTACGCAGACTTTCCTGCCCTTCTTTACCGGTAATGTATTTGATGAAGGCCTGCGCCTGCGCTTTGTGTTTGCTGGACGCCAGCACGCCGCCGCCGGAGAGGCTCACAAACGCGCCCGGATCCTGATGTTTGAAGTAGTAGAGCTGGGTGTTTTTGCTGTTTTCACCGGTTTTGGACTGATCGACAAAACGGTAGTAGTGATAAATCACGCCGCCATCAATCTGGCCGGCATTGACCGCTTTCATCACCGTGCTGTTGCCTTTATAGGCAACAAAATTGGCTTTCATCGCCTTAAGCCATTCCAGGGTAGCCTTTTCGCCTTTCAGAGCCAGCATCGCGCTCACGATGGCCTGGAAATCCGCGCCTGACGGTGATGCCGCCCAGCGGCCTTTCCACTCGGGCTTTGCCAGATCCATCAGCGATTCAGGCAGCTGCTGTTCGTTCAGCTTTTCCGGGTTATAGACAAACACCGTGCTGCGGGCGGCAATGCCGATCCAGCGGCCGTGCGCCGGACGATATTCTACCGGTACCTGCTTCAGGGTGTCTGCATCCAGCGGCGCAAACAGGTTTGCATTATCCACCAGCACCATTGAAGGCGAGTTCTCCGTCAGGAATACGTCAGCCGGTGACGCGCTGCCTTCCTGAACCAGCTGATTACCCAGCTCGCTGTCATCGCCGTTACGCAAAGTCACTTTAATGCCGGTTTCTTTGGTAAAACCGTCAACCCACGACTTCACCAGGTTTTCGTGCTGCGCGTTATAAACAACGATACCTTCGTTGTTATCGGCGGCAACCGATTGTGTGGAAAGGAAAAGGGATGAAGACAACAAGGCAAGCGAGAAGCAGGACAGCAGGCGAGAATTCATGAACATATCCTTAATAGACCAACGGGATTAACGACTCATAGCTTTGTGGGACAGGATTAAAGCATACAACAACGCTAATGATAATTAGTATCAATCCAGTTTACGCGTAAAAGTGTAAAATATCCCTGGCGTGGCGATTAGGATGATAAAAATCTAATTTAAAAACAGAGCCAAATAAAAGATTAAGAAAACCTTAATGTTTAAAATACTCAGATTTTAATTAGCCTTCTATTTATTAATCCGTTATTTAAGGCGGTATCACAGGGCTAAGAAACGGTCGATAAGGGACTCAGGAAGCAGAATGACCTTGGTCGGAAACAGGAGAAAATGAAAGCAGTATAGGCTGAATGGCACGCCCTGTAGGATTCGAACCTACGACCTACGGCTTAGAAGGCCGTTGCTCTATCCAACTGAGCTAAGGGCGCACTGAGAAGCGTGAACTTCGCGGCGGTGAAACGCGAAGAATTATACGGTCAATGGCAGGTGAGTCAATGCCTTTTCCGTTTTCCACGGCAATTACCGCTAGCCGATTGTAAATACGGCTATTTTCTCAACATTTCCCTCTGTTTCACCGTAAAATTTAGCGCTGCGAAAAGGCTTAGTTGCATTTAAGTAACGCCTGCTGTTTTCCTGAACGTCAGCTCGTCACACTAGGGTCAGGTATCCCGGCCGCCTGGAGGCTGACAGACAACAGGACAATGGAGTGACAGCGCAAAACCTGATCGATACGCCCCGGTTACAGTACATTTCTCAGGACATCGTCGGCATTAAGCTTGAGCCCATCGTCGCCCTTTCCTCCTTGCGCCAGGTTGGCGTGGAGGTCCTTAGCGTTCTGTCCGACACGCGGCACAGCGAGGACTTTTTTTGCGATCGGTCCGCAGACTGGTCGATAACGCTGCTTGAAGCTCAGCTTGCCGCGTTAAAAAATACGCCGCACGGTCATAACCTTTTTATTAATCTGCCGATAACCGTCCTGACAGAGCCTGCCTCTTTTCAGCGGCTTATCCGGTTGCCAGGCGTGCCGCTCAATATTGAGATTGTCGATCCGGCGTCCTTTATGGCGCTTTCCGTCGCGCAGAAGCAGCATGTGGTTCAGAATCTGCAGCAGCTTAGCAGACAGGGACACGCAATCTGGCTGGATGATGTGGATGACGCCTTAGCGCGGTCGTTTTTATCCTGCCGACTCCCGTTAAGCGGCATCAAAATAGATAAGGAAGCATTCTGGCGTTTACGCAACACCCCTGCGCTGAGGCAACTGGTTTCCCTTTGCTTTCAGCTGGCCGGGAAAGTGCTTATCGAAGGTATTGAGACTGAACGCGATCGTACCTGGGCACTGCAGGCAGGCGCAGATCTCGGCCAGGGATATTACTGGCCGTCCTGGACATGGCCGGAGGATTAAAAAGCCATTTCCAGGAGGGAGACCATGCGAATGACAGTGCGCCGTTACCGGCGGCGGCGTACAGGAAGTGATGCACTGGGATTTACGCGCTCACCTTTTGCTCCCCCCTTTTTCGACCGGCTCGAATTTTTGAGCCAGTCCATCAGCCAGCCCCGCAAAACAGACGCCCCGTTCATCCTTCTGGTGACGGAGGATCACTACCTGCGCACCGGTTTTCTCAACGGGCAGTTTCCCCTGAGCAGCTGCTGCGACTACACCACGCTGGATGACGCCCTTATCGCTCAGACACAGTGGCCCTCAGCCCGTCTGGTCGTGGATGTTGAAAGCCGGTCCACGGGGCTTCTGGAGAAACTGGATCAGTTGAGACGGCATAGCCTGTTTCCTCCTTTCCTGACGCCCTGGCTGTTAGTCCGGGCCGATAATTACGACACCCGCCTCTTCTGCAAAGCGGCAGGTCCCTTTCATGTGCTCGAGCGTCAGCTGAACGCCGCCGCGCTCCAGCACAGCCTGCTGGATCCCCTCCCTCCGCCCGGTACCGATAAAGACTGGTTTTCGCGCAATGAATGGCCCATCCTGCAGGAGCTTTCCCGGGGCAAGACGCTGCGTCAGATTGCCCTGATGCAGAATCGACCCTATAGCCGCATTATCTATCGTCTCAGCTGCATCCTGCTGAAGCTGGGGCTAAGCCATCGCCAGGAATTGCTACATCTTCTTAATAACCTCTCAGACTGCACGTTTTCACTCACGTCCTAACCCCTTATTTCCTAAAGCGGTTTAGGAATTTACTTACCAATCGCGTTGCATAAATGTTAATTTTTAACAATAAAATCGATTTTATAACTATTCCTAATTTATGGGCGCGAACCTTGTGAAATGCCACAGATTAGCGGAACGGCAGCACTTTCCTCCATCCGTTAAGTGAATGCAGAAGGCGTTAACAAGATGATAATGATGTAAAAACAAGCAGCTTAGCGACAACTACCAGGAGTAAAAAGCGAAGCGGACAGCATGTTCTCCTGTACGACAGGCGCCGTTATCCGGATCGGCGGTAGCACTTTCAGATGAAGGTTTGACGGCCTGCGAGGGCAATTTTTAACCTCACTTTTGTGGGTTAGCCCCTTTAAAAGAGGTGTATTTTTGTTAACAATTAATCAACATACAGAGATATCTGTTATTTTTTGTTATTACATAAAGATGAAAATATGCGGTAAATGAGATAACAGGATATTTCCGCTAATTTTAAAAAAATAGCGATTCAGATCCAGAAGATAATACAAACCAATACCCTCATATTAATTTACAGGGTTTTCGGAAAAAACTTACCCTGTATAATAAGATGCGTATCAAATATGAATAAGAAAAACCTTTTTGCCAACACCAGCCTAATGAGATGACCGCGCTGAGGCATAGTTCTTTTCATTACGTAAACAAGGATGCTTTCGCTCTTTCCAGGGAAATACTACGGTATAGGGATCTGCACTTTATATCCTTCCGGCATTTCGAGAGTTTTACCAAACTCTGCATAACGCTTTTAACAATCTGAGGCATTAAAAATGAAACCGGCATCCGTTATCATTATGGACGAACATCCTATCGTCAGAATGTCGATAGAAGTCCTGCTACAGAAAAATAAGAATATCATAGTCAAGCTCAAGTCTGGCGATAGCCATGAAGTCCTTGACTGTATCCGCAATCACCCTATCGATCTGGTGATCCTTGACATTGAACTCACGGGCACGGATGCTTTCGCTTTACTTAAGAGAATCAGAAACTTAAACAAGGACATTAAGGTTCTGTTCCTCTCGTCTAAATCAGAGTTATTTTACGCGGGTCGCGCTATTCGCGCCGGGGCAAATGGCTTCGTCAGTAAACGAAAAGATTTAGGGGAGATCTACAACGCCGTGGAAATGATCCTGATGGGCTATTCTTTTTTCCCATCGGAAACGCTGAACTTTATAAACCATTTGGGTTCAGGGAAAGGGATGGCGGTGGATATGCCATTATCGAATCGCGAGGTGACGGTATTACGGTATCTGGCGAATGGATTATCCAACAAGGAAATTGCTGAACAGCTGCTATTAAGCAACAAGACCATTAGCGCGCATAAATCCAATATTTATTCCAAGCTGGGCGTGCAAAGCATCGTGGAATTAATTGATTACGCCAAAGCCCACGAGCTGCTATAACCTGAATTCACTCCCTGCAGTTTATCTGAGCTGCAGGGAGTGCGGTCAGTGCTAATTATAGTTAATCATGAAGGTGGCATCCGCATCGGCACGGCCGGGCTGAGGGTTATCGGCAGTGGCAATATAATTGGCATAAAACGACAGAATCGCATTCCCCTGAGCATCAACCGAGACCGGCTGGCTGGCCTGCTGGAGAGCCAGACGCGTTTTATCCGCATCCCTGATCTCCACCGCGACATGACTTGCTGTACTGGCGTCATTCAGCGCCAGCAAGCCGCTATTGCTCCCGTCGGCTTTCCCCGAAAACGTGATGGATGCCGCACCCGGCGGACAGCCGGTTAGCTTCAGCGTAAACGGCATAGGCTGCGTGCGGCTCCCGGTGGTGCTGAGCTGTTTCGTGGGCCAGGTGCCCAGCGTGACGGTCTTGTCGCTGTCGCTGCCCTCGGCAACGCAGGTAAAATCGACGATGTTGCCGTAGAGCTGAATATTAATCTCGCCCAACGCGGTGTCCGCCTGAGCCTGCGTGCAAAGCGCAAAGAGCGCCACGGTGATAAAACGGATCCCGTTTCGCATATCGGCTCCTTAGTCGTAATCCACGCGCAGATATCCGCGCGAGGTGAAGCGCCCTTCCGCCGGCTTATTGCCCGTCACGCTCACCGGCCAGACCCGGATCCCCACCTGCGCCTGCGCGCTATCGTCGAGGCGGAACGGAATTTTGCTCGTCAGGTTGTTGGGCGTGAGCGGCGCCCCGCTCTCGTTGGCAATGATGAACCCCACGTCCGGGTTATCCGACACCATCACATTATCAGAGACTTTTTCCGCCTCGACGCGCATCGTCAGCATGGCGTTCGCCTCCACGTTGGTGCATTTGATGGCGATGGTTTTGCTTTGCGATGAGACTCCTTCAGGCTTGTTACCCACGCCCGCCTTGCTGAACAAGGAGGCGCCAATGTCGCCGAAATCAAACTCCACCACGTTTCCGGCATTGATGGCGCAGCTTTGCGGTACCTGAATGGTTCCGCTGTAGCTGATGGTATAGACCGGCGTGGTGAGCGGATCGGAAGAGGTAGTGGTGACGTAAACGCGGAACATGGTGGCACGCGGGATCACCACCATGTTGATAAAACGTCGGGTCACCTTAAGACGGAAGACCAGGCTGGAGTCCTGAACGCCAAACGGTTTGTTTTTGGAGACGTTAGGATGGCTCCCCATCTGGATATAGCTTTTTGGCGGATAAAATACGCCAGCAAAGCTGTCCGTAATTTTCATCGCCCCGTCCAGATAGTCGTTAAGCTTCAGATACTGGTAGCCATCGCTGGTCCCCGTTACCGGATAATCGGTCACATAGCTGCGCTTGGTGGTATTGCCGGTCGTGCCCTTCGGGCAGACAGCATTTACCCCTACCCACTGCGATTTCTCGCTGAGCGTCACGACCTGCCCAATCTGGTTATTCGAGCTGTTGAATTTATCCGTCAGGTCGTAATGTACTTCCGTCGGCACGCCGTTTTCATTGACGCACACGGTCGCTAACGCATTTGTCGCAGGCAGTAACGCCAGCAGCGACAAGGCAAAGAGTTGAGTTTTAATCACAGCTGATCCCCTTAAGTGTGATTGCCTGTTGCAGGCTCTGTTCAGACAAGCTGTAAGGTGCGCGACACTGGGACTGCGCCCCGTCGCCCCACTGGATCAGCAGTTCGCCTTCCAGCGGCAGCCCACTCAGGTATATTTGTCCGTCATCCCCCACCATGCTGGTGACGCCGCTTTTGGTCTCACGCACCACCGCGCCGAACGGCACCGGCTGGTTGCCGCGCATCACCGTCAGCAGGGCGCGCACGCCAATGCGGGTATCAAAGCTGGCGCGCACCAGCGCGCCTTTGGTCGGCACCACGCTGCTCACGTTGTTTTCGATATCGGTGTTGTTGCTCATGGTGTTAGTATCCAGCGCCACGCGGTTGTAGCGGTAGACGGTGGCATACGGCATCACCGCGTAGCCTCGCCAGTCGGTTTTCACGCCGGTCTGGTTTTCAATACTGACGCCTGATGCCCCCGGCGCTTTGATCAGCACGTTGGTGTCGCCAAGCGGCTGGCTAAAGGTTACGCCGTCGGCGTGGCCGACCACCCCGCCGGAGAGCTGCCAGTTGAGATCGTGCTGATCGCGGGAGTAGTTGTAGCCTACGCCCAGCGTGCCGTAGGTCGCCTGCCAGTTGGCGCTGGCGCTTCCGCTTGAGCCATTGTTGCTGGCGTGTCCCTGGGTCACGCTGTAGTTCAGGTTGCGGTCCTCCAGCAGCGTTCCGCTGACGCCGGTTTGCCAGCTTGTATCGCCATCGCTGTTTCGACTGGCGGATGCCGTCGCGTAGGCGCGGTCAATCGCGCTGTCCCGGCGATAGCCCTGACGGGTAAAGAGGCTGAACGGCACGGAGACGTTAAACGACGCGATCCGATCGGTACCGTCTATCCCGACGGATTTGTTCCACGACCACGAGACGGAGTAGTTGATCCCCTTCACGCCCCCCGCGTAGCCCAGCTGGTACCAGAGATTCGTCTCGTCCGTTCCCCAGTAGGTCTGCTCGCTACCGGAGATATAGACCGAGCCGTAGTCCCCCAGCGACTGAGAAACGTTGAGCTGGAAGCGGCCTTTTTTATTCCACGTCAGGTTGTGGTAGCTCTGCACGTCCGGCACATCGCTGTCGTTCTGGCTATCGGCATACTGATAGCCCTCCATTGAGCGCCAGGCGACATCGTCGAGGGTGTAAAACCCTTTTGTGGAGTAGCGATAGCCCAGCAGCTGGAAGTTGGTGCCGAAGCCGTTAAGGGATTTTGCATAGAGGAAGCGCAGAGACTGCCCTTCATGCTTGCTGTCGTCCGCGAGCTGGCTGCGGGCGTGGGTAATATCGAGCGAGACCGCCCCCCAGTCACCCAGGTTTTTCCCGGCCCCGACGGCCACCGCGGTATAGCGTGACGCCAGCTGCGTACCGCCGTAGAGCGTGTAACCGTTGGCAAGACCGGTAATCAGGGTGCCCTGAGTGAAGAACGGCGTATCCTGATCGCTGTTACCGCTGCGGTAATCCCCCGCGACGAGGTCGTACTTCCAGCGCCCTTCACGCTGCAGGAGCGGCACGGTGGAGTACGGCACGGTATAGCGCTGCTGGGTGCCGTCTTTCTCTTCGACCGTGACTTCCAGGTCACCGCTTGAGGAGGTCGGGTTAAGATCGGTAATGGCAAATGCGCCCGGCTGGACGTAGCTTTGATAGATGACGTAGCCATTCTGGCGAACCACCACTTTGGCAGGCGTACGGGCGATCCCGCGCACGGTCGGCGCGTAGCCCTGAAGGCTGTCCGGATACATGCTGTCGGACGAGAAGAGCCGCCCGCCGCGAAAACCGACGCTGTCGAAGACGTCATTTCCGGTATTGCTGTCGCCCAGCACCAGTTCGCTTTTAAGCGGGATGACGGTGCGCTGCGCCCAGGTGCCAATATTCTGCCACTCGCTGTGCCGCTGCCCGTTATTCTGCGTGTACCGCCACGCGCCGTTGTTACGTAAACGCCAGGCGCCATAGTTCAACCCGCTCTGCAGGTTGAGGTAATAGCTGTCGTCTTCGCTTCCCCGGTTACCGGAGAAGCTGTAGTTCACCAGCGCGGCGGGGATGCCTTCATCCCACTGTTCAGGCGGAATGTAGCCCCGGGCGCTGTTTTGCAACGCCACCTGCGGCAGGCTGACGTCCAGACGCTGTGAGGCAAAGTTGAATACCGTTTCGCTGCCGGGTATGGCCGTGGTCAATGGAACGCAGGTCTCGCCCTGCACCTTAGCCAGCTCGGGAAACGCCGCGACGTTGACGCCAAAGCGATCGAGCATCGCGCGCGTAATGCATGCCGACAAGCCGCCCGCCACAGGCGGCGTGTTTTCGGCCTGCTCAAAACGCACGTCCTGGGTTCCGATAAACTCATCGTTACGCCAGATATCCACGCGATAAACGCCGGGTGCCTGCTGGTGTCCTTGTTCAAAGCGCGACAAATCCGCCACGCTGGCGGCGTCGTCGGACAAAAAGGCCGGGTTGAAATAACTTTCGCTCCAGCCAGCCTGCGGCCAGAGCGCAGCCATCAGCGCCAGTGCAACCGGGCAGTAACGTCTCTGGTGGTTTTTCATCGCCCTGACTCTGCTCACAGGTTGACGCTACGCGCCGGGGTGATGGCACCGTAGTCATTCACGCTCTGCCAGGAAAGCGTGCCGCCGGCACCGGCTGGCAGCACCTGCTGAGCCGAGCTTTTCGGCGCAACCATCAGATTATCCAGCGTCTGCCCGCCCAGCTTCAGATTGACGAGGGTGATGTAGTACGGGGAAGCGTTGCTGACTTTAAGATGGTTGCCCGCGCGTTCAAACCGCAGCAGGGAAAGCGCCTCTTCCGGCTGCATCGCCAGGTTGTTCGGGCGCACAAAGAGCTTGATGCGCGAGAGGATCGCCAGCTGCAGCACGTTATTGTTTTCGGTTTTCGCTTTGTTCACTGACGGAATCGCCTTCACGTTCATGTAAAAGAGCGATTCGCGATCGGCAGGCAGTGCCGGCCCGGCGTAAATAATACGCAGCGTGTTTTCACTGTTCGGCTCGCTAACAAACAGGGGCGGAGTCACGGCAAAGGTTTTTTCTTTTTGTCCGCTTGCATTTTCGATCCACGCGTTAATTAAATAGCGTTCCTGTTTGTTGCTGTTGGTGATCGCCAGCGACGTTTGCTTCGCCTCTGCCGGATAAATAACGCGCGTGGCCCCCAGCGCAATACCGCCGGACGCATTTGCGCAGGCAGAAACCATCATCAAAATAAACGATAAAAAAAGTCCTGGTTTAATTTGGGTATTCATCACAACCGTACCTTTAATAATGTGTTCGCAGGTGTTATGGATAAATCAACGTAAACCAGACATCCGACTGAATTTTGCCTGGCTCGAGGTGTTCGGAAATAGCCCGATAGCGGGCGCTAAAATGGAACGCGAGCTTGTGGGTATCGATCGGCAGCCAGCTGACGGCCGTGGCATTCGGGATAATCTGACGCTGCTGTTCGTCAAAGAGGGCCAGCCCAACGCCGCTGCTGACAGGTGTTTCACCCGGCCGCGATGTCGCCAGAAAGACCTGCGGATCCTCTGCGGGTGTGACGCCCTGAAACTGGATCCCCACGGTGCGCGAAACATCAACGCTGCAGTCCAGCAGCCGCACGGTGAAGGGCACATTCACGGTGGAAAAACTGCCCACACCGGAAAATGAATTGGTTCGGTACTGCCCCATGTCGATGCGCATGTTCTGGCTGTCGGGGGCCACGGCGCAGCCGCCGTTCACCAGTTCTCCCCGGAGATGAACCTTGCCACCTTCGATCACCACGGTATGTGCCGATGCCGGGCAAGCCATCGCAAGGGTTAACAGCAGTAGTGTTCCAGTCCTTGTCATCCTTCGTTCCTGGCATTTGCGTATGACGGGCCTCATCCGTGAGGCCTGAACATCCCTGTGCGGAGGAATTACTCGTATTTCATTACGAAGGTGGCGTCAGCGTTAGCCTGGCCCGGCTCGGTGGTGGCAGCCGTTGATTTATAACGCGCGGTGAACTTCAGGGTGTTGGTCCCTTCGATCAGCGTCTGCGCCGCAGAGAAGGTCGCACCGTCTGGGGTCAGAACGCTGGATTTGCTGTCGAGGATCTCAATACCCACGCCTTTCGCGGTGTTGTCGTTGCTACCGGAGGTCACTGCCAGCAGGGTTTTGTCGGTTGGGTCGATCTGACCGGTAAACGCAACGGCGGCAGTTTTGGCAACCAACGGATCGCAATCATTCAGTTCAATGTTGAATGGAATATTAGAGGTGGTGTCGCCCACTTTGGTAAATTTCGCGGTGCGATACTGACCCAGATTAACGGTCTGCTCGGAAGAATCAGTATTTACTGAACAAGCAGCATTAACCAGCTCACCTTTAAAATGTACGGTCCCGCCATTTACGGAAACCGGCGTAGCAGGATCTGCTGCATTTGCGGCACCTGCAACCAGGGCCAAAGTAGCAATAACAGTAGAAGCAATGTTGCTGAGTTTCATGTCTATTCCTTTAAAATGTAAATAACCCTTCCCGCGAATAATCGGGAATAAGAAATACGTTCAATTGGGTAATTGAAAGCTTATTTCGGAGGAGACAAAGTAGCTCAGGACACAGTTTTTAAATATGTCAAAACGCTGCCATTTCGCCAGGTCACATCCTAATCCCACCTAAGAAATTGACCATCCCCTAAGAAGGGTTTTTGCGTCTCACTGATAAAAACGCGTAAAGGGTGACTGACAGCGACGCTCGCTTCTGACAAAATACACGCCATCCCCCCTTTCAAACGTTACAGACGGAATCTTCTCTCTGATGGCAGCAAAGATTATTGACGGTAAAACGATTGCGCAGCAGGTGCGCTCTGAGGTCGCGGAAAAAGTGAAGGCGCGTAAAGCGGCAGGATTTCGCGCCCCCGGGCTGGCCGTTGTGCTGGTTGGCAGCAACCCGGCATCGCAGATTTATGTCGGCAGCAAGCGCAAAGCGTGTGAAGAGGTGGGCTTCGTCTCCCGCTCTTACGATTTGCCGGAAACCACCAGCGAAGCAGAGCTGCTGGAACTTATTGACACCCTGAATGCCGATAAAGAGATCGACGGTATCCTGGTTCAGCTGCCGCTGCCGGCGGGTATCGACAACGTGAAGGTGCTGGAGCGTATCGCGCCGGATAAAGACGTGGACGGTTTCCATCCGTACAACGTTGGCCGCCTGTGCCAGCGCGCGCCGCGTCTGCGCCCGTGTACGCCGCGCGGGATTGTGACGCTGCTGGAGCGTTATAACATCGACACCTACGGTCTGAACGCCGTGGTGATTGGTGCCTCTAACATCGTGGGCCGTCCGATGAGCATGGAGCTGCTGCTGGCCGGCTGCACCACCACCGTGACCCACCGTTTCACCAAAAACCTGCGTCACCACGTCGAGAACGCCGATCTGCTGATCGTCGCGGTCGGCAAGCCGGGCTTTATTCCGGGCGAGTGGATTAAAGAGGGGGCGATTGTTGTGGACGTGGGCATCAACCGCCTGGAAAGCGGCAAAGTGGTCGGCGACGTGGTGTACGAAGACGCCGCGGCGCGTGCCTCATACATCACGCCGGTTCCGGGTGGCGTAGGCCCGATGACCGTGGCAACACTGATTCAGAATACTTTGCAGGCATGCGAAGAGTACCACGACGTAGAGGAAGCATAAGATGGCCACATTTTCATTAGGCAAACACCCGCACGTAGAGCTGTGCGATCTGCTGAAGCTGGAAGGCTGGAGCGAAAGCGGCGCGCAGGCGAAAATCGTTATCGCCGACGGGCTGGTGAAAGTCGACGGCGTGGTGGAAACGCGCAAGCGCTGCAAGATTGTCGCGGGGCAGACCGTGAGCTTTGAAGGCCAGAGCGTAACCGTTACGGCCTGAGCCGTCTGATGCCCGGTGGCGCTGCGCTTACCGGGCCTACGTACTCTCTCCGTTTGTAGGCCGGGTAAGGCGAAGCCGCCACCCGGCAATTTCTCTCACCATCCCCTTACACCCATCACGGTTATTTATCGATCAACTTCAAATAATCACTATTTCATCTGTTGAAACGTGAAAATTCAGTTGCGCGTTTTTCACTCTTTGCCCACGATAAGTAGAACGTTCTACTAAAACGTTCTACTTACAATAACAGCGCCAAAAAAAGCGCTACTCGGGGGAAATCAGCATGAGTCTGATATCAGGGTTTGTTAAATCACTGTCTAAGTTATCGATGATTGGTCGCGCCTTAATGCTGCCAATTTCACTGCTTCCCGCTGCGGGCCTGCTGCTGGCCTTCGGCGATAAGTTTCATCTGCCGCTGATGATGAACGCGGGCGGGGTTATTTTTGATAACCTGCCGATGCTGTTTGCCATTGGCTCCGCCGTGGGCCTGGCCTCAGAATCCGGTATTGCGGCGCTGTCTGCGGCAGTTTCGGTGTTTGTCACCAATATCACCATCAGCACCGTGCTGAGCATCACGCCGGAAATGGCCTCCCAGGGCGGGAAATACGCCATGGTGGTCGGCATCCCGACGCTGCAGATGGGCGTCTTTGGCGGCCTGATCTGCGGTATTCTCGCGGCCTGGTGCTATAACCGCTTCCACACCATGCAGCTCCCGGAATTCCTGGGCTTCTTCTCCGGTAAGCGCTTCGTGGCCATTGCAACGGCGTTCCTCTCGTTCCTGATGGGGCTGCTGCTGCCGTACGTCTGGCAGCATATTCAGGCCGGTATCGACGCCCTCTCCGTGGTGGTGAACGGCGATAATCAGGCGGCGTCGACCTTTATCTTCGGTCTGGTGGAGCGCGCGCTGATCCCGCTCGGCCTGCACCACATCTGGTACCCTTCTTTCTGGTATTCGTTCGGGGATTACACCACCCAGGCGGGCCAGGTGATCCACGGCGACCAGACCATCTGGTTCAAGATGCTGGAAGAAGGGGTGAAATCTTTTAGCAGCGACACCTACCAGAACGCCGGTAAGTTCATGCAGGGTGAATTCCCGCTGATGCTGTTCGCGCTGCCCGCTGCGTGCCTGGCGATGTATCACGAAGCCCATACGAAGAATAAGAAAATCGCGGCCGGTATTCTGTTCTCCGCGGCGCTGACCTGCTTCCTGACGGGGATCACCGAACCGGTTGAGTTTACCTTTATCTTCGTGGCGCCGATCCTGTACGTCTTTAACGCCATCATGGCGGGCCTGGCCTATATGACCATGTATCTGCTGCATGCGCATATCGCCAAGTCGTTCTCCGCGGGCTTTATCGACTATCTCTCATTCGGGATCCTGCCGTCCTTTAACGGTTACAAGACCAACTTCCTGAATGCCATTATCATCGGCATTCCAATGGGCCTGATTTATTACTTCACGTTCCGCTTTGTGATCCGTCGTTTCGACGTGAAAACGCCGGGCCGCACTGAAGTGACCGCCAACGCGGATGATAAGTCTGATTCAGAACTCGCGACCGAGATCATCACCCTGCTGGGCGGGGCGCATAACATCGACTCCGTCGGCGCCTGTATCACCCGTCTGCGTCTGGAAGTGGCAAAAAGCGAGGCGGTTGATAAAGACGGCCTGAACGGACTCGGCGCGCGCGGCGTGGTCTTCGTCGGGGACAACGGTATTCAGGTGATTTTCGGTGCCAGAGCACAGTTTATCGCCCAGACCATGTCCACTATGATCGGCAAATAATAAGATGCCTGAACGACACGTCTCCTGTACGCTGGGAGACGTGTTTTATCTGGCTGATAATCGGCAAATTTCAGGGAGCGGTTTTGAAGAAAGTCAGCATTATTGATGTCGCAAAGCACGCGGGCGTGTCGGTCTCAACCGTCTCGCTGGTTTTGCGCCAGAAAGGGAAAATCTCAGAGGCAACGATCGAGAAGGTCAACGCTGCCATCAATACGCTGGGCTATGTTCATAACGTCGCCGCTGCCAACCTCCGTGCCAATACGTCCAATCTGATTGGCCTGATCCTCCGTGACTTTAGCGACAGTTTCTCCATCAAGGTGATGGCGAGCATCGTCCAGGATCTTGAAAAACAGGGGTATATGGTTTTTCTCGGTCAGCCTCAGAACGACTACGATCATCTTGAGCGCTGCCTGCTGTCGTTTAAGCAGCAGGGCGTCGCCGGGGTGATCTATCTGGCCTCCGATACCCGCACCGCTACCCTGCCGGAACACATTCGCCACTGCCCGCTGCCGCTGGTGGTGGTCTCTCAGTCGCTGCTGGATGAAAAATGCAATCTGGTGATGCGCGACAACCGTCAGGCGGCCAGTCTGGCGGTGCGTTATCTTATCGAGCGCGGCCATCGCAATATCGCCTACATTGGCGGACGTGAAGGCTGCCTTATCCGCGAGCAGCGCCTGCTCGGTTTTCGCAGCGCAATGACGCAGAACGGGCTGGTCTGGCGCGATGAATACTCTCCGGCCTGTAGCGATGACACCCTTGCCGCGGGTTTCGCCACCCGCCAGCTGCTGGAAAAAAACAATACCATCACCGCCCTGCTCTGCCACTCGCCGGATGCCATGATCGGCTCCATCTCCGGTATTCATCAGGTAGGACGTACGGTGGGTAAAGATGTGTTTTTGACGCAGCAGGTCGCGCTGGTCGGTTTCGAAGATATGCTGCACGTTAACCTCACCTCGCCGTCATTTACCTACGTCTCGTCGGCCAGCGAAGAGACGGGGCGTCAGGCTGCCGGGCTGATCATTCGCACGCTGAAGGAGCCGACGCTGCAAACCCAGCGCATTACGCTTTCCGGGCAGCTTATCGCGCGCGAGTCGGCGTAAAATCAGAATTTAGAACAGGTCTGTTAGCGCGAGATTACTGGTATATTTCCATGATTTGCCATGGATAATGTCAATGCCTACCGTTATTACGCACGCTGCTGTTCCGCTTTGTCTGGGCTTAGGCCTGGGAACCAAAGTGATTCCTCCCCGCCTGCTGTTTGCCGGAATTGTCCTCGCCATGCTGCCGGATGCCGACGTGCTGGCGTTCAAGTTCGGCGTCGCGTACGGCAATATTTTCGGCCATCGCGGCTTTACCCACTCCCTGCTGTTCGCCTTTGTGGTGCCGATACTTTGCGTGCTGACTGGACGACGATGGTTCCGGGCCAGCCTGACGCGGTGCTGGCTGTTTTTAACCGTGTCATTGCTGTCGCACAGCCTGCTGGATTCAATAACGACAGGCGGGAAAGGCGTCGGCTGGCTGTGGCCATGGTCTGATGAACGCTTCTTTGCGCCGTGGCAGGTCATTAAGGTCGCGCCGTTTGCGCTATCACGCTACACCACGCCGTACGGGCATCAGGTAATCATTTCAGAACTGCTGTGGGTGTGGCTGCCGGGAGTCGTGCTGATGGGATTGTTGTGGTGGAGACGGCGGTAAAAGAAAGCCGGGTGGCGGCTACGCCTTACCCGGCCTACGGTCGTTATTTTGTAGGCCCGGTAAGCGTAAGCGCCACCGGGCGTTACAGACTTACTTACGACGCCAGGTGGTTCCCTGCGGGCCATCTTCCAGAATGATGCCCATCTCGGTCAGACGGTTACGCGCCGCATCTGCCGCCGCCCAGTCTTTCGCCTGACGCGCTTCCAGACGCGCTTTGATCAACGCTTCAATTTCCGCCACTTCTCCGTCGTCCGCCTGCGCGCCGCTCTGCAGGAACACGTCCGGCTCCTGCTCCAGCAGGCCGAGCACGGAAGAGAGCTTACGCAAATGGGACGCCAGCGCATTCGCCGCGGCCATATCTTCTGACTTCAGGCGGTTCACTTCGCGCGCCATGTCGAACAGCACGGAGTAGGCTTCCGGGGTGTTGAAGTCGTCGTTCATCACCTCAACAAAGCGTGCTTCGAACGCCTCACCGCCTGCCGCAGGAACAGACTTGTCGGTACCGCGCAGCGCGGTGTACAGACGCTCCAGCGCCGAGCGCGCCTGTTTCAGGTTCTCTTCGCTGTAGTTCAGCTGGCTGCGATAGTGGCCGGACATCAGGAAGTAGCGCACGGTTTCCGCGTCGTAGTACTTCAGCACGTCGCGCACGGTGAAGAAGTTGCCCAGCGATTTCGACATCTTCTCGCGGTCAACCATTACCATCCCGGAGTGCATCCAGTAGTTAACGTACTCGCCGCCATGGGCGCAGGTGGACTGCGCGATTTCGTTTTCGTGGTGCGGGAACATCAGGTCCGAACCGCCGCCGTGAATGTCGAAATGTTTGCCCAGCTGTTTGCAGTTCATTGCCGAACATTCAATGTGCCAGCCCGGACGGCCTTCGCCCCAAGGGGATGGCCAGCTTGGTTCACCCTCTTTGGACATTTTCCACAGTACGAAGTCCATCGGGTTACGCTTCACGTCAACCACGTCAACGCGCGCGCCGGCCTGGAGCTGGTCCAGATCCTGACGGGAAAGCGCGCCGTAGGTTGGGTCCGTCGGCACGGAGAACATCACGTCGCCGTTTTCTGCCACATAGGCGTGACCGCGCGCGATCAGCTTCTCGGTGATGTCGATAATTTCATGAATATGGTGGGTCGCACGCGGCTCGCTGTCCGGACGCAGAATGTTTAAGGCGTCGAAATCTTTGTGCATTTCAACGATCATACGGTCCACCAGCGCAACGAAGCTTTCGCCGTTTTCATTAGCGCGCTTGATGATTTTATCGTCGATGTCGGTGATATTACGCACGTATTTCAGGGTATAGCCCAGAAAACGCAGGTAGCGTGACACCACGTCGAAGGCGACAAAGGTACGGCCATGGCCAATGTGACAGAGATCGTAAACCGTAATACCACACACGTACATGCCGACTTCCCCGGCATGGATAGGTTTAAATTCCTCTTTTTGGCGCGTCATTGTATTAAAGATTTTTAACATCGAAGATTCCATGTAAACACGTGTGTGGTTGAAAACCAGCTATTCTACCCGTAATTCAAACCCGAAGCAGCACACAATGCAAGGTGATCGCATCCTGTGGTTATGCTATAACAAGCCCCTATAGATGACCCGAACGCGGGTCGACGTACCACAATAACGGAACAGGATGCAAAAATGGTTACTTTCCACACTAATCATGGCGATATCGTAATCAAAACCTTTGATGACAAAGCGCCTGAAACAGTTAAAAACTTCCTGGACTACTGCCGCGAAGGTTTCTACAACAACACCATTTTCCACCGCGTGATCAACGGTTTTATGATCCAGGGCGGCGGTTTCGAACCTGGCATGAACCAGAAAGCCACCAAAGAAGCGATCAAAAACGAAGCGAACAACGGCCTGAAAAACACCCGCGGCACGCTGGCAATGGCGCGTACTCAGGCTCCTCACTCTGCTACCGCGCAGTTCTTCATCAACGTGGCTGACAACGACTTCCTGAACTTCTCCGGCGAAAGCCTGCAGGGTTGGGGCTACTGCGTATTCGCAGAAGTGGTTGAAGGTATGGACGTGGTTGACAAGATCAAAGCCGTCTCTACTGGCCGCAGCGGTATGCACCAGGACGTTCCTAAAGAAGACGTTGTGATTACAAGCGTGACCGTCAGCGAGTAATTCGTGGCGACACTCTTTATTGCGGATCTGCATCTGCAAACAGAAGAACCGGCGATTACCGCCGGTTTTCTGCGTTTTTTACGCGGTGAAGCGAAAAGCGCCGATGCGCTGTACATCCTGGGCGACCTGTTCGAAGCCTGGATTGGCGACGACGACCCTAACCCGCTGCACCGTGAAATGGCCGCCGCCATTCACGCGCTGGTAGATTCCGGCGTCCCCTGCTACTTCATTCACGGCAACCGTGATTTCCTGATCGGCAAGCGCTACGCCCGCGAAAGCGGCATGACGCTGCTGCCGGAAGAGCAGGTGCTCGACCTCTATGGCCGCAGGGTCCTGATCGTGCACGGCGACACGCTCTGCACCGACGATACCGGCTACCTGGCGTTTCGCGCCAAAGTCCACACCCCGTGGATCCAAAAAGCGTTCCTTGCTCTGCCGCTGTTTATCCGCAACCGCATCGCCGCCAGAATGCGCGCGGGCAGTAAGGCCGCCAACAGCAGCAAATCCATGACCATCATGGACGTGAATCCGCAGGCGGTCGTTAATGTAATGGAAAAGCATCACGTCCAGTGGCTTATCCACGGTCATACCCATCGTCCCGATGTCCATACGCTGGTGGCCAACGGCGAGCCCGCCCATCGCGTGGTATTGGGCGCGTGGCACACTGAGGGGTCGATGGTCAAAGTCACCCCGGAAGGTGTCGAGCTGATCGCTTTTCCGTTTTAACGTATTCTCGTCGTTTCGCTTATTTCTCAGCCACGCAACCGTTTTCCTTGCCCGCATAACATGCTATTCTCTGTGCCCTCGAAAGCAGTGTGTTTCGCACCACAGGAGTTTTAAGACGCATGTCTTCCCGCAATAATCCGGCGCGTGTCGCCATCGTGATGGGGTCCAAAAGCGACTGGGCTACCATGCAGTTCGCCGCCGAAATCTTTGAAATCCTGAATGTTCCGCACCACGTTGAAGTGGTCTCCGCGCACCGTACACCGGACAAACTGTTCAGCTTCGCCGAAAGCGCCGAAGAGAACGGTTATGAGGTGATCATTGCCGGCGCGGGCGGCGCAGCACATCTGCCGGGCATGATTGCCGCCAAAACTCTGGTGCCGGTTCTGGGCGTTCCGGTCCAAAGCGCCGCGTTAAGCGGTGTGGATAGCCTCTACTCCATCGTCCAGATGCCGCGCGGTATTCCTGTCGGCACGCTGGCGATTGGTAAAGCGGGCGCGGCGAACGCAGCCCTGCTGGCGGCGCAAATTCTTGCGACGCACGATAACGCATTGCATCAGCGTCTGGCGGACTGGCGTAAAGCCCAGACCGACGAAGTGCTGGACAATCCGGACCCGCGGGGTGCGGCATGAAGCAGGTTTGCGTCCTCGGTAACGGCCAGCTAGGCCGCATGCTGCGTCAGGCCGGTGAGCCGCTGGGTATTGCCGTCTGGCCCGTCGGGCTGGATGCTGAACCTGAAGCCGTACCGTTCCACCAGAGCGTGATCACCGCCGAGATCGAACGCTGGCCGGAAACCGCGCTTACCCGCGAGCTGGCGCGTCATAACGCCTTCGTTAACCGCGACGTCTTCCCGATCATTGCTGACCGTCTCACGCAAAAGCAGCTGTTCGACAAGCTCGGTCTGCCGACCGCGCCGTGGCAGCTCCTGACTGATAAAAACGAGTGGAATGACGTTTTCGCGATGCTGGGCGAGCTGGCGATCGTGAAGCGCCGCGTGGGCGGCTACGATGGCCGCGGCCAGTGGCGTCTGCGCGCGCACGACACCGCCGAGCTGCCGGACGACTGCTACGGCGAGTGCATCGTTGAGCAGGGCATTAACTTCAGCGGGGAAGTGTCCCTGGTGGGCGCGCGCGGGCATGACGGGCATACCGTCTTTTATCCGCTCACACATAACCTGCATCAGGACGGCATTCTGCGCACCAGCGTCGCCTTCCCGCACGCCAATGCTGACCAGCAGGCGCAGGCGGAAGAGATGCTCTCAGCCATCATGCACGAACTGGGCTATGTCGGCGTGATGGCGATGGAGTGCTTTATCACCCCTTCCGGCCTGCTGATTAACGAGCTGGCACCGCGCGTGCACAACAGCGGCCACTGGACGCAAAACGGCGCGTCCATCAGCCAGTTCGAGCTGCACCTGCGCGCAATCACCGACCTGCCGCTGCCGCAGCCGGTGGTGAACAGCCCGTCGGTGATGATCAACCTGATCGGCACCGATCTGAACTACGACTGGCTGAAGCTGCCGCTGGTGCATCTGCACTGGTATGACAAAGAGGTTCGCGCGGGCCGTAAGGTCGGTCACCTGAACCTGAACGACAGTGATACCGATCGCCTGAGCGCCACGCTGGAAGCGATGATCCCTCTCCTGCCGCCGGAATACGCGAGCGGTATTGTCTGGGCACAGTCAAAGCTCAAGTAAGACATCTGCGCCGGGGAGTTGACCTTCCCCTTCCCCGGCGTACAATCCCCGCCCATTGCTGCTGAGTTTTCTTCTGGAATAACCATGAACGATGGAACGGACTATCGCGCGATCCTCGCGTCTGATACCCCTTTAATCGACGTTCGCGCGCCGATCGAATTTGCCCAGGGCGCGATGCCCGCCGCCCTTAACCTGCCGTTGATGAACGACGATGAGCGCGCCGCCGTCGGTACCTGCTATAAACGTCAGGGTCCCGAGGCCGCGCTGGCGCTCGGCCATAGCCTGGTGAGCGGCGAGACGCGTGAGGCACGCATCAACGCCTGGCGGGAAGCCAGCCTGGCCCATCCTGACGGCTTTCTCTGCTGCGCGCGCGGCGGCCAGCGCTCGCATATCTCGCAGGCCTGGCTGAAAGAGGCGGGCATCGACTACCCGCTGATCCGCGGCGGCTATAAGGCCCTGCGTCAGACGGCGATTCAGGTGACCATTGAGCAGTCGCAAAAGCCGATGGTGCTTATCGGTGGCTGCACCGGCAACGGTAAAACCCTGCTGGTGAAACAGCACGCGCAGGGGATCGATCTGGAAGGGCTGGCGCACCATCGCGGCTCGTCGTTTGGCCGCACGCTCACGCCGCAGCTTTCCCAGGCCAGCTTTGAAAACCACCTTGCGGTTGAGCTACTGAAAAAAGACGCCGGGCGCTGGGTACTGGAAGATGAGGGCCGGATGATTGGCTCCAACCACCTGCCGGAGTGCCTGCGCGACCGCATGGCTGAAGCCCCTATCGTTGTCGTCGAAGACCCGTTTGACGTCCGCCTTGAGCGCCTGCGCGAAGAGTATTTCGACCACATGTGGGCGGATTTTTCTGCTGCCTACGGTGAGGAAGCGGGCTGGAAAGAGTACAGCGAGTACCTGCATCATGGCCTGTTCGCCATTCGCCGCCGTCTGGGGCTGCAGCGGTATGCAGAATTCACCGCACTATTAGATTCCGCCCTGCTGGAACAGCAACGCTCTGGCAGTACCGAGGCGCACTTTAGCTGGCTTGCGCCGCTGCTGAAGGACTATTACGACCCGATGTACGGCTATCAGCTGGAGAAGAAAGCGGAGAAGATTGTGTATCGCGGGACGTACGGCGAGGTTGCTGACTGGCTTGATCGCTGAAAAATAAAGCCGGGTGGCGGCTACGCCTTACCCGGCCTACATATGCTTTTGTAGCCCCGGTAAGCGCAGCGCCACCGGGGAACAGACGGCTTAGAAGTCGTAGCGCAGACGCACCAGGTTCATGTCGCCCAGGTTGTCGGTGCTGGAGGTGAACACGTGTTCGTAATCCACGCGGAAACCGTAATCCAGCTGGAAGCTGATACCCACGCCGTTGTCGATGCGCTGGTAGTTACGGCCGTTCACATACTGAATGCGGTCGCCCATGAAGTATGGCTGGATGGATTTAACCGCGTACTGACCGATTGGGAACTTGTAGCCCGCAAAGTATTCAATACCCCATGCATCACCGGCGAAGTAGTCGTTAACCGACACTTTTTTGGTGGTCAGGAAGTTCTGGTACCAGCCACCGCCTGCGGAGAAGGTCCAGTTGTCCGGCGTCCAGCTCAGCGCGGTACCGAGGATGTTCTGGTCATACGTTTTGCTGTCGCCGTTGTCCGGGTTACGCATGTCCGCACGGGTGTAGTTCCACGCGGCGCCCCAGGTCAGATCGGTGGTCAGGTGGTAATCCAGACCCAGTGAACCGCCGCCTTTACGCTTGTAACGCAGGCCGTTGCCCGGCAGGTATTCGCTGTCTTCAAACAGGTAAGATGCGTAGATGTCAGCATCGCCCACGGTTTTCTTATATTTCAGCATCTGGCGTGAACGGTAAGAACCGTCGTAATCGCCGTTGATACCGTTACCCGGCGCCTGACCGATCATGTCGTAATCCCAGATATCGGTTTTCGCGCCCACCACATCATAATAAACGCTGTTCTGTTGACCGAAGGTCAGCGTACCCCAGGTGTCGCTCTTCAGACCGGTGTAGAGCATACGACGCGTGGTATCGTGTGCGCCGTCGGCGTAGTGGTGATCCCAGTTGAACTGCGCAGGAATATTCACACCCAGCTCGTAGTAGCTGATCCAGCTGATGTCATCAAACAGGTAGTAATCAGCCGCGAAACGGAAACGGGTGCCGCCGTCAAAGCCGTTGCGCTTGTAGCTGTTTTTACCGTCGTCGCCGGTCATGTTCTGGAACTGAGGACGGATACTGCCGCCAACGGTGAAATTCAGGCGGCTCAGCGGGTTACCCGCCTGAGGATCCTGCTTAAGAACGGTGATTTCCGCCTGAGAAGCGAAGGTAGTCAATGCCACTGCCGCGCCGATCGTTGCCGCCAGCGCTGATTTTTTTATAGTCATTATTTTTCCTTAATAGACACGCTGCTAAATATTTAGCGGGTGAATATTAACTGGAAATAATCGGGCTGTGTGGTCGGGTTTTTAATGTTTTGTGCTACTAAATGAGTGGGTATTATCACTTTGTGCTATTTAAACATTACGCGCCGGCATTAAAAACCGGCGCGCAACTATCACTGCTCTAAATCAACTCACAAACTGACGGAACAGGGCTTTCCCCTTTAACAGCCGC
The DNA here is from genome assembly GCF_000733275.2 of Enterobacter sp. EGD-HP1. NCBI lineage: Bacteria > Pseudomonadati > Pseudomonadota > Gammaproteobacteria > Enterobacterales > Enterobacteriaceae > Enterobacter > Enterobacter sp. EGD-HP1. The sequence continues at coordinate 311,827 of NZ_AVOP01000023.1, forward strand.
GTGCCGAGCCAGCCTCCGCAGAGAGAAAGCAGCACCGCGCCAAAGAGAGGCAGGATCAACCAGAGGCGCCAGTCAGGCTCCCACGGGAAGTCAAAGACTTTTGTCTGCAGCATCGCCAGCGCCGTCTCTGCGCCAATGGCCGCCACCAGACCGGCCACCAGCCCCAGCAGCGCAAATTCGCTCCAGAGCGTCATCCGCAGCAGCCGCTTTCCGGCCCCCAGCGTGCGGTAGACCACCAGCTCCTGATGGCGCTGGCGCATGCCCACCTGCACCTGGGCCAGCAGCAACAGCACGCCGCAGATCGTCACCAGCACCACCATGACCTCCAGCGCGCGGCTCACCTGCTCCAGCACCTGCCCCACCTGCTTCAGGATCGCCCCGATATCCAGCAGGCTGACCGTTGGAAACTCCCGGTTAAGCTGGGTCAGCATGCCGTTGCCGTTTTCCCAGCGGAAGCTGGTCAGCCAGCTCTGCGGCTGCCCGTCCAGCGTGCCCGGCGGGAAGATAAAGAAGAAGTTTGGCCGCAGGCTTTCCCAGTCCACTTTACGCAGGCTGGTGACTTTCGCGGTAAAATCCTGGGTATCGCCGGTAAAGGTCACGCTGTCACCCAGCTTCACGTTCAGCCGCGTCGCCAGCCCCTCTTCCATCGACACTTCCCCCGCTTTTGGCGGCCAGGTGCCGGCGGTTATCGGGTTGTGGTCAGGGCGTTTCTCCTGCCAGGTCAGGTTCAGCTCGCGGTTCAGCGACTCATCCTTGTTCCCCTCCGTTGGCTGACCGTTGATCTGCGTCAGACGCGCGCGCACGATGGGATAGAACGACTCAGGAATAATGTGGTGCTCCGACAGGAAGCCCTTCAGCGGCGTCACCTGCTCAGGGGCAATGTTGATCAGGAAATAGTTCGGGCTTTCCGGCGGAAGCTGCTGCTGCCAGCGATCGAGCAGATCGCCGCGCAGCACTAACAGCAGCGCCAGCAGCATAAATGACAGCGAAAAGGCCGACAGCTGGCTGAGCGTTGACCACGGCTGATGCAGCAGGCGGTTGACCGCCAGGCGCACGGGCAGGGATTTTACCGTCAGCCTCTTCAGGACGTTGAGCAGTATCCAGCCCAGCACGCCGCACAGCAGCGCCAGCACCACCGCCCCGGCCAGTACCGCCCACAGGAGCGTACTGCCCCCCATCAGCCACGCCAGCATACCCACCGCCACCGCAGTAATCACCGGAAGGTAGAACTTCAGCGGCCAGACGTTCGCCACCACATCATTGCGCAGAACGCGCAGCGGCTGCGTCGCGAGCAGCAGCCGGTACGGGCGTAGCCCTACCAGCAGCGAAATCACCGTCATCGCGCCGATTGACCATAGCCACGGCCAGAGGCTGGCGGGCGGCAGCGCGGCAGGGAGTACCGGCTTTAGCAGCACCATCAGCAGCTTCTCAAACAGCAGCCCGATGGCCCCGCCGGTGATGGCAGACAGCGCCAGCACCATCAGCCACTGGCCGACGATCAGCTTGCGCAGCTGCGCCCTTCCCGCCCCCAGAGTTTTGAGGATCGCCACCAGGTCGTAGCGGCTGCGGCAGTAGTGCCCCATCGCCACGGCTACCGCCGCCACCGCCAGCAGCAGGGTTAACAGCGCCGACAGTAGAAGGAACTGCTGGGAACGTTCGAGAGATTTACCTAGCGCCCCCTCGTCCTGCTCCAGCCCGTACCAGCGGTGCTCTGGTTTTAACTGCGGCAGAAGCCATTTTTCATACGCGTCAAGCTGGGCAGGCGTGCCGCCAAACTTGTAGCGCCAGGTGACGCGGCTTCCCGGCTGAACGACATGGGTTGCCGCAACATCCGCGGTGTTCATCAGCAGGCGCGGCGCAAGCTGGAAGGGGTTAAAGCCGGAGTCAGGCTCCTGCACCACTTCCCCGGCGATTTTCAGCGTGGCGTCACCGACGTCGATACTGTCGCCGGACTTCAGGTTCAGAAGCGCCATCAGACGCGATGCCAGCAGCACCGTACCAGGCGTCGGCTTTAACCCCGGCGGGCTGGTTTGTAAGTCACCGTACATCGGGTAGATGTCATCCACGGCCTTCACGCTGGCGAGCTGCGGCGTGTCGCCCGCAAAGGTCATGGTCTGGAAGGTTATCTGCTCCCCCACCTTCAGCCCCTCTTTGCGCGCTTCGTCAATCCAGCCCGACGACACCGGGCGGGAGCTTTGCAGCGTCCTGTCCCCCGCCATAAACTCCCGGCTCTGCTGGCTGAGCCCTTTTTCCATGCGGTCGCTGACGCTGCCGAGCGCCAGCACGCAGGCCACCGCCAGGCTTAGCGCCAGCCAGACTATCAGCAGCGAGGGGGAACGCCACTCGCGCCAGAACCAGCGGGTAATCATGCCTCCTCCTGAAGAATACCGTTGACCAGCCGCAGGCGACGGTCGCAGCGGGCGGCGAGCTGAGGATCGTGGGTCACGAGGATCAGCGTGGTGCCGTGCTCGCGGTTGAGCGAAAATAGCAGGTCGGCAATCCGGTCTCCGGTTTTACGGTCAAGGTTACCGGTGGGTTCATCGGCAAACAGGACTTCGGGACGGCCGTTGAACGCCCGCGCCAGCGCCACGCGCTGCTGCTCGCCGCCGGAAAGCTGAGCGGGAAGATGGTCGAGACGTTTACCCAGACCGAGCTGTTCCAGCAGGGCCTTCGCATGCGTGCGGCTTTCACGGCTGTTTTCACCGCGAAGCAACGCCGGGAGTTCGACGTTTTCAAGCGCGTTCAGGGTCGGGATCAGCATGAAGGACTGGAAGACAAAACCAACGTGACGCGCGCGCAGCGCGGCCCGGGCCTCTTCATCAAGCTGATGCAGCGGTTGCCCGACAAGGTGGACCTCGCCGCTGCTGCCGTCGTCCAGACCGGCCAGAATCGCCAGCAGCGTGGACTTACCGGAACCGGATTCGCCAATCAACGCGATGGTTTCAGCGCGTTTGACAACGAGTTCAACTCCAGTAAGGATGGAAAGCTCGTGTTCCCCCTGACCGACGGACTTCTTAAGATGATGAACTTCAACACTGTTTTCCGCTGGCATTTGCCCTTCCTGTTTTTGATTCTGATGACCTTCCGCGCGGCGGCAGCGGACACGTTACTGGTTCTCGGCGACAGCCTGAGCGCAGGCTATCGCATGGCGGCCAGCGCGGCCTGGCCCGCCCTGCTCAATGACAAATGGCAGAGCAAGACCGCTGTAATCAACGCCAGCATCAGCGGCGATACCTCGCAGCAGGGCCTGTCGCGCCTGCCTGCGCTGCTCAAACAGCATCAGCCGCGCTGGGTGCTGGTGGAGCTTGGCGGTAACGATGGACTGCGCGGTTTCCAGCCTCAGCAAACCGAGCAAACGCTGCGCACCATTTTGCAGGACATTAAGGCGGCAAACGCCCAGCCGCTGCTAATGCAAATTCGCCTGCCCGCCAACTACGGTCGTCGGTATAATGAGGCCTTTAGCGCGATCTACCCTAAGCTTGCCAAAGAGTTTGATATTCCGCTGCTGCCATTTTTCATGGAAGAGGTCTATCTCAAACCCCAGTGGATGCAAGACGACGGGATCCACCCCAATCGCGATGCTCAGCCGTTTATTGCCGACTGGATGGCAACGCGGCTGGCTCCTTTAGTTAACCATGACTCCTGATTAAGCGGAGATCCTGACAGGTAAAGTTATGCAAAAATCGGTCTTAATTACAGGATGTTCCAGTGGAATCGGCCTGGAAAGCGCGCTCGAACTGAAGCGCCAGGGGTTTCGGGTCCTGGCGGCCTGTCGCAAACCCGACGATGTCGAACGCATGAACGGGCTGGGCTTTACCGGCGTGCTGCTGGATATGGACTCGCCGGAGAGCGTTGAACGCGCCGCCGATGAAGTGATCGCGCTGACCGACAATCGTCTGTACGGGCTCTTTAACAATGCCGGCTACGGCGTGTATGGCCCGCTGGATACGCTCTCCCGCGAAACGCTGGAGAAACAGTTTTCGACCAATTTCTTCGGCGTGCATCAGCTCACCATGCGTCTGCTCCCCGCGATGCTGCCGCACGGTGAAGGGCGCATCGTGATGACATCGTCAGTGATGGGGCTGATTTCCACCCCGGGCCGCGGCGCCTACGCCGCCAGCAAATATGCGCTGGAAGCCTGGTCCGACGCCCTGCGCATGGAGCTACGCCACAGCGGCATTAAGGTCAGCCTGATTGAACCCGGCCCGATCCGCACCCGCTTTACCGAAAACGTCAACCAGACCCAGTCGGACAAACCGGTCGAAAACCCCGGCATTGCCGCACGCTTTACGTTAGGTCCTGAAGCGGTTGTCGCCAAAGTGCGCCATGCTTTTGAGAGCGAACATCCCAAAATGCGCTATCCGGTGACGCTGGTCACCCATGCCGTCGGCTGGTTAAAACGCCTGCTGCCAGGCCGGATGATGGACAAAATTTTACACGGCTGAGTTGAAGCGACGTCGCGCATCCCCATGTAAAGAATAAACCGACAAAAGAGAAAGCCGCATGTCCGTACAGAATATCGTCAATATTACAGAAGCTAACCTGCAACAGACCCTTGAACAGTCGATGACCAAACCGGTCCTGTTCTACTTCTGGTCTGAACGCAGCCAACACTGCCTGCAGCTGACGCCGGTGCTGGAAAGCCTTGCCGCCCAGTACAACGGTCAGTTCATTCTCGCTAAGCTGGACTGCGACGCCGAGCCGATGGTGGCGTCCCAGTTTGGCCTGCGCGCCATTCCTACGGTCTATTTGTTCCAGAACGGCCAGCCCGTTGACGGTTTCCAGGGGCCGCAGCCGGAAGAGGCTATCCGCGCCCTGCTGGATAAAGTGCTGCCGCGCGAAGAGGAGCTGAAAGCGCAGGAAGGCATGGCGCTGATGCAGGAAGGCAAATACGACGAGGCGCTGCCTCTGCTCAAAGAGGCATGGCAGCTGTCGAATCAGAACAGCCAGATTGGCCTGCTGCTGGCGGAAACGCAGATCGCCCTGCACCGTTCAGAAGACGCGGAAGCCGTGCTGAAGACTATCCCGATGCAGGATCAGGACACCCGCTATCAGGGGCTGGTCGCACAAATTGAGCTGCTGAAACAGGCCGCGGATACCCCGGAAATTCAGCAGCTGCAGCAGCAGGTCGCCGACAACCCGGCCGATGCCGCGCTGGCAAGCCAGCTGGCGCTGCAACTGCACCAGGTGGGCCGCAACGAAGAGGCGCTGGAGCTGCTGTTCAGCCATCTGCAAAAAGATTTGACAGCCGCAGACGGTCAGGCGCGTAAGATGTTCCAGGAGATCCTCGCCGCGCTGGGCACCGGCGACGCGCTGGCGTCGAAGTATCGTCGCCAGCTGTACGCGTTGTTATATTGATGCACTTTGCCCGGTGGCGGCTTCGCCTTACCGGGCCTACAAAAGCACGAATCGTAGGCCGGGCAAACGCAGTGCCGCCCGGCACAATCAGCGCACGTTTTTCAACTGCGTCACCACAAGCTGATGCCGTGAATTGTAGAACTTCCGATAGGTCAGATAGCAGGCAATAATGGTTGACAGGCTTGCCGTGGAAAGCAGCATAAACGTCACCATGATCTGATACTTAATCGCTTTTACCGGATCGATACCGGCAAAAATCAGCCCCGACATCATGCCCGGCAGGCTCACCAGCCCTACCGTTTTGGCTGAATCGACCGTTGGGATCAGCGATGAGCGAATGCTCTCACGAATCAGCCGCGCCGAGGCTACTTTTGGCGTTGCCCCAAGGCTTAACTTCTCCTGGAGCTGCTGCTGTTCACTGCTGAAACGCTGGCCGAGATTGTTATAACACAGCCCAACGGCCACCATGGCGTTCCCCGCGATCATCCCGGAAATCGGGATCACCTGCATTGGCGTAAACGCTATCGAGCCGGAGAGCACCAGCACCGCCAGGGTAAGCGCCGTCCCGGTGGTAATGGCGATAAACGACGAGATAAACGCCTTATCAATGTATTTACTGCGCTTTTTCGCATTCCACGCCGCGTTAAAGCAGATAAAGAGCACCATCAGCAGCGTCAGCACCGCGTGGTTGACGTTGAAGATATACTTCAGCACATAGCCGACGATGATGAGCTGAACCACCGCGCGGCAGATACTCCACACGATATCTTTTTCCAGCCCCAGCTTTTCCCGGTAGCTGACCACTATCGCAATCAATACCAGCACCATCGAAAACGCCAGGGATTCATTGGTAATGTTATGCTCACCCACGGTTTGCCTCCTGCATTTTTCCGCCGTGCGGCTGAAGCGTAATCACGTCATCCGCATGGGTTATTTCGTTAGCATCGTGCGTCACCCACAGCACGGCAATGTTCTGCTCCCGGGCGTAGCGATGAATAATCTCGTTGACGTTGCGTTTGTTGGCGTCATCGAGCGCGCTGGTAATTTCGTCCAGCAACAGCACCTTCGGTAAAAACTGCAGATTACGGATCAGCGAGACGCGCTGCTTTTCTCCCCCCGACAGCGCATTGATGGATTTGGTTAACGTCTCCTGCGCCAGGCCAAAGCGGGCCAGATCGCTGATAAATTTTTCCGGCTCCGGCGTTTTATTGCGGATTTGCCACGGGAAAATCAGGTTGTCATAAACCGTATCGCCAAAAAGCGCGGGGGTTTGCACGCAGTAGGAGACCTGCTGGCGATAGCTTTCCGGGGACAGGGTCGCGATATCCTGTCCTTCAAACAGAATGGTACCCTCCGTCGGGCTAAGGAGTGAGGCCACAATCTTCAGCAGCGTGCTTTTACCGCAGCCTGAGGGGCCTGTGATGAGTTTAAACTCGCCCGGCGACAGGCTAAACCCGACGTGCTGAAGAATAATATTTTCACCGACACGAAATCCGATATCCCTGAGTTGTAATAGCTTTTTTTTATCGTTCATTACGCTTCCGTTAACCGCTTATTGTAAGAAACGTCTGTAGCATAATCCTTTCGCCTGCACAGAGCGAATAGCCTCACGCTTAAGCAAGTGTTAAACTTTTTGTTTGTTATTTGTCACCACCATCACTACAGGAAGTATGCGATATGGCACATATCTTTTATGAGTTTCCTTCCCTGAAGCCTGGTGTTCCTGATGTCGAAACATTAATGGAAGTCATCAAATCGTCAGAGCTCACGCGTTTTGTCATTGGTGCAGAGGTGGTGGATTTTGTTAAGAAGGCGCTCATCGTGAACACCACGATCGGCAGTTTCAAAAATTGCTATTTCGCCTTCGACAACGGGACACACTTCCTGGAATTTGACGGCAAGGGAAAATCAAAACGTTTCAGTGAGGTACCCGACTGGTTCGTGTCTCCGGCTGAATTTTCTCGTACCCAGTGGCTTATTAACCACGATCTTGCGGATGTAAAGGCTACCCGGTTCATTGACGTGCTGATGTCCTACCCGCTGAAAGAGCGCCGCGCGCACTGTAATTTGTTATTCGGGCTGGAGCTGGAAAAGGTGAATGCGGTTCCGGCCGCAGCGTCTGCGGCAGGCAAAATCGGCAATAAGAACGGTAAAACCACCAAACCGCGCGTGACCGATCTGGGATCGTTTGAATTGTTCAGCCAGTTCTTTGCGCGCATGAAAACCGCCGTGCTGGCCGATGAGTTCCCCACCCTGCAGGTCCTGACGGGCATGGATAACCTGACAAAAGCGCCGCATAATTTAAAACAGGGTATCAGAACGTGGTTCAAAGCCATCGCGGGCGACCTTCCACCGAATAACAAACGCGTAGAAGCGGGGAACGCCGTTCTGTTCTGCGCCCCTATTCGCGAACAGATCCAGCGTATTGAAGCGCTGGGGCTGGAGAAGTACTACCAGGGATTATCCAAAGCCATTGCCGAAGCGGGTGATGGCTTCATCTCTGACTTTACCTATACTTACGAGCAATAAACACACACATCTCTCGTCACAGCATGCAAAACAGGAGGTTTTTATGCTTATCGTTGTTCCTGTCCTTATTTTTGTTGCGCTGGTTATTGTGGGCGCAGGCGTCAAAATTGTCCCTCAGGGTTATCAGTGGACCGTTGAGCGTTTCGGTCGATACACCAACACGCTCCAGCCGGGCTTAAGTCTGATTGTTCCATTCATGGACAGAATTGGTCGCAAGATCAACATGATGGAACAGGTGCTGGACATTCCTTCTCAGGAGATCATCTCCAAGGATAACGCCAACGTCACCATCGACGCCGTCTGCTTTATTCAGGTGATTGATGCGCCGAAAGCGGCCTATGAGGTCAGCAACCTGGAGCTGGCGATCGTCAACCTGACGATGACCAACATCCGTACCGTGCTCGGTTCGATGGAGCTGGACGAAATGCTTTCCCAGCGCGACAGCATCAATACCCGCCTGCTGCACATTGTCGACGAGGCAACCAACCCGTGGGGGATCAAAGTTACCCGCATTGAGATCCGCGACGTACGCCCGCCGGCCGAGCTGATCGCCTCCATGAACGCCCAGATGAAGGCCGAGCGAACCAAACGCGCCTACATTCTGGAAGCCGAAGGGGTGCGTCAGGCGGAGATCCTCAAAGCGGAAGGTGAAAAACAGTCGCAGATCCTGAAAGCGGAAGGCGATCGTCAGTCCGCATTCTTACAGGCAGAAGCGCGTGAGCGTTCGGCCGAAGCGGAAGCCCGCGCGACGCAGATGGTCTCCGAGGCGATTGCCGCCGGTGATATCCAGGCCGTGAACTACTTTGTCGCGCAAAAATATACCGATGCGCTAAAACAGATCGGCTCCGCGAACAACAGCAAGGTGGTGATGATGCCGCTGGAGGCCAGCAGTCTGATGGGCTCTATCGCCGGTATTGCCGAACTGATCAAAGACAGCGGAAACGAGCGTAAAAAATGATTGAGCTCATCGTTGCACATCCTCATGCCTTCTGGCTAAGCCTCGGTGGCTTATTGCTGGCGGCGGAGATGCTGGGCGGCAACGGCTATCTGCTCTGGAGCGGTGTTGCCGCCGTCATTACTGGCCTTCTGGTCTGGATCCTTCCCCTGGAATGGGCGTGGCAGGGCGCACTGTTTGCCGTGCTGACGCTGGTGGCCGCATGGCTGTGGTGGCGCTGGCTAAACCGGCGGGTTAACGAGCAGAAGCCGCTGGACGCGCACCTTAACCAGCGTGGACAGCAGATTGTCGGCAAGCGTTTTACGCTCGACGCCGCGCTGGTGAACGGGCGCGGGCATATGCGCGTGGGCGACAGCTCGTGGCCGGTAGTCGCCGACGACGACCTCAGCGCTGGCACGCGGGTTGAGGTCATTGCGGTGGAAGGCATTACCCTGCGGGTGAAAGCCTGCTAAGCAGAAGCCTTACGATGACAGCAGCCGGCAAGATTATCGATAATCGGGCAGTCGGCGCTGTCATCCCCCGGACAGGATTCCGCGAGATGCAGCAGCTGTTCGCGCATCGCCTGCAGCTCGATAATGTGGCGTTCGATCTCGGCCACTTTTTCCAGCGTGCGTTTTTTCACGTCGGCGCTGTGACGCTTCGGATCGTTAAACAGGTTAACCAGCTCGCCGCACTCTTCCAGATTAAACCCCACCTGTCTTGCCTGACGCAGCAACGTCAGCTCATCAATATGCAGTTTCGTATAGCTGCGGTAGCCGTTTTCGCTGCGCAGCGGTGGCGTCACCAGCCCCTTCTCTTCATAAAAGCGGATTGCCTTGCTGGTTAAGCCGGTTTTTTTTGCCACGTCACTGATATTCACATTTCCCCCTTGACCTTCCCCTTGATGGAAGGTTTAACCTTCATAACAGTTAGCGAAAAGCGTTACTCCGGTCAACTACTGACCAGTTCATTATACGGGAGTTTTGTTATGTCTCACACTATCGACCTGACGCTGGACGGCCTCTCCTGCGGCCACTGCGTCAAACGCGTTAAAGAAAGCCTGGAACAGCGCCCTGATGTTGAAAGCGCTGACGTGACTATCGATCGTGCCGCCGTGACCGGCAGCGCCAGCGCGGATGCGCTGATCGATACCATCAAGCAGGCCGGTTACGGGGCGGAGCTAAGCCACCCAAAGGCTAAACCGCTGGCAGAGTCATCATCCCCGTCGGAAGCGCTGACAGCGGCCACTCCTGAGCTTCCGGCAGCTGATGATATTGACGACAGCCAACAGCTGCTGATCAACGGCATGAGCTGCGCCAGCTGCGTCACCCGGGTACAAAATGCCTTGCAGGCCGTACCGGGCGTCGCGCAGGCACGGGTCAATCTTGCGGAGCGTACTGCGCTGGTGATGGGCAGCGCCTCCGCCGCAGATTTAGTGCAGGCCGTTGAGAAAGCGGGCTACGGGGCGGAGGCCATCGAAGATGATGCCGAGCGCCGCGAGCGCCAGCAGGAAACGGCTATCGCCACCATGAAACGCTTCCGCTGGCAGGCGATTGTCGCCCTTCTGGTGGGTATTCCGGTGATGGTGTGGGGGATGATCGGCGACAACATGATGGTCACCGACGACAACCGCACGCTGTGGCTGGTGATTGGTCTGATTACCCTTGCGGTGATGGTGTTTGCAGGCGGACATTTCTATACCAGCGCCTGGAAGAGCCTGAAAAACCGCACCGCGACGATGGATACGCTGGTGGCGCTCGGTACCGGCGCGGCGTGGCTCTATTCGATGAGCGTGAACGTCTGGCCCCAGTGGTTCCCGATGGAAGCGCGGCATCTCTATTATGAAGCGAGCGCGATGATTATCGGCCTGATTAACCTGGGCCATATGCTGGAAGCCCGCGCCCGTCAGCGCTCCTCGAAAGCGCTGGAAAGATTGCTCGATTTAACCCCGCCGACGGCCCGCGTGGTCACGGACGAGGGGGAGAAAAGCGTCCCGCTGGCGGAAGTTCAGCCCGGCATGACGCTGCGCCTGACGACGGGCGATCGCGTTCCCGTTGACGGTAAGATAACTCAGGGCGAAGCCTGGCTGGATGAAGCAATGCTGACCGGCGAGCCTATCCCACAGCAAAAATCAGACGGCGACGCCGTTCATGCCGGCACGGTGGTGCAGGACGGCAGCGTGCTGTTTACCGCCAGCGCCGTCGGCAGCCACACGACGCTGTCGCGTATTATCCGCATGGTGCGCCAGGCGCAGAGCAGCAAGCCGGAAATTGGCCAGCTTGCCGACAGAATCTCGGCCATTTTTGTGCCGGTGGTGGTCGGCATTGCCCTGCTGAGCGCGGCGATCTGGTATTTCTTCGGCCCCGCACCGCAGATTGTTTACACCCTGGTGATCGCCACCACGGTGCTGATCATCGCCTGTCCTTGCGCCCTTGGCCTGGCGACCCCAATGTCGATTATCTCCGGCGTAGGCCGCGCGGCCGAATTTGGCGTACTGGTGCGGGATGCCGACGCGCTGCAGCGGGCCAGCACCCTCGACACGCTGGTGTTTGATAAAACCGGCACGCTCACCGAAGGCAAACCGCAGGTGGTGGCCGTCACTACCGCAGGCATTGCGCAAGAGGACGCGCTGCGTCTCGCCGCCGCGCTGGAGCAAGGCTCAAGCCATCCGCTGGCGCGCGCCATTCTCGATAAAGCAAATGCTTCTGCCCTGCCGCAGGTCAGCAATTTCCGCACCCTGCGCGGGCTCGGCGTCAGCGGTGAAGCAGAAGGCCACGCGCTGCTGCTGGGCAACCAGGCATTGCTTAATGAAAACGGTATTGATACCGCCGCGCTGGAAAGCGAGCTGAAAGCGCAGGCGTCTCAGGGCGCCACGCCGGTTCTGCTGGCGGTGGATGGCAGAGCCGCCGCGCTGCTGGCCGTGCGCGATCCGCTTCGCCAGGACAGCGTGGACGCCCTGCAGCGCCTGCACCGCGCCGGCTACCGTCTGGTGATGCTGACCGGGGATAACCCGACCACCGCCAACGCCATCGCGAAAGAAGCCGGAATCGATGAGGTCATTGCGGGCGTACTGCCGGACGGTAAAGCGGACGCCATCAAGAAACTGCAAAGTCAGGGTCGTCAGGTGGCGATGGTCGGCGACGGCATCAACGATGCCCCGGCGCTGGCCCAGGCGGACGTGGGGATTGCCATGGGCGGCGGGAGCGACGTGGCTATTGAAACCGCTGCGATTACGCTGATGCGCCATAGCCTGATGGGGGTTGCCGACGCGCTGGCCATTTCAAAAGCCACGCTGCGCAACATGAAGCAGAACCTGCTGGGAGCATTTATCTATAACTCGCTCGGTATCCCGATCGCTGCCGGTATTTTGTGGCCGCTGACCGGCACGCTGCTTAACCCGGTGGTCGCGGGTGCGGCGATGGCGCTCTCCTCCATTACCGTGGTGAGCAACGCCAACCGGCTGCTGCGCTTTAAACCGAAGGATTGAACCTTGTACCCGTACGCGCTAGCATGAACCTTTCCATTCATGGAGCGCGTATGGGTCTGTTTAATCGTATAAAAGCATCGTTTCGCGCCCTCTTTCCACGCCGTTACGCCTGGCCCGGTCTGGATATCTCGCTCCCCGGCGGGCAACACCTGCACCTGGTCGGCAGCATCCATATGGGTACGCAGGATATGTCTCCTCTGCCACCCGGCCTGATAAAACTGCTGAAACGCGCCGATGCGCTGGTCGTTGAGGCGGACATTTCAGGTCAGGAGTCACCGTTTGCCGGACTCGAGAGCGATCTCCCCCTTACGGAGCGTCTGGATGATGCCCAGCTTGCGGAACTGACGCGCGTCGCGGATGAAACCGGCGTGTCGCTCTCCATGATTGACACCCTGCCGCTCTGGCAAATTGCGATGGTGCTGCAGGCCACGCAGGCGCAGCGTCTGGGACTGCGCGGTGACTACGGTATTGATTACCAGCTGCTGAACGTGGCAAGGGCGCGCCGTCTGCCCATCATCGAGCTGGAAGGGACGGACAGCCAGATTGCGCTCCTGCGGCAGCTTCCCGACGACGGTTTGATGCTGCTGGATGATACGCTGACCCACTGGCACACCAACGCGCGCCTTCTGCAGACCATGATCGGCTGGTGGCTGGACGCGCCGCCCTCAGACGGCAGGCTGGCGTTACCGTCGACGTTCAGCGAATCGTTATATGATGTGTTGATGAATGCTCGCAACAAAGCCTGGCGGGAGACGCTGCATGCGTTACCTGCGGGGCATTACGTGGTGGCGGTCGGGGCGTTACATTTGTACGGAGAAGGGAATTTGCCGTCGCTGCTGAAATAAAAAAATGGCCAATATTTCTATTGGCCCGTCAAAGAGGAATTTCATCGTTTTTATTATGCCGAAGGAGACCTTCGGTTGAGCCGATTGTCGCTCAAAGTGACCATCACTGCCAATACTATTGCGCAAGATGGTGCTATTTTTTAGACAAACGTCAGGCGTATGCTGTTGGCATGATTTGTCTGTCGTAAGAAGGATAGCTATGACTCCCGCCGTTAAATTACTCGAAAAAAACAACATTTCTTTTCGGATCCACACTTACGATCACGATCCGAATGAGACTAACTTTGGTGATGAAGTGGTGCGCAAGCTGGGCCTGAACGCGGACCAGGTTTATAAAACGCTGCTGGTGGCGGTGAATGGCGATATGAAACACCTCGCCGTCGCGGTTACCCCGGTGGCGGGACAGCTGGATCTGAAGAAAGTCGCCAAAGCGCTGGGGGCGAAAAAGGTGGATATGGCCGATCCGATGGTGGCGCAACGCACCACGGGCTACCTGGTAGGCGGGATCAGCCCGCTCGGGCAGAAAAAACGCCTGCCAACGCTGATCGACGCCCCTTCCCAGGAGTTTGACACCATTTTTATTTCCGGCGGCAAACGCGGGCTGGATATTGAGCTGGCCGCGAACGATCTGGCAAAAATGCTGGACGCGAAGTTTGCGGATATTGCACGCCGGGATTGAGAAAATTGCCCGGTGGCGCTGCGCTTACCGGGCCTACGATTCGAATGTAGGCCGGGTAAGGCGAAGCCGCCACCCGGCACAAAACAACCGCACTACTGCCAGCTCACCTCACCCTTAGGCTCATACGCATTCACGTCAATCGGTGAATTCTGCTCGATGAACTGCTTCAGCACTTCCGCATCAATAAAGCCGGTATTCACGTATCCCGGTTTATTATCAATATGCGGATAGCCGTCGCCGCCGGTAGCGTTAAAGCTTAACGTCGCCAGACGGTACGTTTTAGCCGGGTCAACCGGTTCGCCTTTAATCTTCAGGTCGTTGAGCTTGCCGTCTTTCGCGACGAAACTCACGTTAGCAAACTGCGGATAGGCCCCGGAATCTGGCTTCATCTGCGCCACGGCGGTCAGGTAGTCAATCACCTCTTTCCCGCTCATATCGGCATAGACCACCAGGTTGCCGAACGGCTGCACCTTCAGGACGTCTTTATAGGTGATGTTTCCGCCTTCGATAGAGTCACGAATACCGCCGCCGCTCATCACGCCAAAATCAGCGCCGGTGCGCGCCATTTGCGCCGCCAGCACCAGGTGGCCCATGTTGGTCTGCACGAAGCGAACTTTACTGCGGTCCCCTTCCAGACGACCGTTCAGCGTACCGATCTTCACGTCCAGCTGCGCCTTGCCTTTGTTCTGGAACGGCGTCAGCAGGGAGAGCATCTGCTGGTTTTCAGCGATCTCTGGCGTGTAGAGTACGCGCTCACTTTTCCCGTCCGGGTAGGTGACTTTCTTCTTCAGGTTGACCGGGATGAGCTGATAGTGCACCAGCTTCATCTCGCCGTTACGGAACTCAAAGTCCGCCCGGCCGACGTATTTGCCCCACTCGTGCGCCTGAACAATCCAGATACCGTTCTGACGGTCCGGCGCGCACGGCGTGCCCGGCACGTAGTCCACCTGTTTTTTGTTCTCCGAGGCCATACACACCGGATCCTGTGAGTGACCGCCCACAATCATCGCCAGCGAGCCCGCGGGCAGGCTGCGCGCCATCTCCACGTCGCCAGGGGCATTGGAGCCGTGCTCGCCGTTGTCGTAGTGCCCCATGTGCGTGGTGGCGATAATCACGTCCGGCTTTTCGTTTTGCTGCAGCTCCTGAATCACCAGCTTCGCTTCGTCTGCCGGTTTGCGGAATTCGATATCGGTGAAGAACTCGGGGTTACCAATTTTCGCCGTATCGTCAGTGGTTAAGCCGATGACCGCGATCTTCAGATCCTGACGCTTAAACAGCGCCCAGGGCTTAAACAGGCGTTCACCGGTGCTTTTCTGGTAAATATTGGCAGAGAGGAACGGGAATTTGGACCACTTCTCCTGCTGGCGCAGCACGGTCAGGGGATTATCAAACTCGTGATTACCCACGGCCATCGCGTCGTAACCGATTAAGTTCATGCCGCGAAAATCGGGTTCCGCGTCCTGTAAATCGGATTCCGGCACGCCGGTATTAATATCTCCGCCAGACAGCAGCAGCACGCTGCCGCCTTCTGCGGCGACTTCTTTGCGAATGCCGTCCACCAGCGTTTTTTGTGCCGACAGGCCATATTCGCCGTATTCACTGCGCCAGAAATGACCGTGGTGATCGTTGGTATGCAGAATGGTGATTTTATAGGTTTTGTCTTTTTCATACGCCTGCGCGGGCAGGCTTACCAGGCCCCATGCGGCGATGAGCGCCAGCGCGACGCCCCGCTTCATTAACTTCATCTTCTCTCTCCCTGACCAATAGACAAAGGCAAAAATTACAGTGACTAACAAGAATAGACAAATAAGTTTTCAGAATTGCGACTTTCTTCAAATGTCCCGGGCGGGTATGTTAGTCGGATAATAATTACACCCTGCATCTCTAATAACTCAAGACGTGGTAATTCTCTCTATGGCAATCAGTGAATCAACCCAGCCCGTTCCGGGCGCGCCGGCGTCGCGCACCTCCTTTAAAGTCTTAGGCGCAATCAGCCTCTCGCACCTGCTCAACGATATGATCCAGTCGTTGATTCTGGCCATTTATCCGCTGCTGCAGTCCGAGTTCTCACTCACCTTCGTGCAGATCGGGATGATCACCCTGACCTTCCAGCTGGCTTCCTCACTGCTGCAGCCGGTGGTGGGCTACTGGACGGATAAATATCCGATGCCGTGGTCGCTGCCGATAGGCATGTGCTTTACCTTAAGCGGGCTGGTGCTGCTGGCCATGGCGGGGAGTTTTGAAGCGGTGTTGGTTGCCGCCGCGCTGGTGGGCACGGGATCGTCCGTCTTCCATCCGGAGTCCTCCCGCGTGGCTCGTATGGCTTCCGGGGGGCGTCACGGTCTGGCGCAGTCACTGTTCCAGGTAGGCGGTAACTTTGGTAGCTCTCTCGGCCCGCTGCTGGCCGCGGTGATCATCGCTCCGTATGGCAAAGGCAACGTGGCATGGTTTGTGCTGGCCGCGCTGCTGGCGATTGTCGTGCTGGCGCAGATCAGCCGCTGGTATGCCGCTCAGCATCGCGTGAATAAAGGGAAACCTAAAGCCAGGGTTATCAATCCCCTGCCGCGCAATAAGGTTATCCTGGCCGTCTCCGTGCTGCTGGTACTGATTTTCTCGAAATACTTCTATATGGCGAGCATCAGCAGCTATTACACCTTTTATCTGATGCAAAAATTCGGATTATCGGTACAAAACGCGCAGTTCCACCTGTTTGCCTTCCTCTTTGCCGTTGCGGCCGGTACGGTCATTGGCGGGCCTGTGGGCGATAAGATTGGGCGTAAATATGTCATTTGGGGCTCTATCCTCGGCGTGGCGCCGTTTACCCTTATTTTGCCGTACGCGAGCCTTGAATGGACGGGGATTTTGACCGTGATTATTGGTTTTATCCTCGCTTCCGCGTTTTCCGCCATTCTGGTTTACGCCCAGGAGCTACTGCCTGGCCGTATCGGTATGGTTTCCGGCCTCTTTTTCGGTTTCGCCTTCGGCATGGGCGGGCTTGGCGCAGCGGTGTTAGGGATGGTAGCGGACCACACCAGCATCTTCCTGGTTTATAAAATCTGCGCTTTCCTGCCGCTTCTGGGGATGTTAACCATATTCCTGCCTGATAACCGTCATAAAGCCTAAATTACGGGTAGCCAAAGTTTTACTTTGGCTACCTGTCCCCCTGATGCCATAAGGGTTTCCTCGCCATCCCCTCTCTGAATTTATCAAAATGCGCTTTTTTACGTGCATATTGCTGTTTTATTCAAACTTCAACAATTATTCATAAACATAAGGGTAAAAATTGTCATAAACTATTACTCGGTTTTTTGGTTTTTGCCAAAAAGGAACACCCACAACGAAAGGAGACGGAATGCACCACGCCACACCGCTTATCACCACCATTGTTGGTGGACTTGTGCTCGCTTTTATCCTCGGCATGATTGCCAATAAACTGCGTATTTCTCCTCTTGTCGGCTATCTGTTAGCGGGCGTACTGGCGGGACCGTTTACGCCAGGCTTCGTGGCAGATACCAAACTGGCCCCTGAGCTGGCGGAATTGGGCGTGATTCTGCTGATGTTCGGCGTCGGCCTGCACTTCTCCCTGAAGGATCTGATGGCGGTAAAGTCGATTGCCATACCGGGAGCGATCGCCCAGATAGGGGTGGCGACGCTGCTGGGGATGGCGCTTTCGGCGGTGCTGGGCTGGTCGTTAATGACCGGTATCGTTTTTGGGCTGTGTCTCTCAACCGCCAGTACCGTGGTGCTGCTGCGCGCGCTTGAAGAGAGACAGCTGATAGACAGCCAGCGCGGGCAAATCGCGATAGGCTGGCTGATTGTGGAAGACCTGGTGATGGTGTTGACGCTGGTGCTGCTGCCTGCCGTCGCCGGGATGATGGAAAAAGACAACGTTGGCTTTGCCTCGCTGGCGCTGGATATGGGCATCACCATCGGTAAGGTGGTGGCGTTTATCGCCATCATGATGCTGGTGGGCCGCCGTCTGGTACCGTGGATCATGTCCCGCAGCGCGGCAACCGGCTCACGCGAGCTGTTTACCCTCTCCGTGCTGGCGCTGGCGCTGGGAATCGCGTTTGGTGCCGTTGAGCTGTTTGATGTCTCCTTTGCCCTGGGCGCGTTCTTCGCCGGGATGGTGCTGAACGAATCCGAGCTGAGCCACCGCGCGGCGCACGATACTCTGCCGCTGCGCGACGCCTTCGCCGTACTGTTCTTCGTCTCCGTCGGGATGCTCTTTGACCCGATGGTTCTGATTCATCAACCGCTGGCCGTGCTGGGTACGCTGGCGATCATCATCTTTGGTAAGTCGCTCGCCGCCTTCTTCCTGGTGCGGATGTTTGGCCACTCTCCGCGGACGGCGCTCACCATCGCCGCCAGCCTGGCACAAATTGGTGAGTTCGCCTTTATTCTGGCCGGTCTGGGCATGGCCCTGAACCTGCTGCCGCAGGCGGGGCAGAACCTGGTGCTGGCGGGGGCGATCCTGTCGATTATGCTGAACCCGGTGCTGTTTGCGCTGCTGGAAAAATACCTCGATAAAACCGAAACGCTGGAAGAACAGACGCTTGAAGAGGTCATAGAAGAAGAGAAGCAGATCCCGGTGGATATTTGCAATCACGCCCTGCTGGTCGGCTTTGGCCGCGTGGGCAGCCTGCTCGGTGAGAAGCTGATGGCGCAGGGCATTCCGCTGGTGGTGATTGAGACCTCCCGCACCCGCGTCGACGAGCTGCGCGAGCGCGGTATTCGTGCGGTGCTGGGCAATGCGGCAAACGAAGAGATCATGAATCTGGCGCATCTGGACTGCGCGCGCTGGCTGCTGCTGACCATACCTAACGGCTATGAAGCGGGTGAGATTGTGGCTTCCGCGCGCGCGAAGTGCCCAACGATTGAGATTATCGCCAGGGCGCATTATGACGACGAGGTGGAGTACATTACCGAGCGCGGCGCAAATAAGGTAGTGATGGGCGAGCGCGAGATTGCGAATACGATGCTGACGCTGCTGGAGAAACCGCCGGTTGAAGAGGCGGTGACGGGGTAAGTTTGGTGCGGTCTGATCCCCTCACCCCAGCCCTCTCCATAGGGGAGAGGGTGTTCAAGTTCCCTCTCCCCTATGGGGAGAGGGTTAGGGTGAGGGGTTTTCTTTTACCTGTCCCAATAAGCCTCTTCGAGGCTGTCTTCCCGTTCCGGCAACCCACGCGTTAAGCGCGGAGAATGCTGGTTCAGCACCTGATAGCTCACGCGGTTCGCATATTTGCACACCTGTGCCAGCGACGAATAGGTCAGCCAGCTGAACCTGTGCTTGCTGGAGTTAGGCACGTTGGTTTTGTGGTAGGCGTTAGCGGTGATGTCGTGCAGCAGCGCGGCCAGCGCGCCGTCGCCCGCACCGTTGGTGTTCATGATCTTCTCCGGTCCGCCCATGTATGGCGCGATATGAGAGTAGATACGCAGCGGGTTCACGCAATCGTTGTAACGCATGCCGCGGCTGAACTCGTACTGGTTGAACTCGGCAATCGCACCGGGCAGCAGCGGGTGCTGGGTTTTGCGCTTGCTCTCTTCTTCCGTGAAGCCGGCCATATACAGCCCAACCGGACCGGCGGTGCAGAGCACCAGATCCACCCAGTCCAGCGCTTTATCGGACGCCAGCAGCGGATCGCTTTCGCCGGTCAGCGCTTCGGCCTCTTCTTCGTTCATCGCCAGAATCGAGACGTGCTCTTTCAGGAAGGCCTGCCACCACTCCGGGTTATCGGCGATAACGAATTTCGTGCCCAGCGTCAGAACGACCGGCACGTTGTATTTCTTCGCGTACTCAATCGCCTTCATGGTCGCTTCCGGCATCGGCTCGCCCGGCTTACAGCGCACTAGGTAGGAGGTCAGCACCAGCGCCGAGGCGCCCGCGATCACCTCTTCAGGAATACTCTCGGCGCGCAGCTTGTTCATGTGGCCAGGGCTGATGGCAAAAGTACGCTCGCCGGACTCACCGATCAGCGTAAAGCAGCGGCCAATCGGCCCGTCAACGCCCTGCAGGTAGTTCAGATCGGTACGGCTGGAGGTGTTGCACAGATAGCGGTAGGCATAGCCACCGATTTCAATATTGCTGCACATCACGCCGAGCAGCACCGAGCGGTCGTCGGCCAGCACGGAGTAGTTATGCATGGTATTGCCGATGGTGCCACCGGCGAACTGATGGGTAATCAGGTTTTCGCGCACCAGCTCCTGGTACAGCGCTTCGGCAACGTCGTCCTCAATCACCAGCGAGTGACCGGCGCTCAGACCGTAACGAGCGACAAACGCATCATCCACTTTCGCTTCAATGTCCACCAGCGTCTGATCGATACCGACGACCCATGCCGCGCTGGTTTCGTTTTCTGGCTGGATTTGCTGCAGGAGCGGATCGCGGGCATCGACGGGGAAGTAGTGTTTGGATTTGCGTTTACCGGGAAATTTCATGGTCTGAACTGTACGAAGAATATGGGCCGGGAATGGTAGCACAAACCCGGCCCGGAGTGCGATCAGCGGCTGTTCGTTACCAGCGAGACCATCATGTCGATATGCTCAGGCGAGTCGTTAAGCGCCGGAATGTACTCGTACTTTTCGCCGCCAGCCTCAAGGAAAAATTCCCGGTTTTGCACCGCGATCTCCTCCAGCGTTTCCAGACAGTCGGCCGAGAAGCCCGGCGACATCACCTGAATGTGCTTCACGCCCTTCTCACCCAGCATTTTGAGGGTTTCATCGGTGTACGGCGTCAGCCACGGCTCGCGGCCGAAGCGCGACTGGAAGGTCATCATCACCTTCTCCGGCGGCAGGCCAAGGGCGGAGACCAGCTCGCGCGTGGTATCGCGGCAGCGCTGCGGATAATCATCCCCTTCATTGGCGAAACGCTGTGGGATCCCGTGATAGGAAAGCAGCAGCAGATCTGGCTCGCCGTGCTTTTCAAAGGACGCGCGCGCGCTGTTGGCAAGCGCCTGGATGTAGAGATCGTTATCCGCATAGTCGCGAATAAAGGTCACGCCCGGAATACGGCGGCGGGTCGCCAGAATGCGGGCCAGCTCGTCCCAGACGGCGGCCACCGTCGAGCAGGAGTACTGTGGGTAGAGCGCCAGCACGACGATATGGTCCACGCCCTGCGCCAGCAGTGATTCCACCGCGCTTTTCAGGGACGGTTTTCCGTAGCTCATGCCGAGCGCAACGGGCATATCCGGCAGGCGGGCAGCCAGCGCTTTTTCCTGACGACGGCTGTAAACCATCAGCGGCGAGCCCTCTTCCATCCAGACGGACTGATAGAGTTTGGCAACGCGCGGAGAACGAATCGGCAGAATGACGCCACGCAGCAGCGGCCACCACAGCAGTCTCGGGAAATCCACGACGCGCGTGTCGCTTAAAAATTGTCGCAGGTAGCGTTTTACCGCGTCTGATGTAGGTGCTTCTGGAGTGCCCAGATTGGCAAGCAGGATGCCGGTTTTCGCCTGACTCATTCACGCCTCTTAACCATTTGATAGGTTGTCAATTGTAGCGGAAATGCGTTTAAACGAAACCCATTGCTGTAATAGGTAAGATGAGAATATTTCTCACCCGGGAGCCCGGGTGAGAGGCGCGCGATTAGCCGAGGATTTTTTCCAGCTCTGCACGTACGTCAGCCACGGCTTTGGTGCCGTCAACTTTCGCGTATTTGGTGTTACCCGCCTGCGCTTCTTTGGTGTAGTAGCCGATCAGCGGTGCAGTCATCTGATGGTATTCCACCAGGCGTTTACGCACGGTCTCTTCCTGATCGTCTTTACGGGTGGTCAGCTCTTCGCCGGTCACGTCGTCTTTGCCTTCAACCTTCGGTGGGTTGAACTTGATGTGGTAAACGCGGCCAGAAGCAGCGTGTACGCGACGGCCAACGATACGGTCAACGATCAGCTCGTCCGGTACGTCGAACTCCAGAACGTAGTCCACGTTGATGCCCGCTTCTTTCATGGCGTCAGCCTGAGGAATGGTGCGTGGGAAGCCGTCCAGCAGGAAACCGTTACGGCAGTCTTCCTGAGCAATGCGCTCTTTGACCAGAGCAATAACCAGCTCGTCGGTCACCAGCTTGCCTGCGTCCATGATGTCTTTCGCTTGTTTACCCAGCTCGGAGCCAGATTTAACAGCGGCGCGCAGCATGTCACCGGTGGAGATTTGCGGAATACCGTATTTCTCCATGATGAACTGAGCCTGAGTTCCTTTACCCGCGCCCGGAGCGCCAAGCAGAATAATACGCATTGCGAAAATCCCCTCAAAAGTCGTTTCAATTTTTCAAAAGCGCTAAACAATACCACCAGAACGGGCATCGCTCAAGGAAGGCGGGAAGGCTGAAACGGTTAACGGGGGGAGATTATTTGGGTTAGTGCGGTTGATTCCCCTCACCCTAACCCTCTCCCCAAAGGGGAGAGGGAATTTGAACACCCTCTCCCCTTTGGGGAGAGGGCAGGGTGAGGGGCAGGTGTTTAATTACGCCAGCAGCAGCGCATTCACACGTTTAATGAAGAGGTTAGGATCTTCCAGCGTGCCACGCTCGGCCAGCAGGGACTGATCCAGCAGCAGTTCAACCCACTCGGCAAAGCGGGCGTCGTCCTGGGTATCCGCCGCGCGTTTCACCAGAGGATGATCCGGATTAAGCTCAAAGATATATTTCACTTCCGGTACCGCCTGGCCCGCCGCAGCGAACAGCTTCGCCATCTGGGTACTCATTTCGTCGGCATCGGTGGTGACAATCGCCGGAGTGTCGGTCAGACGGTGCGTGAAGCGCACCTCTTTCACGCGCTCGCCCAGCAGGGTTTTCACGCGCTCAACGAACGGCTCCAGCGCCTTCTCGGCTTCTTTCGCGCTTTCGTCCACTTCATCCGCCAGCTTGTCGATGGACTCGTCGGCTTTCGCTACTGACTGGAACGCCTTACCGTCGAACTCGGTCAGGTAGTTCATCATCCACTCGTCGATGCGGTCAGAAAGCAACAGCACTTCGATGCCTTTCTTACGCAGCAGCTCCAGGTGCGGGCTGCTCTTCGCCGCCGCGTAGCTGTCAGCGGTGATGTAGTAGATCTTCTCCTGCCCTTCTTTCATGCGGGAGACGTACTCTTCCAGCGACACGGTCTGCGCGGAGGAGTCGGTGTGCGTAGAGGCGAAGCGCAGCAGTTTGGCGATGGTTTCAACGTTCGCGGTGTCTTCCGCCGGGCCTTCTTTCAGCACCAGGCCGAACTGTTTCCAGAAGGTCTGATATTTTTCCGCATCGTCTTTCGCCAGTTTTTCCAGCATCTGCAGCGCACGTTTGGTCAGGGCGTTGCGCAGGTTACGGGTGACGGTGCTGTCCTGCAGAATTTCACGGGAGACGTTGAGCGGCAGATCGTTGGAATCTATCAGACCGCGCACAAAGCGCAGGTAGTTCGGCATGAACTGCTCGGCGTCGTCCATGATGAACACGCGCTGCACGTACAGCTTCAGGCCGTGCTTGTGATCGCGGTTCCACATGTCCCACGGCGCCTGTGCCGGGATGTACAGCAGGCTGGTGTACTCCTGCTTACCTTCCACGCGGTTGTGGCTCCAGGTCAGCGGGTCGGTAAAGTCGTGGGCGATGTGCTTGTAGAACTCTTTGTATTCGTCGTCTTTAATTTCAGACTTGTTGCGCGTCCACAGCGCCTGCGCCTTGTTGATCTTCTCCCAGGAGACCACGGTTTCGCCGTCTTTCTCTTCCTGTTTTTCAATCTCAACCGGCAGCGCGATGTGGTCGGAATACTTGCTGATGATGGAGCGTACGCGCCAGTCGTTCAGGAAATCGTCTTCCCCTTCACGCAGGTGCAGGGTGATTTCGGTCCCGCGATCCGCTTTGGTGATGTCATCAACGGTGTACTCGCCTTCCCCTTTGGATTCCCACAGCACGCCGTTCTCGGCGCTGTCGCCTGCCGCACGGGTGCGGACGGTAACTTTGTCGGCCACGATAAACGCCGAGTAGAAACCGACGCCGAACTGGCCGATGAGCTGGCTGTCTTTCGCCTGGTCTGAGCCCATGGACTCAAGGAACGCTTTGGTGCCGGATTTGGCGATGGTGCCGAGGTGGTCGATCACCTCGTCGCGGTTCATCCCGATGCCGTTATCGGCGATGGTCAGGGTGCGGTTCTCTTTATTGAACGAAACGCGCACGCGCAGCTCGCCGTCGCCTTCGTACAGGTCCGGGTTAGACAGCGCGCGGAAGCGCAGCTTGTCCGCCGCGTCCGAGGCGTTGGAAATCAGCTCGCGCAGGAAAATTTCTTTGTTGGAATACAGGGAATGGATCATCAGGTGCAGAAGCTGTTTTACTTCTGACTGGAAACCACGGGTTTCTTGTCCTTTCATCTAAGTCGACCTCAACAATGCCATTTAATGGGGTTGTAAAACGTTGAGTGAGAGATGGGGATAAGGGAGGAAATTTTCAAGCGGAGGCCGCGCGCGCAGCCTCCGTTTGGTCAGAAAATAATCTTGTGACGACCGGCCAGAGAGTGTGACAGCGTGGTGCCGTCCACCATTTCCAGCTCGCCGCCCACCGGCACGCCGTGGGCGATGCGGCTGGCGTCAACGCCGTACTGCGAGCACAGTTCGGCGATGTAGTTGGCGGTTGCCTCCCCTTCCACCGTCGGGTTGGTGGCGAGGATCACCTCTTTGATGGTTTCGGACTCAAGGCGCTGTTCAAGGCGGTCAAGACCGATATCATCCGGGCCAATACCGTCCAGCGGGGAGAGATGCCCCATCAGCACGAAGTAGCGGCCGGAAAACTGCCCGGTTTGTTCGATGGCGTAGATGTCCGCCGGACTCTCCACCACGCAAATCTGACCGTTTTCCTGACGACGCGGGTTCGTACAGATGTTACACACGTCCTGCTCGGTAAAGGTGCGGCAATCCGCACAGTGACCAATTTCTGACATGGCGCGGGTTAAAGCCTGCGCCAGGCGCATCCCGCCGCTGCGGTCGCGCTGCAATAGCGTAAACGCCATGCGCTGCGCCGACTTCGGGCCAACGCCCGGCAGGCAGCGCAGTGCTTCCATTAACTGCGTGAGCAGCGGACTGGTTTGCATCAGAATGGCATCTTGAAGCCAGGCGGCAGCTGCATACCGCTGGAAACAGAGGCCATTTTCTCTTTCTGAGTTTCGTCGATACGGCGAGCGGCATCGTTAAACGCGGCTGCAACCAGATCTTCCAGCATCTCTTTGTCGTCTTCGAGCAGGCTCGGGTCGATTTCCACGCGACGGCAGTTGTGCGCACCGTTGATGGTCACTTTGACCAGACCGGCACCGGACTCACCCGTGACTTCCAGCTGAGCGATCTCTTCCTGCATCTTCTGCATTTTTTCCTGCATCTGCTGAGCCTGCTTCATCAGGCCACCCAGACCGCCTTTTCCACCAAACATAGGCTTCTCTCTTTTTCACGTTTAAGGATTACAACCGTAAGTCAGACTCACGATCAAATGGGGCGAATACTCTCTTCATCCAGATCGGCGTCGAAGAACCGGCGCAGGGTCTGAATGTTGTTATCCGCAATAATCGCCTCGCGCGCCTGCGCGAGCTTTTCTTCATAAATGGCCTGGCGCCATTCGAGCGGCGTTTTCACTGCCGGATTATCATCTTCAATGATAGTCAATTCAACCGGCGCGCCCTGTAATGCGGTGAGCGCCTCGGCCAGCGCCTTTTGCGCGCCAGGGGAATTGAGGTGACGCTGACCCGGACGCAGGTGTAAACGCACCTGATTGCCGTCCTGCTCTTTCCAGGCATTCAGCGCGACCTGCTCGACCAGCTTCGGCAGCTGGAGTTTGCTGACCTCGGCGGCCCAGGCGTCGCGCGCAATGGACTCTTCGGCAAGCTTCGCGGAAAGCTCCGGCGTTTTCTCATGCTCCAGCGCCTTTTTCAGCGCTTTCGGCGTAGCGACCTCTTCCTTCACCGTTTCAGTGATGGTGGTTGCCTTCCAGCGGTAAGCCTCTTCTTTCACCGGGGCTTTCTGCTCGAGCGCGGACGGTGCCGGACGCGACTGAACGCGCTCCGTTACCGAGGCCAGACGTTCAAGCGCGGCGTTGTTCACCGGCCGCGCTCTTCCTGGCGCTGCCGGTTCACTCTTTTTTGGTTTGGTTACTCCCTGCGCACGCTGCAGCTGGCTGCGGGCGGCAAGCACCGAACTGGTGGCATCCGACAGCGGCACGTTTTGCTGTGGCGGCGGTGTCGGCTGCGGTGGCACCTGCTGCGGCGACATCACCGCCGTAGGGGCGACTGGCGCGAAAGACTGGCGCGGCGCTTCCGGCTCCGGCAACGGCATGCGCGGATGGAACGCCAGCGCGCGCAGCAGCGTCATTTCAACGCCCATCCGGGGATCCGGCGCGAACGGTAACTCTTTACGGCCAATCAGCAGCGTCTGGTAGTACAGCTGCACGTCGGCAGGCGGCACGGTGCGGGCAAGCTCACGCATCCGCTGTTCAATGGTGGCCATATCTGCGCCAATGGCGGACGGAGAAAGCTGCAGCATCGCCACGCGGTGCAGCAGGCTGAGCATCTCAACCAGCAGTCCTTCCCATTCAATACCCCGGGCCGCGGCCGCATTCACCTGCGACATCACGCGTTCCCCGTTGGCGGCAATCATCGCTTCGATAAGCGACAGCGCCTGATCGTCATCCAGCGTGCCGAGCATGGTGCTGACCGCCTCGGTGGAGAGCTGGCCGTCACCGCTGGCAATCGCCTGGTCGGTCAGGCTGAGCGCATCACGCAGGCTGCCGTCCGCCGCACGGGCCAGCAGCTGCAGGGCGCGCGGTTCATGGACAATCTTCTCTTCATCAAGAATGTGTTCAAGCTGCGCGCGGATCTGTTCAACGTCCAGCGCCTTCAGATGGAACTGCAGGCAGCGCGACAGGATGGTGACAGGCAGCTTTTGCGGATCGGTGGTCGCCAGCAGGAACTTCACGTGCGCGGGCGGCTCTTCCAGCGTTTTCAGCAGGGCGTTGAAGCTGTGGCGCGACAGCATGTGCACTTCATCGATCAGGTAGACCTTGAAGCGGCCGCGTGCCGGGGCGTACTGAACGTTGTCCAGCAGGTCGCGGGTATCTTCCACTTTGGTGCGCGAGGCGGCGTCGATCTCGATCAGATCGACAAAGCGCCCCTGCTCGATCTCCCGGCAGTTATCACACACGCCGCACGGCGTGGCGGTGATCCCGGTTTCGCAGTTGAGACCTTTTGCCAGTAAACGGGCAATAGAGGTCTTACCGACGCCGCGGGTGCCGGAGAAAAGATAGGCGTGATGGATGCGACCTAGCGACAAGCCGTTCGCCAGGGCCGTCAGCACATGTTCCTGACCGACAACGTCAGCAAAGGTTTGTGGTCGCCATTTACGGGCTAACACCTGATAACTCATGGGCAGGCTCTGCAACGCTGGAAGGTGAATTTATGGAGGGGAATGCTATCACAACCTCACCCATTGAGCGAGGTTGTGAAAACCGGGATTAATGACCCGGGAAAGGCACCAGGCTGTAGCTGGTAATACCCTGTTTTTCGAGGCGCTGTTCACCGCCGAGATCGAACAGGTTGATGATGAAGGCCGCGTCGGTCACTTCCCCACCCAGACGACGGATCAGCTTCACGGTCGCTTCAATGGTACCGCCGGTTGCCAGCAGGTCGTCGACCACCAGCACTTTGTCGCCAGGCTTGATCGCATCAACGTGGATCTCCAGTTGATCGGTGCCGTACTCCAGCTCGTAGCTCTCAGCGATGGTTTCACGCGGCAGTTTGCGCGGCTTACGCACCGGCACAAAACCCACGCCCATTGCCAGCGCAACCGGTGCGCCAAACAGGAAGCCACGGGCTTCGGTACCTACTACTTTGGTGATCCCGGCGTTTTTATAACGCTCGACCAGCAGTTCAATGCTGAGCGCGTACGCTTTCGGGTCTTCCAGCAAGCTGGTGACATCACGGAAAAGAATGCCAGGCTTTGGATAGTCCTGGATGCTTTTGATGCTGTTTTTCAGATATTCAAGCTGCTGTGCAGTTGCGGTCATCGGTTTTGCCTAAATAAAACAGTGTTACTCACAGCGCGCAACGAGTCGGCCAAGGCAACAATTGTTTAACCTTTGACCAGGCGCATCTGTGCTCGAAAACGGTCGAATTTACTGGCTGCGCGTGATAATTGCAACAGCCATGATGAGGCTTCAGTGCTTTTGTTGCTTTTCATCAACCACGGGGATCCGCCACATAAAGAAAAGCAGGCAGGTCAGGATCGCCAGCAGCAGAATGCGTACCCACATCATTTTCACCAGCCATAATGAAATAGCGAAGGTGATGAGGATCACCGCGATCGCGCGCGACTTCGCGCCGGGCGGCATGGCCCGGTGTTTTTGCCAGTGCCGCAGATAGCCGCCAAACCATGAGCGATAGAGCAGCCAGTGGTGAAAACGCGGCGACGAGCGGGCGAAGCACCAGGCCGCCAGCAGGATAAACGGCGTGGTCGGCAGTAAGGGTAAAAACACACCCAGCGTGCCAAGCACTACCGCGAGCCAGCCAATGATGATTAAAATAGTACGCTTCATAATGCGAATCGTTATCAAACTGAACGGCTACTTTACCACTGGAGAGCGCCTTGAAAACAGCACTGCTTCTTGAGAGGCTGCAAAATCAGCTGATTGCTCTGCGGGAGCAGGCTACACCGCTAATGGGGCACGCCACGCTGAAGCCGCGCTTTGACCGGCAGCTCTTCCGCACCCGCAGCACCGTCATTCAGGATTACCTGGCGGAAGCGCAGACGAACCTCGACGAGCTTCGCCATGCGGTTGAGAATGAACAGCAGGAACAGGTGGCGTGGCTTGCGGAGCATCTCACCGAGCAGATCACCGCTCTGCATCGCGAAATCACCGCATGGCCGCTGCGCGCCTGGGACAGCGCCTCGCCGGGGCTCGGAAAATGGCAGCGCAAGCGGCTGGAGAACCAGGAGTTTGAGCGCAGGCTGTTTGAGATGAAGCGCGAACGCGAATTACGGCTGAACAACAGCGAAACGCTGGAAGAGCAGCAGCTATTGATGCGCGAGATTAGCGCACTGGAAGGACGCCTCGCCCGCTGCCGCCAGGCGCGGGATGAGATTGAGCGCGTCATTGAACGTTTGACCCGTTAACAGGAGCCACACCCATGTCACTGGAAAATGCACCCGATGAGGTCAAACTGGCCGTCGATTTGATTATGCTGCTGGAGAATCATGAGATCCCCGCCGAGACGGTGCTTAAGGCACTGGAGATTGTGCGGCGGGATTTTGAAGGAAAATTACCCTCACCCCGACCCTCTCCCTGAGGGCTGAGGGTTCCCCACAAAATAATGCCTGCACGGACGACTCCCTCTCCCTTGAGGGAGAGGGCTGGGGTGAGGGGGAACATACGGCTCTGGTGGTCATTCCGTTCACTTCATGTTCCTTGCTACTCTGTCACGACATGACCAGTGAACGTGCCAGGGTGGCTCAATCGCCACCACCCTGGCAACCCGGGCTCCCGGCGGTAAATCGCCGCTTCGCGGTTCCCTCAGCTTATTCCTTCAGGCTATCGGGTCGGGCATGAGCCTGCATCCCTGCAGGCCACGCCCTCTCGGCGCATCCCTGCGCCTCGACCCGGCCTTACGGAAACGCTTCGGCGATTTACAGCCGGACCAGGGCATCGCTGTAATCCATTCATTTTCCTGAAGCAACGTTCACCGCTTCCGGTTAAAAAATTACCGGGGATCCCTCAGCCCTGAGGGAAAGGGAGAAAATAGTTCCCTCTCCCACAGGGGGAGGGAAAATAGATTAAGCCGGAGTCGGATCGTCACCCTTGATGTCGCGCTTCACTTCCGTATGCTCATCGCCTTTCTCGTTACGCAGGTGAACCTCAAGCTGGTTGAAGGCGATATTAATATCGTTTTCACGGCACAGGCGATCGATAGAGCGGTTAAGCTCATCCACCGTGTAGCTGCGGTCACGCAGCTCACGCACGTATAAACGCAGCTCGTGATCCAGCGTACTCGGCCCAAAGGTGGTGAAGAAGACCGCCGGAGCCGGATCGTGCATCACTTTCGGATGTTCTGACGCCGCCTTCAGCAGCACCTCTTTCACCTTCTCCAGATCCGATCCATAGGCGACGCCCAGGCGGATCACCACGCGCGTCACCGTATCGGAAAGCGACCAGTTGATCAGACGCTCGGTCACGAAGGCTTTGTTCGGGATGATCACCTCTTTGCGATCGAAGTCGGTGATGGTGGTGGCACGAATACGGATCTTGCTGACCGTACCGGAGAAGGTGCCGATGGTAACGGTATCGCCGATTCGTACCGGACGTTCGAACAGGATGATCAGGCCGGACACAAAGTTACCGAAGATCTCCTGCAGGCCAAAACCAAGACCGACCGAGAGAGCGGCCGCCAGCCACTGCAGTTTATCCCACGAGACGCCGAGCGAGCCAAAGACCGTCATCGCCCCAACAATAATGATGACGTAGTTGAGGATCGTCGTAATGGCGTAGGACGCCCCCTGGCGAAGATTCAGACGTGACAGGAGCAGCACTTCAAGCAGACCCGGCAGGTTGCGAATCAACGCCCAGGCCACCACCGACGACACCAGCGCAAACAGCAGGCTGCCCATGGTCACGCTTTTCATCACCGCAGCGCCCGCTTCGGTACCGTTGTATTGCCAGAGGGTAATACTGTCGAGATAGGCGAAAACGGTAATGAGATCGGACCAGATAGCCCAGAACATCACCGCAAACAGGGCGATCATCACCAGCATGGTGATGCGCAGCGTCTGCTGGTTAACCTGCTCCAGGGCGATGGTCGGCTCTTCCTGTGGCTCCGCGCCTTCGGCCCCCTCTTTCACCTGATGCTGACGACGCGCGATAGCACGACGATAGGCGATGCGGCGGGCCGCCACGCTCAGGCCGCGCAGCACGGTCTGATAGAGCAGGTTCCAGACGATCACCAGATAGACCGTTTCAATCCAGCGCCCGGACAGGCGCAGCGTGGTATAGAAATAGCCCGTTGCCGTCAGCACCATCAGCGCCAGCGGAATGATCGCCAGCACCGTCACGGTGGCCAGACGAATATTGTGGGACTCTTTATCACGCCAGCTGTCGCGGCACATCGGCCACATCAGGATTGCAATCAGCAGCAGGTTCAGCAGGATGACCAGCTGCCCCAGCACGTCATCCATCAGATGCAGCGGGGAAAGCTCAGAGACAACTGACCAGAAGTGCAGCGGCAGGAGCGCCAGGCTGATGCGCACAATCTGACGACGCCAGTGGCTGGTCAGCTGCGCAGGCATGTTGAAATGACGCACCGCCACGCCGTCTTTTTCCAGCACCTTCCAGCACACGCCAAATACCAGCCAGAACAGCGCCAGTTTTTTACTGAACGCCCACAGCAGATCGCTGACGTTGAGCTGCATGGTGAGCAGAATCAGGCCCACGGCGAGAATAATCAGGCACACCGGCAGGGCGCGAATGAGGTCGATCAGAATCGCCTTTGGCGTATGGAGCTGGCTATCGTTGCGCAGCTGCCCCACTTCGGAGGCCAGCTTCGCCTGGTATTTTTTCAGCCAGCCCAGACGCCAGCGGATCAGGCCGGCAATCAGCAGCAGCGGTAATCCCGCCAGCAAGGCAATCGTCACCGCAGGCCAGGCTTTCTCCCAGTTTACGGTGATCTTCATGCTCTTGATCTGCGTTTTCAGCGTCTCCGGGAAGGATTTAATCCAGTCCCAGTCCATCGGCTTGTTGCTGTTCACCCAGAAAATCTGCTGGGTCAGGATCTCCTGCAGACTTTTCGAGACGCTCACCAGCTGCTGCTGGTTGATCTGCAGGTTAATGGCCATCATCAGCTGGTTGCCCAGCTGTTTATTGAGCTGGTCCAGCAGCTCGCGACGCATATCGACGACCTGGAGCAGCGCGTCGTGCACTTCCGGGTTCACGTCGCTGGAATGTCCCTCTTCAATTTTGGCGACAAAGGAATCGCTCTGGAAAAGGGCATCACGCTGCTGGTTGACGTCGAACTGTTCCAGACGTAAATCCGCGATGCGGTTGGTCATGTCCTCCAGCTCATCGGCGGAGGGGAGCGTCTGCTGCTGCTGGTAGAGAATACGCGACAGCAGGAGGCTGCCTTTCAGAACTGCGATCTGCTCTTTGATGTTGCGCTCGGCCTGCAGCGCGCGATCCAGCCAGTTCTTCACTTTGATATTTTGCTGAACCAGCGAGTTACCGTTTTCCGTCGCCAGTATCAGGCGCTGGCTAAGCTGGTGGTTGGCCTCGAGCTCCTGTTTCACCAGCGGATTCGCCTGAATGCGGGCGGTTTCGTCCGGTGATACGGCCTCCTGAGCGGTTTTTTCCGTCAGGGTCAGGCGCTTGCTGTTTACCGCCTCCTGTAACAGCTGAAGCTGGTGTTCCAGGCGATTAATATTCGCGGTGACATAATCACGCTGTTTCTGAAGCGTGTCCTGAAGCACCGTATTCCCTTCCAGGCTTTTACGCTGCTGTTCAATCTGTGCGTTGAGCAAGCTCTGCTGAACCAGCAGCAGGGTTTGCTGCGTCGGGCGCAGCGTGCCCTCTCCCACCGTCGTGCCGTTCAGGCGGTTGCGGATCTGCTGCAGCTGCTGAGACGCGGAGTACATCGCATTTTGCACGCGCTCGGGCTGGGTTTGCAGGGAGACAAGCTGGCTGTTATAGGTCGCGAGGTCGGACTGCGCGGTTTGCAGGTCGTCGAGCAGTTGCGCGACGCGCGACTCCAGCTGACGTAGAGAGAGCGTCGAGAGCGTCTTGCGCGTTTCGGTATCGTTATCGACATCGCTCAGGGCGTTCAGCGATTCCGTCGCTTTGCGCATATTTTCAGGAGCCTGCGCCACCTTCTGACGAAGCTGGGCGGTTTCTGCTTTGACGCGTTCAATTTTATCCAGCGTTTCCAGCGTTTCCGTCAGATCCTGCTGGACGAGTTTCTCCTGAGGAGAGAGCTCTTTCTGTTTGTTCAGCGTGTCGAGCTGCGACTGAACATCGCCGCGCGAGGGAATATCAGTGCTGTTATCGGCGCGGGCCCAGGTCAGCGGCGCCGTGGCGAAGAAAAACAGCATCGCAAAGAGCAATGCAAATACAGGATGTTGCGAGCGATTGATGGGCAGCATAGTTGTGAATGATGTCAGAAGATGACCGAAAATAGTCCGGCGTGAAGAATATCACGCTCGCCGGAAGCAGAATAGCGCGAACGTTATCCTCTGAGATAAATCCTGGAAAGGGATCAGGCCGTTAGCGAAGGTGCTTCGCTGCGCAGCGTGGGGCAGAGCTGTAGCATTTCCAGTAAAATCGCCACGTAGCTGCGGGCTTCCTCTTTGAGGTCAAAGGATTGCGGCGCAAAAAGCCAGTTTTCCATCAGACCGGAAATGTAGCTGCGCATCAGGATTGCCGCCCGCCGGGTCAAGAGATTGGCCGGTAATAGCTTTGCCTGCATGCACAGGTTCAGGTTCTGTTCAATACGGTCATAGCTTTCCAGGCTAAGGCTGCGTTGCGCCTGCTGCACCACCGCCATTTCGCCCACAAACTCGCATTTATGAAAGATAATTTCCATCATTAATCTGCGACGTTCTTCAACTACCGTCGCTTCAAGGATATATACTAATATTTCTCTCAATACTGAGAGTGGATCGTCGGGGAATTTTGCCCGATACTCACTCTCGAGATCGCTAATGCTGGACTCTGAAAGCTCCCAGATTTCACTGAACAGATCTGACTTGTCTTTAAAATGCCAGTAAATCGCTCCCCGCGTCACACCGGCAGCCTGCGCAATTTGTGCCAGCGAGGTGGATGAAACACCCTGCTGAGAGAACAAACGTATTGCCACATCCAGTATGTGTTGTCGGGTTTCCAGCGCTTGTTGTTTAG
Organism: Enterobacter sp. EGD-HP1; assembly: GCF_000733275.2. Taxonomy (NCBI): domain Bacteria; kingdom Pseudomonadati; phylum Pseudomonadota; class Gammaproteobacteria; order Enterobacterales; family Enterobacteriaceae; genus Enterobacter; species Enterobacter sp. EGD-HP1. The sequence goes on from NZ_AVOP01000023.1 coordinate 345,529, forward strand.
TTTTTCGTGCCATAGGTGGGTGAATTTACAGGAGTCAGATTTACATACATTTGTGAATGTATGTACCATAGCATGACGATAATATAAACGCAGCAATGGGTTTTAGACTCAGGACCCTTGATCAATTTGAAATCGGACACTCGAGGTTTACATATGAACAAAAACAGAGGGTTAACGCCTCTGGCGGTCGTTCTGATGCTCTCAGGCAGCTTAGCGCTTACAGGATGTGACGACAAACCAGCTCAACAAGGAGCTCAGCAGGCGCCAGAAGTAGGCGTCGTGACGCTCAAATCTGAACCTCTACAAATCACCACCGAATTACCAGGCCGTACAAATGCTTACCGCATTGCGGAAGTGCGTCCTCAGGTTAGCGGCATTATCCTGAAGCGTAACTTCACCGAAGGTGGTGATGTGAAAGCCGGTGAGTCTCTGTATCAGATTGATCCAGCAACCTATCAGGCATCGTATGAAAGCGCGAAAGGCGACCTGGCAAAAGCGCAAGCCGCAGCCAAAATCGCCCAACTGACGCTGAACCGTTACCAAAAACTGCTCGGTACCAAGTACATCAGCCAACAGGATTACGATACCGCCCTGGCAGATGCCCAGCAGGCTAACGCGGCCGTGGTGGCAGCCAAAGCGGCTGTCGAAACCGCGCGCATTAACCTGGCCTATACCAAAGTGACCTCCCCTATCAGCGGTCGTATTGGTAAGTCTTCCGTCACGGAAGGGGCACTGGTGCAGAACGGTCAGACCACTGCGCTGGCGACCGTACAGCAGCTTGATCCGATCTACGTTGACGTGACGCAGTCCAGCAACGATTTCCTGCGCCTGAAACAGGAGCTGGCTAACGGCACCCTGAAACAGGAAAACGGCAAAGCCAAAGTGGAGCTGATTACCAACGACGGTATCAAGTTCCCGCAGGAAGGTACGCTGGAATTCTCTGACGTGACGGTCGACCAGACCACCGGTTCCATTACCTTACGTGCGATTTTCCCGAACCCTGACAAGAATCTGCTGCCAGGGATGTTCGTTCGCGCACGTCTGGAAGAAGGAACGAATCCAACCGCACTTCTGGTTCCACAGCAAGGTGTGACCCGTACGCCACGCGGCGATGCGAGCGCGCTGGTTGTGGGGGCTGATGACAAAGTCGAAACGCGCAATATCACCGCCACCCAGGCGATTGGCGATAAATGGCTGGTGACGGAAGGTCTGAAAGATGGCGATCGCGTGATTGTTACTGGTTTGCAAAAAGTTCGTCCTGGCGCGCAGGTTAAAGCACAGGAAGTGAAATCTGACGATAAACAACAAGCTTCGGCCGCTGGCCAGTCAGAACAAACCAAGTCTTAACTTAAACAGGAGCCGTTAAGACATGCCTAATTTCTTTATCGATCGCCCCATATTTGCGTGGGTGATCGCCATTATCATCATGCTGGCCGGGGGACTTGCGATCCTGAAGCTGCCTGTCGCGCAATATCCAACGATTGCGCCACCGGCGGTGACAATTTCCGCAACCTACCCGGGGGCTGATGCGAAAACGGTGCAGGACACCGTTACCCAGGTTATCGAACAGAACATGAACGGTATCGATAACCTGATGTACATGTCCTCAAACAGTGACTCCACCGGTACAGTGCAGATCACCCTGACCTTCCAGTCAGGTACGGATGCTGACATTGCGCAGGTTCAGGTGCAGAACAAACTGCAGCTGGCTATGCCTTTGCTGCCGCAGGAAGTACAACAGCAGGGTGTGAGCGTCGAGAAATCGTCCAGTAGCTTCCTGATGGTTGTCGGCGTTATCAACACCAACGGCACCATGACGCAGGAGGATATTTCCGACTACGTGGGCGCCAACATGAAGGACGCCATCAGCCGTACTTCCGGTGTGGGTGACGTGCAGCTGTTCGGTTCCCAGTACGCGATGCGTATCTGGATGGATCCGAACAAGCTGAACAACTTCCAGCTGACGCCGGTCGACGTGATCAGCGCGATTAAAGCGCAGAACGCCCAGGTAGCGGCCGGTCAGTTAGGCGGTACACCGCCGGTGAAAGGCCAGCAGCTTAACGCCTCGATCATCGCGCAGACCCGTCTGACCTCTGCCGATGAGTTCAGCAAGATCCTGCTGAAAGTGAATCAGGACGGTTCGCAGGTTCGCCTGCGCGACGTGGCGAAAGTTGAGCTGGGCGGTGAGAACTACGACATCATCGCGAAGTTCAACGGTAAACCGGCTTCCGGTCTGGGTATCAAACTGGCGACAGGCGCTAACGCCCTGGACACCGCCACGGCGATCCGCGCAGAGCTGAAGAAGATGGAACCGTTCTTCCCGTCAGGTCTGAAAATCGTTTACCCATACGACACCACACCGTTCGTCAAAATCTCGATTCACGAAGTGGTTAAGACGCTGGTTGAGGCGATCATCCTGGTATTCCTGGTGATGTACCTGTTCCTGCAAAACTTCCGCGCGACGCTTATCCCAACGATTGCCGTGCCGGTTGTTCTGCTCGGGACCTTTGCGATCCTGTCGATATTTGGCTACTCGATAAACACCCTGACGATGTTCGGGATGGTGCTCGCCATCGGCCTGCTGGTGGATGACGCCATCGTGGTCGTGGAGAACGTCGAGCGCGTGATGGCGGAAGAAGGACTGCCGCCGAAGGAAGCGACCCGTAAATCAATGGGTCAGATCCAGGGCGCGCTGGTCGGTATCGCGATGGTGCTGTCTGCGGTATTTATCCCGATGGCCTTCTTCGGTGGCTCTACCGGTGCAATTTACCGTCAGTTCTCTATTACCATCGTTTCCGCGATGGCGCTGTCGGTGCTGGTGGCGTTGATCCTGACACCTGCACTGTGTGCCACCATGCTGAAGCCTATTCAGAAAGGCGGTCACGGCGAGCATAAAGGGTTCTTCGGCTGGTTTAACCGCATGTTTGATAAGAGCACGCACCACTACACCGACAGCGTGGGCAACATCCTGCGCAGCACCGGTCGTTACCTGCTGCTCTATATCATCATCGTGGTGGGCATGGCTTTCCTGTTCGTTCGTCTGCCAAGCTCCTTCCTGCCAGATGAAGACCAGGGCGTGTTCCTGACGATGGCACAGCTTCCGGCGGGTGCCTCGCAAGAGCGTACCCAGAAAGTGCTGGATGAAGTGACGGATTACTACCTTACCAAAGAGAAAGCCAACGTTGAGTCCGTGTTTGCTGTTAACGGCTTTGGCTTTGCGGGTCGTGGTCAGAACACCGGTATTGCCTTCGTTTCTCTGAAAGACTGGTCTGAACGTCCGGGCGAAGAGAACAAGGTTGAAGCCATCACCGGCCGTGCTATGGGCACCTTCTCGCAGATTAAAGATGCGATGGTCTTCGCCTTTAACCTGCCAGCGATTGTTGAACTGGGTACCGCGACCGGCTTCGACTTCCAGCTGATTGACCAGGGTGGCCTGGGTCACGAGAAACTGACGCAGGCGCGTAACCAGCTGTTTGGTGAAGTCGCTAAACACCCTGACCTGCTGGTTGGCGTGCGTCCAAACGGCCTGGAAGATACGCCGCAGTACAAGATCGATATCGACCAGGAGAAAGCCCAGGCGTTGGGCGTATCCATCAGTGACATCAACACCACGCTGGGCGCAGCCTGGGGCGGTAGCTACGTTAACGACTTCATCGACCGCGGTCGCGTGAAGAAAGTGTACGTGATGTCCGAAGCGCAGTACCGTATGTTGCCAAACGATATCAACAGCTGGTTCGTGCGCGGCAGCAATGGTCAGATGGTTCCGTTCTCGGCATTCTCAACGTCACGCTGGGAATACGGTTCACCGCGTCTGGAACGCTATAACGGTCTGCCGTCTATGGAGATCCTGGGTCAGGCAGCGCCGGGCCGAAGCACCGGTGAAGCCATGAACCTGATGGAAGAGCTGGCAAGTAAACTGCCTGCAGGTATCGGCTATGACTGGACCGGTATGTCCTATCAGGAACGTCTGTCCGGTAACCAGGCTCCTGCGCTGTACGCCATTTCACTGATTGTGGTCTTCCTGTGTCTGGCGGCACTGTACGAGAGCTGGTCGATTCCGTTCTCCGTTATGCTGGTGGTTCCACTCGGGGTTATCGGTGCGCTGCTTGCGGCAACGTTCCGTGGGCTAACCAACGACGTTTACTTCCAGGTAGGCCTGCTGACAACCATTGGCTTGTCGGCGAAGAACGCGATACTTATCGTTGAATTCGCCAAAGATCTGATGGAGAAAGAGGGCAAAGGTCTTATTGAGGCGACGCTTGAGGCGGTTCGTATGCGTCTGCGCCCAATCCTGATGACGTCGCTGGCGTTTATCCTCGGCGTACTGCCGCTGGTTATCAGCTCCGGTGCGGGCTCCGGCGCGCAGAACGCAGTAGGTACAGGCGTAATGGGGGGCATGGTTACCGCGACCGTACTGGCTATCTTCTTCGTACCGGTGTTCTTCGTGGTGGTTCGCCGCCGCTTTAGCCGAAAGAATGAAGATGTTGAACACAGTCATTCGGTAGAACCTCACTGATACCGGTTTCACATGATAAAAAGGCCGCATTAGCGGCCTTTTTCATTTTCAGAAAAAATCATAAATTACGCTTATTGTGGTTCTATTTATTTTCTGCCATCTTAAATAGACATATCATAATTAACTGATAACTTAATCCATGAATTCGGGATTTTTTTAATTTCATATCTCCGCTTAAGCCACTAGGAATATTCCTAATAAGAAGTTCTTACAAAGATAAGTCTGAATCTGAACTTTTCTCATCATTTTTGCTAACCCAATGAAACGTAAGGAAGCGATAAAACACCCTCGTTAATTTGGATAAAAAAGTGGAGTCCAGGATGACCATTTGCGTACATGCTCGCAGTCTGCGGTTTTATTTGTAATTTTTCGTAATAGCGCGATGAAATTCAGGAAGGAGTGGCTTATAGTTAGGTTATCAGGAACACAGCACTCATGTAGCTAAGTCAGTTGTACCCATCCCGACAATGATGTTCGGTGAGTAAGAAATCACTCAGAAGGGGATGCGCTATGGACGAGTACTCGCCAAAAAGGCATGATATCGCGCAGTTGAAATTTCTCTGCGAATCCTTGTACCATGACTGCCTTGCCAACCTTGATGAAAGCAACCATGGCTGGGTAAACGACCCAACGTCTGCCATCAATTTACAGTTGAATGAGCTGATAGAGCATATCGCTACCTTCGCACTTAATTATAAAATTAAGTACAATGAAGATAATAAGCTCATTGAGCAAATTGATGAATACCTGGACGACACCTTTATGTTGTTCAGCAGTTACGGCATTAACGCCCAGGATTTGCAAAAATGGCGTAAATCGGGAAACCGGCTATTCCGCTGTTTCGTCAACGTGAGCAGAGCTAACCCGGTTAGTCTTTCCTGTTAAAATTATTACAATTACTAAGGTGAATTTATGTCTGATAAACCACTCACAAAGGTCGATTATTTGATGCGCTTACGTCGCTGTCAGTCAATTGACACGCTTGAGCGCGTCATTGAAAAGAATAAATACGAGCTCTCTGATAATGAACTGGCGGTATTTTATTCAGCCGCTGACCATCGTCTTGCTGAGCTAACAATGAATAAACTGTATGACAAGATCCCTACTTCTGTATGGAAATTTGTCCGTTAATCTTTGAAGGGTGTCTGTAGAGTTCTACGCCACGTTTTAAACTTTTTTTACCTATCCCGTTATACTCCCTGCGCCCAGGCCAGGTCTCCGTGTAAACGTGTTCATCAGCAACAATGTTGTGACGCCAGTCACATCGGCTTTTCGGGAACGTTCCCCTTCTGGCCTGTTCCGATTACCCTGCGGTAATCACATCCAGCGAGGTTTCCAATGAGCTTAGAAAAACAGAAAATGATTGCCGGTGAACATTACCGCCCCGGCGATGAGACGTTACGGGCCGACCGACTGCGCGCCCGCCATCTGGTTTACCGCTATAACCACACCGCACCTGATGAAAAAACAGAACGCCAGAACATTCTGGCGGAACTTCTGGGACAAAGTGAAGGTGCTTATATAGAACCAAGCTTCCGCTGCGACTACGGGTATAACATTTATCTGGGCAAAAACTTTTACGCTAACTTCGACTGCGTAATGCTGGATGTCTGCCCTGTTCATATTGGCGATAACTGTATGCTCGCGCCGGGCGTTCATATTTATACGGCTACCCATCCCCTGGACGCAGAGGAACGGAATAGTGGCGTGGAGTTTGGAAAACCCGTCAGCATTGGCAATAACGTCTGGATTGGTGGCCGGGCGGTCATTAACCCTGGCGTCACCATTGGTGATAATGTGGTGGTGGCCTCCGGCGCCGTCGTGACGAAAGACGTCCCGGCTAACGTCGTAGTTGGCGGCAACCCGGCAAAAATCATCAAAACGCTGTGAGGTTCCGGGGAGCAAACTGTTATGGTCTTTTAGCGCCAGACTGTTACTTTTTTCAGCCTGATGGCTCCCCTAAAATTGGCAGATCCCCTGTATTGTCAACTCTTATGAAGGCAAAAAATGACCGAGATACAGCGCCTGCTTACCGCCACCATCGACGATCTTAACCTCCGCGAAAAGCGCGACAATCGCCCGCGCTTTAGCATTAGTTTTATTCGCAAACATCCTGGCCTGTTTGTCGCCATGTATGCCGCCTGGCTGGCGACGCTTATTGTGATGCTGAAATCCGAAACGCTGGTGGACTCCGTCTGGCTGCTGGTTGTACTGTTTGTTGTCTTTAACGCCTTTTTCTTTTTCGACGTGAACCCGCGCTACCGTTACGAAGATATCGACGTGCTCGATTTCCGGGTCTGCTACAACGGCGAATGGTACAACACGCGTTACGTGCCAGAAGAGCTGATCGAAAACATCATGCGCTCTCCGGCGGTTGAAGCCGGGCAAAAAGAGAAGCTGCAAAAAATGGTTTCTACCAAAGGTCAGCTCTCTTTCTATGATGTCTTTACCCTTTCCCGCCCTGCTGCTGCGTAATTAACGCCTGCAGACGCCGGATCCCCGGCGTAAACTGAGAAGCAGAGGTATTGCCGTAACCTAAAACCAGACCGGTTTGCCCCTGCTTCGCTTCAAGGTAGTACCCGCTCAGTGCAGCGGGTGCCAGCTGAAACGCCCTCACCTGCGCCACCAGCCTCTGGTCGTCAATATCGTCTATCGCCAGCGTCAGATGCATTCCCCCTTCACCGGCCAGAATACGGTGCGGCGTATGAAGCTCTGCGTCCAGCACCTCCCGCAGCTGGCGGTAGCGTTTACGATAGAGCCGACGCATGGCGGCAAGGTGGCGGGCGTAATGACCTTCTTCAATGAACAACGCCAGGGTACGCTGTTCCGCGCGATGCCCACCGCGCAACAGCGAGCCGATGGCCGGACGCGCCGCTTTCGCCAGCGCTGGCGGTAACACCATGAACCCCATTCTGAGCGATGGAAACAGCGTTTTACTGAACGTCCCCAGATACACAACGGGCGCATTGCTGACCATTCCCAGCATCGCCGGTACGGGCTCGCCGGCATAGCGGAACTCGCTGTCGTAATCGTCTTCAATGATCCACGCGCTGTGCTGCCGGGCCAGCTCCAGCAGCGCCAGCCGCCGCCGCGCGCTGAGCACGCTCCCGTAAGGGAACTGGTGCGAAGGTGAGGTAAAAATCAGTGAGGGGGCAGGCGCATCCATCCCCTCCCAGCACATTCCCTCGTCATCAACCGGTATTCCCGTCATTGTCAGGCCGGTTTTAACAAACGCGCTCTTTGCCCCGCTATAGCCGGGGTTTTCCACCCAGGCGACATCGCCAGGCTCGCTTAACAGCATCGTGCAGAGATTGACGCCTTCAAGCGCGCCTTCGGTTATTACAATCTGGCTGGCGTCGCAGTCAATACCGCGGGACAGGGCGAGATGCCGGGCAATCGCGGCCCGCAGCGACGGCTCGCCGGCCGGGTCGCCATAGCCTAACAGAGCATTTCCCTCCTCCCGCATCACGCGATCGTACAATCGCCGCCACAGAGGCAGAGGAAAATAGTTGATGGCAGGCGTTCCCGGCGTAAAGGCCAGAACCGGCGTATCCCGGGGCACAGGCGCGGGTAGCAGCCCAACCCGTTTTGCGAGCGTGATGGCAGGGTCCGGCATTGTCCGGGTGACGGAACGGTGAGCGAGCTGTGCCACCCGCGTTCCCTGGCGATTACGCTGCAAATATCCTTCGAGGGTGAGCTGGTCCAGCGCCGCATTGACGGTATTCCGGGAAAGGGAGAGCTGCTGAGCCAGCGTTCGCGAACCGGAAAGCTGGCTGCCGGATCGTAGCCTTCCGCACAGTATCGCCTCCCGCAAAGCAAGGTAGAGCGCACGCTGTAGCGTCTCTTCCCCGCGTGTTTTCAGCGCTGCATGGAGCAGGGTATAAAATTCATCACCCGGTATATTCATCTCGCCTCCTCATGGCACCATCAAAACATAGCGCAGTGGTTCTTTTTAAGGAACCAGCAATTCACTAGTCTGAAGCTCTTTTCAACGTCACGGAAATGAAGATGAAGACATTCAATCAGTTCGGACAGCCGGTGGGCGAAGCGCTTACCGACTGGCAGCCCCGTCAACACCCGTCCCGGGTGGTCTTACAGGGCCACTATTGTCGGCTTGAGCCGCTGCGCGTGGAGCATGCCGACGCGCTGTTCTCAGCGTATTCCCTGGCCGAAGATACCCGCAGCTGGACGTGGCTGCTGCGTGAACCCGATGCCACCGCAGAGGAGTTTGCCGAATGGGTGGCGAGCGTAAGTGAGTTATCCGATCCCATCCACTTTACCGTTATCGATAACCGGACCCAGTCCCCCGTCGGGACGCTGTCCCTGATGCGGATCGACCCTAAAAACGGGGTCGTGGAAGTGGGGCACGTTCACTTCTCTCCTCTTTTAAGCCGCACGCCGATGTCGACAGAAGCGCAGTATCTGCTGATGCGGTACGTGTTCGATACCCTGGGGTACCGGCGTTATGAATGGAAGTGCAATAGCCTGAACGAGCCTTCCCGTAAGGCGGCACTGCGTCTGGGTTTCCAGTTTGAGGGGCGCTTTCGCCAGGCGCTGGTCATAAAAGGCCACAACCGGGATACCGACTGGTTTTCAATTCTCGACAAAGAGTGGCCAGCGCTGGCGGGCGCCTTTGAAAGCTGGCTTGCCACCGACAATTTTACTGCCGATGGCAAACAGAAAAGATCCCTGGAAAGCTGGCGAGAAACGCGCGTCTAGCGTCTTTTTTTACGTCCCTGAACCGCCTTAAAGCGCGGATTAGATTTGCAAATCACGTATAAGCGTCCCTTGCGTTTGACTATCTGGCAATCCGGGTGACGCTGCTTTGCACTGCGTAATGAGTTAAGTACCTGCATGGTTAGCCCCGCTTCGCATTGAGAAAGCCGCCAAAACGCTTGCGGAAGCGCGCTGCGCTGCCGTCTGTGGAGAACGTTTTCTGCTTACCGGTATAGAACGGGTGCGATTTTGAAGAAACCTCGATGGTGATGTACGGATATGTTTCACCGTCGAGTTCAATTTCGCGGTCGGTCTTGATGGTTGAGCCAACCTTGAAGTATTCATTCGCGCTGGTGTCGTGGAATACCACGGTGCGATAGGCTGGATGGATATCGGGTTTCATCGTAAATCCTTTATGTTTTGTTATAACATAACAAAATAATATCCAGGCCAGGTGGAAAAAACAACCCCTCTCTTCTGACGATATTTTCTGGTTTGCCTTAGATAAAATGAAAACCACGCCACCCACGTGCTATAACTATATCATTTCGCGGTAAAATCTTTCTCTTCAGGCAGGGAACTCAGCGCCCAGGAACGGGTATACGAGGAAGGACACGGCAGCATGAAAACCCGACATCTGGTCAGTCTGGTGACTGGCGTACTTATCTTTTCCGTGCTGGCCCCCATTTGCCTGAGCATCTGGCTGGCCCATCGCCAGGCGGAAGATAAATTTGTCGATGCGCTGGATAACTATGCCTCACGCGTGCTGATACGAACCGACAGGGTCGTGGATCAGGCAAAAGAAGCACTCAATCATCTGCAGACCGTTGAGGGCGTGCCGTGTAGCCCTCTGCAGCTAAGGGAGATGCGTCGCGTCGCTTTCTCGTGGCGCTATATCCAGGAAGTCATTTATATCGACAACCTTAAACCGCTCTGCTCCTCCCTGGAGCAAACCAGCCATGCGTCCCCTTTCCCGCCGCCGATGCGCATTACCGAAGATGGCTACAGCGCATGGCTGACCACGCAGAACGATCTCGGGTTTCACCGCTACATGGCCGTGCTGGGAAAAGGTCATTACCTTGTCCTGGTCGACCCTGACTCGCTGGTGGACGTGATCCCTTTCGGTGAGATAGCGATTGATGCCGCCCTGGTAGGAAGTGCAACCCACCGCATATTCGCCAGCAGCAATAAGCTCGATCCGCACATCCGCGACATGATTCAGGAGCGGGGTGTGAAAAGCGTGCAGTACAACGGTTCAATGTACGTCATGAAGTCTGTACCTGAGCTGGGGTTTACCGTCGTAGCATGGGCTACGCTCAAACCGCTGGCTGAAACCTGGCACCGGCAGCTTCTATTCTGGTTACCGTTCGGCATGTTGATGAGCCTGCTTGCCGCGCTCTTTGTCCTGCAGGTCCTGCGCCGTATACAGTCGCCGCGCAATCGCCTGCTTGATGCCATTAACAGCCGCGATTTTGTGGTTCACTATCAGCCCATCGTGGCGCTATGCAGCGGAAAAATCGTGGGTGCAGAAGCGCTGACGCGCTGGCCTCAGCCGGACGGAAGCAGTCTCTCGCCTGATATTTTCGTCCCGCTTGCCGAGCAAACGGGGCTCATCTCACAGCTCACGCAGCTCGTCATCGAAAAGGTATTTGAAGATATGGGCCACTGGCTGCAACGCCATCCGGATCAGCATATCTCGGTTAACCTCGCCCCTGCCGATTTAACCTCCGGCATCCTGCCGCCTCTGCTGAGTCAGCTCCTGAATAAGTGGCAAATCCATCCCCGACAAATCGCCCTTGAGCTCACCGAGCGCGGCTTTGCCGATCCCAAAATTAGCGCACCGGCTATCGCCGCATTCCGTCGCTCGGGCCACCCTGTCTATATTGATGATTTTGGCACGGGCTACTCCAGCCTGAGCTATCTGCAGGATCTGGACGTCGACACGCTAAAAATTGATAAGTCTTTCGTGGATGCGCTGGAATATAAAAACGTGACGCCGCACATCATTGAAATAGCGAAGTCGCTGAAGCTGGCGATGGTGGCGGAGGGTGTCGAGACCGCAGGGCAGCTCGCCTGGCTGCACCGGCACGGCGTGCAGTACGGGCAGGGGTGGTACTACAGCAAAGCGCTGCCAAAAACCGAATTTATTCTTTGGGCAGAAAATAACCTCGGCACGCACGCTACTTGAGATAGGATTTGATCACCTGCAACACCACGCCAAGATCGGCTTCACGCTGCGCTTCTTCAGGCTCTTTCACCACGTGATCGGTTAAATGTCCTTCGATCACCTGCATCATCATGCCATTGACCGCCCCGCGGATCGCCGCCAGCTGCTGTAACACCTCGGCGCATTCGTGATCGCTGTTGAGCATTTTTTCCAGCGCGGTGCTCTGCCCCTGAATTTTCTTCAGGCGAGTCAGTAACATTTTCTTGTCGCGAACGGTATGTGACATCTCTGTATCCCTTATTTTTTGGCTTTTAAAGCATATCACGCTCTACTCCCCCTGAGTATTTTTCTACTGGGGGGTAGTATTAATCTACTGGGGGGGAGTAGTATCTCCGCACGCTTTCCACTCCGGAATTTCCCATGACCGATTTTGCTTCACTCCTTCAGCAGGGCAATGCCTGGCTGTTTGTTCCCAGCGCTATCCTGCTCGGTGCGCTACATGGCCTGGAGCCGGGCCACTCAAAAACAATGATGGCCGCCTTTATCGTGGCCATCCGCGGCACGCTGAAACAGGCGGTGCTGCTCGGTCTGGCGGCCACGCTCTCCCATACGGCGGTGGTCTGGCTCGTTGCGATGGCGGGATTATGGTTTGGTCGGGGCTGGGATGCGCATACGTCTGAACCCTGGTTCCAGCTGATCTCCGGGGTGTTGATCGTTGCGATCGCCCTGTGGATGGCGTGGCGAACCTGGAAAGAGAGCCAGCCGCACGATCATCATCACGACCATGATCACCACCATGACCATGACCACCATCATGATCATCACCATGAACACACGCTGATTGACGAAGAGTGGCAGGACGCCCACCAGCGTGCGCACGCGCAGGATATTAACCGCCGCTTCAGCGGTCAAAATGTCACCACCGGACAGATCGTGATGTTTGGCCTGACCGGCGGGCTTATCCCCTGCCCGGCGTCCATCACCGTGCTGCTGATCTGCCTGCAGCTAAAGCATTTTGCCCTCGGCGCGACGCTGGTATTCAGCTTCAGTATTGGTCTGGCGTTAACGCTGGTCGCGTCCGGCGCGATTGCCGCCTTAAGCCTCAAACATGCGACAAAACGCTGGCCCGGGTTTAGCGACTTTTCCCGTAAAGCGCCGTGGATCTCCGCAGCGCTGATTACCGTGGTGGGAATTTATATGAGCCTGCATGGCCTGAACGGCATTATGGGGTAAGCGTGCGGCCACGCCCGGTGGCCGCATCTCCCGGGCAGCTAAGTCTTCTGCTGCCAGCTGAAGGTATAGCGAAGCTGGCGTGTCTGCAGGATGAATTCCGGCGAGACGCTGGGGCTCCAGGAGTCGTCACCGCCCACGCCCATATGGAACGCATCGAGATTCAGCCAGCATCCCGGCTCTTCCCGCAGCAGATGATGATGGGTTGTCTCACGCAGCTGCTGCTGGCTATAGCGACTCACCGAGAAATGGAACGCGCCGTTCAGCTGATGCGATCCCACCACAAGTTCCCGGGTATCGCAGCGCAAACCGTTTTCCGTCGGGAAGATATACGGCGTGTGCATGTCTCCGGGAGGTAATGTCCAGCGCCCCTGCTGCGCCGCCAGCTTTCTGTCCGGGTAGTTTTCATGCGGCCCCAGCCCCAGCCAGTGAACGTTTTCCGACGTTTCGGCAAGATGAACGCTCAGACCAACGCGCGCAGGTTCAGGGATATTAGACGCAACATCAATCTGAATATCGCCATGCAGAACGCCCCGATCGTCCACCCGCCAGACTTTACGACTCAGGAACAGCGCGTTGTCGCGATACTCAAGAACATGCCGGGTTGCGATCACCACTTCGCCTGCGTGCTGCTCTGCGTCACAGCGCAGCACGCGCGAGGTGAGATCGTACATGCCCGCCGCTTTCCAGCGCTCAACCCACGCGTTCGGATCGATCTGCGTCGCCTCGCTCACGCCAATGTCGTTGTCCAGCGGCGCGCGGCTGACGTTATCCGTCAGAGGTGAAAGCAGCGTTTCAACACCATTTCGCCACCATTGAGTCAGGTGTCCGGATGCGCGATCGAACTGCCAGCGCTGTTGACCATGGGTGACCTCCAGGGTGCGATCGCTTTGCGTTAACACCGGCGGCTCGCCCGCCGGGGCTGGCGGAGCAATAAAGAGCGGAGCCGGAAGCGACCACTGCTCCCACGCGCAGCGATGGTCCGCCGGTGACCACGGCGTTGCCCGCGGCTGGCGCACCTCAACGTTCAGCCAGACCTCACCCGGCCCGGCGTTCAGCTCCGGCAGGGCAATCTCCAGACGCTGGGCGCCTTCAGGCGCCATCGCCAGCGTCACCTCGCCCGCCGCGAGCACGTCCCCGTCCCGGGTAACCGTCCAGTTCAGCACTTCGTTATCGGTGTGGCGGAACAGGTAGCCGCTTTGCACCTCAATCACCAGCGGAGAGGTGCTGACCCGCGTAAAGGTAAAGAACTGCTGGGCGCGCTGCGCCTCGTACAGCGCCGGGTGCGGCGTGCGATCGGGGAATACCAGCCCGTTAAGACAGAACTGCCGGTCGTTCGGCTTATCGCCGAAGTCTCCGCCGTACGCCCAGAACGTATTGCCATCTTCGTCCCGTTTCGTCAGGGCCTGATCGACCCAGTCCCAGACAAACCCGCCCTGCAGGCGAGGATGGCTGCGAAACGCTTCCCAGTATTTTGCAAACCCGCCGAAGCTATTTCCCATCGCGTGGGCGTATTCACAGAGGATCAGCGGACGCGTTTCGTCCGGCATGCCGATCCATTTCTTGATTGACCATTTAGGCACTGCCGGGAAGGGCTGATCCCGATCGACCCTGGCGTACATCGGACAAACAATATCGGTCGCCGCCGTGTTCGCGCCGCCGCCTTCGTACTGAACCGGGCGCGTCGGATCGGTGGACTTCACCCAGCGGTACAGCGCATCGTGATTCGCACCGTGGCCCGACTCATTGCCCAGCGACCAGATGATAACCGAGGGATGATTACGATCGCGCTGCACCATGCGTGTCACGCGCTCGCTCATCGCGGGCAGCCAGCGCGGATCGTCAGCAAGGCGGCTCATCGGCACCATGCCGTGCGTTTCGATATTGGCTTCGTCAACGACGTACAGCCCGTAGCGATCGCAAAGCCGGTACCACAGCGGATGGTTCGGGTAGTGCGAGCAGCGCACGGCGTTGAAGTTGTGCTGCTTCATGATTTCGATATCGCGACGCATGGTCGCTTCGTCCATCACCTGGCCGTTTTCCGGGTGATGCTCGTGACGGTTAACCCCGCGGATCAGCAGCGGTTTACCGTTAAGCTTCAGCAGGCCATTGCCGATCTCAACGCGGCGGAAGCCCACGTCGCACGCCTCAACCTCCAGCACCTCCCCCTGCGGGTTAAGAAGCGCCATCGTCAGGCGATACAGTTCTGGCGTTTCAGCATTCCAGAGTGCGGGCTGGTCGACGGGGATCGTTGCGGTTAGCCGCTCGGCCCAGCTGCCGCGCTCGTCAACAATGGCAGACCCCGGCTGTCGGGAAACGCTGGCGCATTTTTCCCCCTTGCGCCATAGGGTAAAGACCACCTCGCCGTCCTCAAAGCCAGCGCCTGCCAGCGTGACATCAACCTTGAGCACCGCGCGGTCCAGCTCCGCGTTCAGATCCGTTACTACGTGATAATCGGCTATCTGCGTCCCGGGTTTATGCAGCAAGGTCACATCGCGGAAGATGCCGCTCATGCGCCACATGTCCTGATCTTCCAGATAGCTGCCGTCGCACCAGCGCAATACCATGACCGCCAGGCGGTTCTGTCCGGGGCGTAGTGCCGCCGAGAGGTCAAATTCGGCGGGCAACCGGCTGTCCTGGGAATAGCCCATCCACTGTCCGTTGCACCACAGATGGAACGCCGAGTTCACGCCGTCAAAGATGATGCGGGTCTGCCCGCTCTGAAGCCAGGCGTTATCCACCTCAAATGTGAGCGAGTAACAACCGGTCGGGTTTTCCTGCGGTACAAAAGGCGGGTTAACGGGGATGGGATAGGTGACATTGGTATAGATGGGCGTGTCGAACCCGTGCATCTGCCAGTTAGACGGTACGGGCATCGCAACGGCATCCGCGCAATCTTCGGTTACCCATTCCTGAGGAACCTGCTCCGGCGCGGTAAAGTAGCTAAACCGCCATAGCCCGTTGAGAGTTTGCCTTCTGGCAGATCCGGCGTCATCTCTGGCCGAAGGCTCATTGCGCCAGCTGTGCAACGGCGCGTGTGCGGCCAGACGGTTCCACTGGGTGACGCCAGGATTTTCCCAGTCCCGACGGGCCAGAATGGCGCTGAGGGTCAGCGGTGAAGTGGTGGACATAGTAACCTCTTTGCGAAGCGCTCACAATTTTGGTTAACATGCCCTGGCACTCTGCGACGGTAAAGCGTTCAATCGCGGGGTAGCGAGTCCGATCACAAAGTTTTATTTGCGGGCAAGCTGCTCGGCAAGGAGTGCCAGGCTTCTGAGCTGCTGCGCCAGTTCCTCGCGTTGGGCCTGCAACGGCGCGCGGCGCGCGCTGGAATGACGGGTAACCAGCGTCACCGGCAGCTGAACCTGCCAGCACGCCTCGTCCCCGGAGGGGGCCAGCAGCCACTCCACGCTGCGTTCGCCCGCCTCGCGAAACGCCTGACGAATGGTCGTTAGCGGCGGGGAAAACCAGGCGCTGTCGGCCGTATCGTCAAACCCAACCACCGATATCTGGCCCGGAACCGCTACCCCTTTTTCCGCGCAGGCGCGCATCACCCCGAGCGCCATTTGATCGTTCGCCACCAGAATCGCGTCCGGTAATGTCGCCGCAGACAACAGCAGATGCCCCTTCTCATAACCGCTGGCCGCGCTCCAGTCACCGTAGGCCACCGCAGCGGCTTCAAGCCCCGCGAAGGTCAGAGCGGTTTTCCATCCCGCCAGGCGCGCCCGTGCAGAGACCGAGCTTTCCGGCCCGCTCAGCAGAGCAATGCGCTGATGCCCCAGCGAAAGCAGATGCTCAACGCCCAGGTGCGCCCCCTGCTCGGCGTTAAACACGAGGCTATGTACCTGCGCTGAGGGTGATACATCGAGGAACAGCACTGGAACAGGCGACGCCAGCGCCCTGAGCTCTTCGGCGTGCGTATCGTCAAGCGGCACATTCACCAGCAGCGCGTCCACCCGCTGTGCCAGCAGCGCCTGAAGCGCAGCCTGACACTGCCAGGGGTGCTCCACCATGGAGATAAGGACGCTCGCCCCCTGCTGCTCCGCACGGGATTTTACCGCCGACACAATTTGTGAAGGCGCGTGCAGGGCCAGGTCGGTAGTGATGAGGCCCAGCGTACGGGTGCGTTTCCCCGCCAGCTGCTGTGCCCGAAGATTGGGAACGTAGTGCAGCTCCGCCATCGCCTGCTGCACCTTTTCTCGCGTGCGGGCAGACACATGTTCCGCGTTGTTAATAACGCGGGAGACGGTCTGGTAAGAAACCCCCGCAAGGAGGGCGACATCATAGAGAGTGATAGCTTTCATGCATTCTGGCATCGCGTTTATCGTGCCCCTATTCTGGCACAGCGACACCGTTAAAGCATGTGAGCGCTTCGCAAAATTAAACAACCCGCTCCGGCTGAGGAATTTCCGCAATGCGCGGCTTCTGGCGGAACCAGGGCAGACAGAGCTGAATAAGCGGGCCAATGGTCAGGGCATACAGTACGGTTCCCACCCCAAACGTGCCGCCCAGCACGCACCCAATCAGCAGGACGGACACCTCAATTGAGGTGCGCACGCTGCGAATGGACCACCCCAGACGGGCATGAATGCCGGTCATCAGGCCGTCGCGCGGGCCAGGCCCGAAACCTGCGCCGATGTACATGCTGGTCGCAATTGCGTTCATCACGATGCCCGACACCAGAAAAGCGATTCTAACGGGTAATGAATCCAGTTCTGGGATAAGCGCCATGCTGGCGTCTGCCGCCAGGCCGATACAAATCACGTTGCTGATCGTGCCAAGCCCCGGCATCTGACGCAGCGGGATCCACAGCAGCAGCACCGCAGCGCCGACTAAAATAATTACTGTCCCGATAGTCATCCCCAGCTGCATCCCCACCCCAAGGTGAAACACATCCCAGGGATCGACACCCAAATCGGAGCGAATAAACATTGCGGTGGAAAGGCCATACAGTCCTAAACCGACATAGAGTTGTAGCAGACGACGTACCATTTTTATCTTCTCCAGTGAACCAGGCTTTCATCCTGACCTAAAATGGCACTATGATTAATGTCCAGTTTTCAAATAGTGGACTGCATATGTCATCACGCCGCTTCGGAAGCCAGTCTCTGGTACGCCTTTTAGGCCACTGGCAGCAAACCTCATCCCGCACTCCGCTCTGGCGACAGCTGGCCGACGCGCTGCGTCTGTTAATCCTTGATGGACGTCTGGCTTTGAATACGCGTCTACCGGGCGAGCGTGAGCTGGCC
Source organism: Enterobacter sp. EGD-HP1 (assembly GCF_000733275.2). Lineage (NCBI taxonomy): Bacteria > Pseudomonadati > Pseudomonadota > Gammaproteobacteria > Enterobacterales > Enterobacteriaceae > Enterobacter > Enterobacter sp. EGD-HP1. The sequence continues at coordinate 363,407 of NZ_AVOP01000023.1, forward strand.
TCTGCGCTGGACGTGAGCCGGACCACCATCAGCAGCGCCCTCGCCCACCTGCGAGAAGAGGGTTATCTTGAAAGCCGCCACGGCAGCGGATCACGCGTGCTCCTCCCGGATACGCGCGCCATTCCCACCCTTTCAGCGGCAAGTGCGGCACTGGATCTCTCCACTGCCGCACTCAATGCCGGGCCGGAGATCCATCAGGCTTATGCCCATGCGCTCACGGCCATTACGCAGCACCTTTCGCTGACGGGCTACGATCAGCTTGGGCTGCCGACGCTGCGGGAGGCCATTGCTGCGCGCTATACCGCGCGGGGTCTTCCCACCCGCGCAGACGAAGTGATGGTGGTCAATGGCGCGGTCAGCGGCTTTGCGCTGGTACTGCGGATGATGACCGGGCCGGGGGATCGCGTCGTGGTCGATCATCCCACCTATCCGCTGGCGATTGCCGCCATTCAGGGAGCGCAGTGTCGACCCGTAGGCGTGTCGCTGCCGGAAACCGGCTGGGATACGGATGGCTTCGCGGCAACGCTTGCCCAGACGGCGCCGCGCCTGGCGTATCTGATGCCTGATTTTCATAACCCCACCGGGCGCTGTATGGATATCGCAACCCGTCGGGCGATCACGGATATTGCAGCCCAAACCCGCACGGCGCTGGTGGTGGATGAAACGATGGTGGATCTCTGGTTTGACGCGCCTCCCCCGCCGCCGCTGGCCGCGTTCAACCCGCAGGCCACCGTCATTACCTTAGGCTCTGCCGGAAAAAGCTTCTGGGGCGGGCTGCGTCTCGGCTGGATCCGCGCCTCCTCGCGCACCATCGCCACGCTTGCCCAGACGCGGGACACCCTCGATTTAGGCTCTCCGCTGCTGGAACAGCTGGCGATGGAGTGGCTCATTAACAATAGCGAGACGTTTCTGCCCGCACGCCGGAAGATGCTGGCAGAGCGACGCGATCGATGCGGTGAGCTGTTGCGCGAACATTTTCCGGACTGGAAATTCCATGAAGCGGAAGGCGGGCTCTCTTACTGGATAGAACTCCCGGGCATGCTGGCGACACAGCTTGCCGCGCGGGCTGAGATTCTGGGGATCAACCTGGGGACCGGTACGCGGTTTGGTTTATCCGGCGCGTTTGACCGCTATTTGCGGATGCCCTTCTCGCTCGAATCGACAGAGCTTGAGCAGGCGTTGCTGAGGATAAAACCGCTATGGCTCGCCCTGAATAAAAACGTGCCATCAATGAAACGCAGCGTGATCTAATATTAAAATTTTTGAAGCCGATCATAAAAAATAAAAACTGCTGACTGTCACGGAGGCAGTCAGCAGTTTTCACCGGTCAGGAGTTAGTGCTGAGCAGGAATAGGAAAACCTTTCAGTGAAATAACGAAGCTTTCACCGTCTTTCTTTATTTTCGCACCGGTATCACACCAGTCAGACGCAATACGAAAGAACTCATCACTTCCGACATTCCAGCCAAGACGTACGTGCTTAACATAGCCTGAACGCAACAGATCGCAGGCCTCTTTGTAGTCACTGGCAGTTGACAGTTGTTGTTTCATTTTCTCTTCTTCAGAAGTTTACGTAGAGCTTTGATTTCTTTAGGAGTAAAAGGAGAAACACTCTCTTCTTCCGTATGCTGATTATCAATATCCTCTTCCGATACTCCCGCCTCTTCTACTGCTTCGAACGCCAGCAGCAGCAGTTTCTCTGTCGTCACGCTTAAATTCTCGTTATTCACTTCCGCATAGTGGCGAAGTCTTTCTTTCAGCGCATCATCAATCTTAACGTTTAATACCGCTGTAGCCATGTTTGTCACTTCCCTTCGGAATAAGTACTTTATTTAATACACGAAGTTAACAATGTTATCCAGATATATATTTTTTTGAGTTATGGAAGAAAATAACCATCCAATTATAAAATGACAGTCTATTATTACAGGTTTATGACAATAATATTTCAGTACAATGAAATATATATTACACAATATAGGCGCAGTATTATTGTGGGATAGCGATTTAAGGGGAGAGGTAAAGCTGAAGAATCTTATGAGGCCGCAAATGGGTGGGGGCCCTGCCAGCTACATCCCGGCACACACGTCGTCTGCCCTGGCTGCTTCCTTCCGGACCTGACCTGGTGAACAGAGTAGCGTTGCGGGAGAACCAACAGAGCCCCCATTGAGAGCGTTGATAACCAACGCGCTGGCGCATTATCCCTGTGCTAAGGCCCAATTGCAAGCGACCAGGAACCGGATGCTGGTTTCTTGCGCAAACAGGCGCAGCAATCATGAAGATCTTCGTTTACCATAGCTTTCCAGAAACTCCCCACAGGTGAAGGTATGGACGCACACGACTCCTTTCCACAGCGCGTATGGCAAATTGTGGCCTCAATCCCGGAAGGCTACGTCACCACCTATGGTGATGTCGCACGCCTGGCCGGTTCCCCTCGCGCGGCGCGACAGGTTGGCGGCGTCCTGAAACGGCTGCCGGAAGGCAGTACGCTGCCCTGGCATCGGGTGGTGAATCGTCATGGCGCCATTTCGCTCACCGGGCCGGATCTTCAGCGTCAGCGTCAGGCGTTACTTTCAGAGGGTGTGCAGGTGTCAGGGTCGGGTCAAATCGATTTGCAGAAATTTCGCTGGGTATATTGACCCCTCTCCCGGAGGAGAGGGGCAATGCAGACATTACATCTGAGTCGGTGGGGTTGGCAGGGACGGCTGATTGGTCTGCGGTGCGACCGGCACTTCGGTCTGCTGCACCGGCACCAGGTTCAGGTCGACTTTGGTTCCGCCGTTATTAATCGCTTCCTGGACCGTATCGGTGATAAAGACCAGCTTACCGTTGATGGTTACCGCTGCGCTCAGCAGGATACGGGCGTTAGGCTGCACGTCCGACGGGTTATACGGCAACACGAAGCTAAACGGCGCCTGCTTGCCTTCGGTACGGACGGCGCGCTGAGCCACGACTTTCGACGGCGCGTCCGCCAGAGAAGCATCAGACAGCGTCACCGTTAATACCGCATCCGGCGGCAGAGCGACTCTCTGTTTAATCCAGATGGTACCGGAAACGTTAGGCTGCTGAATGGATTGCTGCGAAAGGGTGTTAATCCCGTTCGGGTCTGCTGCTGGTACCGGCACCTGGGCGCTCTTACCGGCACAGGCGGACAACGCCACCGCAATAGCTACACCACTTAGCATGGGCACGAGTTTCATTGAAGTCTCCTTATCAATGCACCAGCGGGATCGATCCCATCCGATGTCGTTTCAATCACATAACGTATTCAAGTGTGGCACAGATCACCGATTTATGCCTGAAAACGTGCCGATATTCAGATTATTCTACCCATCGGACCACTTTCATTTCTGCGTTATACTCTGCCTATCTTTCGCTACGGCGTTTATTGAGGACAACTATGAGTCAGGCACTGAACAATCTGCTGACATTACTGAATCTGGAAAAAATTGAGGAAGGACTCTTTCGCGGACAGAGCGAAGATCTCGGCTTACGCCAGGTCTTCGGGGGGCAAGTCGTCGGACAAGCACTGTACGCAGCCAAGGAGACTGTCCCGGCAGACCGTCTGGTGCATTCATTCCACAGCTACTTCTTACGCCCTGGCGATAGCGCAAAACCAATCGTGTATGACGTTGAGGTCCTGAGAGACGGCAACAGCTTCAGCGCTCGCCGCGTAGCGGCCATTCAGAACGGCAAGCCGATCTTTTACATGACCGCCTCTTTCCAGGCGCCGGAACCCGGCTACGAGCATCAAAAAGTGATGCCGCCGGCACCCGCGCCTGACGATCTCAAATCAGAGACCGATATCGCCCGCGCGCTGGCACATCTGCTTCCGCCGCAGGTCAAAGAGAAGTTTCTCTGCGATAAACCGCTAGAGATCCGCCCGGTTGAGTTCCATAACCCGATGAAAGGTCACCCCGCCGAGCCGAAGCGCCAGGTCTGGATCCGTGCCAACGGGACCGTGCCGGAAGATTTCCGCGTGCATCAGTATCTGCTGGGCTATGCGTCAGATTTCAACTTCCTGCCGGTGGCGCTGCAGCCGCACGGCGTCGGGTTCCTTGAAAAAGGGATGCAGGTCGCGACGATCGATCACTCCATGTGGTTCCACCGTCCCTTCAACATGAATGAGTGGCTGCTCTACAGCGTGGAGAGTACGTCAGCGTCGAGCGCTCGCGGGTTTGTGCGCGGGGAGTTTTACACCCAGGACGGCGTGCTTGTCGCTTCTACGGTGCAGGAAGGGGTGATGCGTAACAGAGGTTGATGTAAAAAGCCCGGTGGCGCTACGCTTACCGGGCCTACGGATTGTGCAGTTGTAGGCCGGGTAAGGCGAAGCTGCCACCCGGCAAATCGCTCAGATCATGCGTTATACGCATTCTCGCCGTGGCTGTTGACGTCCAGACCTTCGCGTTCCTGCTCTTCAGGGACACGCAGACCGACCGTCATGTCCGCCAGCTTATAGCCAATGAAAGCGACAACGGCAGACCAGACAACGGTGATAGCAATACTTTCCAGCTGTACCAGCAGCTGATGAACCATGGTGACGCCTTCTGCGTAGCCCACGCCACCGAGTGATTTCGCGGCGAAGATACCGGTCATGATACAACCCACGATGCCGCACACGCCGTGGACACCAAACACATCGCATGGGTCGTCAACGCGCAGCACACGTTTCAGTGCGGTCACGCCCCACAGACCCGCCAGACCGGACACCAGACCGACCAGCAGCGCACCGCCTACGCCGACATAACCACACGCCGGGGTGATGCCAACCAGACCGGCAATGGCACCCGAACAGGCACCCAGCAGAGAGGGTTTACCGCGTACCGCCCACTCGCCAAACACCCAGGAGAGGATTGCACCCGCCGTGGCCACAACGGTGTTCACGAAGGCCAGCGCGGCGATTTCGTTCGCGGCACTTGCTGAGCCGGCGTTGAAGCCAAACCAGCCAAAGTAGAGGATAGCCGTACCGGTAAACACCATCGGCAGGTTGTGCGGTTTGAACGCTTCTTTACCGAAGCCCACGCGTTTGCCAATCAGGTAGGCACCCACCAGACCCGCTACCGCGGCGTTGATGTGTACAACGGTACCGCCCGCGAAGTCCAGCGCACCGTGCGTTGCCAGCAGACCGCCACCCCAGACCATATGCGCAATTGGCACATAGGAGAGCGTCAGCCAGACCACCACGAAGATCAGGACGGCAGAGAAACGAATACGCTCGGCGAGCGCGCCCACAATCAGCCCGACGGTAATACAAGCGAAAGAGCCCTGGAACGCAACGTGGATGTACTGATAGAAACTGCCCATTAGCGCGGTCAGCTCAATATTTTTCAGCATCACCCAGTCGAAGTTACCAAAGAACGCGTTGCCCGTGCCGAACGCCAGCGAGTAACCGTAAACCACCCACAGCACGCAGACCAGTGCGAACGTCACGGCAACCTGCGTCAGCATGGAGAGAACGTTTTTGCCACGGATCAGGCCGCCGTAGAACAGCGCAATGCCTGGAATTGACATGAACAGCACCAGCGCGGTGCTGATCATCATAAAGGCGTTATCGGCTTTGTCGACCACCGCAGGAGCAGCCAGCGCCAGGCCCGGCAGCAGTGCCAGCGAACCCAGACCCGTTTTGAGTGTTGCTATCTTCATTTTCTCGATCCCTATCACTGTGTGCCAGGAGTTACTTACAGAGCCGCTTCGTCAGATTCGCCGGTACGGATGCGAATGACGCGCTGCAGTTCGGCAACGAAAATTTTGCCGTCGCCAATTTTGCCGGTATAGGCCGCTTTGCTAATGACATCAATGACTTCATCAAGCTGATCGTCAGCAATCGCGACATCAATTTTTACTTTTGGCAGAAAGTTAACGCTGTATTCCGCCCCGCGATAAAGCTCGGCATGCCCCTTCTGACGACCAAAGCCTTTCACTTCGGTGACAGTCAGTCCCTGAATACCCATTGAAGACAACGCTTCGCGAACGTCTTCGAGTTTGAATGGTTTGATTACAACCGTAACCAGCTTCATAGATCCCCTCCAGTCAGAATTCGGTAATGGCCGCAGCTTACGCAGAAGGTATTGCAAGGGGTGTGCCAGAAATGAAAACGAGGGGGAACAACGGTGCGATGAGCGTTACACGGTACTGTTAAACGGCCAGGTGAAAAAAAACGCACCATGCCGGTGCAGGGTGCGTTTCAGTTTTGCACCAACAGGAATGACTGTTAGCGCGTCGCCTCATTTTAGTGCATCAGGCGCTAAGCGACTCTTCATCGCGCACGCTGGCCGCCAGTTCTTCGCCCGCCAGCTGCAGCTGGTACATCTGCCAGTAGCGCCCTTTTGCTTCCAGCAGTTCACGGTGCGTACCGCGTTCAACTGCCTGTCCGCGATGTAGCACCAGAATGGTATCCGCGTCGACGATGGTGGAAAGACGGTGGGCAATCACCACCAGCGTCGTATGATCGCGTACCGCGTCCAGCGCCTGCTGGATGGCCTGCTCGGTGCCGGAGTCAATACTGGCCGTCGCTTCATCCAGAATCAGTATCTGCGGCGTTTCAATCAGCACCCGCGCCAGCGCCAGGAGCTGCTTTTGCCCGACGGAGAGATTGTTCCCCTGCTCGCCCAGTTTGGTATTGATCCCGTCGCTAAACCCGCGCGCCAGCTCTGCCAGCTGCACTTTTTCCAGCACGTCCCAGACCTGCTCCTGGGTGTAGTCTCGGCCCAGGGTCACGTTGGCGTAGAAGGTATCGGCCAGCACGACCGGATCCTGCTGCACCATCGCAACGCCTTTGCGTAACACTGTGTGGCTGAGAGACGCGAGCGGGCGCCCGTCGAGGCGGATTTCACCTTGCGTGACCGGGTAATAGCCCATCAACAGGCTGGCAAGCGTGCTCTTACCGCTGCCGGTATGCCCCACCAGCGCCACGAAACCGCGCGACGGAACGTCAAGCGTGATGTCCTGCAGCACCAGCCGGTCTTCGCGATAGGCAAACGAAACGTTATCAAAGGCGATAGTCCCACTTTGCAGAGGCCGCTCGTCATTGCCATAGGCCTGGCGCGGCCTGTCCATCAGCTCAAACACGCGCTCACCGGCGACAACCGCCTGTTGCAGCATTGATTGCTGGGTGGTGAGCTCGATCAATGGCTCGTTAAGGCGTCCCAGATAGCTGATAAAGGCGTACAGCACGCCCACTTCAATCGTACCGTTTGAGCTCAGGCCAAAGAGCATCAGCAGCCCGCAAAGCACCAGCGCAGAGAAAAGGCTAAGCAGCGGACGCAGCAGGAAACCGTCGAGGCGCAGCGTCTGCATACGCGCCATGTAGTGCGAACGGCTGGCTTCGCCCATGCGCTCGCCAAAACGCGCCTGCTGGCGGAACTGCTGGATGACGCTCATGCCGTTGATCACTTCGTTAAAGCCATCATTGATGTCGGCCAGGTAAGCACGCACCCGACGCACGATTGGCGTGCTGTAGCGCTGGTAAATGACCATGACAATCAGCACCGCCGGGAAGATGGTTATTGCCACCAGCGCCATCCGCCAGTCAAGGCTGAACATCGCGACCAGCATCGCGCCAATCAGCGCTGCGCTGCGCAATACGGTTGCCACCACGGTGACGTACAGATCGCGGATCACCTCGGTATCGTTGGTCACGCGCGAAATCACCTGTCCGACCGGTTGGGTATCAAACTCGCTGAGCGGCTGGCGAAGCGCCGCGTCCATCACATCCGTACGCAGCTGCTGAACGACACCCACGGCTGCACGGTTAAACAGCAGCGACTGAGCATAGTGCAACCCTGCTGCCGTCAGCTGTAAGCCAACGTAGGCCACGCCTAAGCCCGCCACCAGCCCCAGCGGCAGATAGCTTTTGGCGACCATGTTGTCGATAAAATAGCTGATGAGCAGTGGACCGCTCACCTCAGCAACCGCCGCTATCCAGAGTAAAAGCACGGCCACGGAGAGCGGTTTACGCCACGGCGAGCCGTAGGCCAGCAGACGTTTGAGCGTCGGCCACATCGTTCCGAGCTTACGCATTGGCGGCCTCCTCATTCTGCTCCGGCGCATCGTCCAGCGCCGCCTCAAGCTGTTGATAGCGGTACATATCGCGATACCAGCCCGGCTGCTCGGCAAGCGTTTCATGCTGCCCGCGCTGAGCAATGTGTCCGTGCTGCAATACCAGAATCTCGCTGGCCTCAGTAAGCGCTGACAAACGGTGGGCGCTGATAATCACCGTGCGTCCGTCGCCCCACTGGCGCAGGTTATGCAGAATTTGATGCTCGGTACGGCCGTCCACGGCGGAAAGTGCATCGTCCAGGATCAGGATTTCAGCATTCAGCAGCAGCGCGCGGGCAATGGAGATACGCTGCTTTTGTCCTCCGGACAGCATGACGCCCCGCTCCCCAACCTCCGTGTCGTAGCCCTGCGGCAGACGCAAAATATCATCATGTACGCTGGCCAAACGCGCCACATGCTCAATCTCTTCCTGCGTTGCCGCAGGGCGTCCCAGGGCAATGTTGTTCGCCACCGTGTCGGAAAATAAAAACGGCGTCTGGCTGACGACCGCCAGGCGGCCACGCCACTCGTCCAGCAGCAGGTTCGTCAGGGGGATATCGTGGAAGCGAATATCGCCCTCGGTGACGTCAAAGTGGCGCTGAAGCAGAGAGAGCACGCTACTTTTGCCGGAACCCGTCGGGCCGCAGATGCCGAGCATCTGCCCTGGCTGCAGGGTGAAGCTGACGTTTTCCAGCCCCGGATGCTCGGTATGCGGGTAGACAAACCTCCGGACGTCGACGGTCATGACGCCGCGCCCTTCCGGTACGGTTTCGCTACCGTCAATGACCACCGGCGCTTCGGCCAGCATGGCGCGAATGCGGCTGTAGGCGGCGCTGCCGCGCTCCACGATGTTAAACATCCAGGCCAGCGCCAGCATCGGCCAGATCATCAGCCCCAGATACATCGCGAAGCTGGTCAATTGCCCCAGGGTTAACGCGCCCTGCACCACCATCCAGCTCCCGCCGCCAATCGCCAAAAGGTTCGCCATGCCAATAGCGATATAAATGGTCGGGTCAAAGCGGGCATCGATACGCGCAACGCGCATGTTTTTCGCTCCCGTGTCTGCCGCATCGGCGGCAAACAGCGCGGACTGTCTGTCTTCCAGGCCAAACGCTTTGATCATGCGGATGCTGGTCATGCTCTCCTGGGTGCGATCGTTCAGAGATGAAAATGCCGCCTGGGCCAGCTTAAAGCGCTCGTGCAGCTGTTCCCCATAGCGATTGATCGCCAGCGCCATAATCGGCATCGGCAGCAGGGCAAGCAGGGTCAACTGCCAGCTGATCTGCGTGGACATGACGATCAGCACCGCACAACCCATCACCAGCGAGTCCACCAGCGTTAATACACCTTCCCCGGCGGCAAAGACCACGCGATCGACGTCGTTCGTCGCGCGGGCGATGAGATCCCCGGTGCGATGGCGCAGATAAAATTCGGGATGCTGTCGGCTCAGCTGGCGGTAAAAATCTTCACGCAGCTCAACGGCCAGCTGATAGGACGCACCAAACAGCAGCACGCGCCAGACGTAGCGCAGCAGATAAACAATGACCGCCGTCAGCACCAGCGTGCCGACCCACATCAACACCCGTGCGGTGGTGTAATGCTGTTCGGTGACGCCATCCACGACGTACCCCACCACTTTTGGCGGGATCAGCTGCAGGATGGCAATGATAATAAGCAGGAATACTGCGCCGAGGTAGCGTTGCCACTCCCGACGAAAGTACCAGCTTAGTTGGGCAAATAATCGCACGCGGTTTGTTCCTGAAGGTATTTTACGAAGTTATTCAATAGGTAATGCTGTGGTGTATTTAATCTGTTCCATGGCGAAGCTTGAGGTGACGTCCGACAAACCCGGTACGCTGTTCACCAGCCGCTTGTAGAAATCATCATAGCGCTTCATGTCGGCCACCTGAACGCGCATCAGGTAATCGTACTCTCCGGCCATACGCCAGAAACCGAGCACCTCGGGCATCTCCGACACCTGGGTGACGAAGCGGCAATACCACTCGCTGCTGTGATGCTGGGTTTTTATCAGCACAAATGCCGTCAGCCCAAGCCCCAGCTTTTCGGGATCTAACAGCGCGACGCGCCCCAGAAGAATGCCGTCATCTTCCAGCTTCTTAAGGCGCTTCCAGCACGGGGTGGTGGTCAGATTAACGGCATCTGCCAGCGCCTGCAAAGAGAGGGTACAGTCATTCTGCAGCAATGAAAGGAGCTTGCGGTCAATTTTATCTAGCATACCCACCTCACAGAGAAAAATTTTCTCCCTTCATTCTATTTTAAAGGCCAGATAGCAACAATTTTTTCTGTGCTTTTCGCTATGCTAGGCACAAAATGACAAACGGATAACGACGATGAATAGCACCTGGGTTAAACATGCGATCAGCGAAATCAATGCCGACTATCAGCGCTCGGCGGATACGCATCTGATTCGCCTTTCCCTGCCGGGATTTGACGGCATTCAGCTCTATCTGAAAGACGAAAGCACCCATCCTACCGGTAGCCTGAAGCATCGCCTGGCGCGCTCGCTGTTTTTATACGGTTTGTGTAACGGCTGGATCAAAGAAGGCACCACCATCATAGAATCCTCATCCGGTTCAACGGCGGTGTCCGAAGCCTATTTTGCCCGCCTGCTGGGCCTGCCGTTTATCGCGGTGATGCCGTCCTGCACCGCAAAACGCAAAATCGAACAGATCGAATTTTACGGCGGTCGCTGCCACTTTGTGGAAAGCGCCTGCGAAATCTACGCCGCCTCCGAAATGCTGGCCCGTGAGCTGAACGGCCACTATATGGATCAGTTCACCTTCGCCGAGCGCGCAACGGACTGGCGCGGCAATAACAACATTGCCGACAGTATTTTCCGCCAGATGACCCACGAACCGCATCCGGTTCCATCCTATATCGTCATGAGCGCCGGTACCGGCGGCACGTCAGCCACGATTGGACGCTATATCCGCTGTCAGGGCTACGATACCCAGCTGATGGTGGTTGACCCGCAGAACTCCGTGTTCCTCGACTACTGGCAAAACCGCGATGCCGGTCTGCGCAGCCCGGTAGGGAGCAAAATTGAAGGCATCGGCCGCCCGCGCGTAGAGCCCTCTTTCATCCCCGACGTTGTGGATGAGATGATGCGCGTGCCGGATGCCGCCAGCGTGGCCACCGCACACTGGCTGGAAACGCAGCTGGGGCGCAAAGTGGGCGCATCGACGGGCACCAATATGTGGGGCGCACTGCAGCTTGCCGCACGTATGCGCGAAGAAGGCCGCACCGGTTCCATCGTCACGCTGCTGTGCGACAGCGGCGAGCGCTACCTTGAAACTTACTACAACGCGGAGTGGGTGCAGGCCAACATCGGCGATATCGCCCCGTGGAAAGCGCAGATTGCACAGCTTGTGAAATAAAAAAAAGCCAGACCGAAGTCTGGCTTGCTGGAAGGGTCTCACTATTCGGGGGAATATGGGAGGTTGTTATTGTCCAGCCAATGCGTCAAAAAATGGGACACTGCTTCATTGCGGCAGTGGCCAATAACCGGCAGATGGGGAAGTTCTGCTTTTAGCTGCGCCATCGCATTCCCCATGATCAGACCGCGACCTACGCTGCCCAGCATTTCGCGGTCGTTCATGGCGTCACCAAACGCCATACACTCCTGCAGCGTTACGCCCAGGTGGTCGCTCAGCACCGCCAGGGCAGAACCTTTATTACAGCCTACCGGCAGCACTTCCAGACAATCCACCGCCGAGAAGGTCAGGTGCGCCCGGTCGCCCAGCGCCTCATTCAGTTGAATCCGTAAGCGGCATAGATCGTCATGATCGCCACAGAAGCAGATCTTGGTTACCGCATGGGCAGGGATCCGACGCAGATCGATAAGCTGGTATTTAAAGCCGCTGTAAACATGCGCGTGCAATAATTCCGGGATTTCGCTTCCGGTAAACCAGCCCCGATCGTTAAAGACGTGGACGCTGGCCTGCGTGTCCCAGGTGCTGTGCAGCACAATGTCCGCCACTTCCGGGTTGAGATCCTGCCGGTGCAGCACGTCGCCTTCTACGGAGTGAATTCGCGTCCCGTTGCCGGTGATCAGAAAAGCGTCGAGGGAAAATGCCCCCAGCAAATGGCGCATCTCCAGCACATGACGCCCGGTGGCAAACGTCAGAGTGACATTACGCTCGTGCAGGCGCTTCAGCGTGTTAAGGGTTTTCTCCCCTAAACGGTGATCCGGCATCAACAGCGTACCGTCCATATCAAATGCAGCGAGCCGAGCCATGATTACTCCCGAAATGTGATGCGGTTAACTTGTGCATCAGTATCGCGTGAGATATACGGAAGTAATAGTGAATAGATGATAATTATTGTTCCGGGTTTCTTATGCGCCAGCTCAATCGACTCAATCAGTATCACCGCCTGTGGCAGCCTTCCCTGGGGGCAACACAACAGGTCACCATCGGCGAACTGGCCGCCCGCTGTTTTTGTAGCGAGCGGCATGTGCGAACGCTGCTGCGTCAGGCCCAGGAGGCGGGCTGGCTGAGCTGGCGAGCGCAGTCTGGCCGCGGTAAGCGGGGCGAGCTGACGTTCCATGTCGCGCCGGAGTCACTGCGCAATGCAATGATGGAGGAGGCGCTGAAAAGCGGGCAGCAGCATAACGCGCTGGAACTGGCCCAGCTTGCGCCCGCAGAATTACGATCGTTGCTGCATCCGTTTTTGGGCGGGCAGTGGCAAAACGACACGCCGACGCTGCGCATCCCCTATTACCGCTCGCTGGATCCGCTTCAGCCGGGGTTTTTACCTGGCCGGGCGGAGCAGCATTTGGCAGGACAGGTATTCTCAGGTTTGACGCGATTTCACGGCAACAGCAGTGAACCCGCGGGCGATCTTGCTCATCACTGGGAGGTGTCGAAGGACGGTTTGCGCTGGCATTTCTACATTCGTTCCACGCTGCACTGGCATAACGGCGATAAAATCGAAACCGGACAGCTTCAGCAAAGCCTGGATGCGCTTTTCGCCTTGCCTGCCCTGCGTAAACTGTTCCAGAGCGTCTTACGCGTTGACGTTACCCATCCTCAGTGTCTGACGTTTACGCTGCACCAGCCGGACTACTGGCTGGCGCATCGCCTGGCCACCTACTGTAGTCGGCTTGCACATCCCGAACAGCCCATGACGGGCAGCGGCCCCTTCAGAGTCAGCGTGTATGAACCGGATCTGGTTCGTCTGGAAAGCCATGAGCAGTACCATCTCAGCCATCCGCTGCTTAAGGCTATCGAGTACTGGATCACACCGTCGCTGTTTGACTATGGGTTAGGCACCAGCTGTCGCCATCCGGTGCAGATCGCCATTGGCGAGCCGGATGAACTGGAGAGCCTACGCCTGGTGACGAACAGCACTAGCCTGGGCTTTTGTTATCTCACCCTGAAGCAAAGCCCGCGCCTGAGCGAAATGCAGGCTCGACGACTCATCAACGTCATTCATCTCTCAACGCTTCTGCATACGCTTCCGCTCAATGAAGGGCTGATTACCCCGACAGAGGAGTTACTCCCCGGCTGGGCAATCCCTGAGTGGCCGGATTTAACACATGTCTCTCTGCCCAAGAAATTAACCCTGATTTATCATTTACCGGTTGAGTTACACACGATGGCGCGCCAGCTAAAACAGTACCTTGCACAACACGGCTGCGAGCTTACGGCGATCTTTTACGATGCGAAAACCTGGGACGGGTGCCAGCAACTGGCAGATGCGGACATCATGATGGGTGACAGGCTGATTGGCGAAGCGCCGGAATATACGCTTGAACAGTGGCTACGCTGTGATGCCCTCTGGCCACACGTGCTTAGCGCACCGCAATATGCTCATCTGCAGGCCACCCTGGATGCCGTACAGACCCAGGCCGACGAACAGGCCAGACATGCCGGGCTCAGGGCCATTTTCTCCCGCCTCATGGAAAAGGCGGTGATAACGCCCCTGTTCAATTATCAATACCAGATCAGCGCCCCGCCGGGGGTTAACGGTATACGTCTTAACACCCGCGGGTGGTTTGATTTTACCGAAGCCTGGCTACCCGCCCCGAAATCGTGAAGAAGCTGGTCGCCGTCGTGGTCAGACGGTAACATAACGTTTTTACCGTAACAGTCGAGATGATTTATGAAACGTGCCGTCGTCGTATTCAGCGGAGGACAAGACTCTACTACCTGCCTGGTCCAGGCCCTTCATCAGTACGATGAAGTTCACTGTGTCACTTTCGATTATGGTCAGCGTCACCGCGCTGAAATCGACGTTGCCCGTGAACTTGCCCTGAAACTGGGCGCACGCGCGCACAAGGTGCTGGACGTTACGCTGTTAAATGAACTGGCCGTGAGCAGCCTCACCCGGGACAGTATTCCCGTCCCGGACTACGAACCCGATGCCAGCGGCATTCCGAATACCTTCGTGCCGGGCCGTAATATCCTCTTCCTGACCCTGACGTCGATTTACGCCTACCAGGTAAAAGCCGAAGCGGTGATAACCGGCGTATGCGAGACCGACTTCTCCGGCTACCCGGACTGTCGTGATGAGTTCGTGAAAGCGTTAAACCACGCCGTCAATCTGGGGATGGCGAAAGAGACGCGCTTTGAAACCCCGCTCATGTGGCTGGATAAAGCCGAAACCTGGGCGCTGGCGGACTACTGGGGCAAGCTGGACCTTGTTCGCAGCGAAACCCTCACCTGCTATAACGGCATCAAAGGCGACGGTTGCGGCCAGTGCGCGGCCTGTAACCTACGCGCTAACGGGCTGAACCACTATCTTGCCGATAAAGTCGGCGTGATGGCCGCGATGCAAAAAAAAACCGGGCTTAAATAGGGTTATTTGACCGTGCTGTCGAACAGTTTCACACCGGCAGCACGGGTGACTTTCATCAGCGTTGTCAGCGTTGGGTTGCCGTTGTCTGATAAGGTTCGGTATAGCTGCTGACGGGACAGACCTGCTTTGGTAGAAATTTCTCCGATACCGCCTCGCGCTTCGATGACCTGACGGAGTGCAATGAGATAGGCAGGGATCCCCTGGTCTTCATAGATCTCTTCCAGGGCTGTCTGGAGATAACGCTGAGCGTAGGAAGGATTCTCTCGCAGCATTTTCACAACAGCATCATGGTGGCTAACAGAGCTCGAATATTTTCGTTCAGCGGCGCTCATTGGAATGTCCTTTTGTTTGATGATCTTTCCAGTAATCTATTGCCAGTTTGATATCTGCTTTTTGGCTCTTTTTGTCACCACCTATCAGTAACAATAAAACCTGCCGATTTTCTACTGAAAAATAGATTCTGTAGCCGGGGCCACTGTCGACTCGCATCTCCCAAACACCTTCCCTGAGATACCTGTAATCGCCAAAATTATATTTTATCGCACGGTTAATCCGCATAAGGATCCGGAAAACCATATCCGGATCCGGATCCTTTCGATTCATTCTGGCAACCCACTCCTCAAACGGTACTTTCCCGTCACGGGTCCGGTAACGTTCAACAACGTAGTCCCTGTCCATTATTCTATCCCTGAAAAATCCTTTTGTCTTTTATAAAAGACAAACTTTCTAAGCGATCATCAACTCCAGCTTTTCCCGCAGTTCCCCTTCCAGCGGCAGCGCTTTCTGCGTTTTCAGATCGATACAGACAAACGTAATCATCGCATCAGCGACCACCTGCCCTTCCGGGTCGAGCGTCACCACCTGGCTTAACACCCCGCTTTTGCCATTGATCTGTTGCACCTGGCTGGTCACCGTCAGTACATCGCCCAGCACGGCCGGACGGCGGTAGTTGATATTGATATTGACGACCACGAACGCGATGTTGTGCGCGGTCAGCCACTGAAAGCTTTCGCTGTTTTCCAGCCCGTCCCAGCGCGCTTCTTCAAGAAACTCAAGATAGCGAGCGTTGTTCACATGCTGGTAAACGTCGAGATGAAAACCGCGTACTTTGATTTTTGTCTGCATAGCGCAATAGCCTTTACTGTTATTGTAGGATGTGAGGTCATAACTGGTATGACCTCTTTATCCTGGCAAAATTTTGCCGCAGTGCAAGAAATTGCGTAATTACAACGTCAGGTGTGAGAGGTTGCGCTCAACCAGCGCGCTGCCCATGCCCGGCACCTGCTTGAGATCGTCGACCGTTTTGAAAGGACCATACTCTTCGCGGTAGCTGACGATGGCCTGCGCTTTTTTCAAGCCCACGCCATTCAACGCACGGGCGAGATCTTCCGCTGAGGCCGAATTGATGCTGACCCGCGTACCGTCATCATCCGCATTTTTGCCGGCTCCTGTCGCTTTGGTTTGCCCTTGCACCGGCGCTGCCGCGTCGGACTTGCTCTGGGTAGTTTGTGTTTTGGCGGCGGGGGCCGACGCCATCGCACCCGCGCTCATCCCGGTGGTGGCAATAGCCAGCGTAATTAACAGTGCTTTGATTCCACATTTCATGCTGTTATCTCCTTGTTTGTTGACAGCCACGTCACGATAGCCGCCAGATAAAACCGGCACAAACAGCAGATTGCAGAAATGGAAAAGGCCGCGAAAGCGGCCTTTAGTTATTGCAGAGCGTTACGAAAATCTGCGAGCAGACACGTAATTACTGCTGCTGAGTCATCACATCACCCAGCTTGATTTTGGCATCTTTGCGCAGGTTGCTCATCATCGCTTCGAAGGCAATCTGAGCATTGTTCTGGGTAATCCCCTGAACCATCGCTTTCTTCTGCGCTTCTGGCAGGGTCCCGGCTTTCACTTCATCCAGCGCCAGCAGAACAACGTTACCCTGCGTATCGGTGGTGGTACCGAAGCTTGGCTTGTCCTTCGCAGGCAGAGTCAGACCAAACGCGGCCTGGCTGATCGGATCCTGACCGGTACGGCTCAGCGTTTTCGCTTCACCGAAGCTCAGGCCAGCCGCTTTCAACGCGTCCTCTTTACCCGCTTTCAGGTCAGACAGAATCTTCTCAGCATCCAGTTTCGCCTGCTGTTCCGCTTTGTTGTGCTTAACCTGAGCAACAACC
Source organism: Enterobacter sp. EGD-HP1 (assembly GCF_000733275.2). Classification (NCBI taxonomy): domain Bacteria; kingdom Pseudomonadati; phylum Pseudomonadota; class Gammaproteobacteria; order Enterobacterales; family Enterobacteriaceae; genus Enterobacter; species Enterobacter sp. EGD-HP1. The sequence continues at coordinate 380,436 of NZ_AVOP01000023.1, forward strand.
TGATCCTTCACTTCCGACAGCGGTTTGACCGCTTCTGGCTTGTGCTCGCTGACGCGCAACACAAACGCACGATCGCCGTCGACGGTAATGATGTCAGAGTTACTGCCCGGCGTGCCGTTTTCGCCCACCAGACCACCGTTGAAGATGGCATCAGAAACCGGTTTGAAGTTCAGTTCTTCCGGCAGGTTGTCACGGCCAAACCAGCCCGTCTCAACCGCTTTCACGCCCGCCGCCTGCTCTGCACCAGCCAGAGATTCATTGTCGTTGCTGGCAGCATCGCTCACCTTCTGCTGCAGCGCGTAGTAGGCATCCAGCGCTTTTTCCTGTTTCACTTTCGCCGCGATATCTTCGCGAACTTCAGCCAGTGGCTTGGTTTTCGCCGCGGTGATGTCGTCCAGACGGACAACCAGGAAACCAACGGAAGACTTAATAACGCCTGAAAGCTGGCCTTTCTCTTTCAGACCGGCATTTTTCAGCTCGTCAGGCGTGGTCGCGTCTTCCAGCCAGCCCATATCACCGCCGTTTTTCGCGGAGATAATGTCGGTGGATTTCGCTTTCGCAACGGTCGCGAAATCAGCGCCTTTGTTCAGCTCTTCCAGTACCGCTTTGGCATCAGCCTCGGTCTTCGTCTGAATCACGCTGTAGCGGTTACGCTGCGGCTGAGTGAACTGATCCTGATGCTGGTCGTAGTAAGACTGGATTTCCGCATCAGACGCGGTTTCCTGCAGCGCGGCTGCATCCAGCTTGATATAGCTCACACGGAACTGCTCTGGAGAAACAAAGGAATTCTTGTTCTGCTCGTACCAGGCGTTAACGTCTGCATCGCTGACCTGCTGTTTCGCCGCCAGGGCGTTCACATCAATAGTCGCTTCGCGAACAACACGCTGCTGCGCCACCAGCGCGGCCAGTTCGTCCGTTTCACCTTTGAGCATGAAATCGGTGCCTACGACGGCATTGATGAGCTGCTGGGTGGTCAGTTGGTTACGCAGTGCCTGAGCGTACTGATCGGCCGTCATCCCCATCTGGTTGACGATACTGTTGTAACGCGCGTTGTCGAATTTACCGTTAGACTGGAAGGCCTGGGTGGAGAAGATGGCTTTTTTCACCTGCTCATCACTGATGCCAAGGCCCAGTTTTTTGGCGTACTGATCAAGCAGCGCTTCGTCGATAAGACGGTTCAGTGTCTGTTGGCGCAGGGTCTTCATGTACCCTTCGTTCGCCGCCAGTTCAGAGAATTGGTCGCCCAGCTGTTGCTGCATACGGTTACGTTCACCGGCAAAAGCATTCTCGAACTGACCACGGCTGATTTCCTGGCCATTCACTTTTGCGGCATAGTTTGCGCCACCGCCAATAAGGTAACTGCTCACGCCGGTCAATATGAACGACACGATAATGATACCGAAAATAATCTTGAGCACGAGACTGTTAGCAGCCGTGCGTAAGCTGTCCATCATGGTGTAACAACACTCCGCTGTAGGTGACTGGTTACCTGACGCTGACGGAAAATCCTGCCCGTCGCGCGTGAAGACGTATTGTGACAAGAAAACGGGGCGATTGTCAGCCCACAACTCGCATAAACTCGCACAAATCAGGTCTGGACAAACAAAAAAGGCACATCAAATGATGCGCCCTTGTACTTTCCGGCTTCCCTGAAACGGGAGAGCAATCAGTTTACTGCGTCTTTCAGCGCTTTACCTGCACGGAAACCCGGCACTTTAGCAGCAGCAATGGTGATCTCTTTACCGGTCTGAGGGTTGCGGCCAGTACGGGCAGCACGCTCTTTAACAGCAAAAGTACCGAAGCCTACCAGTGCAACGTCGTCTCCAGCCTGCAGAGATTCAGTAACAGAAGCAATTAATGCATCTAACGCACGTCCAGCTGCAGCTTTAGAAATATCAGCACCAGCAGCAATTTTGTCAATCAGTTGAGATTTATTCACTGTTCTCTTCCTCTCTTTATAATTTATATCGCGCCTGAATCCTTCACAACGCGACCGCGCAGCAGTTATATCAGGCCTGCCATGACCTTACAACACCCGTTGTTGATGGCTGACCTAATCAGCAATCTAAATTAGCTATACAAAAAAAGGCTGGCAAGTGCGAAATGACTTACCAGCCTTGTTTTTATTGACGCTCTTTGCGCGAGGTCACTATTTTGCGGTTACAACCTGCATTCCGGAGGGTTCATTCTGCAATGCGAGACTGAGAACTTCCTCAATTCGCTTCACAGGATGGATCTGCAGATCGGCAATCACGTTGTCCGGAATCTCTTCCAGATCGCGTTTGTTTTCGTAAGGGATCAATACGGTTTTGATCCCACCGCGATGTGCCGCCAGCAGTTTTTCTTTTAAACCACCAATCGGCAGAACCTGACCACGCAGCGTGATTTCACCGGTCATTGCCACATCGGCACGCACCGGGTTCCCTGTCAGGCAGGAAACCAGAGCGGTACACATGGCAATACCCGCGCTTGGGCCATCTTTCGGCGTCGCCCCTTCCGGAACGTGCACGTGGATGTCGCGTTTTTCGTAGAAATCAGGGTTGATACCCAGTTTCTCCGCGCGCGCGCGCACCACGGTCAGCGCCGCCTGGATGGACTCCTGCATCACTTCACCCAGCGAGCCGGTGTAGGTCAGTTTGCCTTTGCCCGGCACACAGGCGGTTTCGATGGTCAGCAGATCGCCGCCCACTTCCGTCCATGCCAGGCCGGTGACCTGACCAACGCGGTTTTCGTTGTCCGCGCGACCGTAGTCGAAGCGCTGAACGCCCAGGTACGCATGCAGATTGTCGCCGTTAATCACAATGTGTTTCAGGCTCTTATCCAGCAGCAGCTGTTTCACCGCCTTACGACACAGTTTGGAGATTTCACGCTCAAGGCTACGCACGCCCGCTTCACGGGTGTAGTAGCGAATGATGCCGATAATCGCGCTGTCCTCGACGGTCAGCTCGTTGGCTTTCAGCGCGTTACGCTCAATCTGTTTCGGCAGCAGGTGCTGCTTAGCGATGTTCAGCTTCTCATCTTCGGTATAACCGGAGAGACGGATCACTTCCATACGGTCCAGCAGCGGGGCCGGAATGTTCATGGAGTTGGAGGTCGCCACGAACATCACGTCGCTTAGGTCGTAGTCCACTTCCAGGTAGTGATCGCTGAACGCCACGTTCTGTTCTGGATCAAGCACTTCCAGCAGTGCAGACGCAGGGTCGCCACGCATGTCCGACGACATCTTGTCGATCTCATCGAGCAGGAACAGCGGGTTTTTAACCCCTACTTTCGCCATCTTCTGGATCAGTTTACCCGGCATAGAGCCGATGTAGGTACGGCGGTGACCGCGGATTTCCGCTTCATCGCGTACGCCACCCAGCGCCATACGGATATACTTACGTCCGGTCGCTTTGGCGATGGACTGACCCAAAGAGGTTTTACCCACCCCCGGCGGTCCTACCAGACACAGAATTGGGCCTTTAATTTTGTTAACACGGCTTTGTACCGCGAGGTACTCAAGAATGCGATCTTTCACGCGCTCCAGGCCGTAGTGGTCGGTATCCAGGATTTCCTGCGCCTGACGCAGGTCTTTTTTGACCTTGCTGCGGGCGTTCCACGGAACCTGCACCATCCACTCAATGTAGCCGCGAACAACGGTCGCTTCAGCCGACATTGGAGACATCATTTTCAGCTTCTGCAGTTCTGCTTCGGCTTTCTCTTTTGCCTCTTTCGGCATTTTCGCCGCGTCGATCTTACGCTTCAGCGCTTCGTTTTCGTCCGGCGCGTCGTCCATCTCGCCCAGTTCTTTCTGAATGGCCTTCATTTGCTCATTCAGATAGTACTCACGCTGAGATTTCTCCATCTGCTTTTTCACGCGGTTGCGAATACGCTTCTCAACCTGCAGCAGATCGATTTCAGACTCCATCATCGCCATCAGGTATTCCAGACGTTCGTTAACGTCGGACATTTCCAGCACGGACTGTTTGTCAGCCAGCTTCAGCGGCATATGGGCAGCGATGGTGTCCGCCAGACGCGCAGGATCGTCGATGCTGTTCAGCGACGTCAGCACTTCTGGTGGGATTTTCTTGTTCAGCTTGATATAGCCTTCAAACTGGCTAATCGCGGTGCGTACCAGCACTTCCTGCTCGCGCTCGTCAAGCTCAGGCGAATCAAGGTACTCTGCCTTCGCAGAGAAGTGCTCGCCGTCATCTGACAGAGTGGTAATACGCGCACGCTGCAGGCCTTCTACCAGCACCTTCACGGTGCCGTCAGGCAGCTTCAGCATCTGCAAAATAGAGGCCACGGTCCCGACGGTGAAAAGATCGTTTACACCCGGCTCATCCGTTGATGCTTCTTTCTGCGCCACCAGCATGATTTTTTTATCATGATCCATGGCGGCTTCGAGGCAACGGATAGATTTTTCCCGCCCTACAAATAAGGGTATGACCATGTGCGGATAAACCACCACATCGCGCAACGGCAATACGGGGATTTCAATGCGTTCAGAACGCTCAGGATTCATAGAGCTCTCTCTTAGTTAGTGTCCGCCAGGTAAACTGGTCATGTCGCTGTGCTTCACATAACCATTAACATGTATCCAGTATATGGGGATGTTTGCCACACATTCAACGCTATGAATACGGAAAAAGTAAAGGGGAGATAAAATCCCCCCTTTTTGATTAACTGCTTGTATGATTTGGTGAATTATTCGCCAGATGCCTGCTGCGCTTCCGGTTTGCCGTAAATCAGCAGCGGCTTGGTTTGGCCGCTGATGACGGACTCGTCAATCACCACTTTCTCAACGTCTTCCATCGACGGCAGATCGTACATGGTGTCGAGCAGTGCCGCTTCAACAATTGAACGCAGACCACGGGCACCGGTTTTACGGATCATCGCTTTCTTGGCAATAGCATCCAGCGCTTCGTCGCGGAATTCCAGATCAACGCCTTCCAGATTGAACAGCGCCTGATACTGTTTAGTCAGCGCATTTTTCGGCTCTTTCAGAATCTGGATCAGCGCGTCTTCGCTCAGTTCATTCAGCGTTGCCACAACCGGCAGACGGCCAATGAATTCAGGGATCAGACCGAATTTGATCAGATCTTCCGGTTCAACCTGAGACAGAAGCTCGCCTTCGTTCGGTTTTTCGGACGTTGCTTTCACTGTTGCGCCGAAACCAATGCCGGAGCCGGTTTCAACACGGTGGGAGATGACTTTATCCAGACCGGCAAACGCACCACCACAGATGAACAGGATCTTGGAGGTATCAACCTGCAGGAACTCCTGCTGCGGATGTTTACGACCACCCTGTGGCGGAACGGCGGCAACCGTACCTTCGATCAGCTTCAGCAGTGCCTGCTGTACGCCTTCACCCGATACGTCACGGGTGATGGACGGGTTGTCTGATTTACGGGAGATCTTGTCGATCTCATCGATGTAAACAATCCCGCGCTGGGCTTTCTGTACGTCGTAATCGCACTTCTGCAGCAGTTTCTGGATGATGTTTTCGACGTCCTCACCCACATAACCGGCCTCGGTCAGGGTGGTGGCATCCGCCATAGTGAACGGAACATCAAGCAGGCGCGCCAGGGTTTCCGCCAGCAGCGTTTTACCGGAACCGGTTGGGCCGATAAGCAGAATGTTACTTTTACCCAGTTCCACGCCATTGCTGGTGTCGCCGTTACGCAGACGTTTGTAGTGGTTATAGACCGCTACCGCCAGCACTTTCTTGGCCTGCTCCTGTCCGATGACGTAGTCGTCAAGGTGATGACGAATTTCATGCGGCGTTGGCAGCGCGCTGCGCTCACGGTGCGGTGCGACTTCTTTAATCTCTTCGCGGATGATGTCGTTACATAAATCGACACATTCGTCGCAGATATACACGGACGGCCCGGCAATCAGTTTACGCACTTCATGCTGGCTTTTGCCGCAAAAAGAGCAGTACAGCAGTTTGCCCGAACCATCTTTGCGTTTATCTGTCATGAGTCCAAACCTCTTTTTAAGTTCTTTGTGCCGCACATGACGACGCAAATGCCATTCTAAGACGCAAGCTGCAATCAGCAGCGTGCCGCCCTACCTTAGTATAGCGGCACACTCGCGTCACGGGCATCAATTACGATGGGTCAACACGGAGTCGACTAAGCCGTACTCAACTGCCTCTGGAGCAGAGAGGAAGCGATCGCGCTCGGTATCGCGCTCGATCTGCTCGAGTGGTTGACCCGTATGCTGCGCCATAAGTTCATTCATGCGCGCTTTTACTTTCAGAATTTCGCGGGCGTGGATTTCGATATCCGTCGCCTGCCCCTGGTAACCGCCCAGCGGCTGGTGAATCATCACGCGGGAATTTGGCAAGCAGAAACGCTTACCTTTCGCCCCTGCTGTTAACAGGAATGCGCCCATCGATGCAGCCTGACCCATACAGATAGTGCTTACATCAGGCTTGATGAATTGCATGGTGTCATAAATGGACATACCTGCTGTAATCACGCCACCCGGGGAGTTAATGTACAGGTAAATGTCTTTTTCCGGGTTTTCCGCTTCCAGAAACAGCATCTGCGCCACGATCAGGTTAGCCATGTGGTCTTCCACCTGGCCGGTCAGAAAGATAACGCGTTCCTTGAGCAGACGGGAATAGATATCAAAAGAACGCTCACCACGTGAGGTCTGTTCAATAACCATTGGCACCAGAGCCATATGGGGTGCAAAGTTATCTCGTTCGCCACTGTATGACATTTCCGTCTCCTGGATCAAAATTGAAAACACCTGCTGTACTGATTGTAACCTTACGGACGGATTATCAGCCAGTCTCATTCATCATGATTACGTACTTATGGGGTTCACAGTGCCCTATTTCAAGCATAACAACCTTTTGTTGTTACGCTAACACCGAAAGGGCGTTTTAGCACTCTTCCTGGGCTATCGCTGCGATAAAAAAAACCCGCTGCCGCAAGGCAACGGGTTTTCTGTTCAAACTTTAAACCTTTGGGGCGAAATTACGCCTGCTGGTTCATCAGTTCGTTGAAAGAGGTCGCTTTTTCGGTCACTTTCGCTTTCGCCAGTACCGCTTCAACAGCCTGCTCTTCCAGGGCAACGTTGCGCATGTTGTCCATCAGCTCTTTGTTCTTACCGTAGAACTCGATCACTTCTGATGGATCTTCGTATGCAGAAGCCATCTCTTCGATCAGGCCTTTCACACGCTCTTCGTCAGCTTTCAGCTCGTGGGTACGAATCACTTCGCCCAGCAGCAGGCCAACAACAACGCGGCGTTTCGCTTGCTCTTCGAACAGCTCGCGCGGCAGTTCCATCGCTTGCTGCTGGTTGCCACCGAAACGCTGTGCAGCCTGACGGCGCAGAACGTCGATTTCGCTGTCGATCAGGGCAGCTGGAACGTCGATTTCGTTGGCTTTCACCAGACCTTCGATCGCCTGAGATTTCACACGGTTACGCACCGCACCGTTCAGTTCGCGTTCCATGTTCTTGCGCACTTCTGTACGCAGACCCGCTACGGAACCATCTTCTACGCCGAAACGCTTGATGAATTCTTCAGTCAGTTCTGGCAGTTCGCGCTCTTCAACTTTCTTCAGGTTGATAGCGAACTTCGCTGCTTTCCCTTTCAGGTTTTCAGCGTGGTATTCTTCAGGGAAGGTCACGTCGATGGTGAACTCTTCGCCAGCCTTGTGGCCTTTGATACCGTCTTCGAAGCCTGGGATCATACGACCCTGGCCCATTGCCAGTACGAAGTCAGACGCTTTACCGCCTTCGAACTCTTCGCCGTCTACAGAACCGGTGAAGTCGATGGTGACACGGTCTTCAGCGTCAACAGCGCCTTCTTTCTCTTTCCAGTTCGCCTGCTGCTTGCGCAGGGTATCCAGCATGCCGTCAACGTCTTCGTCAGTCACGGAAACAACGGGTTTTTCAACTTCGATAGATTCCAGACCTTTCAGCTCAACTTCCGGGTACACTTCGAACTCTACGGAGTAGGTGAAGTCTTCGCCCAGTTTGTATTCGCCTGGGACGTAGTTTGGCGCGCCGGCCGGATTGATTTTTTCTTTGATGATCGCATCAATAAAGTTACGGCTCATCAGTTCACCCAGCACATCCTGACGCACGGAAGCGCCATAACGCTGAGCAACAACATTCATTGGTACTTTGCCCTTGCGGAAGCCGTCAATACGTACTTTTTTTGCTACGTTGACCAGCTCGCTTTTCACAGCAGTTTCGATGCTGTCAGCAGCGATAGTAATCGTTACACGGCGGCCAAGGCCTTGAGTGGTTTCAACTGAAACTTGCATCTTGTTACCTCAAAAAAATCACAGTGCTCGGTCAACTCTGAATCTGTCTGTTATACCGGGATGCTCTCTTAGTGCAGATTCACATTCCCTGTCGCCAGAATCATCCCGAAGACATTCAATAAGACGCGGCATTATAGCGGCATCACTTAGGTGAGTCGAGAACGGTTGGGGCATGTTGCTGCGGCTTTTTTCACACTTTAAGGCTATTTTTAGCCTTAAAATCGCACCATCCGCTCAAAACTCAGACAAAACAAAACGGCCCGGAGGCCGTTTTGAGGAAATCTGTAAGCAACATACTGGAAAAGCTCCAGCCGTTGCAAATCCGATTTATCAGGCGATAGTGCCTGCACCGCGACAGGGCGGCGATGCGAAAACCGTATCCTGCAAGCCTTCCCATTCCTTAATGGTGTAGGTATGCAGTGCCAGCGCATGCACGGTCGTGGAGAGTTCTTCCGTCAAGGTGCTGTAGATCAAGCGGTGTCGATTCAGGAAACGTTCTCCCGTGAAGCGATCGCTAACCAGAACCACTTTAAAGTGGCTTTCAGAACCTGCCGGTACGTTATGACGATAGCTTTCGTCGACGACTTCGAGGAACACAGGGTTGAACGCTGCCCTTAATTTATCTTCTATATGCTCACGTATCATCATGAAATTACTCCTCCGACAACGCCAGGATGTCACCCATCCCTTTAAATGTTAGCCGCTTTTACCGTTTCCATTACACCTTGACAACAAATATTTAGCTTTCGTCTGATTTTCTCATTCAAACGAATGAAGTTCACTGTGAGACTCATGCGTTTTGTCATACACGGATTGGGAAAAACGGTGAATTGGTCAGTTTTCGGACAAGGCGATGAATTTACATGCGTTGACCACTTCCCCTCGCCGTTGGCGATGTTATGATGGCGACAATTTTTCTCTTTATATGCTTACGATTCGTTGAGAACCCGAAAATGTTAAAAAAACTCTTCTTTCCGTTGGTAGCCCTATTTATGCTGGCAGGCTGCGCTACCCCGCCAACCACCATTGATGTCTCACCAAAAATCACCCTGCCTCAGCAGGACCCAAGCCTGATGGGCGTTACTGTGAGCATTAACAGTGCCGATCAGCGTCAGGACCAGGCGCTGGCAAAAGTGACCCGCGATAACCAGCAGGTTACCCTCACCGCGTCCCGCGACCTGCGCTTCCTGCTCCAGGAAGTGCTGGAGAAACAGATGACCGCTCGCGGCTACATGATTGGCCCAAGCGGCGCGGTCGATCTGCAGATCATCGTGAACAACCTGTACGCTGACGTGTCTCAGGGCAACGTGCGCTACAACATCGCGACTAAAGCGGATATCGCCATCATTGCCACCGCGAAGAATGGCAACAAGATGACCAAAAACTACCGCGCCAGCTACTCTGTTGAGGGTGCGTTCCAGGCATCGAATAAAAATATTGCTGATGCGGTTAACAGCGTGCTGACGGATACCATTTCCGACATGGCGCAGGACACCAGCATTCACGACTTCATCAAACAGAACGCGCGTTAATCCCGCTCTCTGACCCGGTGTATCACCGGGTCAGTTTTATAAAAACATGTCCAGCCATTACTTACGCATTTTCCAGCAACCGAAATCAGCGATTCTGCTGATCCTCGGCTTCGCCTCGGGTTTACCCCTCGCACTCACTTCCGGCACGCTTCAGGCGTGGATGACGGTTGAGAACATCGATCTTAAAACCATCGGTTTCTTCTCGCTTGTGGGCCAGGCCTATGTCTTTAAGTTCCTGTGGTCTCCGGTCATGGATCGCTATACGCCGCCTTTCCTCGGGCGTCGGCGCGGCTGGTTAGTGATGACGCAGATCCTGCTGCTACTGGCCATTGCGGCGATGGGTTTTCTTGAGCCCGCCACGCAGCTGCGCTGGATGGCCGCGCTTGCGGTGGTGATAGCCTTCTGCTCCGCCTCTCAGGATATCGTATTCGACGCCTGGAAGACGGATGTGTTACCTGCGGAAGAGCGTGGCGCCGGTGCGGCAATCAGCGTGCTGGGCTACCGCCTCGGGATGCTGGTTTCCGGCGGGCTGGCGCTGTGGCTCGCCGACCGTTACCTCGGCTGGCAGGGCATGTACTGGCTGATGGCCGCCCTGCTGATCCCCTGCATTATCGCGACGCTGTTCGCGCCCGAACCGAGTGATGTCATCCCGGTTCCCCGCTCGCTGGAGCAGGCGGTCGCCGAACCGCTACGCGACTTTTTTGGCCGCAACAACGCCTGGCTGATCCTGTTGCTCATCGTCCTTTATAAGCTGGGCGATGCCTTTGCCATGAGCCTGACCACCACCTTCCTGATCCGGGGTGTCGGTTTTGACGCCGGTGAAGTGGGCGTGGTGAATAAAACGCTGGGGCTGTTTGCGACCATCGTCGGCGCACTGTATGGCGGCGTGCTGATGCAGCGTCTGACGCTGTTTCGCGCGCTGCTGATTTTCGGCATCCTTCAGGGCGCCTCTAACGCAGGCTACTGGCTGCTGTCGATTACCGACAAACATACGATCAGCATGGCCGCGGCGGTGTTCTTCGAAAACCTCTGCGGCGGTATGGGCACCGCGGCGTTTGTCGCTCTGCTGATGACCCTGTGCAACAAATCATTTTCTGCTACCCAGTTCGCGCTGCTCTCGGCGCTCTCCGCCGTTGGCCGCGTGTACGTGGGCCCAATTGCCGGCTGGTTCGTGGAAGCCCACGGCTGGCCAACATTTTATCTCTTTTCAGTCGTGGCTGCCGTGCCGGGAATTTTATTGCTGCTGGTCTGCCGTCAGACGCTGGAATATACCCAGCGGACCGAACACTTTATGCCGCGAACCGAATATCACCGCGCCTACCGTTTTGCGTTACGTCTGTTAATGGTGGGCTGCGCTGCTCTGGCACTCTGGCTTGTGGTGCTTATTCTTAATGCCAGCACGTCACTCGCACTTCCCATAGAAGCCCTGCTGCTGGACGTCGGAGCCCTGCTGGCTATCGCCGGGATCCTGACAGGGGGTCTGCTCGATTTCATGGCGTTGCGTAAAACGCAGATGACCTGAAGAAAAATGCGAAAGGTTATTTCCCGTTGTAATCACCAAGCGAAATTATAACGGCGAAATAGCCACCACCCGCTAAAAAAATATTTGTTGTTTTGTGCGGGATAGGATTTGGAAATTATTGGCTCCCATTCCAAAACGCTATTTTTCATTAAACGATTCAGCATACGAGAGTTTGATTTTTCGTTTTTTAGATGTCTTTTTATTGATAATTAATTGTTAATTTTTTGTTTATTTTTAACAATGGTTATACCAATTGCCCCTTTTAGGGTATGCTTGGGGGTCCTTTCGTTATAAAGCCCGCGCCATGCGGCTTCGGTCATAAAAACCGACATAATTTGCAACACTTGTGACACGTGCGGCAGAACCCGGTAACACCTTCCTGACACAGGCCTAATGATGTTTACAGTAATGTAACCTTCCCGTAAAATGCCCGCACACTTTAAACGCCACCAGACTCCGTGGAATTGAGGTCGTTAAATGAGACTCGGGAAATACAATAAAAGTTTGGGATGGTTGTCATTATTCGCGGGCACTGTATTACTCAGTGGCTGCGATTCTGCACTACTAGACCCCAAAGGACAGATTGGACTGGAACAACGTTCACTGATATTGACGGCTTTTGGCCTGATGTTGATTGTGGTTATTCCTGCCATTTTGATGGCTGTTGGTTTCGCCTGGAAGTATCGTGCGAGCAATAAAGATGCGAAGTATAGCCCTAACTGGTCACACTCCAATAAAGTGGAAGCTGTGGTCTGGACGGTACCTATTCTGATCATCCTGTTCCTTGCCGTACTGACCTGGAAAACCACTCACGCACTTGAGCCAAGCAAACCGCTGGTTCACGATGAGAAACCTATTACCATTGAAGTGGTCTCCATGGACTGGAAATGGTTCTTCATCTATCCGGAGCAGGGTATTGCTACCGTGAATGAAATCGCCTTCCCGGCGAACACTCCGGTTCAGTTCAAAGTGACCTCCAACTCCGTAATGAACTCCTTCTTCATCCCACGTCTGGGTAGCCAGATCTACGCGATGGCCGGAATGCAGACCAACCTGCACCTGATCGCGAATGAAGCAGGCACCTATGATGGTATCTCCGCCAGCTATAGCGGCCCGGGCTTCTCAGGTATGAAGTTCAAAGCTATTGCGACGCCAGACCGTGCCGCTTTCGACCAGTGGGTTGAAAAAGCGAAGCAGTCTCCAAACACCATGTCTGACATGGCGGCGTTCGAAAAAGTGGCTGCACCAAGCGAATACAACAAGGTGGAGTACTTCTCTAATGTGAAACCAGATTTGTTCAAAGACGTTATTGGCAAATTTATGGATCACGGCAAGAGCATGGACATGACCCAGCCTGAAGGCGAGCACAGCGCGCACGAAGGTATGGAAGGCATGGACATGAGCCACGCGGAAACCGCTCACTAAGGGGCCGAGGAAGAAAATGTTCGGAAAATTGACACTGGATGCAGTGCCCTACCATGAACCGATTATCGTGGTTACGGTGGCTGCAATTATCATTGGTGGCGCGGCCTTACTGGCCCTGATCACTTACTTCGGTAAGTGGAGCTACCTGTGGAACGAGTGGCTGACTTCGGTTGACCACAAAAAACTCGGTATCATGTACTGCATCGTCGGTATCGTCATGTTAATTCGTGGCTTTGCGGATGCGATCATGATGCGTAGCCAGCAGGCGCTCGCTTCTGCGGGTGAAGCCGGCTTCCTGCCGCCGCACCACTACGATCAGATCTTTACCGCCCACGGCGTTATCATGATCTTCTTCGTGGCGATGCCGCTGGTTATCGGTCTGATGAACGTTGTCGTTCCGCTGCAAATCGGCGCGCGCGACGTGGCGTTCCCGTTCCTGAACAACCTGAGCTTCTGGTTCACGGTTGTCGGCGTTATCCTGGTTAACCTGTCACTGGGTGTGGGCGAATTCGCGCAGACCGGCTGGCTGGCTTACCCGCCGCTGTCAGGAATTGAGTACAGTCCGGGCGTTGGCGTCGACTACTGGATTTGGGCGCTTCAGCTCTCCGGTGTCGGTACTACCCTGACCGGTATCAACTTCTTCGTGACCATTATCAAGATGCGTGCCCCTGGCATGACCATGTTCAAGATGCCGGTATTTACCTGGGCATCTCTGTGCGCCAACATCCTGATTATTGCCTCCTTCCCAATTCTGACCGTCACCATCGCGCTGCTGACCCTGGACCGCTACCTGGGCACCCATTTCTTCACGAATGATATGGGTGGCAACATGATGATGTACATCAACCTGATTTGGGCCTGGGGTCACCCGGAAGTGTACATTCTGGTTCTGCCTGTGTTCGGTGTGTTCTCCGAAATCGCGGCAACCTTCTCGCGTAAACGTCTGTTTGGTTACACCTCTCTGGTGTGGGCAACCGTGTGTATTACCGTTCTGTCGTTCATCGTTTGGCTGCACCACTTCTTCACCATGGGTGCGGGCGCGAACGTAAACGCCTTCTTCGGTATTACCACCATGATTATCGCCATCCCTACCGGGGTGAAGATCTTCAACTGGCTGTTCACCATGTATCAGGGCCGTATCGTGTTCCACTCAGCAATGCTGTGGACCATCGGCTTCATCGTGACCTTCTCCGTAGGTGGGATGACCGGCGTACTGCTGGCGGTACCGGGTGCTGACTTCGTTCTGCACAACAGCCTGTTCCTGATTGCGCACTTCCATAACGTTATCATCGGTGGCGTGGTCTTCGGCTGCTTCGCTGGCGTAACCTACTGGTGGCCAAAAGCGTTCGGCTTCACGCTGAACGAAAAATGGGGTAAACGCGCATTCTGGTTCTGGATCATCGGCTTCTTCGTGGCATTTATGCCGCTGTACGTGCTGGGCTTCATGGGTATGACCCGTCGTCTGAGCCAGCAGATCGATCCGCAGTTCCACCCAATGCTGATGGTTGCAGCGGGCGGCGCCGTGCTGATTGCCTGTGGTATCGCGTCTCAGCTGATTCAGTTCTACGTGTCTATTCGCGACCGCGATCAGAACCGTGACCTGACCGGTGACCCATGGGGTGGCCGTACGCTGGAGTGGGCAACCTCTTCTCCACCTCCTTTCTATAACTTTGCCATCGTGCCGCAGGTTCATGAACGCGACGCATTCTGGGAAATGAAAGAGAAAGGTGAAGCGTACAAGCAACCAGCTCATTACGAAGAGATCCACATGCCGAAAAACAGCGGTGCGGGCATTGTCATTGCCGCCTTCGCAACGGTATTTGGTTTCGCAATGATCTGGCACATCTGGTGGATGGCGATTGTTGGCTTCGCCGGCATCGTAATCAGCTGGATTGTGAAGAGCTTTGACGAGGACGTGGACTACTACGTACCAGTCCGTGAAGTTGAGAAGCTGGAAAATCAGCATTTCGACGAGATTTCTAAAGCGGGGCTGAAAAATGGCAACTGATACTCTGGCGCACTCAACTGCCCACGCGCATGAGCATGCGCACCACGATACAGGACCGACCAAAGTCTTCGGTTTCTGGATCTACCTGATGAGCGACTGCATTCTGTTCTGCTGTCTGTTCGCGACCTATGCCGTTCTGGTGAACGGCACGGCGGGCGGCCCGGCTGGCAAGGACATCTTTGAACTGCCGTTCGTTCTGGTTGAAACCGCACTGCTGTTATTCAGCTCCATCACCTACGGCATGGCGGCTATCGCCATGTACAAAAACAACAAGAGCCAGGTTGTTTCCTGGCTGGCGTTGACCTGGCTGTTTGGTGCTGGATTTATCGGGATGGAAATCTATGAATTCCATCACCTGATTCTGGAAGGTTTCGGTCCGGATCGCAGTGGCTTCCTGTCCGCGTTCTTCGCGCTGGTCGGTACCCACGGTCTGCACGTCACCTCTGGTCTGATCTGGATGGCGGTACTGATGTTCCAGGTATCCCGTCGCGGCCTGACCAGCACTAACCGTACCCGTATCATGTGCCTGAGCCTGTTCTGGCACTTCCTGGACGTGGTGTGGATCTGTGTGTTCTCTGTTGTATATCTGATGGGGGCGATGTAATGAGTCATTCAAACGATCATGGCGCTTCCCACGGTAGCGTAAAAACCTACATGACAGGTTTCATCCTGTCGATCATCCTGACGGTAATCCCGTTCTGGATGGTGATGAGCGGTTCTGCGTCTAAACCGGTTATTCTGGGTGCAATCCTGGTGACCGCGGTGATTCAGATTCTGGTGCATCTGGTTTGCTTCCTGCACATGAACACCAAGTCCGATGAAGGCTGGAATATGACCGCCTTTATCTTTACCGTGATTATCATCGCTATCCTGGTAGTCGGTTCCATCTGGATTATGTGGAACCTCAACTACAACATGATGGTTCACTAAGAGCGGCGAGTATGTTTAAGCAATACCTGCAAGTAACGAAACCAGGCATCATCTTTGGCAACCTGATCTCCGTGATCGGAGGGTTCCTGCTGGCCTCTAAGGGCAGCATTGATTACACCCTCTTCATCTACACGCTGGTCGGTGTGTCACTGGTTGTTGCGTCCGGTTGTGTATTTAACAACTACATCGACATGGATATCGACAAGAAGATGGAAAGGACCAAAAATCGGGTGCTGGTGAAAGGCCTGATCGCCCCTTCCGTCTCGCTGGTGTACGCCACCTTGCTGGGTATTGCTGGCTTTATGCTGCTGTGGTTTGGTGCTAACCCGCTGGCCTGCTGGCTGGGGGTGATGGGGTTCGTGGTCTATGTGGGCGTCTACAGCCTGTATATGAAACGCCACTCCGTCTACGGCACGCTAATTGGTTCTCTCTCCGGCGCTGCGCCGCCGGTGATTGGCTACTGCGCGGTCACGAACGAGTTCGACAGCGGTGCGCTGATCCTGCTGGCTATCTTTAGCCTGTGGCAGATGCCGCACTCCTATGCCATCGCGATTTTCCGCTTTAAGGATTATCAGGCAGCGAACATTCCGGTTCTGCCGGTCGTGAAGGGCATTTCGGTTGCCAAGAACCACATCACGCTGTACATCATCGCCTTTGCCGTGGCAACGCTGATGCTCTCTCTGGGCGGTTACGCTGGATACAAATATCTGGCGGTAGCCGCTGCGGTGAGCGTCTGGTGGCTCGGTATGGCGCTGCGCGGTTACAAAGTGGAAGATGACAAAGTCTGGGCGCGCAAACTGTTTGTGTTCTCGATTGTGGCCATCACCTCGCTGTCCGTGATGATGTCCGTGGACTTCATGGTGCCAGATTCACACAACCTGCTGACTTACGTCTGGTAAGTGTGCTGAATTGAAAAAGCCAGGTTAATCACCTGGCTTTTTTTTTGCCCGGCGGCGCTACGCTTGCACGGGCCTACGGGATCGGTAGGTCGGGTAAGGCATCGCCGCCACCCGACGCGGTTTTGCACGATGGTAATATCTCTTAAACAAACACCTATTTACCGCAATTAACACCCCGCCTAAACTAGTGCCTGCTTTTGAACTGAGGTGGCAATGAACGATTATAAAATGACGCCAGGCGAGCTACGCGCGACCTGGGGCTTAGGGACTGTCTTCTCGCTACGGATGCTTGGCATGTTTATGGTCCTGCCTGTTCTGACCACGTACGGTATGGCGCTGCAGGGGGCCAGCGAGGCGCTGATTGGCCTCGCGATCGGCATCTACGGTCTGGCGCAGGCGGTATTCCAGATCCCGTTTGGCCTGCTCTCTGATCGGGTAGGCCGAAAGCCGCTGATCGTCGGCGGGCTGCTGGTCTTTGTGCTCGGAAGCGTCATTGCCGCCCTCTCCCACTCCATCTGGGGGATTATTCTCGGTCGCGCTCTGCAGGGCTCCGGCGCGATTGCCGCCGCGGTGATGGCGCTGCTGTCCGACTTAACCCGCGAGCAGAACCGCACCAAAGCGATGGCGTTCATCGGCGTGAGCTTTGGCGTTACCTTTGCGATTGCGATGGTGCTGGGCCCCATCATTACGCACACGCTGGGTCTGCACGCCCTGTTCTGGATGATTGCCGTGCTGGCAACCATCGGTATTGCCTTAACCCTGTGGGTCGTGCCGGACAGCAAGAACCACGTTCTGAACCGTGAATCGGGGATGGTAAAAGGCTGCTTCAGCAAAGTGATTGTCGAGCCGCGCCTGCTGAAGCTGAACTTCGGCATCATGTGTCTGCACATTCTGCTGATGTCCACATTCGTTGCCCTGCCAGGCCAGCTTGCCGCGGCGGGTTTTCCGGCGGCTGAGCACTGGAAAATCTATCTCGTCACGATGCTGATTTCGTTTGTCTCCGTGGTGCCGTTCATTATCTACGCCGAAGTGAAGCGCAAAATGAAGCGCGTCTTCGTGGGCTGCGTGGCGGTCCTGCTGATTGCCGAAATTGTGCTCTGGGGCGCCGGCCCGCACTTCTGGGAGCTGATTGCCGGCGTACAGCTGTTCTTCCTGGCCTTTAACCTGATGGAAGCGCTGCTGCCTTCGCTGATCAGCAAAGAGTCCCCCGCCGGGTATAAAGGCACGGCGATGGGCATCTACTCCACCAGCCAGTTTCTCGGCGTGGCGATCGGCGGCTCGCTCGGCGGCTGGGTGGACGGTCTGTTTGATTCACAAACCGTGTTCCTCGCCGGTGCGCTATTGGCGACAGTATGGCTGCTGGTCGCCAGCACCATGAAAGAGCCGCGCTACGTGAGCAGCCTGCGGGTAGAAATCCCGGATGATGTGGAGATTAGCGATGCGCTGAAACAGCGTCTGGAAGCCAAAGAGGGTGTGACCGAGGTGCTTATTGTTCCTGAAGAACGCAGCGCTTACGTCAAAATAGACAGTAAAATGACCAACCGCTTCGAGGTCGAGCAGGCGCTCAAAGCGTAAAAAAAGCCCGGTTAAACCGGGCTTTTTATATTAATCGCGGAAGTTTTTAAACTGGAACGGTTGCCCCAGATCGCCGCCGCGCACCAGCGCCATTACGGACTGGAGGTCATCGCGGGACTTACCGGTCACACGAATTTCTTCGCCCTGGATCTGCGCCTGCACCTTCAGCTTGCTGTCTTTAATGAGCTTAACGATCTTCTTCTGCACCGCGCTCTCGATGCCCTGCTTCAGTTTGGCTTCAACAAACCAGTTTTTACCGCTGTGTACAAACTCTTCCGGCACGTCCAGAGACGTCCCTTCGATACCGCGCTTTAACAGCTTGGCGCGCAGAATGTCGAGCAGCTGATTCACCTGGAAATCAGACTCGCTCAGCACCTTAATGGTCTTATTTGCGTCGTTCAGCTCAAACGACGCCTCAACGCCACGAAAATCGAAACGTGACTCAACTTCGCGGGTTGCGTTCTCAACGCCGTTGCGAACTTCCTGGATATCAACTTCGGAAACAATATCGAAAGATGGCATCTTTTCTTCTCCCTTCACTTTTGTTGCGTTGCATAATACCCGCTACGAGGCATAACTCAACAGAAGCTTAGCTGTATAATTAAGCTGTAACACCTGGCGCAGTTGCAGGTGAGGAGGAACAATGAAAATTACGGTGCTCGGATGCGGAGCGCTTGGTCAGCTGTGGCTGACCGCGCTGTGCAAGCACGGACATGAGGTTCAGGGCTGGCTGCGCGTGCCCCAGCCCTATTGCAGTGTAAACCTGATTGGCGAAGACGGAAGCATCTTTAACGAATCCCTCACCGCGAACGATCCGGATTTCCTGGCGCAAAGCGACCTTTTACTGGTGACGCTCAAAGCGTGGCAGGTCTCAGACGCGGTAAAGACGCTGGCCGCGCAGCTCCCCCCCACTTCCCCCATACTGCTGCTGCATAACGGCATGGGGACCCTTGATGAGCTAAAAAGCGTCCCGCAGCCCCTGCTGATGGCGACAACCACGCACGCTGCCCGCCGCGATGGCAACATCATCGTGCATGTCGCCAGCGGGGTGACGCATATCGGCCCCGCCAGAACACAGGATGGCGACTACAGCTATCTGGCCGATGTGCTTCAAAAGGTGCTGCCGGACGTGGCCTGGCACAACAACATCCTCCCTCAGCTGTGGCGGAAGCTGGCGGTAAACTGCGTGATCAATCCGCTGACGGCGCTATGGAACTGCCCGAACGGGGAGCTGAAAAATCATCCGCAGGACGTTGCGACGCTGTGTGCGGAAGTCGCAGCGGTCGTTGAGCGGGAAGGCCTGCATACCTCAGCGGACGATTTGCGCTGCTATGTCGAGCAGGTCATTGAGAGTACCGCAGAAAACATCTCCTCGATGTTGCAGGATGTTCGGGCATTACGCCACACGGAGATCGACTACATCACCGGCTATCTGCTAAAACGCGCCCGCGCACACGGCATCGCCGTGCCGGAAAACGCCCGTCTGTATGACCTGGTTAAACGTAAGGAGAGTGAATATGAGCGCGTCAGCCCTGATCTGCCTCGCCCCTGGTAGCGAAGAGATGGAAGCGGTCACCACCATTGATTTGATGGTGCGCGGCGGCATTAAGGTCACCACCGCCAGCGTCGCCAGCGACGGCAATCTGGAAATCACCTGTTCACGCGGGGTGAAAATTCTCGCGGATGCCCCCCTTGTTCAGGTGGCTGACGGCGATTATGACATCATCGTGCTGCCCGGCGGCTTAAAAGGCGCGGAATGTTTTCGCGACAGCCCGCTGCTGGTTGAGACCGTGCGTCAGTTTCACGTATCCGGCCGTATCGTCGCGGCTATCTGTGCCGCCGCCGGAACGGTTCTGGTTCCGCACGATATCTTCCCCATCGGCAATATGACAGGCTTCCCGGGGCTGAAGGATACGATCCCGGAAGAGCACTGGGTGGATAAACGCGTCGTCTGGGACCCGCGCGTCAACCTGCTGACCAGCCAGGGGCCAGGCACCGCGATTGATTTTGGCTTAAAGATTATTGACCTGCTGGTCGGGCGCGAGAAGGCGTACGAAGTGGCGTCGTCGCTGGTAATGCCGGCGGGAATTTATAATTACTATGAAGAGTAGTGCATAAAAAAAGCCGGGTGGCGCGAGGTAAAAGCAAAACGGCAACCAAAGGTTGCCGTTTTTAATGTTTGCGCCCTCTCCCCGTGGGAGAGGGTCGGGGTGAGGGCATCAGGCCGCACACTACGGACGATACACCTTCACATTCGCAAAGCCCTGCTCGCGCAGATACAGCGCCTGCAGGCGGCTCATCACCCCGCGCTCGCACCACAGCAGATACGTTTTGCTCTTGTCGAGATCGCCAAATTTCGTGCTCAGCTTATAGAACGGCAGAGAAACCACCTCAACGCCTTCGACGTTCAGCGGGCTAGCGTCCTGTTCATCAATAGAACGAATATCCACAATCACATCGCTGGCACCAAAACCGCTGACGGTTTCAACTTCAACCACTTCCTGTTCGGTCTGCTGGGCAATCTCACGGATATCAATGTTGGAGGCTTCCTCCACCACTTTGTCCAGGATGGCAAAATCGAAGTTCTCTTCTTCCGCTTCGATCTTCGCCTTCACCGCTTTGACGGTCGGGCTTTTTGAGATCACGCCGCAGTATTCCGGCATGGTGCGGGCAAAATCTTCGGTGCCGATTTCGCGCGCCAGATCGATGATGTGCTCTTTGTCGTGGGAGATCAGCGGACGCAGGATCAGCGTATCAGACACGTTGTCGATCAGACGCAGGTTGGTCAGCGTCTGGCTGGAAACCTGGCCCAGCGCTTCGCCGGTGACCAGCGCCTGCACGCCATAGCGTTCAGCCACTTTGGACGCCGCACGCACCATCATGCGCTTCAGCACCACGCCCATTTGGCCGTCGTCCACTTTTTCGAGGATTTCGCCGACCACGGGTTCGAAGTTGATCGCGACGAAACGCACGCGGTGGGAGCTGCCGAAGCGGTTCCACAGGTAATGCGCGACCTGACGAACGCCGATTTCATGCGCCGCACCGCCCAGGTTGAAGAAGCAGTAGTGCACACGGCAGCCGCGACGCATCAGCATATAGCTGGAAACGCCGGAGTCGAAGCCGCCGGAGATCAGGGACAATACGTCTTCCTGGGTTCCGATCGGGAAGCCGCCGATACCTTCATAGCGCCCTTTAACCAGCAGCAGGCGATCGTTTTCGATCTCAAGGTTCACGGTCACGTCCGGGTTGGTCAGACGCACGCGCGCCGTTTCAACATGCTGGTTCAAACCGCCGCCGACGTAACGTTCCACTTCAATGGAGCTGAACTCGTGCTTGCCGCGACGCTTCACGCGCACGCAGAAGGTTTTGCCTTCGATCTGATCGCGGTACTGGACCAATGCTTTCTCGAAGATGTCGTGCATATCGCTGAACGGAACATCTTCCACTTCAAGGATATGGTGGATCCCCGGGATACGGGTCAGCGCGTCGCGAATATCCTGACGTTTGTTTTCGTCTTTGGCGCGCACTTCAACGTGGTCCCAGTGACGCACCACGGCGAGGGTTTCGTCGTAGTGCTTTAATACGTTACGAATGTTCCCGGTGAGAATTTTAATAAAGCGCAAACGCACAGATTGGCTTTTGATGGTGATTTCAGGGAACAATTTAATGATAAACTTCATGGCGGCAATGTTTCTTAGGCAAGCGTATTAAGGCTTGTAATGGAAAAGAGTACAGCAGCCCACACCCGTGGCTGCATCCAGGCGCGCAAGTATACCACCATCGCGCCGCTCCTGTGCACATTGCGCGTTATTTGATAATTGCCCTGAGTCCGTTACCATGTCGGGGCTGAGAATATAAGAGTCAATTCACTATGCCGAAGAAGAACGACGCACCGGCCAGTTTCGAAACTGCGCTGAGTGAACTGGAGCAAATTGTTACCCGCCTCGAGAGCGGCGATCTCCCGCTGGAAGAGGCGCTCAACGAATTCGAGCGTGGCGTGCAGCTGGCGCGCCAGGGGCAGGTCAAACTGCAGCAGGCCGAACAGCGCGTGCAGATCCTGCTTTCCGACAGCGAAGACGCGAAAACCACGCCTTTCACACCGGACGCCGAGTAAATGGATTTTGCCAATGAGCTTCAGGCGCGTGTCGTACGCGCCAACGACGCCCTGCGCCGTTTTATTGCGCCACAGCCTTTTCAGAACACTCCACTAGTTGAGGCCATGCACTATGGCGCACTCTTGGGTGGAAAGCGCCTGCGCCCGTTCCTGGTGTACGCCACAGGCAATATGTTTGGTATCAGCGATAACACGCTGGACGCCCCGGCAGCCGCCGTTGAGTGCATCCACGCCTACTCGCTGATCCACGACGATCTCCCGGCCATGGACGACGACGATTTGCGTCGGGGTCAACCCACCTGCCATATCAAGTTTGGCGAGGCGAATGCCATTCTGGCGGGTGATGCCCTGCAAACGCTGGCGTTCTCGATTCTGAGCGACGCGCCGATGGCGGAAGTGGCCGACCGCGACCGCCTGGCGATGATCTCCGAGCTGGCAATGGCCAGCGGCGTGGCCGGCATGTGCGGCGGACAGGCACTGGATCTTGAAGCGGAAGGACGTCAGGTTAATCTGGAACAGCTCGAGCGTATTCATCGCCATAAAACCGGGGCATTGATTCGTTCCGCCGTTCGCCTGGGCGCGCTGAGCGCGGGTGAACAAGGGCGCAAAGCCCTGCCGATTCTGGACAGATACGCAGAAAGTATCGGTCTGGCATTCCAGGTTCAGGATGACATTCTGGATGTGGTGGGCGATACTGCAACATTGGGTAAACGTCAGGGTGCGGACCAGCAGCTTGGCAAAAGTACCTACCCCGCCCTGCTGGGCCTTGAGCAAGCCCAACGTAAAGCCCGGGATCTGATTGACGATGCCCGCCAGTCGCTAAATAAACTGGCCGCGCAATCGCTGGATACCTCGGCACTGGAAGCGCTAGCGGACTATATAATCCAGCGTAATAAATAAACTATATATCTCGATGAGCCTTTGATGAGTTTTGATATTGCCAAATACCCGACACTGGCGTTAGTTGACTCCACCCAGGAGTTACGTCTGTTGCCGAAAGAGAGCCTGCCGAAGCTGTGCGACGAGCTGCGTCGCTACCTGCTCGACAGCGTAAGCCGCTCCAGCGGCCATTTCGCCTCCGGGCTTGGCACGGTAGAGCTGACCGTGGCGCTTCACTATGTCTATAACACGCCGTTCGATCAGCTCATCTGGGACGTGGGCCATCAGGCTTATCCGCACAAAATTCTGACCGGACGTCGCGATAAAATTGGCACCATTCGTCAGAAAGGCGGCCTGCACCCGTTCCCGTGGCGCGGTGAGAGCGAGTATGACGTGCTGAGCGTCGGCCACTCCTCTACCTCCATTTCTGCGGGCATCGGTATTGCCGTTGCCGCCGAAAAAGAGAACAAGCAGCGCCGCACCGTCTGCGTGATTGGCGACGGCGCCATCACCGCAGGGATGGCCTTCGAAGCCATGAACCATGCGGGCGACATCAAGCCAGACATGCTGGTTATCCTTAACGATAACGAAATGTCGATCTCCGAGAACGTCGGCGCGCTGAACAACCATCTGGCACAGCTGCTCTCCGGCAAGCTTTACTCTTCGCTGCGTGAAGGCGGCAAGAAAGTCTTCTCCGGCGTACCGCCGATCAAAGAGCTGCTCAAGCGTACCGAAGAGCACATCAAAGGTATGGTCGTGCCGGGCACCCTGTTTGAAGAGCTGGGCTTTAACTATATCGGCCCGGTTGACGGCCATGACGTGCTGGGTCTGGTGACCACGCTCAAGAACATGCGTGACCTGAAAGGCCCGCAGTTCCTGCATATCATGACCAAAAAAGGGCGTGGCTACGAACCGGCGGAAAAAGATCCGATTACCTTCCACGCGGTACCGAAATTTGACCCGTCCAGCGGCTGTCTGCCAAAAAGCAGCGGCGGCATGCCGAGCTATTCAAAAATCTTCGGCGACTGGCTGTGCGAAACCGCCGCAAAAGACAATAAGCTGATGGCGGTGACGCCTGCCATGCGTGAAGGCTCCGGCATGGTGGAGTTCTCCAGAAAATACCCTGACCAGTATTTCGACGTGGCCATTGCCGAGCAGCACGCGGTGACGTTTGCAGCGGGCCTGGCGATCGGCGGCTACAAACCGGTTGTCGCTATCTATTCCACCTTCCTGCAGCGCGCCTACGATCAGGTGATCCACGACGTGGCGATCCAGAAGCTGCCGGTGCTGTTTGCTATCGATCGTGCGGGCATCGTCGGTGCCGACGGCCAGACGCACCAGGGCGCGTTTGACCTGTCGTTCCTGCGCTGTATCCCGGACATGGTCATCATGACGCCCAGCGACGAGAACGAATGTCGTCAGATGCTGTTTACCGGCTACCACTATCAGGATGGCCCAAGCGCGGTTCGCTACCCGCGCGGCAATGCGGTGGGCGTTGAGCTGCAGCCGCTGGAGAAGCTGGCGATCGGTAAAGGTCTGGTCAAACGTCGCGGTGAGAAAGTGGCAATTCTGAACTTCGGCACGCTGATGCCGGAGGCCGCGAAAGTGGCTGAAACGCTGAATGCCACCCTGGTGGACATGCGCTTTGTGAAGCCGCTCGACGACTCTCTGATCCTGAGTATGGCTGAGACCCATGACGTGCTGGTCACGCTGGAAGAGAACGCGATTATGGGCGGTGCGGGCAGCGGCGTGAACGAGGTGCTGGTGGCAAACCGTAAAGCCGTGCCGGTGCTGAACCTCGGCCTGCCGGATCATTTCATTCCTCAGGGTACCCAGGATGAAGCCCGTGCGGCGATTGGCCTGGACGCCGCCGGTATCGAAGCCAAAATCCGCGCCTGGCTGGACTGACCCCTTCCCTCTTTTCCGCTCCTGCTATGCTTAAACCTGGTGTTTAAACAGCAGGAGCGGAACCGTGCAATACACAACATTAGGAAAAACCGACCTTAAGGTTTCCCGACTTTGTCTGGGATGCATGACCTTTGGCGAGCCCGATCGGGGAAACCACGCCTGGACGCTGCCGGAAGAGAGCAGCCGTCCGATTATCAAACGCGCCATTGAAGGCGGCATTAACTTCTTTGATACCGCCAACAGCTACTCCGACGGCAGCAGCGAGGAGATTGTCGGCCGCGCCCTGCGCGATTTTGCCCGCCGGGAAGACATCGTCGTTGCCACCAAAGTCTACTATCCGTCAGGCGATCTGACTGAAGGCCTTTCTCGCGCGCAGATCCTGCGCTCTATTGATGACAGCCTCAGACGCCTGAACATGGATTACGTCGACCTGCTGCAAATTCACCGCTGGGATTACAACACCCCGATTGAAGAAACGCTGGAGGCGCTGAACGACGTGGTCAAAGCCGGGAAAGCACGCTACATCGGCGCGTCGTCTATGCACGCGTCGCAGTTTGCTCAGGCGCTGGATCTCCAGGCGCAGCACGGCTGGGCGCGCTTTGTCACCATGCAGGATCACTACAATCTGATCTATCGTGAAGAAGAACGCGAGATGCTGCCGCTGTGCCATCAGGAGGGCGTGGCGGTGATCCCGTGGAGCCCGCTGGCGCGCGGCCGCCTGACCCGTCCGTGGGGGGAAACCACGGCCCGTCTGGTATCGGATGAAGTGGGAAAAAATCTCTATGCCGCTACAGAAGCCAGCGATGCGCTGATTGCCGAACGCTTAGCCGGAATTGCCGACGATACCGGCGCAACCCGCGCCCAGGTGGCGCTGGCCTGGCTTCTGGGCAAGCGCGGGGTCGCAGCACCGATTATTGGAACGTCGCGGGAAGAACAGCTGGATGAGCTGCTGAATGCGGTGGATATCACGCTGACGCCGGAGCAGATTGCCGAGCTGGAGACGCCGTATCAGCAGCATCCGGTGGTGGGGTTTAAGTAAACACTTGCCGGGTGACGGCTTCGCCTTACCCGGCCTACGATCGCCCCCTGTTT